>JAEXYH010000018.1 GCA_023451735.1 Pseudomonadota bacterium | reverse complement strand
CCTTCTTGTCGAGCGGCTTCTTCTTCGCCTTCATGATGTTCGGCAGCGAGGCATAACGCGGCTCGTTGAGGCGCAGGTCGGTGGTGACGACAGCCGGAAGTTTGACTTCGATCGTCTGCGAACCGCCATCGACTTCGCGGGTCACGGTCGCCTTGTCGCCGGACACTTCGATCTTCGAGGCAAAGGTCGCCTGTGCTGAGCCGAGCAGGGCTGCGAGCATCTGGCCGGTCTGGTTCGAATCATCATCGATCGCCTGCTTGCCGACGATGATCAGGCCTGGAGCTTCCGCATCAACGACACCCTTGAGGATCTTGGCGACGGCGAGCGGCTCGACCAGATCGTCGGTCTCGACCAGAATGGCGCGGTCGGCGCCCATGGCGAGCGCGGTGCGCAGTGTTTCTTCCGCCTTGGCCGGGCCGATCGACACGACTATCACTTCTTCTGCCTTGCCTGCTTCCTTCAGCCGCAACGCCTCTTCGACCGAGATTTCGTCAAACGGGTTCATCGACATCTTCACGTTGGCGAGTTCAACGCCCGTGCCATCCGGTTTTACGCGGATCTTCACGTTGTAATCGACAACTCGCTTTACAGGCACCAGGATCTTCATGCGGTCCTTCCTTGACTATCTCCGACGGCAAATTGCGACATTTGCCATCTCCTCATGTGTCAGTGGGCGACATGGATACGCATTTTTCACCCGAATACAACGCCGTTTCCATGCCGACACTTGCGCATTTCTCATATCCCTATTCGACGCGCGCGGGTATCTGCGGAACGCTTGATTTGTGATGCACGGCGCGCGGCGTGACGATCCGCCGGTCGAAAAGCGGAACGCCGGGACGGCGCATGACGAGGACCAGCAAGGCGCCTGCAATGATGCCGCCAACATGGGCGCCCCAGGAGACCGCATCATCCATGTTCAGCGCCAGCATGACGAATTGCTGGGCGATCCACAGCGCCAGCGGAATGAAGGCCGGAAGCGGCAGGGGGATACGAAACAGGACCAGCACCCAGACGCGCACCCGAGGATGCAGCAGGAAATAGGCGGCGACCACGCCGGAAATTGCACCCGACGCACCGATCAGCGGACCTTCTGATTGCGGCGTGACGAAACCGTGCAACGCGGCCCCGGCTGCGGCGCAGAGGAGATAGAAGATCAGGAAGCGGAAATGACCGAGCGCATCTTCGACATTGTCTCCAAAGACCCAGAGGAAAAGCATGTTGGGGGCCAGGTGCCAAAAGTCGATATGCAGGAAGGCGTAGGTGAGAAACGTCATGTCTTCCGGCACGATCACCAGCGACGGGTCGAGCACGGCATGGTCGAAGATCAGGGCAGGGATGAAACCCAGGCCCAACGAGGCGCGTTCGACCTGTTCCACCGGCGCGAATGTGGTGAACAGCCATGCCAGCACGTTCAGCGCAATCAGGCTGATCGTGACATACTGGATGCGGATATATTTCAGTTCGTTCGTGTCATGCAGCGGGACGAACATGCACTATCTCCTGATGCCGGCGCTCAGCGGTGTTTGCCTGGAACCCATAAAATATCAGCCTGTCCGCGGTCATTTGCAAAGCGCGCCGCGACGAACAGAAAATCCGAGAGCCGGTTGATGTATTTCAGCGCTGCCGCACCGACCTTTTCCTGCCGTGACAGTTCCACCATCAGCCGTTCGCCGCGTCTTGCTATGGTTCGCGCCATGTGCAGATGTGCCGCCGCCGCCGTGCCGCCGGGCAGCACGAAGGATTTCAGCGGATCGAGCTCGCCGTTCAGGGCATCGATTTCCCGTTCCAGCCGTTCTGCCTGGGCCTCGATGATGCGCAGCGGTTCGTAATCCAGCTTCTCGCCAGTATCCGGTGTCGCGAGGTCCGATCCGAGATCGAAGAGATCGTTCTGGATGCGGACAAGCATCACGTCGAGTTCGTCAAGACCTACGGTATGAAGCCGGGCGAGGCCGATCGCCGAATTGGTCTCGTCCACCGTCCCGTAAGCCTCCACCCGCAGGTCGAATTTTTCGCGGCGCGGGCCGGAGACGAGGCCGGTCGTACCGTTGTCGCCGGTGCGGGTGTAGATCTTGTTGAGTTTTACCATGGCTCGGGTTTCCTTAGCTCGGGCGACCGCCGCCGGTGATCCAAAGCGTCAGCATGATCAGCGCAATCGCTACCGCCTGCAGGATGACGCGTAGCTGCATCAGCTTGTTGGAGCGGTTGGCATTGGTGCCCTTTAGCATGTTGAACAGCCCGCGGATCAGGACAAGCACGACAAGGCCCATCACGATCAGGGTCAAAATGGTGGTGAAGCTCGACATGTCCTGCCTCCCGTCAGTTGTCAGTCGATACGGCGCATCAGCGCATAGAAGAGCGAGGCCGGCAGCAGTCTTTTCAGCAACGCACCCTGCTTTGCAGGTCTGGTTACCAGATAATGCGGCTTTGGACGAGGCGCGTTCAAGGCATGATCGAGCACCTTGTAAACAGCTTCGGGACCAAGCTTGTGGCGGTTGACGGGGCCGTTTCCATCGAGACGTTGCAGCTGGCGCGCATAATCGGCGGCATGGGCCGAGTTTTCGACGTTGATGTTCTCGCTGATCTTGGCAAGCGCATTGGCGGTGAAGCGGGTGGCGATCGGGCCGGGTTCGATCAGGCTCACCTCGATGCCACTGCCGGCAAGCTCCATGCGCAGGGTCAGCGTCAGCCCCTCCAGTGCATATTTCGAGGCCGTATACGCGCCGCGGTAGCGATAGGGCAGAATGCCGAGGATCGACGAGCAGTTGACGATGCGACCTCGCCCTTGCGCGCGCATGAAGGGAATGATCTGCCGCGTCAGCTCGTGCCAGCCGAAAAAATTGGTCTCGAATTGGACGCGCAGCACATCCGTCGCCAGATCCTCCACCGCGCCGGGCTGGCCATAGGCGCCGTTGTTGAACAGCGCATCGATCCGCCCGCCGGTGCGCTCGACAACGGTTTTCACCAGATCATCGATCGTGTCCTGTTTCGTATAATCAAGGATCAGCGCCTCGATGCCATCGGCCTCCAGAAGCGCAAGATCCTCCTGCCGGCGCACGGTTGCGAAAACCCGCCAGCCATCGGCCTTCAGCGCCCTTGCCGCATAAGCGCCGATGCCAGAGGAACAGCCGGTCACGATGATCGTTCTTGTCGCAGTCATTCAGGGATACTTCCTCGGCGCTCATCTGTACAAGTGGCGGTGTACCTCCCATATTTCGATCGAAGTCACAACGGAGCGGACCTTGCAGGAAGAAATACGCCGGCCGCGATGGCACCGATTGGCCTTCAAGGTTCTCTGGGACGCCTATTGGCATTTCTCGGAGGATGACGGCTGGGCCATGGCCAGCCACGTGGCGCTTTCCGGGCTTCTGGCGCTTTTCCCCTTCCTGATCTTCGGCACGGCGCTCGCGGGCTTTCTCGGCGCCGGTGGATTTTCCGAAACGGCCATCCATCTGATGTTCGACGCCTGGCCGGCCGATATCGCCAATCCGATCGCGTCTGAAATCCAGCGGGTGATCGACATGCCACGCGGCGGGTTGCTGACGCTCTCGGTGCTGGCGGCCGCCTATTTCGCTTCCAACGGCGTCGAGGCGCTACGCATCTCGCTCAACCGCGCCTACCGGGTGACGGAAACGCGGGCGTGGTATGTGACGCGTCTCGCAAGCCTTGGCTACGTCATCGTCGCGGTGGTCATCTTTGCCGTCATCAGCATCGTGCTTCTGGCCGTGCCGATGGCGCAGCGATTTGCGGAGACCAAATTCCCCTGGCTGATGAGCGACCTCAACGCGCTTGCCAACTGGGGCCTCGTCGGCACCGGCCTGCTTCTGATGATCGGGCTGCTCTTCTCGCATAAATGGCTGCCGGCGGGAGATCGCCGGATCATTGACGTGCTGCCGGGCGTGGTGCTGACCATCGTCATCTGGACGATCTTCGGTTTCGGTTTTGCCGCCTATCTGTCGACCTTTGCAAATTACGCCGCCACCTATGCGGGCCTTGCGTCGATCATGATCGTGCTGGTCTTTCTCTACATGGTCGGCGTGATCTTCATGCTGGGGGCCGAGCTCAATGCCGCGATCCTCAAATACAAGGTCTATTCGGTGGTCAATCAGGTGAACAAGAAGCGCAAGGCCAAGCGTGCAAATCGTTCACAGCCCGACGAGCCGGCGAATATCATCGGGCCGGAGGCCCTCGTCGCGAAGAGCCGCAATTCCGGTTGAGCCCTGACTTTTCGAAAGCTTCTGGCCGTCATCGCCGAGGATCAGCCGGTGGTGGTGATAGACCGGTTCGGGCAGGTCGAGCAGTTCCTGCAGCAGTCGATGAATGGCGGTTGCGGCGTAGAGGTCCTGTCCGCGAACGACATGGGTGATGTCCTGCAACGCATCGTCTACCACGACGGACAGGTGATAGCTCGACGGCGCATCCGAGCGTGACAAGACGACATCGCCCCAGATTGCCGGATCGGCCGTGATCATCCCCGAATGGCCGTTGCCGGTTTCCTTCCATGTCAACGTTTTTCCGATCAATGCAATCGCTTTTGCCACATCCAGCCGCCACGCATGTTTCACGCCGCGCGCGATGAGATCGGCCCGTTCCGACTGGCCGCGTTTCCTGTCGTCATCCGGATAGAGCGGTGATCCATCCGGATCGCGCGGCCAGATTATTCCGTTGGCTTCATGCGCTGCCACGCAAGCCTTTACCTCGCCACGGGTGAGGAAGGCGGGATAGACGAGCCCCATCTCCCGCAGCCGGTCGAGCGCGTCCCGGTAGGCGTCGAAATGTTCCGACTGGCGGCGGACGGGTTTTTCCCAGTCGAGGCCGAGCCAGCACAGGTCGCGGTAGATCATATTCTCGAATTCGGGTGTACAGCGCGACAAGTCGATGTCTTCGATACGCAGGAGAAACCGTCCGCGGGCATTTTTAGCCATGTCGTGGTTCAGGAATGCCGAAAGCGCATGACCGAGATGGAGAAAGCCATTCGGGCTTGGCGCGAAACGGAATATGGGCTTTTCTTGCTGGGAGTTCGGCATTGTTTTCTTGCGGGCGGGTTTGCTTGTGTCTGGATCCTCAGGGCAGGCCCGAGGATGACGGGCTTGTGGTGAAGATTGTAGCAAATAACCGCTCTTGGGGCTTACCGAAACGTTTCTTCGGACGCATTGGCGGCAAATCTCTCCGTGGTCACACTCGGGCTTGACCCGAGGATCCAAACACAAGCATGAACGTGCAATGGGCGAAAACCAATTCAGCATCATCCGCAATGACGCCGACATACAAGCCGGGCTGCAGCAACTCCTGCAACTCGATCCGCGCCTCATTCCGATCGCCGATATAGCCGGGCCGCTGCCGCTCAGGCTCTCCACGCCCGGTTTTGCCGGTCTCGCTTCGATCATCGTCTCTCAAATGGTGTCGCGGGCCAGCGCGGATGCGATCTGGCGGCGGATCGAGCTGGTCGGGCCGGTGACGGCACAGGCCTATGCGGCGCTCGAACCCGAGGTCATTGCCACGTTCGGCCTCTCGCGCGCCAAAGCCTCGACGCTGAAAAAACTCTCCGATGCCGTTCTCATCGGTGCGATCGATCTCGACGGGATTTGTGCGATCGAGGGCGGAGAGGCTCTCAAGCAGCTTGTTCTGCTTCCGGGCATAGGTCCGTGGACGGCCGAGGTCTATCTGATGTTCTGCGCCGGCCATCCAGATATCTTTCCGTCCGGCGATGTGGCGCTGCAGACATCCGTCGGCCGGGCTTTCGGAATGGAGGTGCGGCCAACTGCAAAGGCGCTCACCGAAGTCGCTGGAGCATGGGCGCCGCACCGGTCCGTCGCCGCCCGGCTTTTCTGGGCCTATTACGCTGCGACCATGCGTCGCGAGGCTTTGCCCATCGTATAAAAGCGGGGAAGTCTCCCGCTGCATTTATAGGGCTTCACAATCCTGTAACAACGGACCTAATATAGAGGAGATAGATGCCGAATCGGGTAGGAGCGTCATTTGACGATTGCAGTCTCCCCGCAGGCCTTGCCGGCGCTCGTCCTGAACGCTGACTACCGGCCGCTGAGTTACTATCCCTTGTCGTTGTGGTCCTGGCAGGACGCGATCAAGGCGGTCTTCCTTGACCGTGTGAACATCATCGCCGAATACGATCATTCCGTCTGTTCGCCGAGCTTCAGCATGCGGTTGCCGAGCGTCGTCAGCCTCAAGACCTATGTCCAGCCGACCCGCAACCCCGCCTTCACCCGGTTCAATGTGTTCCTGCGCGACAAGTTCGAATGCCAGTATTGCGGCGCGCATGACGAGCTGACTTTCGATCACGTCATCCCGCGCGCCCATGGCGGCGAGACGACCTGGGAAAATGTGGTGGCGGCCTGTTCCCCCTGCAATCTCAGGAAGGGCAGCAAATTGCCGAAACAGGCCGGCATGATCCCGCACCAGAGGCCCTATGCGCCGAGCGTGCAGGACCTGCATAACAATGGCCGGCTTTTTCCGCCGAACTATCTGCATGAAAGCTGGATGGACTATCTCTACTGGGATACCGAGCTGCAGCCGTGATGCAGCCGGATTGCCCGCTTGCTTGAAGGCCGCTTATGCGGCCTTTTTTGCACCGATGAAGGCGACTGCTGCAAGGAAGATGCTGGCAACGACGTTCCAGCCGGCGAAGGAGAGGCCGAGCACGCGCAACGAAGCATCGGCGCAGGACGGGCCGTGGACGGCGTTCAGATCACCCAAGAGGTTGCCGGCATTGGTGGTAATCGCCGTGCTGCCGCCGCAGGCGGAAGGGCCGGGCCAGAAACCCCATTCGACGCCCGAGTGATAGACGCCCATGCCGGCTCCAACCAGCATCATGATGCCGATGACGATCAGAAGCGAGCGGGTGATCCAGGAAGGCAGGCCGAAAGCGGCGGAGCCGACAGCAAGAATGCCGATCGGAATGCCGAAATAGTATGGATCGCGCTCGAGCAGGCAGAGTGCGCAGGGGATATAGCCGCCGATATGCTCGAAGCCCAGCGCACTGCCGACCGTCGCTGCCATGGCAAAAGTCAGGAAGCCGGCATAGGCAACGCCGCTGCTGAATCTCGTGGTGGAACCTGCCAGCGCCATGCGCATCTCCTTAAAATCACGGTCGAACGCTGTCGTTCGATAATTTGCCGATAGGGCCAAATTGAGCCGAAGCTGTAGAGCACAATCCGCCACTCTGTAAACCGGTGGACAGACAGGCGCCGCGGCCTGTCTTCGGCACATTGTCGTGATCGGCTCAAGCTTCGGTCATGAGGCTAGCGGGAGGAGCCTGCGCCGCAAAGCCACGCTGAAGCCGCGCGTCATCGTGTCAGCCGCCGCCGGCGATCAAGGCTTAAATCTTCACCACCTCATCGCGCCAGAAGACGATCACATATCCTCCGGTCGGCTCGGCGTCCACAGCCCAGCCTTTGAGCTGGGACATATACGGCTCATGGCGCCAGAGATCGGGGCGATCCGGATCTGCCAGAACCGTGATCTGCTGACCCTGACCATAGACCATCATATGAGATTTCGAAGGCTCCCACTCGTTACCCAGCCCCTCGTCGAGCATCCAGCGGCAGAGGAAGTCGCGACAGAGTTTCGGGCGATCCGCGTAGATCGAACAGCCCTGCCCTGCGACGCAGTGCCTGCACCATTCGTCGGCCGGCTTGTCGAGATCATCGATATCGGGCAGGCGGCAGCAGAGCGTGCAGGCATTGCAGCTGCGGTTGTCAACTTGTGCCAAGGCGCAATTCATGTGATCTCAAGATGCCCGATATCGCTCGGCAACAGTAGCGGTCGTGATCGCCGATGCTCGTTCAGTGCCGATGTATGCGCTCCTGAAGGGCGATTGCCAGAGCCTGAAGAAATTCCTTGCGTCGCGCATCGGAAGCCTTTTCCGCCCCCAGTTCCACCGGGCCGTGGATCTTCTCCATGAAGCCCAAATGATTGAAAGTGTCGGCGGCGACGTTCACTTCGACCTCATCCATGAAATGTTTCAGAAGGGGCGCCAAGGCAAGGTTGGTGTCCTTCTGGTATTGGACAGCCATCTGCTGGGCAAGCGTGCACATCTGGACGTAGGGGCCGAATTCGGCGCTCATTCAATTCTTCTCCGTGTTTCTCGACATTCATTCATTTAGGTAGAATCGCGGGTATCGCAACAGGTATCTCCGCAGTTGCGCTGTCGCAAAGTGTAGAAATGCGCGCAGGCCATGTCCCTTGTGAAAACCTGGGGACATTTATTGATAGAAAAGGAATGGGGTGCCCTGCGACAAAGCGCTCACCCGCTTCCACCCTGGCCTTGCAGATCTGCGACCATGGCCGTTGCAGCAATCATTGGTGAGAACATGGCGAGGTGCTGCGAGATCGGAAAACCGAGATGCCAGAGGCTGCAAGCCGTCGCGTGAAGGTGCTTCGAGGAATATGCTTCTGGGCATACAGGCCCAGACGTCGAGCTGGTGTCATGGAATCAAGCCTACGACGTTGTTCAGTTGCTTCAGCAGGGCGATGAACATCATTCGTAGACGGGGCAAAAAATCGAGAGTTTTGAGGCAAGGCATCCGGTCGGATCGAAGCCAAGGCTGGCCGCTCGCGTCGCTGCTAATACTGGCCAAAAAATCTACTGGTGCCCCGTGCCGGAATCGAACCAGCACTCCTCTCGGAACCTGATTTTGAGTCAGGCGCGTCTACCAATTCCGCCAACGGGGCACGATAGATGTGAAACGCGCTTACCATGCGCAGCCACGAGGATGCAAGGCGCAACTTCTTCAAATGTGATCCGCAACGGTCCGCTTTCCCCTGGGACACACAGCGCTTTGTGGAACTCTCATGAAGCGTTAATAATCGCATCAATATATTAGAAATTGCTGAAACAAATATCGTCGTCACGAATTCTATTCCGCGGGCTCTGCAGGGCAGGCCCCCAAGGAGGAGAAGGTCATGAAAAAACTATTTGTTTCGGCATTGATGTCCACCAGCATCGCGGCGGTCGCGCTGGCGCCGGTCTACGCCCAGGGGTTATCCATCGGAGGTGACCGGGGCGTCAGCGCCAGTGTCGGCAGAAGCAGCGATGGTGGTCTCGGTGTGGGAGCGTCAGTGGGAGGACGAGGTGGTGTGAATGCCGGCGCCAGCGTCGGTGGTCGCTCCGGTGGTGCCGGTGTGGGCGCATCCGCCGGCGGCCGCAACGGTGCGAATGCCGGCGTCGGTGTTGGCCGAAGCTCCAGCGTGGCAAGCGCCAACGCTTCCGTTGGTGGGAGAAACGGCGTGAATGCCGGTGCCAATGTCAGCGGTTCACGCGGGCTGAATGCCGGCGTCGCGGCCTCAGTCGGTGGACGCGACGGCGTGAATGCACGGATCGGCGCCAGTACAGCAAACGGAATCAATGCCCGCACGACGGCCACGGTCGGCGGCACGGGTGGTATCGCCGCAGCCCTTGGACTTGGTGTCGGCGGTACGACCGGCGTCGGTGTGGATGTCGGCGTCGGTATCGGTGGAGGCACGCCTGGGACCGGGCCAGGCGCAGGCCCTGGAGCGGGCGGCGGTGGCGCCGGAGGCGGATTGACCGGACCTCAACGGGCCGCCTTCAACGCCATGTCGCCTAGCGAACGGCAGAAGCTGTTGAAACGCTGCGTGGATATCTCCGGCGGCGGTTACGATCCACAACTCGTCCGGCTCTGCCGCATGCTGCGGATGACTGCGTCACGCTAGCCGGCTCGATGTCGCCTCGATATCTCCAGGGGCTTGCGCGAGCGCAGGCCCCTTTTGTCTCAGATATCGCGACCTGCCAGATGCATGATCTTTTCGCGCAGCATCCGGGCGATGTTGCGGGTGTTGCGATAGAGATGCAGCTGGGCTGCGACCTGCCGGACGTCGCGGTCGCCGTTGCGGCTGAGGCCGATGACGAGGCTTCCCATCTCCTCGCGCTGTTCCCAGAATCTGCTCATGATCGGATGATCGGGTATGGCGCAGCTGTCGGTGCGCAGGATATTGGCATCGTCCAGATGCCACCCGGTCAATTTCACGATCAAAAGCTTGCCGGGCGAATAGCGACTGAAGCCCTCGTCATAGGCGGTCTTCCAGGTATAGGCCTCGCCGGCCATCAGAAAAACGATGATGGAGGCAATGGCGCGGCCATCGAGATCTATGGTGTGAATACGCACCGCATCGATCTCTGCAAGGTTGGTGATCGCCTCCCGGGCGAAGGCGGCACGGTAGCGATCGTTGATCAGCGCCGAGCGTTTCCTGCCCTTCCAGCCTTTCGCTTCCAATTGAAGGAATTCTTCCATCCGCAGGCGAACTTCTTCCGGCTGACGGGCGATATTATAGGTCAGGGGGCCGAGCTTTTCGAGATTGCGCCATTGGCGGCGCATCTCGCGAACATGGTGGGCGGAAACGGCCTGTTTCAGGTAGCTGTCGCCATCCAGATAACTCTCCAGCATCGGGCGCTTGAACGTATCGGTCGTGGCGACCGGAAGGTCGCGGGCGATGGCGACGGCCTTTGCCAGCTGGGCAAAGCGGCCTGTGAGGCGAATATCCGGCAGGACCAGAACCGATGGCAGCTTGGCTTCAGGCCGGGATAGAACTTCGAACAGGTTGTCGATCGTCTCGGCAGCATCCTCGGCATCGACAAGCGGCGTCCCGAGCGGGCCGAAAGGATTGGCCCAGGTTCGGATAATCGAGGCACCGACCGAAAAGCCTGGCCGTTCAACCGTAAACGGCATCAGCAGGCGCAGGCGCGAGCGCATGCCGTTGTCGTCGCGGATGAGGGCGAAACGCACCTGCTTGTCTTCCACGCGTGGCATCGCGGGGGCAAGAAGTCGGGCGGAGAAGAAGATGTTGGGTTCCATCGCCCGGTGCGACAGGAATTCCAGTTCTTCCTGCAATTCATAACCGAGCGTTGCCGGATAGAGGGAGAATTCGCGTCCGGCCCGGCCGATCGGCAGGCTGAGATCGGCTTCCGGCAGCGCCGCTCGATCCCGTCCTTCCTGAACGAGTTCGTTTGCATTTCCGATGTCGCCGCCGAAGGGAGGGAGCTGCATTGTCAATTCGCTCCCGATCCGGCATTGGGTTTGCGCGCGAAGGCTGACAGCGTGATGCCGAGCTTGCGGCGGACTGTCAGATGAAGCAGCAGGGATTCGATAATGATCGCAGTTGCAGCTGCAACCGCTGCCCCAGTCAAGCCGAATAGCGGGATCATCACAGAATAGAGGATCACCGCCGCGATCAGGGTGACGGCATAAACGCCGACGCAGAGCTTCTGGTGCCCGGCCATGCTGAGAAGAATTTCCGCAGGCCCGATCGAGGCCTTGGTCAGGATGCCGGCAAACAGGATCACCATCAGCCAGTAGCCGTCGGTGAAACTCGGACCGAACAACGACAGAAGCAGCTCGCCGGCCGCAAGCACGCAAAGGCCGATGACAAGCGATGGCCAAAAGGTCCAGCGCGTCGCCTGGACTGCGAAACCTGCAAGCGCATCATGGTCCTTGGCGGCGATGATGGCGGAGAAGCGGGGTGCGGCCGCAGCCTTGACCGAGAAATAGACGAACTGCACGAGCACGATCGTCTTTGCCGCGGCGAAATAGATGCCGACCTGATCGGGCGGGAGATAGAGCCCGACGACGACGACGTCGGCATTGGTCAGCATGAAGCCGATACCGTCGACGAGAAAAAGCGGCAGCGAATATCGCAGCCAGGTGCCGAGCTGATAGTGGCGGGGCGTATCGCCTGTGTCTTTGCGGATCAGCGCGGCGAGCTGGATGAGATGGGCAAGGGTGGTGACATAGGCAGCCGCGAGCGCTGCACCCATTGCCGTCGTCGCATCATGCGGCGCGTTGATGAGTTCTGCAGCCGCCATGAACACAAGGATGAGGATCGGTCTGAGAATGAAGGTCGGGGCGAGCGCCGAGACTGTCCAGCCACGCGCCCTTGCCATGCCATCGAGGATATCGCCGAGCGCGATCATCGGGATGATGAAAAGCGCAATGCCGATCGGAACGAGGTAGTAGGAGGCGATGTCGTTGCCGAATGCAGCCAGAAAGGCAAAGCCCAGGGCGCCGACGAGCGTTGCCGTCAAGAATGCGATCAGGCAGGAGGCGGCGTTCAGTCCGCGCAGCAGTGCCGCTTCCCTGGCCGCGATATGCTGATGATGAAAGCGGATGATTGACGTGTGAAATCCGAGGCAGGAAAGGTTGCCGGTCAGGATGACGATCACCCAGACGAAGGCATAGATGCCGTATTCGAATTCACCCATGAGGCGGGCAAGCACGATCTGGGAAATGAAGGCGATTGCGGCCGAGGCGATGCGGATTGCAAAAGCCATCAGCGCCTGCCGCTGTGCCCCTGCGGTCTCGCTGCGATCGTCCTCAGTGGTGCCGGCTTTTGCGATCAGCGGTGCGATCCGGGCGCGCAAGCCCGGCGGAAGCAATCTTTCCGCTGTTTCGATAACCGCAATGAAGGGCACGTGTTACTCGTTACGCCACACAAATACTGACAAAAAACATGGCAGGTCGCGGTTAAGAAACGGTTGGCGGTGCCGATAGACTTGTAGATTCCGCAGGCCCGCAAAGCAAAAAAAACGCCGCACAGCGGGCGGCGTTTTATCGGTTATTCCAGATGCCTCAGGCCTGTTCGAAGGCGCCGTGGCAATGCTTGTACTTCTTGCCCGAGCCGCAGGGGCAGGTCTCGTTGCGGCCGACCTTGCCCCAGGTGGACGGGTCTTCCGGGCGGCGGTCTTCGGGAGCGGCGATGAAGTTTTCGTCGTCGCGGCCGGTGACCTGATTTTCACCGGTCGTCGGGTCCAGATGATGTTCCTCGAAGACCTGCGGCGGTTGCGGCGGCTCGGGATTCTGCATCAGCTCGACGCGCATCATCTGGGCGGTGACGGCTTCGCGCAGGTTGGCCAGCAGGGCCTGGAAAAGTTCGAAGGCTTCGGCCTTGTATTCCTGCAGCGGGTCACGCTGGGCGTAACCGCGGAAACCGATGACAGAACGCAGGTGGTCGAGATTGACGATATGCTCGCGCCACAGGTGATCGAGCGTCTGCAGCACGATCGAGCGCTCGACATAGTTCATCACTTCGTTGCCGAACCGCTCGCGGCGTTCCTTTACAGCAGCCTCGGCCGCTTCGGTGATCCGCTCGCGAATATCGTCCTCGCCGATGCCTTCTTCCTTGGCCCAGTCTTCAACGGGAAGATCGAGGTTGAGAAGACGCTGGACATCCTGATGCAGGCCCGGCACATCCCACTGTTCGGCATAGGCGCGTTCGGGAATATGCTTGGCGACCATGACCTCGATGACTTCGCTGCGCATGTCCTCGATGGTTTCGGACACGTCTTCCGAATCCATCATCTCGATGCGCTGCTCGAAGATCACCTTGCGCTGGTCGTTGGTGACGTCGTCGTATTTCAGCAGGTTTTTACGAATGTCGAAGTTGCGGGCCTCGACCTTCTTCTGGGCGCGTTCCAGCGCCTTGTTGATCCACGGATGGACGATTGCCTCGCCTTCCTTCAGGCCCAGCTTCTGCAGCATGCCGTCCATGCGGTCGGAGCCGAAGATGCGCATCAGGTCGTCTTGCAGCGACAGATAGAATTTTGAACGGCCCGGGTCGCCCTGACGGCCGGAACGGCCGCGCAGCTGGTTGTCGATACGGCGGCTTTCGTGGCGCTCGGTGGCGATCACGTAGAGACCGCCTGCTTCCAGCGCCTTGGCTTTCAGTTCCTTGATCTCGGCGCGGATCGCCTCTTCCTTGGCGTGGCGCTCGGCTTCGTCCTCGATGCCTTCGAGCTCACGCTCGAGACGCATGTCGACATTACCGCCGAGCTGGATGTCGGTACCGCGACCGGCCATGTTGGTGGCGATCGTAACGGCGCCCGGCACGCCGGCCTGGGAAACGATATAGGCTTCCTGCTCGTGGTAACGGGCGTTCAGAACGTTGAACTTGTCGAAGCCGGACTGACGCAGCATGGTGGCCAGAAGTTCGGATTTTTCAATCGAGGTCGTACCCACCAGAACCGGCTGATTGCGGTCGTGGGCCGCCTTGATCTCAACGATGATCGCCTTGAACTTTTCCTCGAAGGTCCGGTAGACCTCGTCGTCCTCGTCGATACGGGCGATCGGCAGGTTGGTTGGAACCTCGATGACTTCGAGCTTGTAGATGTTGCCGAATTCTTCCGCTTCCGTCTGGGCCGTACCGGTCATGCCGGCGAGCTTGGAATACATGCGGAAATAGTTCTGGAAGGTGATCGAGGAGAGCGTCTGGTTCTCCGGCTGAATCTGCACCTTTTCCTTGGCTTCCAGCGCCTGGTGCTGGCCTTCCGAATACCGGCGGCCCGGCATCATGCGGCCGGTGAATTCGTCGATGATGACGATTTCGTCGTTACGGACGATGTAGTCCTTATCGCGGGTGAAAAGCTTGTGGGCCTTCAGCGCGTTGTTGATGTGGTGGACGATCGCGACGTTCTCGACGTCATAGAGCGATTCACCCTTCAGCAGGCCGGCCTGGCGCAGCAGGTTTTCCAGCTTCTCGGTGCCGACCTCGGAGAAGTTGGCCGAACGCTGCTTTTCGTCGATCTCGTAATCTTCTTCGGAAAGAAGCGGGATGTAGGTGTCGATCGTCGTGTAGAGATCGGAGCGATCGTCCAGCGGGCCGGAAATGATCAGCGGCGTGCGGGCTTCGTCGACGAGGATCGAATCCACTTCGTCGACGATCGCGTAATTGTGGCCGCGCTGAACCATCTGGCCGCGCTCGTATTTCATGTTGTCGCGCAGATAATCGAAGCCGAGTTCGTTGTTCGTCGCGTAGGTGATGTCGCAGGCGTAGGCCGCACGGCGCTGGTCGTCATCAAGGCCGTGGACGATAACGCCGGTCGAAAGGCCGAGGAAACCGTAGAGGCGGCTCATGATGGCGGCGTCGCGCTGGGCGAGGTAATCGTTGACGGTAACGACGTGGACACCCTTGCCGGACAGCGCGTTGAGGTAGACCGCCAGGGTGCCGACGAGGGTTTTACCTTCACCGGTCTTCATTTCGGCAATGGCGCCGTCATGCAGGATCATGCCGCCGGTGAGCTGGACGTCGAAGGGACGCATGCCGAGCACGCGGAGGGAGGCTTCACGCGCCACGGCAAAGGCCGGGATCATGATGTCGTCGAGCGTCTTGCCGTCGGCCAGCATCTGACGAAACTCGACCGTCTTGTTGGCGAGCTGCTCATCGGTCAGTGCCTTGGTCGCATCCTCGATGGCATTGATCTTGGCGAGGGTCGGCTTGTAGCCGCGAACGCGGCGCTCGTTGGCCGAACCGAACAGTTTGCGGGCGATGCCGCCGAAGCTGACCATGCGAATGGTCCTTTCTGATCTCAGTGCCATGGGATTGCAGGTCGGAAGACGGTTGTTCCAATGCCGGCAAATTGTCCCGCAACGCCCGGAAACTCTTCTGGACGCCAAGTTGCGTGACAGATAAGAGGGGGTCCGAATTATGTCAACGGTTGCGGCCGATACACTATGGCCACATTCCGGTGTTTGTGAAGGATTTAGGCCGGATCCATACCCAGAGACCGGCATCCATGCGAAAGGTAACTTATGTTGCGCCACAAACTTCTCGTAACCGCGGCACTCGCTGCTGTGATTTCGTTCCAGGCTCCTGCCTTCGCGCAGGAAGATAAGGTCGTTGCCAAGGTCGGCACGCTCGAGATCACCCAGTCGGAGCTTGATCTTGCGGTCCAGAACCTCGATCCGCAGCTTGCCCAGCTGCCGGACGAGCAGAAGAAGGTCGCAGCCCTTTCGGGTGCGATCGACGTCAAGCTTCTCGCCAGCGGCGCACTTGCCGAAGGTGTTGACAAGACCGACGACTTCAAGAAGCGCATGGCCTATATTGGCGATCGCGAGCTGCATAACGCTTTCTTCCGCAAGCATGTCGTCGAAGCAACGACCGATGCCGAGGTCAAGGCACGCTACGACAAGGAAATCGCCGGTCTTCCGAAGCAGGAAGAGGTCAAGGCGGCCCATATCCTGGTGAAAACCGAGGATGAGGCCAAGGCCGTGATCGCGGAACTCGACGGCGGCAAGGATTTCGCTGCAGTCGCCAAGGAAAAGAGCCAGGATTCCAACAAGGATGACGGCGGCGATCTCGGCTGGTTCGGCCCGGGCCGCATGGTTCCCGAATTCGAGGAAGCCGCTTTCGCTCTCGAAAAGGGCACCTACACCAAGACCCCGGTGAAGTCGCAGTTCGGCTTCCACGTCATCAAGCTCGAAGACAAGCGCGATGCCCCGCCGCCGGCCCTGGAACAGGTTCAGGACCAGGTGAAGCAGCTCGTCATGCGCGACAAGTATGTCGCCATCATCGAGAAGGCGAAGGCCGAACAGAAGGTCGAAATCACCGATGAAGCCCTGAAGAAGGGTTATGAGGAAGTCGGCAAGATGCAGGATGGCGCTGCCGATGCAGCCGCACCGGCTCCGGACGCCGCTGCACCTGCCGCCAAGCCTTGATCCACTGATTTCAACGGGGGCATTCGTGCCCCCGTTTTCTGTTGTCTGCTTGTGCTGGATCCTCGGGTCAAGCCCGAGGATGACGACAGAGATGGGCTGCCGCAGATGCCCACAGTCAACCTTTTGCGCATGCAAACGCTGACTGAGGTACTGGAAGCGCGCCAGATACTCGTCTTCCTCGGGCTTGACCCCAGGATCCACGCACAAGCAATGAAAACCTCTCTGCGCAGGTATTGACCATGTCCGCTTCCGTTTCCCCGCTCGCACCGAAATCTTATCCCGACATGCCTGAGGTCCGCGGCGTGCGGATGGCGACTGCTGCTGCCGGGATCAAGTACAAGGGCCGCACCGATGTGCTCCTGATGGTGTTCGACAAGCCTGCGGCGGTAGCTGGCGTGTTCACCAAGTCGAAGTGCCCCTCCGCTCCGGTCGATTTCTGCCGCTCGAACCTTTCGCATGGCATTGCCCGCGCGGTGGTGGTGAATTCCGGCAATGCCAATGCGTTTACCGGCATAAAAGGCAAGGCTGCGACGGCGCTGACGGCGAAGTCCGCATCCGAGGCTGTCGGCTGCGGCGAGAACGAGGTCTATCTTGCCTCCACCGGCGTGATCGGCGAACCGCTCGACGCCACCAAGTTTGCCGGCGTGCTGGGCAACATGAACACGACCGCCACCGGCGATTTCTGGCAGGAAGCCGCCAAGGCGATCATGACCACCGATACCTATCACAAGGTCGCCACCCGTACCGCTGAGATCGGCGGCGTCAAGGTGACGATCAACGGCATCGCCAAGGGCGCCGGCATGATCGCGCCCGACATGGCAACCATGCTTTCCTTCGTCGTTACCGATGCAGACATTTCCTCTGCAGCACTGCAGTCGATGCTGTCTGCCTGCGTCGAGCCGAGCTTCAATTCGATGACGGTCGACAGCGACACGTCGACCTCCGATACGCTGATGCTGTTTGCCACCGGTGCGGCCGCCGCAGACGGCCAGAAGGCGGTTTCCGACGCCAATGATCCGGCGCTTTCCTCCTTTCGCGAGGCTCTGAACGCGCTTTTGAAGGATCTGGCGATCCAGGTTGCCCGCGACGGCGAGGGCGCCACCAAGATGCTCGAGATCACCGTCACCGGTGCGGAAAGCGACGCTGCCGCCAAGACGATCGCGCTGTCGATCGCCAACTCGCCGCTGGTCAAGACCGCGGCTGCCGGCGAGGACGCCAACTGGGGCCGTATCGTTATGGCCGTCGGGAAGGCCGGCGAGGCTGCCGACCGTGACAAGCTGGCAATCTGGTTCGGTGACATCCGCGTTGCTGTTAACGGTGAGCGTGATCCAGGCTATTCGGAAGATGCGGCATCTGCCGTGATGAAGAAACAGGACATTCCGGTGAAGGTCGAACTCGGCCTTGGTTCCGGCAAGGCAACCGTCTGGACCTGCGACCTGACCAAAGAATATGTCGCCATCAACGGCGATTACCGGAGCTGATGCGGGTGATGGCAGCAGCATCCGTCCAACCCGATCTACCGCTGGTCCGCAGGCTGGAAGCCGTCGGGTTTCGCGCATGGCCGGCCGCCTCCGTCGTTTATGACGGAAGCTGGCAGGTGCGGCTGACCGGTGGACATCCGTCGAAGCGGGTCAACTGCGTCGTTCCGCTTGATCCGTCCGATCATCGGGATCTCGATCTCAGGCTCGCAAAGGCCGCCAAGCGTTTCGCCGATTATGGCAGGACGCTGGTGCTGAGGGAAACACCGCTCGCGCCGCCGGCCATGATCGAGCATCTGGAGCGTAGCGGTTGGGAAGTCTTCGAGACGTCGGATGTCATGACGGCGGACCTTTCCCGGGTAGAGCTTCCCGATACGCTGGATTACCTGCCGAGCCATGATATCGGGCGTTTTGCCGATGCCTGCCTTTCCGTTTCCGGCGACGACCCGGCGCTCAAACCGGCGCTTGCCGAAATCCTCAGCGCAATCAAGCCGACATCCGGTTTCTTCATGAAGCAGGACCCCGGAAATGGGGCTGTTGCGACTGTGCTCTGCGTGCAGGATAACGATCTGGCGGGTATTTTGTCGTTGGCCGTCGCGCCATCCCATCGCCGCGACCGGCTCGGGACCGACATGTTGTCTTCGGCGCTTCGATGGGCGCGGATCAGCGGCGCGAGAACCGCCTGGCTGCAGGTCGAGGCGGCGAACGAGGCGGCGATCGCACTCTATCACCGGTTCGGCTTCACCAAGGCCTATTCCTATCGTTACTGGCGGAAATCATGAGCGAACAGAGAAAACTGCTTCTTGTTTCCGCCTGCGCGCTGATCGACGCCGACGGGCGCATCCTGCTGGCGCAGCGGCCGGAAGGAAAGTCTCTGGCAGGTCTGTGGGAGTTTCCGGGCGGCAAGGTCGAACCTGGCGAAACGCCTGAGGAGACCCTGATCCGGGAGCTTCACGAGGAGTTGGGGATCACCACGAAAGTGGCCTGCCTTGCGCCACTTACCTTCGCGAGCCACACCTACGAGACCTTCCATCTGCTGATGCCGCTCTATGTCTGCCGCCGGTTCGAAGGCGTGCCGACCGGTCGCGAGGGGCAGCAGATCAAATGGGTAAGGCCGGGTGCGCTGCGCGATTATCCCATGCCGCCGGCCGATGAGCCGCTGATCCCGATCCTCCAGGACCTTCTTTAAGTAAAATTAGAATCGTCGGATTTATCTCGCGTTAACATTTCATTCAACGGATTCTGGCATCTTTGTGGCCAGGCACGTAATGATCTGACGAGGCTTCAGGGTAATGGACGACGAGTTCTGGAAAACTGTGCGCAATCGTCAGCGGGCGACGTACAGGTCCGGCAAGACCGGCGCGCTGAACATTGCGCTGCTTTTCGGAACAGCTGCGATTGCCCTGTCGCTGATCGTGACGCCGATGCTGGCGGAACGGTCGGACCAGAAGCGTCTTGCGCATGTGCAGGAAGATTTCGACATGCTGACGACGGGATCGATCAAACCCGTCGAAAGTGGTTCGAAGCACTACACGATCCGCAGGAGCGTTCTGCAGGAGACACCCGGTTCGGTTTGCATCGTTCAGGGTTACGGAGTGAACGGGGATTGCTGAACGGCTCCGGGCATGATCCAGCCGCCTTTTCCAAGGGTTCAATTCTAAGGACGACCGATGCGCCTGTTCCGCAGCTTTATCAAGGATACCAGCGGTGCGACGGCTGTCGAATATGGCCTCATCGCCGCCGTCATCAGCGTCACACTGGCTGTCGCGCTCGGCAACTATTATGATGTGATGAACAACATGTTCGGCAATCTTTCGAATACCTATATCAATGCAGGAAAATAAGGCGGCAGAGCATTTCCGCCTCTCTTCGAAACGCGAAAATGCTCTCTTGTTTTAAGCCAATTTCAGACGCAAAGCCGGTTTCCACTTTTGCTGGAATTGCTCTAGCCGTCCAGATTCTTCAGTGCATCCGCAAGGCGAACCTTGGCTGAGCCGGGCTTCAGCGGTTGCTGCTGGCTTTCGTGATGAGCCCAGCCGGAGGCGTAGACGATCGAAAAGGTCGCTCTCACCCGGCCGTCGGGATCGGAATAACGCTCCGCATAGATTTCCGCGGCTCTGAGGAAAAACGCCCGCCCCAACGGTTTGCGGCTGCGCCCTCTTAGCGGGTTGGCCATGCCCATCGCACGCAGGTCGCGCATCAGAGGGAAGAGGCTGTCATATCGCACGGTATAGTTTTCGGCATCGACGACCGGCAGGGTAAAGCCCGCCCGCTGGAGAAGCCCGCCGATATCGCGCACGTCGGCGAAGGGAATGACCCTGGGGCTTGCGCCGCCAGTCAGTTCGGCTTCGGCGGCAAGCAGGACATCGCGCAGCTCGGCAAGCGTTCCTGCGCCCGGGATGGCTGCGAGGAACAGGCCGTCGGGTTTGAGGGCGCGCCGGATGCGCACCAGAGTACCGGGCATGTCATTGACCACATGCAGCGCCATTGGCGAGAGGACGAGGTTGACGGACGATGGTTCGAGCGGCACGTCATCGAGGCCGGCCGGCAGGATGTGTTCACCGGCATTGGCGAAACGCCCGCTGGTTTCTGCGCGCTCGATGGTCTCGATCTTGCCGGTCGCCATCGCCTTTTTGGCGGCGATCCCGGTGCCGCCATGCAGTTCGACGGCATGAGGGAACTGCCGTTCCACAACGGAGAGCCGCTCGGCCATTTCTCGGGCAGCAAGATCCAGCAGGAAATCCTCATTGCCGGTGCGGTTGGCGAGTGCCCGTTCCCGTCGGCGGGCCAGCAGTTCTTCGTCGAAGAGAAATTCCATCATCACCACTCGATTGTGCTTCGCTAAGGCGCTCTCTGTCGCCTATTGTCAAGTTTATGTCCGAGCATTTGGCCAATAGCCTCACCAAAACGCTTGCACGATCCGCTTCGGCCTGTCTGCGGCGGATCGCCGATCTCGTCTACCCTCCGGTATGTCTCTGCTGCGGGGCGTTGACGGGTGATCACGGCGCCGTCTGCGCTTCCTGCTGGCGCGAGGTCCGCTTTATCGAGCGACCCTATTGCGAGGTGCTGGGTCTGCCTTTCTCCTATGATCCGGGACCGGGCATGCTCTGCGCCCAGGCCATCGCGCATCCTCCGGTATTCGATCGCCTGCGCGCCGTGACGATCTTCGCTGGCGCTGCGCGCACCATGGTTCATGGGCTGAAATATAGGGATCGGGGGGACCTTGCGCCAATCATGGCGGGATGGATGGAACGCGCGGGGCGCGATTGCCTCATCTCCTGCGATGCCATCCTGCCGGTGCCGCTGCACAGGACACGGTTCGCATTGCGAAAATTCAACCAATCGGCCGAGCTTGCTCGGCATCTTTCGAAGAGAACGGGGAAGCCATATCTGCCGGCAACGCTGGTACGGACAAAGAGAACGAAACGGCAGGTAGGCCTGACGGCGCGGGCGCGCGAGGACAACGTCCGGGCAGCCTTTGCCGTGCCGGAAGGGCATGAGGCGGACGTGCGCGGCAAGCGCATCGTTCTCGTCGACGACGTCTATACGACTGGGGCGACCGTTTCGGCCGCGACGCAGGCCTTGAAGAAGGCGGGGGCGACCGAGGTCAGCGTCTTGACCTTTGCAATGGCGTTGGCCGAAACTATATGAGAGATAGCAATCAGCGCGTTTCCTTCCTCACGCGCCCGGAGACTATCATGGCAGATGTAACCATCTATACCCGCGAATATTGCGGTTATTGTTCACGCGCGAAAGCGCTGCTGCAATCGAAGGGCGTCAACTTCGTCGAACACGATGCGACCTATAGCCAAGAACTTCGTGCTGAGATGATCGCCCGGACGAACGGTCGTTCGACCTTTCCGCAGATCTTCATCAATGGCGAACACGTGGGCGGCTGCGATGATTTGCATGCGCTTGATCGTGACGGCAAGCTGGACGCGATGCTGGCGTAACGAGGCTCTCCGATGACCATCAAAGTCGCCGTAATTCAGATGCGTTCCGGGATCGATCCAGTCAGGAACGCGGCCGACATGTCCCGGCTGGTTCGGGACGCGGCGGCGCGTGGGGCGACCTATGTCCAGACGCCCGAAATGACCGGCATGCTGCAGCGTGACCGCAAGGCGGCGCGTGAGGTTCTGCGGGGCGAGGCCGATGATCTGATCGTGGCTGCTGCGCGCGGGCTGGCAGCGGAACTCGGCATCTATCTCCATATCGGCTCGACCGCCATTGCCAGGGACGACGGCAAGATCGCCAATCGCGGTTTTCTGTTTGCGCCCGATGGCACGCAGATCTGTACCTACGACAAGATCCACATGTTCGATGTCGATCTCGACAATGGCGAGAGCTGGCGGGAAAGCTCGGCCTATGAGCCGGGCGATGTTTCCAAGGTGGTGGACCTGCCTTTCGCAAAACTTGGCCTGTCGATCTGCTACGACCTGCGCTTCCCGCAATTGTTCCGTGCCCAGGCCATGGCCGGAGCGAAGATCCTGACGGTACCGGCCTCGTTCACGAAACAGACGGGCGAGGCACATTGGGAAATTCTGCTGCGGGCGCGAGCGATCGAGAATGGCGCGTTTCTGATCGCGGCGGCGCAGGCCGGTCGGCACGAAGATGGCCGGGAAACCTATGGCAACTCGATGATTATCGATCCCTGGGGCAAGGTTCTTGCACGGGCTGGCGATGCCGGCGAAGAGGTGCTGGTCGCCGAGATCGATCTTGACAGGGTGGAGAGCACTCGCAAAAAGGTGCCCAACCTGAAAAATGCACGCGAGTTCGTGCTGGAAGAGATTGCTGGCCCCAACCCCAAGGCGGGTGCCGGTGGAGTGGCGGCGTGATCAAGTATTCCCTGTGCTGTGACAATGCGCATACATTCGAAGGCTGGTTTTCCGAAAGTGCCGATTTCGACCGGCAGGTGGAGAGCGGATTTCTCACCTGTCCGATCTGCAATTCCGGTTCGATTTCCAAGTCGCTGATGGCGCCTTCCGTTTCCACCGCGCGGAAGAAGGAAGCCAAGAAGCAGATGGCGATGGATCTCGTCCGCCACGACGCGATGGTGAAGCTCAGGGAAGCGGTTGCCAATATCCGGGCCAATTCCGAGGATGTCGGCGAAAAGTTTCCCGAAGAGGCGCGCAAGATCCACTACGGCGAGGCCGATGCTCGCGGGATCATCGGTCAGGCAAGTGTCGACGAGGTGCGCGACCTGATCGACGAAGGCATCGAGGTGGCGCCGCTGCCCGACTTCACGGACGATACGAACTGAGATGAGCGGCGCGACGAAGCTGGCGATCTACAATTTCGGCCTTTTCGTTGCATCTTACGACAGTCCCGCTGTCGAAGGTTTTCGCTTGAGGGAGCCGTCCAACTTTCTTGCGGCCGAAACCGCGCAGGGGTTTGTCGGGCGCTCCGGTTACGATGGTGATCCGGGTCCGGAAAGCTGGGGTCTCCAGGTCTTTCCGCGCTTCATCAAAGGCAGCGGCTTCGAGACGGCGCCGTCATCGCTGTCGCTCTGGGCCGATCTGGAATCGCTGATGGCGTTTTCCTATTCCGGCGTCCACGCCGATGCGCTGAAACATGCCCGGACATGGCAGGTGGAAAAGCGATGGCCCGCTCTGGTTCTATGGTGGACGGATAATCGGCCCGACTGGACGGAGGCCGTGGCGCGTTTCGAACGCCTGCACGATCATGGACCGGGACCGGAAGCCTTCAATTTCAAAGATCCCTACGGACCGGACGGTGAGAGGATATCCATCGACCGTGCCCGCGTGCGCGAACTGGCCGCGCTGAATGGCGAAAGGCACAGGAAGCTCTTGGCCCATGTGCTTTCGGTGAAAGTCTAGCATGCGGGGCCGAGAAGGGGATGATCATTCGTCCGGGAAAAGAATCTTTACATAGTCCTGCGCGCCGTGGAAAATGCGCAAGACTTCGATACGGTTAGCGCTGACCTCGTAGAGGATCAGATACCTGCCATGAGGCCGCTTCCGTAATTCTCGATCCGAGCGATGTGCGAGCCTTTCAAACGCATGAGGCGCTTCCGACAAGGCGAAGCATTTTTCGTAAAGCTCCTCCACGAAGCTGTCGGAGCGAGACGGATTAAATCTTGCTATATATTCGCCGATGATCACGAGGATCCTCGATCGCCTCGCGTGCAATAATGGCCTTCATCGGGCTTTGGGCTTGAGGCCAAGTCTTGCACGGATTTCTGCAAAAGCATCGTCGATTGGCAGGTAACGTACCGCCTCTATATCGTCGATACCTTTTTGCAATTCGGCGTCGAGTTTACGCCTGGCGAGATCGCGCACACGGAGTTCGCGGATCAGATCCTCGACATAGTCGCTGGGGGAACCGAATGATCCGCGCTCGACCTCGGCGGCGCGGACGAAATCCTCGATCTCGGGTTCGAGCGTCACGGTGATTTTCAGGCCCTCCGACATGGAGGGCTCATTGCTGCGGCAGGAACTTTATAACAGCCGGTGACGGCGGGAAATCAGCCCTCTCGTTTGGCGAGCAGCATGTAGTTCACGTCCATGTCCGGTGAAAGGTTCCAGCGATCCTGAAGCGGATTGAAGAAGACGCCGGTGCGGTGAATGATATGCAGGCCCGAGGTTTGAAGCGGGCGTTCGATCTCGTCGGGGCGGACCAGCTTTTCGTATTGATGCGTGCCGCGGGGGAGCCAGCGGAGCACGTTTTCGGCGGCAAAGATCGCGAGCGCGCGGGCCTTGAGCGTGCGGTTGATGGTGGCCATGAACATCAGGCCGCCGGGGCGCACCATGGAGGCGCAGGTGGTGAGGAAGAGATTTACGTCGGCCACGTGCTCGACGACTTCCATGTTTAGGATCACGTCGAAGGTTTCGCCCGCCTGCGCGAGATCTTCGGCGGTGACGGCGCGGTAGTCGATCTCGATACCGGTTTCCTTCGCGTGGGTCGATGCGATGCCGATGTTCTTTTCCGACGGGTCGGCGCCGATGACGGTGGCGCCCATGCGGGCGACGGGTTCCGACAGAAGGCCGCCGCCGCAGCCGATATCGAGGATGCGCAGGCCTTCGAGCGGACGGTGGGCCTTCGGGTCACGGCCGAAATTCTGGCAGATGCGTTCGCGGATGTATTCTAGGCGGACGGGATTGAACTTGTGCAACGGGCGGAATTTGCCGGTCGGGCTCCACCATTCGGCAGCCATTTTCGAGAACATCTCGACCTGATCCTTGTCGACCGTGGTTCTGGCTGCTTCCGTCATCGTTCATCATCCTTCATATTCTGCACCTGAAGTCGGCTGTCGGGCGGGAGAAGTCAAGTCTCCAGCGTGGTCCTGTGCTGTTTGCGCATGTCGACCTGGACGAGGCGCAGAAATTCCCAGGTCGTATGGTGCTTGTACTCCCCCTTTCGCAGGTTCGTCAGGTTCTCCGACAAGCCACGGATGCAGGCATAGTAATCGGCAGTGGCATTGGCCATGCACATGGGAAGATTGGCACAGGCCGTGCCGCTAAGCCCGATCTCCTTGTGTGCGCGGATTGTGCCGCTCTGGTGGGCGGAGGGTAACATCGGGCCACAGCAGAACTGCTCACGGCGGCATATCCGGTAACGGCAATGGCGGCTACGGATGTTCATGAGCGTTGCCGCAAGACGCCACTCAGTTTCATGGTTTTCGGCGCGGCGTTTTTCGTAGTCAGAAAGGTCGGGGTCTTTCATCGGTCATCTTTCGATTTCAGTTGCGGAAGGGCGGAGTCCTCCCTTGGTGCGGAGCGACTTTTTTGGATCGGCCGGGACACGTCGGGTGCCTCGAATTGAATTTTTATAATGACACTCGGCGTGTCCCGTTCGGTGTGTTTTTCCGCGCAACTCCGGTCCGTCTGCGGCAGCCGGTCTTCTGTCCTTGCGGACTGCCGGCCGGTATGTGTGCGACACACGCACGCCACCTTTTTCAAGGGGGGCAGACCATTTTCTGCGCGGCCCCGGATGATCCGCTTGCATAAGGGCGGCTCACCCGATCACCGGTCCCGCCTCGCCGGTTATGCGGACCGGTGTAGCCGAAGCGGAACGGCGCCAT
>JAEXYH010000054.1 GCA_023451735.1 Pseudomonadota bacterium | reverse complement strand
CCTCCGACAAAGACGAGACGGTTGCGGAGGTCATCGCCAAGAGCGGTAGCGACGGCCTTCAGCATCTCCAACAGCTGCTCGCGGATCTCAGTCATTTCGCGAGCATCCTTGATTTGAGGTGATCGCTCGCCAGTCCAACTTCGCGCTGGTTGCCAAGTCTGATGGCATCGACCAGAGCCAGATATTCGTAGAGGTGCTGGTCTTTCAAGGCTGCTTCCGGCACGCTCTTGAACAAAGGTTTCACCGATTGCCCCATCTCTCGCCCTTCGGCGTATGGCCACACGTAGTTGTAGCTTCCGCCACTGACGAGCAATCCGTCGAGCATAGGGGCCGCGAACGCCGTCGGGATGCCGCGTTGCATTGAGGCCGGGTTTGCGGGGAACACGAACCTCAAACCGTGAATGATGAAGTTGAACAGGTTTCGTCGGTGTGGGCGTGGTTCATTTTTCGCGTTGTCCTTCCGCGCGATACCGGATGCTACGCTTCGCTTGATGGATTGGGCAATTTCTGTTTTGCTGATGCCCGTGAGATTTTCCAGATTTCGGACAGCATAGGGATCCCCGCCAATCGATTCCGATCGCAATCGCTCTGAGCCCTTCTCGAGCTCTTGATCCTGCAAGCTGATCAATTTCAGCAGGACGACAATATCCTGACTTTTCATTGTATCTGTCCTTTGTCCTAGGACTGAGGACATTAGAGTGTATCCGCTTACTTTGTCAAATATAACAAATGTAAGTGCCGTGGGGCGGGCATAATGAGCTGGTGTCTCATACATAGATCGGAGTGGCACGCATGTTAGCCGGATGGGAATGCTGACCTCTTGTTGAAGTGAACCCGTCGAACTGGGCCACAGACCGCTCGATGACCTGCCATTTTTAGAAGCAAGTAGCTGCCAAGATTGGGAAAATCGATAAAGTCGCGACCACCAAACGAAAGGGTCGTGCGTTCATGTCCCATCAAGACCTTATCTTATAGAGGTCTTCTCGATTGAATAAGGCAAGGTCGCACTCCAGATCGGCTTCCTCAGGCGTCAATGGTTACTAAGGCAGCCGATGCTCGATAGTTGCTTGGAGTATTGCCAAAGGCTTTGCGAAACTCTCGAGAAAAGTGCGCGGTATCTGCAAAGCCGGTGATGTTGGCTATCTCCAACACAGTCAACGAACCCCTCGAAAGCAAGTAACGTCCGTAGTTCAGTCGCATATTCCTGAAGACTTGCCCGATTGTCAGACCCAGATTTGCCCGAAATAATCGCTCAAGCTGGCGATGCGAGATTGCACAATAGCGCGCAATCGCAAGATTGTTTGGCGGCTGATCAAGCCGCTGCTCCATGAAGTGCAGCGCTTTTCGTACACGGCTGTCGGTACCATCAGCGGGCATCTCAAAGAAATGCGCCTGCGGTACGCTTGCCGGGCGCATAGAGGTGAGCATCATGTGGCGCATCACCTGCTGCGCCCTTTCCGAACCACAGTGACGCACGAGAAGATAGAGGGCAAGATCGATCGCTGCGGTGGATCCAGCGCAGGTGATCACATCGCCTTCGTCGACGAAGATCCTGTCCAGCGATATCTGCGCGCAGGGAAACCGGCTCTTGAACGCTTCCAACACATTCCAGTGGATGCAGTAGCGGCGAGCATCGACCAGTCCGGCCCGCGCCAGCGCGAAGCTTCCCGTGCAGATGCCGAGCAGCCCGACCCCGCGCGCATGGGCAGATCGGATGAACTGCATCAGGGCCGGCGACGGCGTATCGTCGTTGAAACTGTTGCCGCCGCAAACCGCGACATAGTCGAAACCCTCCGCGTCACGCGGCGCAGGCAGGGTCGCGATGCTGACACCGCAACTGGCGTAAACCTGGCCTCCGGTCAGCGAATAGACCTCCCATCCGACACGGATCTGGCGGCTCTTCGCCGCGTCGTCGGCAGCCAGCCGAAGCGCGTCGATGAAACCGGAAAAGGCGGCGAGCGTAAACTTGTTCTGCAATATGAAGGCGATACGAAGCTCGAACCCTTTTTCCTGCGCTTTCGGCATCGCTCTCTCCCCACCTCAAGTTGTCGGTAATGTTCAATCATGTGTCCGAATTATTCAATATGGATCCTGCAGCTCTTGTTATGGTCGAAGCTGGACAGCGGTCCCAAGCGCACAAAGCGCAACCCCAGAGACGGAGATATCACATGATGAAACGCATATTGTTTGCCTCGGTCGCCAGCCTATTCAGCCTGCCTCAGACGGGTGTTGCGCAGACCGCACCGCAGTCGATCACGGTTGCCTATTATGGTGGCAACTGGGGTGAAGCCTTCGACGCCTGCGTCGCCCAGCCCTTCTTGAAGGCGACCGGAATCAAGGTCGTTGCCGAGATCGGCAACTCCACGACCACGCTCTCCAAGCTGCAGCAGCAGTCCGGCGATGCGGTGATCGACGTCGCTTACATGGACGGCGGCATCAGCGAAATAGCCGAAGAAGCCGGCGTTCTTGCTCCGATCGATCTGGCGACGCTCGCCAATGCCGGCGCGCTTCAACCGCAGGCCGCCTACAAGAACGGCGATCACGTCTTCGCCGTCAGCGCCGGATATTACTCGCTCGGCCTGATCTACAACACGTCGGAAGTCGCCGAAGCGCCGCCGAGCTGGGAAGAACTGTGGAACGAGGCCTATGCCGGTGCCGTCGCCATTCCGTCGCCCAACAATTCCGCCGGCGTGCCTTTCGTCATCTTCCTCGCCGGCGCCTTCGGCGATACGTCGGAAAGTCTCGACGCGACGTTCGCCAAGCTTAAGACGCTGGATTCCGGCCTTCTCTATGATACGTCCGGCTCCGCTTCCAACGCGTTCCAGAGCAACGAGGTCGTCATCGGCGCGCATTTCAACGTCGGTGCCTGGGATCTGGTCGACGCCGGCCTGCCGATCGGCTTTGCCGTGCCAAAGGAAGGCGTCTGGGCCACCGATGCACGCATGCACATCGTCAAGGGCACGAAGAATGCGGAAGCCGCGGCACAGTTCATCGACACGGCGCTCACGCCCGAAGCGGCGACCTGCCTTGCCGAACGGCTCTATCTCGGGCCGGCAATCACCGGCGTGAAGTTTTCGGCCGATATCGAACGCAAGCTGCCCTGGGGCACCGGCGGCTCGATCGAAAATCTGCGTCTGTTCGACTGGGCTGAGGTCAATGCCAAGCGCCCCGCAATCACCGATCGCTGGAACCGCGAGATCGCGAACTGATCCTATGACCCTGCTTGCCATCACAGACGTCACAAAATCCTTCGGCATCTATCGCGCGCTTGATCGTGTCTCGCTGGATGTCAGGCAGGGTGAATTCATCTCTTTGCTCGGGCCGTCGGGCTGCGGAAAAACGACGTTACTGCGCATCATCGGCGGTTTCATGGGGGCCAATAGCGGCCGGATCATGATCGACGGAGAGGATGTCTCGACGCTGCCGCCCAACAGGCGGCCGCTCAACACGGTCTTCCAGAACTACGCGCTCTTTCCGCACATGACCGTATTGCAGAATGTCGCCTACGGGCCGCTGCGGGCCGGCGCATCGCGCAGGGATGCGGAAGACCGTGCCCGCGAGGCGCTGGACATGGTCGGTCTGGCAGCGATGGCGCCGCGCAGCCCGCGGGCCATGTCCGGCGGGCAGCAGCAGCGCGTGGCGCTCGCCCGCGCCATCGTCAACCGGCCGAAGCTCCTGCTTCTGGACGAGCCCCTGTCGGCGCTCGACCTACAATTGCGCAAGCGCATGCAGATCGAGCTGAAGCAGCTGCAGGGCGAGCTCGGCATCACCTTCATCTTCGTGACCCACGATCAGGAGGAGGCGATGGCCATGTCCGATCGCATCGCGGTCATGTCGGCCGGCCGGATTGAACAGATCGATGCTCCCGAGACCATCTACCGCCGGCCGAAGACCCGCTTCGTCGCCGATTTCATCGGAGAGGCCAATCTGCTGCAGATGCGGGCGGATGGCGGCGGCCTTGCGGCCGAGGGCGCGGTCGACGGAGTGCTGCGTCCCGAGAACCTGCGCGTCTTCACCTGCATGGAAGACGTGCCGAAGGGTTGGCTTACCCTTCCCGTCCGCGTCACCACCACGACCTATGTCGGCGGCATGTCCAACATCTACATGATCACGGGCGACCAACGGACACTCCATGCGCGGCGCTACAGCGCCCTGCCGGAGGACGTCAGCGAAGGTGCCCTCGTCATCGCCGGCTTCGATCCCGCCGACGTCCATGTTCTCGGAGGCTAGGCTATGTTCACCTCCCGCCTGACCCTTCTGTGGCTGCTCGCCCTGCCGGTCTGCGTGTTCACGGCCTTCTTCCTCATGCCGCTCGGCGTGGTCATGTTCGCGTCGCTCACCTCGCAGGATGGGCAGTTAACGCTCGGCCATTACGGCCGGGTTCTGCTTGACGGCTATCACTGGCAGGTCATCCTAGTAACCTTCCGTCTGGCGATCCTGTCGACGCTGATCTGCGTCGTCCTCGGTTATCCGCTCGCCTGGTATCTCGTGCGCATCGTCAAGTGGCGCAGCTGGCGCAGGACCTGCGTCATCTTGTTGATCCTTCCGCTGTTCACCTCCAATATCGTTCGCTCCTTCGGCTGGATGGTTCTCCTCGGACGCACCGGCCTAGTGAACGACGCGCTGATGGGGGCCGGGCTGATCGATCGCCCGATCCGTTTTCTCGGAACGGAAACCGGCATCCTGATCGGTCTGGTCTATATCCTGCTGCCCTTCACCGTGCTCACCATCGGCAACGCGCTCTCAAGGATCGAGCCCGCCCTCGAAGACGCCTCGCGCGATCTTGGAGCCGGTCCCGTGCGCACGTTTTTCAGCGTCACCTTCCCGCTTACGATGCATGGCGTCATGGCCGGCGGCATCATCGTCTTCTCGATGGCGATCAGCGCTTACGTCACGCCCGCGCTGCTCTCCGGCGGCAAGGTCACGGTGCTGGCGATGCTGGCCTTCCAGCAATATTCGACGGTCTTCGACTTCAATTATGGCGGGGCGCTCTCGATCACGCTTCTCGCCTTCACCATGGCCCTCATCGGCATCTCGTCCTGGCTGGCACAGCTCGGCGCGCGTGACGTGAAAGGAAACTGATATGATCATTCGACTGATCGCGCTTTCCACGCTGGCCTATCTCGTTCTGCCGCTGATCGTCGTGATCGGCGTCTCACTGACCGAGACCAAATTCCTCGCCTTCCCGCCGCAGGGGCTGACGCTGTCCTGGTATGCGGTGGTGCTGGAAAATCCCACCTATCTGCGCTCTTTCCTGACCAGTGCCGTGCTTGCCGCCGCGGCCACGCTGGCGGCGATCCTGGTGGCGCTTCCGGCGGCGATCGCCATGGCGCGCTATTCCTTCCGCGGCAAGGCGGCCCTCTCGGCCGTGCTTCTGTCGCCGCTCGTTCTGCCGCATATCGTCATCGGCGCGGCCCTGCTGCAATACGGCGCCTCGATCGGGCTGGTGCGCAGCTTTCCGGCGTTGCTGGTCGGCCATGTCGTTATCGTCACGCCCTTCGTGCTGCGCACGCTACTGCCGCTGTTCTCGCCGGAACAACTGTCGCTGGAAGAGGCCTCGCGTGATCTCGGGGCATCCGCCTGGTCCACCTTCCTGCTCGTAACCCTGCCGCAAATCCGCGCAGGGCTCGTGTCGGGAGCGATCTTCGCCTTCATCACCTCGTTTATCAATGTCGAGCTGTCGATCTTCAATACGACGGCAGACCTCAACACGATTCCCATCCAGCTCTTCAACTACGTGCAGTATTCGGTCGATCCATCGATAGCGGCGGTCTCGTCGCTAACGATCCTGGCCGCAGCGATAGCGATCATACTGATCGACTGGCTCATCGGACTGGATTTCCTGTCCGGAAGTTAACCCCACCCCACCTACATTCTCAGGAGGCATGCAATGCGCGTTCAGGACGTGTATAACGTTATCTATACCCATACCGAAGGTGAGCCGCTGTGCATCATCTACAGCGGCATCCCGTATCCGGCCAACTCCAGCATCCTGGAAAAGCGGGCGTTTCTCGAGGAAAACTATGACTGGCTGCGCAAGGCGCTGATGCGCGAGCCGCGCGGTCATGCCGACATGTTTGGTGTTTTCCTCACGCCGTCCTCGTCGCCCGATTTCGACGCCGGCCTGATCTATATCGACGGCAAGGAATATTCGCATATGTGCGGCCACGGCACGATCGCCGTCGCCATGGCCATGGTCGCGAACGGCCTGGTTCGCCGCTCGCAGGACGGGCTGACGAAGATCCGTTTCGAGACCACCGCTGGCTTGGTCATCGCCGAAGTCGCCCACGAGGGTGACCGCGTGCTCTGGACCCGTTTCGAGAACGTCCCGGCCTATGTGGCCGAGCAAAACATCGAGTTCGAGCTGCCGGGATACGGTTCCCTTAAGGCCGATCTCGTCTGGGGCGGAAACTATTTCGGCATCATCGACCTGCGTGGCACTGCACTTCGCATCACGCCAGAGAACGGCTCGGAATTGTCGCGCCTCGGTCTGATCGCGCGCGAAGCCATCCGCGAGAAGGTCAAGGTCCAGCACCCGACCGAAGCCCATATCAACAATCTCAACTTCGTAACATTCTGGCATGAACCAACGATCGAGGGATGCCTCTACAAGAACGTGCACGTGTTTTCGGCCGGCCAGCTCGACCGCTCGCCCGGTGGCACTGGCACCTCGGCGATGATGGCCTATTTCGAGAAGCGCGGCGTGATTACGCTGAATCAGACGATCACCTCGGAAGGCCTTCTCGGCTCGGGCGTGTTCGAAGGCTGCCTGATCGGCGAAACGACGCTGGGCTCGGTTCGAGCCGTGCGCCCGACAGTCAAGGGCACCGCCGGCATACTCGGCACGGCAGCTTGGACGATCAACCGAGATGATCCGGTTGATGCCGGTTTTCTGATCCTGTGATCTGTAGAGGGGCGGGGAAATGTCCCGCCCCTCTACAGATCTGCAAAACCGCTGAAAGCCAAGGTTTTGTTTCCGCAGCGGCAAAAATGGACCATAGTGGTGGCTAGTCTAAAGCGGGACGGCCACCGCGTTGAACCGACGGTAACCTACCTCGGCAGTTCGATTCCGCTCAAGAGCTTAACTCTAGTATTCGGTACAGAATTGTGCTTACACGGAGGAATTTGATGGTCTCGATCCCTTGGAATTCCCGCTCATTATCGGTGACAAAGAAGCGGCCGTTGGATTGAACGACGGCAGCCACGATCTAGCGAGTTTCTTGTCCAGGCCACAGCACCGTTGCAGGATAGCCACTTAGGCGTTTCCGGCTCGCACCTCTCATGGGATATTCTGTGCAAGCGACATGACGGTCGCGTTAATCTCCAGCTGAATTGAACGCAGGCGCTCGTTCGAGGCATCTTTCTGCGGTACCATGCAGCCAATAGCCCCAACGACACCACCCGATTTGTCCCGGAGCACGGATGCCACACCGCTGACATTTGGCCGATACTCGCAGTCCTCGATCGCAAATCCATGACGCCGGATCAAGCGCAAGCTTTCAACCAGCTCTCCCAAAGTCTGGATCGTCATGTCCGTAAAGGGTGTCAGGTCATTGACCGCCACCACCCGGGCAATCTGCATTTCGGGAAGCCATGCCAGAATAGCCTTGCCAACAGCCGTGGCATGGGCGGCTCGGGAGAGGTCCGCTCGCCAGTCATCGAGATCCGCGCCGCCTCTGGCATCGCTCTTGGCAACCAATTCGAGGCGCGTGTCTAGGAGTGTCGCGAGGCATGAACTCGCGCCTGTCTTTTGAGAGAGGCTGGTTAGGTGAGGCTTCGCGATTTGCGCGAGATCGAACCGGCTTCGGCTCTGTTGAGCTAGATTGGAAATGCGGGGGCCAAGGACGTAAGCGCGAGGCGTCTGCACTCGCGCGGCAAACTCTCTGGTCACGAGGGAGTTCAGAAGATGGTGGCAGGTTGAAAGGTTCAACTGCGCCTTCTCCGCAATTTCCTGGAGACGGAGCGGTTGGCTCGATGCAGCCAAAATCTCGACAATGTCGATCGCGCGAAGCACGGATTGAACCGTTGTGCCCGCTGGCTCGAGCTGGCGTTCCTGGTCGATCAGCGACGTTACGGGTTCAGCGGGCTGTATTGCTTCGAGGGAAACGCTTGTCTGTTCCTGGGTGAGATCGACCGGATCCCGCCGCCTTTGCAGTTTATCCGGATTGTCGTTTGGATCGATCATCGTGTCCTTGAGCGGCAGGTGGCTTGCAATACGTTTCTGAGTTCGCATGACCTCTACCCATTCGACTTGTCAGTGCGCAAGGGGAGTGCGGTTACTAAACCGGTAGCGAGCAGACATAGGGCCAAACCTATCCCGCATACCATTGTCCAGCCACCGAAAGACCAAGAGACGCTTCCCAGAACCGTCCCGAACGCTCCACCGCTGAACCTAATGCTCATATATATGGTGTTCAGGCGGCTTCTGGCTCCCGGCTCCAAGGCTAGTACCCGGGTCATACTCGTCACGTGGCTGATCTGCATGCCCATATCCATAAACAGAACACCTGGCACAAGCCAGGCAAGGGAGGTCTGGGCTGCAGTGAAAAAACCGAATGCGCAAACCATCAGTAGGCTGGCAACCAGGAGAACGAGCCTTGGATAGATTCGCTCGGTGAGATGACCGGCGGAAATCGCTGCGATAACGCCGCCGGCACCAATGAGTGCGAAGGTTCCCGCCACGCTGGCCGGGTAGTTGCCGGGCATCGTTGCCAGATGAAAAGCGAAAGTCGTCCAGATTAGACTGAAGGCAGCAAACTGCACTGCCCCGACTACTGAAATCCACGCCAATTCCGAATGGCGACGGACCAAGCCTCGCATGCTGCCGAGGAGAGATATGTAAGTTCCCTGATATTGGGGCGGAAGCGTCGGAAGCGTACGATATAGCGCCGCAGCCAGAGTGAGCATTAATGCCGCGGCAATTCCGTAGACGGTTCTCCATCCGAGATAGTCACCTAGAACGCCTCCGACAAAGCGGGACAAAGAGATGCCAAGCAGCAGGCCACCCATGACAAGGCCGACGGCCTTGCCGGCCCGCGCCGGATTCGCGAGTTGCATAGCGACAGGCGGAAGTAGCTGAGGAACGACGCTGAAAAATCCGACCGTGAAAGCGATGACTACGGCGAATGACAAGGTCGGCGATGAAGCAAACAAACCGAGCGACGCTGCGCATATGCCAAGCATCACGAGGATCAGCTTCTTGCGCTCCACCATGTCACCTAATGGAAGAAGCAGGAAAAGGCCGCAGGCATAACCGACCTGTGTAAGCGTCGATATCAGTGCAGCATGCGCATCCGGTGCGTGGAACGCTGAGCCGATCTCGTGGAGGAGCGGCTGATTGTAATAGTTGTTCGCGACGACGAGGCCTGCGGTCATAGCAAGAAGGAGGATTAGCCGCTCCGGCTGCGAAGCGCTTGTCGCTTTTTTCATAAGACTTTCTGTCGCCACGGGTGAACGCTTTTCAGTATGAGAAAAAGTGCCGCAGATTATATTTCAAATAGTGAAATAAAATCTGCTGATGATTTGGACGGTGCCACTTGATTAGGCGAATATCCAGCAAAAATCGCATTGACCGTGAAATTTTTCAATGGTAGGCCTGGATCAACAACAATAACATTTCGCAATATGAAAAAGGGAACAGCGACGTGGATGTTTCTCGTCCTGTCGATGCACGTCGGCCTGTCGTCGAGGTGCGCGACTTCAGCTTGAGCTTCGTCAAGGGAGCTAAAAACAACCTGATCGATGGTGTGTCGTTTTCAGTCGAGGCGGGGCGAACTCTTTGCGTCGTTGGCGAATCCGGTTGCGGCAAGAGCGTTATGTCACTTGCGTTGATGGGGTTGCTTCAAGGCACCAAGGCAGAGATCGTGGGTGGCTCCATGTCGTTCGAGGGGCTCGATCTTTTGGCGATGGCGCCGCGTGAAAGATCGTCGCTCAGCGGCGGCAAGATGGCGATGATCTTTCAGGAGCCGATGACTTCGCTCAACCCGGCTTTTACCATCGGCAATCAGCTGGTGGAAACAATCCGGCTGCACCGGGATGTCAGTGTTGACGGGGCGCGCAAGAAGGCGCTTGAACTGCTGCGTAAGGTCGGATTGCCGGCAACCGACGACCGTTTGAACAGTTATCCGCATCAGCTATCCGGAGGGCAGCGCCAACGCGTGATGATCGCGATGGCGATTGCCAACAGTCCACGGTTGCTGATCGCCGACGAACCAACCACGGCGCTGGACGTGACCATCCAGGCGCAGATCCTGTCACTGATGCAGGACCTTCGAGAGGAGGTTGATGCAGCTGTCATTCTGATTACCCATGATCTCCGCGTCGTGGCCGAGGTCGCCGACGACGTCATGGTGATGTATGCCGGCCGCGTGGTGGAAAGTGGAAGTGTTGCGGAAATCTTCGATGATCCGCAGCATCCCTATACGATCGGCCTTTTTGGCTCGACACCTGATCTGGGACGTCGCAGCGGAAGACTTTATACGATCGAGGGATCCGTTCCTGCTCTTTCGAACATGCCGGAAGGCTGCCGTTTTTCTCCCCGCTGTCCGTTTGCCGATGAACGTTGCCGAAAGGAGTTGCCACCACTCCGCAGCTTTTCCGGCAAGCACCTTGCCGCGTGCTGGCACGCGCCGATCACATCCGAAATGGCGTCCTGACATGACTGAAACCAGCCAGACGCTCTTATCCGCGCGTCAATTGAAGAAGGTCTTCGCTCGAAAAGCGCACCTATTCGCTCGACCAAAACTGACACATGCCGTCGACGGTGTCGATCTCGACATAAAGCGCGGTGAAACTTTCGCTATTGTTGGAGAATCGGGCTCCGGAAAATCCACACTTGGCCGAATGCTCTTGAACCTTTTGCCGGCAACCGATGGCGAGGTGATTTTCGCCGGCAAGGCGATGACGGGGATGAAGGGAAAAGCACTACGCGAGCTGCGCAGCCGCTTTCAAGTTATTTTTCAGGATCCGTTTTCCTCGTTGAACCCTCGGATGCGGGTGATTGACATTATCGCAGAGCCGCTCTGGCTACATCGCAAGCTTTCACAGGCTGAACGCCGCAAGCAGGCTCTTGATCTCATGCGTCTGGTTGGATTGCGGGAAGATCAAGCTGAACGTTACCCACACGAGTTTTCCGGCGGCCAGCGGCAGCGCATTGCCATTGCGCGTGCAATCGCAACAAAGCCCGAACTCCTTCTGGGCGACGAGCCCGTTTCCGCTCTCGATGTTTCGATCCAGGCCCAGATCATCAACCTTCTTGAGGAGTTGAAGGAGCGACTGGGCTTAACCCTCATCCTCATTTCTCATGACCTCGCCGTGATCCGCCACACCAGCGATCGCGTCGCAGTGATGTATCTCGGGCGCATCGTTGAGCTCGGTCCTGTCGATGCTATCTATGCAACGCCGCATCACCCCTACACGCGTGCCCTGCTGGAGGCCGTTCCCGTTGCCAGCCCTGGTGAGCGCAACACCCGGGTTTTGCTCGCCGGAGAGCCGGCGAACAACACGAAAGAAATCAGCGAGGGCTGCGCTTTTCGCCACCGGTGTCCGATGGCGCAGGCACTTTGCGAGGCTGAAACACCAAGGCTACGTCGGCAGCCGGGGTCGGAGCATTTCGCTGCGTGCCATTTCCGCGACGACGTGGCTGCACTTGCATCCCTTGTTGAGGAAAAACCCGCTGCGCAGTCGCACCTTCGCGAGCGGCTTGAAATCTACCGCAAGCGCCAGATAGCCAACAAACAACAAGAACTGATGAGGGAAACATGAAACCGAATTTCTTGGCAGTATTCGCCGCGACATTGATGGCGACCACATCCGCATTCGCCGCGGACCTGCGTATCGGCATTCAAGATGATATCGATCTGCTTGACCCCGCGCGCTCGCGCGCCTTCGTCAATCGGATCGTTTTCACGTCCTTCTGCGACACGCTGATCGATCTCGACACCGATATGAACTACGTTCCGAGACTTGCGACAGGCTGGGAGTGGGGTGACAACAATCTTTCGCTCACCATGACCATCCGGGACGATGCCGTATTCCACGATGGAACAAAGGTCGATGCTGAAGCAATCAAGTATAATATTGAGCGGAACAAAACCCTTGAGGGTAGCCTGCGCGCCAGTGAAATTGCTTCCGTCAAATCTGTGGAGGCTACGGGACCGTATACCGTGAAGCTCAACCTGTCCGAGGCAGACAGCACACTGCTGTCGCAGCTGAGCGGCTGGGCCGGCATGATTATTTCGCCCAAAGCGGCGCAAGCCGGCAATTTTGCCCAGGCCCCATCCTGCTCCGGGCCGTACAAATTCGTCGAACGCGTTCAGAACGACCGGCTCGTGTTTGAAAAGTTTACGGATTACTGGAATGCCGCGGACTACCATTTCGACCGTGTGACATTCATGCCGGTGCCGGATGGTACAGTCCGTGTTGCAAATCTGCGTGCAGGTGGCCTCGACATCATCGAAAGGACTTCGCCCTCGGATTTCGAGGCAATCGAGAGCGATCCGAACACCAGTCTCATCACCACACCAGGGCTGGGTTATCAAGGCTTCATGATCAACCTTGCGCATGGCTCAGGCGCGCAAGACAATCCGCTGGCGAAGGATGCGCGAATCCGCCAAGCGCTCAGCCTCTCGATCGATCGCGATATCATTGCGCAGGTCGTGGGCATGAACTCTTTCTTGCCGGCGACCCAGCCGTTCGCTCCCTCCAGCTTTGCTTTTGATTCGCGTTTCGAGTTCAAGCGGGATGTGGAAAAGGCCAAGGCTTTGCTCAAGGAGGTCGGGCAAGAACGTGTCGCCTTCGAGCTGATGTTTGCCAACAACACGCAACAGCAGCAGATCTATGAACTGGTCCAGGCGATGGCGGCTGAAGCCGGTTTCGACATTTCCTTGCGCGCGGTCGAGTTTGCGGGGCTCCAGGCTGCGATGCGCGAAGGAAACTTCCAGGTCGCGCAAGCCGGCTGGGCGGGACGGGTAGATCCAGATGGAAACATTGCCCACTACGCCATGTGCAAGGGCACGCTGAACGACAGCGGTTTCTGCAACGTAGCTGTCGATGCTGCGCTTCAAGCTGCCCGCCAGACGACGGATCAGGGCGCCCGCAAGGTTGAATACGCCAAGGTCGTGGACATTCTGCAGTCGGAAGTTCCGCAGGTCTTCGTTTACTTCCAGTCCTGGCCTTACGGTGTGCGCAAGAACATCGAAGGTTTCAAGGCTTATCCAGACGGCATGATCCGTCTCGCGGGTGTCAAATCTGCCCAATGACAGGAGTGCTGGCGGGCCTGCATTGATACAGGCTCGCCAGCCCGGCGCACTATCTGGCATCGCATAGGCTATCATCATGCTGCAAATCATCATCAAACGGTCGCTTGTTGCGATACCGACGCTATTCCTAGTCTCACTCATCATCTTTTCGATGCAAAAACTGCTGCCCGGAGATCCGGCGCTGATGCTTGCTGGAGAAGTGCGCGATCCTGCAGTGCTCGACATGATCCGACAAAAATATCATCTCGATCAGTCGCTTATCGTTCAGTACCAGTATTGGATCACGCAAATTCTAACGGGTGACTTCGGGCTGTCGCTGCGTACCGAAGTGCCGGTGTCGACATTAATCGCCCAAAAGCTGCCCGTGACGTTCCAGTTGTCGGTCGTGGCGATAATCCTGGCGCTGCTGATCGGCGTCCCGGCCGGGGTTATTTCGGCGGTACGGCAAAACTCGCTCATTGATTATGCCGTCAATCTGATATCGCTCGGCGGGATGTCGATCCCGAACTTCTGGTTGGGAATAATCCTCATCCTCGTCGTGTCGGTCAATTTGGGCCTGCTGCCGGCCTCGGGATTTGTCAGCATCACCAACGATCCGTCAGCTTTCCTGGCGTCGGTCATCATGCCGGCATTCGTGCTTTCGACACCGATTTCTGCCTATCTGATGCGCCATACGCGATCGGCGATGCTGGGCGTGTTAAAGTCCGACTACATCCGGACGGCAAGAGCAAAGGGCGTGCCGCCATATCTGGTCGTTCTAAAGCACGCACTCCGAAATGCCCTGACGCCGATCGTCACCATGACAACCCTGCTTTTCGGCGAACTTCTCGCAGGCGCCGTTTTGACCGAGCAGATTTTCGGCATTCCCGGATTTGGCAAGCTTATTGTCGATGCCGTCTTCGCTCGTGATTATGCGGTCGTCCAAGGCGTGGTTCTCTTGACCGCGGCATTGTTCATCCTGCTCAACCTTGTCGCCGATATTCTCTACTTCCTCATCACACCGCGTATGAGGTACGCATAATGGCTTCCGCAACCACCTCTTCATCCACAGTACGCCCTTCAGGAAGCATAGGACGTTTCGTCAAGCGGCCCGCAGCCGTCACGGGAGCGGTGATAGTCGTCCTGTTCATTCTCCTGGCTGTTTTGGCTCCGTATCTGACGCCGCACGATCCCTACGCGCCTAGCTATCTTACTATCCGTAAGGCTCCGTCGACGGCGCATTGGCTGGGAACGGACGATCTCGGCCGTGACGTTCTGACACGAATTCTCTACGGCGCGCGCGTTTCACTGTTTGCCGGCGTCATCGCAGCTGCGGTCGCACTGTTGACAGGCGTCCCGCTCGGGTTGCTTGCCGGCTATTTCGGCGGCGTTACCGATATGGTGATTTCGCGATTGGCCGATGCACTTCTAGCCATCCCTTCGCTTATCCTGGCGATCTCTCTTGCTGCATTTCTCGGGCCAAGCCTGACGAACGCGATGATCGCCATTGGTATTGCCGCCATGCCAATTTTCATTCGGCTAACGCGGGGCCAGGTTCTCGCCGTGCGAACCGAAGACTATGTTGATGGCGCAAAGGCAATCGGTCTGCCGACGCGATGGATCCTTTGGCGCTACATCCTGCCCAACGTCGTACCGCCGCTTGTCGTGCAGGCGACGATCACAATCGCAACCGCGATCATTGCCGAAGCCAGTCTTTCATTCCTTGGAATCGGTCAGCAGCCACCGAATCCCTCCTGGGGCTCCATGCTGAACACCGCCAAGAACTTCATGAGCCAAGCCCCGTGGATGTCTATCTTTCCGGGCGGGGCAATCTGTGTGATCGTCCTTGCTTTCAATATGCTTGGTGACGGTCTTCGCGACGCGCTGGATCCCCGTCAAAATTAACGCCACAGCAGGAAAAAATCATGTCACGAACGCTTATCAAATCGGCAACCCTTGTCACGATGGATCCTGCCTTGGGCACAATCGATAAGGGTGATATCCTGATCGAGAACGGTAAAATCGCGGCGATCGCTCCCGATCTCTCTGACCGGGCCGAGGGCGCCGACCTGATCGATGCCAGCGATATGATCGCAATTCCAGGGCTGATCAATGCCCATATCCATATGTGGCAGACGGCTATTCGCGGCTTCGGTGTCGACTGGACCGGGATTGAACATCATTTCCACATGCAGACAGAATTTGTTCCCGTTTACACGCCGGACGATATTAGGGCGGCCGAGTATTTCGGCGCGCTCAATCTTTTGAATGGCGGCACGACCACTGTCTACGAATGGTGCCACGGCAACCGGACACCCGACCATAGCGATGCTGCAATTGAAGGTTTGCAGCAATCCGACATTCGCTCGATCTTCATTCACGGGACGGTCAAGACCCTACCGTTGCCCGGACAGCCTCATTTCTCACTGGTCCCGCATCCCCGCGATGAGGCTGTGCGCTTGCGCAAGGCGCACAGTGCAGATGACGGGAAGCTCACGATTGCACTAGGCGTGCTCGGACCTGAGTATTCGCCAATGGAAGTATGCGAGAAGGACTTCCGACTAGCCGACGAATTGGGACTTTGGTCGAGCGCCCATGCGCATGGGCGCAAAGGCAAGGTCGATGGTGGATATGTCGGTCTGAAGGGAGCCGGTCTATTGAAAGGACGTCATAATGCGGTGCATCTGAACGCTGCAACAGATGAAGAGATTTTGGCGCTCCTCGACACAGGATGCTCTATCACGGCGACATCGCAGACCGAGATCAACGGCGGCTCGCGCGAGCCGTTGATCCGCAGAGTAGCGGAATTGGGCGGAACACCATCGATCGGTACGGATTCTGAAGCAAACACGCCCGCTGATATGATGGAGGCGATGCGTTGGTCCCTCTTGCTCCAACGCCTCTTCAACAATTTGGAACGGGATCGCAAGCAGACCACTGAAGCTGTAGCGTCCACCAACGCGGTAAGTCGTGAAAAGCCACTGCCGCCTCGAATTTCGCCAAGCAGCTACGATGCGCTATTTTGGGCGACGATGGGCAATGCCAAGGCCTTTGGATTGGATCACAGAATTGGATCGCTGACACCCGGCAAGATGGCGGACATCGCCCTCATCAGAACGGACGGTCTCAACGTCGCCCCAGCGATCAACCCTGTCGACACTGTTGTTTCCTTCTCCAATCCGTCGAATGTCGATACCGTGTTCGTTGAGGGCCTTGCGGTCAAACGAAACGGAATTCTCGTGCGGCAAACAGAGGTATCCGCTGCGGCTCGGGATTTGAGGGAACGAGCAGATCGCGTTCTAGTTCGGACACACAACACTGCCTTGGCAAGAAAAGCTCAGCCTCATAGAGAGCCTGAGTAGCGCTAAGAAGCAACGCACCACGGCTTCAGAGCCCAGACGAATTTCCAATCATGCGGCACGTTGGCAAGCTGACGCCTCGAACTAGCTCGTAGCCTTACAAATTCCATCCAAACTCTAATCATCCGTTATCTTGATGAGATCCCCGACTACAGACCGTATTTGCGGCCACGGGAAGCCGATCAGGAGGGAGAACGAGGAGACAGAGACGTTGCGGTGCTTGAGATCGGCAAAGGGGAACTCCGATTTGCCGAGCACGGCTGTCATGCGTGGACTATCCAAAAAATGCGCATGCCGTTGCACGGCCGACAGCACGCCTGCCGCTTCCCGATCGGATTTACCGAGATGGCGGTTCGCAGCCCTGGCAATCAGGCCGGCCGCCGCATCTGCTTCCTGCATGCGCGTCAGGAAGGCGGCGAAAGCGTCTGGAGCCAGCCGAGGTGCCGGCGGTCGGCCGGCTTGACGGCTGCGATGGTCAGCAACAGTCCCGAAATCAGCGCTTTGGCTTCTTCGTTCCAGTGGGTTTCACCTGACTTGCCGGGCTCGTCGAACACGAGTGCATCGGCCAATGTGCTGGCGTCCTCCGCGATATCAAGGGCGCCTAATTCGAGTGTGTCGAGTGGGTTAAAGGCGGCCGAGGATTTGCCGGTGATACTGAAGGGGTCGAGAACATGGACCGGGTCAAAATTTTGGCGGGCGCGTCCGGCGATCTTGGCATTCTCAACTTTGGGGTCGATGCACCGAGCGATCGGTGGTCAGCAGATTGGGGATTATGGTTAGTACTCAAACCTGACGTCAGCATTCGGGCCAAGGATCGGTATAGCGCAAAAAATCAGGAACTTAGTTTAATCTGCGCCAGTGGGTCGCAGGTTCGATCCTATCAAGAGCTTAAGAGAGCCGTGAACGAGGAATGGCTGCTTGAAACTTTAGCTGGAAAACGTCATTCAATTGTATGACATTCTCGTTGAATATGGAGTTAAGCCATGGCCGCAAACGCTCTTGTCCAAACACGTATTGATTCTGAAGTCAGGGATCGTGCTTCTGCCGTCCTTGAAAGCATGGGCCTCACGGTATCTTATGCGGTTCGTATCATGCTCACCCGGACTGCTAATGAGGGCGCTCTGCCTCTTGAACTTCTATCCGGCAGTGAGGCGCATGACGCCTGGTTTCGGACCAAGGTGCTCGAAGCGTTAAACGATACTCGACCGGATTTATCGGACGACGAGGCCGATGCGCACTTTGCCAAACGTCGAGCGGCGGCCCGCCGTAAAGCTCGTGTGCCAGAATCGTGAGACTTACTTGGTCTGCTTTTGCGTTATCGGATCGTGACGCCATCTTCACATACATCGAGGCAGATAATCCCGCTGCTGCAGTCTTGATCGATGAACGGATAGCTGCTGCCGCCCGTTGCTTGCTCGATTTTCTTGCCAGTGGCCGCGTGGGTCGAATTGCCGGGACACGCGAACTCGTCATCAATGGCACGCCTTATCGCCGCCTACGCCATCGCCGAGACGACAGTTAGAATTCTTCGCGTACTCCATGGCGCGCAAGAATGGCCAGAAAATCTGCCGCTAAGCTGATCGACCACGTTCGTGTGGGGACCAACGGTTCGATCCTCATCAAGAGCTTTGGCGACTTATCGTATGTGCTAGCTTGTCGCTCCGCACGAGTAATTCTTGGAAGCCGGCGGGTTGACGCTACGATACCTCGATCTCTCGGGTGCACTGAAACAACCGAGCAAACTTTTTTAGTCAAGGTGAGCCGTTCATCTTAAGCCACTATACTGGATTTGGGAAAACAATATAGAGACTGTCATGATCAAGCAGATTGATCTCATGTTCCGGACGATGGTCGCGGAGCTTCAGCAACGGACATTCGACGACGATTGGGCGGAGGACTTCCCCCCGTCTGGGAGATTTGTTCCAGTAACAGTCGATGGGCGGCGTTATTGGTATTTCGACCGACCCGACGGTGAAGGCGGACAAAACGTCGATATGTCGGCCCTGCCGATGATCCCTTGATTTCTGAACGGGTGGAAACGTTCAAGGGCGAGAAGTCGAACTATAAGGCTCGCCGCAAGTTCGTTTCGACGCTGACGCGAGAAGCCGGTTTGATCGCGGCCGATCGGTTTACCGGCGATCTAATTCAAGCGCTTGCCAAGGCGGGTCTCTTCCGGTTGCGCGGTGTTCTCATCGGCAAGGTCGCCTTTCAATGCTACTCGGCATATCTCGGCATCCGCCTGCCATCAGCAGCGATCCTAACAGGTGACGCAGATCTAGCGCAGGATTTCGCGATCCCCGCCGAAGTGGAAGATACACTGCCGCCGATCCTTGATCTCCTGAGGGCCCTAGATCCGACATTTCGGCCTGTGCCGCATATCAGCGGCAGCCCTCGATCTCATGCCTTTCGGAACCAAACCGGCTATCGGGTCGAATTCTTGCCAACAAACAGGGAAGCGGGAGAATATTATCTGGACAAACCCGCACCCATGCCCGCTCTGGGTGGCGCGTCGGCAGAACCGCTAAGATTTATGGATTTTTTGATCCGCGACCCCGTTCGTTCGATCCTGCTGCGTGGTGCCGGCATCTCTATGGTCATTCCTGATCCTTGTAGGTATGCAGTACACAAACTTATAATTGCAGGTCATCGCCAAAATGATGCTGGCGGCCAAGCCAAACGAGATAAAGACATGAGGCCGGCCGGAATGCTATTCGACGCCCTGCCGGTCACGGGCCACGGGTCTTCCCTGACTGATGCCCTCGAAAAGGCATGGGATCGCGGACCCGCCTGGAAGCTGGCAATCTCGGAGGCAGCCGAAACCATGCACAAGGAATATTGGGGTGCGGTCAATCGGATGGTTGGCATTCTCAAATCCTAAAAGCTTCTGCCGAGCCCTTCAGGCGGACGCCCTGAGCATAAGTTCGGACTTCAGAAGAATCTGATCTCGGCCGTTCTGGATTTCACTGTTCTCAATCTTCTCTCCAAGCATCTTGAACAGCAGCCCGATGGCGAGCCTTCCGATGTCGTTGTAGTTCTGCTTCACGGTGGTCAGCGGAGGACATGCGTACTGGGATAGCGGATGATCGTCGTGGCCTGCAATTCGAATATCGCACTCCGACCCGTGGCCAACCTTCAAGCCCTTCTGCCACGCGGCAGCAATTACCCCGAAGGCGAGACGATCGTTGGCGCAGACGATAGTCCTGGTCGGGAGACGGCCCATGTTCTCGAATAGTCGTGTCGCCTCCTCGAACGCAAACCGCTCGAAGTCCCATGTCGCGGCATCGGAGAGCGTGAGGATTTCCGGAGCCAGGTTCCGTGCCGTCATGGCCTCGATATACGCGTTGCGGCGCTCGATCGCATTCGTGTTCACTTCGGGCATGCCGAAGAAACAGGGCGGCTCGCCGGATCGGCATAGATAGTCGACGATGAGGCCGAAGCTCTGACGGTTGTCTGTGCCGACATAGGCAGCACCGGTGTCCGGTGGTGTATCAACGTATACGATCGGGATGTTCTTGCCGAGCTGATCCAGCGACGAACTGCCACCGCGCCTGCCGACCGGGGCAACGATGGCCCCCGCGACATTCATCGATCGAAACGTCTTCACGGCCTCGTCCTCAACGTCGGCGCGACCATCCGAGGACAAGAGCAGAGCTAGGAATCCCGCCTCGCTCGCAATGATCTCGATGCGCCGCGTGAGCGCCATGAAGAACGGGTCCAGAGTGCTCGGAACGACGATTCCGATGATGTTGCTCCTGCGGCGGTTAAGATTGACCGCGAACATGTTTGGCTTGAAGCCGGACTTCTTCAAAGCCTCCTCGATCGTGTCGCGCGTCTTCTTGCGGACCGACGAGGGATCGTTGAAGTACTTCGACACTGTAGGGCGCGAGAGCCCGACGAGCTCGGAGAAGTCTTCCATCGTCTTGATCGGTCTTGGCACGTCACGCTCCTTGGTAGATAGGCCCGCTTCTTTTAACACCGGGCCGGCGCGACGGAAGCCCGGCGTCCCGTCACAGGGTCAGCAACGAAAAGGGCCTCACACTGATACGAATTGCACCTTCATGGTCGCTGGATCGGACGGTTTGGCCAGGAAGAACGGCAACATGTCTTCGAGGGGCAGCTTGTGGCTCACGAGCCGAGCGATCTTGCCATCGTCAGCCCTGAGGATTTCGAGCGCTTCCGGAATGTTCCGATTGAGGGAATGCGAGCCGACGATCTTCAGTTGGCGCCGGAAGACTTCGAACGGGTGGATAGCGACGGTGGCCGAGGGCGGGCAGACCCCGAACAGAAGGGCCGTACCACCGTCGGCCACCAGATCTATCATGCCCTCGACCACAGCAGGGACGCCAGTCGCGTCGGCGACGAAATCGAAACCATGCCGTTGCGATGACAATGCATCCGAACCGGAAACGGTCGTGTCGAGACCGAGTGAGGAAGCGAAGACAAGCCTGCTCTCGTTGAGATCGGCCATAATGACACTTCCTGCACCTCGAGCCCTAAGCGACAGACCCAGTAGGAGACCGATCGGCCCCGCACCGATGATGACCGCTCGCTCTGGTGGTTGTCGACCTAGCCCGATGCCTGCGGCGCCTAAGCCGTTTAGAGCGCAGGCGAGGGGTTCCGCGAGAGCGGCGACTTCGAAGGGCAGATCCCCGATGTCGTGGATCTGATCGCAGCGGACAACACTGTATTCCCCGAACCCGCCATCATGGGTCACCCCATAGGCCTTCAGATCCGAACAGAGATTGTTGAGACCCTTGCGGCAGGAGATGCAGACCCCGCATGGAAGATTGGGATCGACCACGACACGGGCGCCGACGTCGAACCCAGATGCACCTGATCCCAATGCGACGATCTCGCCTGCATACTCATGTCCGGGGATCACGGGGAAGCCGCCAGGGCCGTATCGGGCGTGGAGTACGTCGATATCCGTGTGGCACAGGCCAGAAGCCCGCACCCGGATCAGTGCATGTCCTTCGGGAACAGTGTCGCGGGCAGGGAGGTCGGTCAGAATCGCCTCGCCCTTTCCGATGAATTGGATGGCCTTCATGGTTCTCGTGCTCCTGGATCAGCTCATCCAGTTTCCGCCGTCGACGTTGTACGTCTGGGCGAGGATGTAGTCGCTGTCGGACGAGGCGAGGAAAAGAGCCAGCCCCTTGATGTCGTCCGGTGTTGCGAAGCGGCCGATGGGCACGGACTTGGCGACCTGGGCCTTCTTCTCGCCCGGCTTGAGGCCTTCCCATTCTGCAAACTTGGCGTCGACGACGTCCCAGTGCTCGCCGTCGACCACGCCCGGCGCGATCGCGTTGACGTTGATGCCGTGCTTGACGAGCGCAAGTGCTGCTGACTGGGTGGCGGAGATGATTGCCGCCTTCGACGCGCAGTAGAGGGTCACCAGAGCCTCGCCGCGTCGCCCGGCCTGGCTTGCCATGTTGATGATCTTCCCACCGCGCTTGCGGTCGATCATGACATTGGAGACCGCGCGCATGACGAAGAGCGGTCCCTTGAGATTCACGTCCATGACCTTCTGGTAGCTTTCTTCGGTGATGCCGTTGATCGGAGCCATGTCAAAGATCGCGGCATTGTTGACCAGGATGTCAATGCCGCCGAATTCCCGGTCGATCGCCCTCACGACGCGGTCGATGTCTGCGACGTTGGTCACATCGAGTTTTACCGCTTTGGCAGCTGAACCTATGCCCGAAGCAGCCTCGGTCGCGCGGTCGATGTTGATGTCGGCGATGATGACCTTCGCGCCTTCGGCTGCGAATGATTCGGCGAAGCCCAGACCGATGCCTCTCGCACCGCCGGTGATGAAGGCAACCTTGTCTTTCAGTCTCATGTCTGTGTTCTCCGACGAGCCTATCCATGCAAGGAATCCGGCTATTCACGGTTTCTAATTCTTAAGCCCGGGTCAGAGCCCGGCGGCTTGCCGCCAGGCTCCCCTCGGGAGGACCTGCCACGAAGGCAGGCTGACGTTGTTACTTGATGTAGCCCGCGCGGGTCATGTCGCGGGTCACTTGGGTCTGGGCGGCCTCAAGCGTGGCATCGACGGACTGCTGTCCGGCCAGTGCCGCACTGATCTGCTGGCCGACGAACGTGCCGATTGCCTGGAACTCAGGAATGGCGACGAACTGGACGCCTGTGTACGGCACCGGATCCTTGGTGGGCTTCGACGGGTCTGCCGACATGATCGCTTCGAGAACTGTAGCCGCAAACGGTGCTGCCTTCTGATACTCCGGCAGGGCGTAGGTCGACTTGCGGGTTCCCGGAGGAACGGCAACCCAGCCTTCGGATTCACCGACCAGCTTCACATAGTCCTTCGAGGTCGCCCATTTCAGGAATGATCGCGCAGTCTCACCCTTTTTGGTCGTCGCCGGGATGGCGAGGTTCCACGACCACGACCAGCTCGAACCGGCAGGTGTTTCCGCGACCGGAGAACGGGTAAACGCCACCTTGTCGGCGACCTGGCTCTGCTTGGGATCATAGACGCGGCCTGCCGCCGATGTCGCATCGATCCACATCGCGCAACGGCCGGAGGCGAAGAGCGTCTGGTTTTCATTGAAGCCGTTGGCGGTCGCACCCTGCGGGCCGTACTTGCTCAAAAGCTCGACATAATCGGTGGTTGCCTTCTTCCAGGGCTCGGTGTTGAGTTGCGGCTTCCAGTCCATGTCGAACCAGCGGCCGCCATAGGTGTTCACCATGGTGCCGAAGAACGCCATGTTCTCACCCCAGCCCGGCTTGCCGCGCAGGCAAATGCCGTTCTGCCCCTTGGACTTGTCGGTGAGCTTGGCAGCATATTCCTTGATCTGGTCGTAGGTCGGCTGGTCGGGCATCTTGATGCCGGCAGCGTCGAACAGGTCCTTGCGGTAAAGCGTGAACGAGCTTTCGGTGTAGAACGGCACCGCGTAGAGCTTGCCGTCGACCGTCAGGCCCTTCTTGATGGGATCGAGCAGGTCAGCGTAGTCGTAATCATCACCGAGATCGTCGACTGCGGAGAGCCATCCGGACTTACCCCAGATCGGGGCCTCGTATCCGCCGATGGTCATGATGTCGAACTGACCGCTTCCCGTGGCGATATCCGTCGTGACCCTTTCGCGTAGGACGTTCTCCTCAAGTACGACCCAGTTGATCTTGTTCCCGGTTTCCTGCTCCCACTTGGTGGAGAGCTTCTGCATGATGATCATGTCGCCGTTGTTAACGGTCGCAACCGTGATTTCTTCGGCATTCGCCATGCCGGCGATAAGCCCGAAGCCGACCACAGATGATAAAAGAATGCTGGTCTTCACACTCATGACAATCTCCTCCATTGCGAGTGTTGGTGCGTAAAGCTTACGCATGTAAACTTTTATTGCTCTGATGGGGATTTCTGTCAAGCCGGATGATGCGCGAAAAATATTGAAGAGGAACGTATTCTGCAAAGAAAATAGCGGATATGGCTATGCAACAATCGTCAATGTGCTGATTTTGCTTGCCGTTTGGTAGTATGTCGTTCTTGCTGTGTTGCGTTGCAAAAGTTTACGCGTGGCAATTTAGGTTGACTCGTGATTTTCTGCCTTCTATTGCTGCGGTAAGTGCAAGGCGTTGCCTACAGACAGCGAGCATGTGGGAGGAACCATGAAAATCGCATCCCCTCTGGCCCCTGAAGAGCTCGGGCCGACGATCACTGCGGGTGAGATACTGGTGGAGATCATGTCGACGTCGATCGGGGCTGGCTTCATGGAAGCGCAGCCGCTTATCGGCCCGTTCCCAAGCGGCGCTCCGGCTATCTTCATCGATCAGGTTGCCAAGCTTGGCAGCCCCGCCGGGATCATTTCGGCAGTCGGTGAAGACGATTTCGGCCGCCTTAATATTGATCGCCTCAAGAGGGATGGCGCAGATGTCTCCGCGATCGAGATATTGCCCGACATGCCCACGGGAAGTGCATTCGTGCGATACCGCGAGGACGGTGCCCGGGACTTCGTCTTCAACATCGCTAAGTCGGCGTCCGGCATGATCCGCATGACCGAAAATGCCAGGAAGCTCATTGGGCGGGCAGGGCATGTCCACGTGATGGGCTCAGCCTTCTCCATTCCGGGGATCGCCGAGATCCTGATGGAGGCGGTCGCCGCGGTGAAGTCGCGCGGCGGCTCGGTGTCCTTCGATCCCAACATCCGCAAGGAGCTGCTTGCTGGACAGGGAAATGCCCGGAGTCAGCTGGACCAGATCCTTGCCGTCACCGATCTCCTTCTCCCGTCGGGTGAGGAGCTCGCGATCGCCGCAGGTGTTGATGGCGAGGCCCAGGCCATCGGCAAGCTCCTGTCGTCCGGCATCTCCGAGATAGTACTCAAGCGCGGAGCACAGGGTTCATCCTGCTTCGTGTCGGGGCGGAATCTGGACTGCCCGGCTTTCATCGTCGAGGAAATCGATCCGACCGGAGCCGGCGACTCTTTCGGCGCGACCTATGTCACCTGCCGTCGGCAGGAAAGATCTCCCGAAGAAGCACTCCGCTACGCCAATGCGGCCGGAGCACGCACGGTCACGCGCCGGGGGCCGATGGAAGGTGTCTCCAGTTTCGCGGAACTCGACCAATTCATTCAAGGCAACCAATCGGACACCTGATATGAGCAAGTATCTCCTGAAACTGGCATCAGCTCGCGTCGAAGGATCCCCCTTCGGGATCACATCCGTATGCTCGGCTCACCCGGTCGTTCTGCGTGCGGCCATCCGTCGTGCCAGTGCCGCCAACAGCCATGTCCTGATCGAGGCCACCTGCAATCAGGTGAACCATCTCGGGGGCTATACCGGGATGACACCCGATGATTTCGTGGATCTTGTAGGGAAGATTGCCGACGAAGAAGGGTTGCAGCGAGACCTGGTGATTTTCGGCGGCGATCACCTTGGTCCGAATCCGTGGCGCAAGGAGCCAATCGAACAAGCCTTGGTCAAGGCTCGCGACATGGTTCGAGCTTATGTGTTGGCAGGATTCAGCAAGCTTCACATCGATACCTCGATGGGATGTGCGGGCGAACCGGTCGCTCTCGATGACCGGACAATTGCCAGGCGCGCTGCCGATCTATGCGCGATCGCGGAGGAGACCGCAAAAAGGGCGGGCCTCCCGATGCCTGTCTATATCCTCGGGACCGAAGTCCCAGTTCCTGGTGGTGCCGACCACGTACTCGACACAGTGGAGCCGACGTCGCCGGCAGCCGCCCGGGCAACGATTGGGATACACCGCGAAATCTTTAAAGCGGCCGGCCTTGCAGACGCGTTCAGGCGTGTCCTTGCATTTGTCGTCCAGCCGGGCGTCGAATTCGGCAGCGAGAATGTCATCGTCTATGATCCACCAAGGGCGCGGGCCTTGGCCGCGATTTTGCAGGACGACGATCGGCTGGTCTTCGAGGCCCACTCGACGGACTACCAGCCCGAGGAGGCTCTCGCTTCGTTGGTGAAGGATGGGTTCGCGATCCTGAAGGTCGGCCCGGGTCTGACGTTTGCTTATCGCCAGGCACTCTATGCGCTCGACATGATCGCTTCGGAGCTGGACCCGGCCTATGGAAATCGACCGCTGGCGACGACGATGGAGAAACTGATGGCCGAGCATCCGGCCGACTGGCAGGGGCACTATCATGGCGACGAGGCATCGCTTCGCCTCCAGCGACACTACAGTTACAGCGACAGGATCCGCTATTATTGGAACAGGCCGGAGGCTGCCGCTGCCGTGGATGCTCTGTCCAAAGTCCTCTTGGGGAGGCGTATCCCAGAGACCCTTTTACGCCAGTATTTGCCCCAGTACGCTCTGACGGATGTGTTCGCGATGGAGGAGATCCTCATCGCTGCGGTTGATGACGTGCTTGGCACCTATGATCGTGCGGCTCGTCAGATCGTTTTCTGAACCTTTCCGCAATCGCACAAATGTTTCGATGTCTGCTTATGGGCCGACATACCTGCTTTTTGGGGGAAGCTGAATGGCAACGCAGAATACCAGGACGTTGGCACGCCTTATGATGGCGCCCTCCGTCGTCGTTCTTCTGATCTGGATGGCAGTACCGCTCGCAATGACGCTGTACTACTCGTTCCAGAACTACAACCTGC
>JAEXYH010000011.1 GCA_023451735.1 Pseudomonadota bacterium | reverse complement strand
CCCAGGCCATGGCGACCCTTGGGCGACGTCATCCACCTTGCGCCATGCATTCCGGATGAGCCGAAGCCGACCCGCGAACGCCGCATGGCGCCATCCCGTCACCCTGTGTGCCTCACAGGCACGCCCGGCGCTCGGTTGGGAGGTGATGCGGCACGTCGGTCCGACGTCATGCCGCGCCTCCCGTCGCCGGAGGGCAACCATTTTCACACGGACCCCGATGATGGAGATTTACGTCGTCCCTCCAACACCGGAACCGGTCCCGCCTCGCCGGCACGCCTGCCGGTGTATCCGTGACGGAACGGGGAGATTGTAGGCATGGGGCGAGAGGGCGGGGATGAAAAAACGTCTAAGGGATTGAAATGACTTGAACCGGGTTCGGGATCGTCCCCGCCTTTCGCTGGAGCTCAAGGCGTTCGTCCTCACCCCTCACTTGCGATTTCGAAGACTTAGCCTTTGGCTAAGATCTTGAAAGCCTTCGCGCGGCGACACGCTCAGGTCTCCGTGTGCTGAAATCGATTTCTGGCCTTCGGCCACAGCTTCGAAGTTTCTCCCGCAAGGGGAGAGATACCCGCACCCTCGGTGCTCTGCCTCTCCCCTTGTGGAAGAGGTTACAAAATCGAGATCCTAGCCGAAGGCTAAGTCTTAGATTTTGTTGGTGAGGGGATCCGAGCGTTGGAGAGGCGTCAGGGTTTCGACTGTTCGTCTTCCGGCGCCATCACGGCTGCGGCCTGGGTGTCGGTGCCAAGCGCAGGTGGCAACGGCGTGCCGCGGATGCGCTCGCGGGCCAGTGTCAGCATGCCGGAACCGATGATGAGCAGGATGCCAAGCAGCATGGCCAAGTCGATGCCGTCGCCGAAGACCAGGTAACCGAATGCAACGGCCCAGAGCATCTGGCTGTACTGGATCGGACCGATCATCGATGCCGGTACGTGAGTGGCGGCATACATGACAAGGATGGCGGCGAGCGCTGCCAGAAGGCCATAGCCGGCAAGCCATACCCATTGCATGGCTGTCGGAGCCTGGAAGCCCGGAATGGCGAGCGCGCCGCAGACGACAAGCGTGCCGAGGACGCCCGCGCCATAAAGCGAGATGTTCTTTTCAGACGGGCCCATAGCGCGGAAAACGACGATGGAGATCGCACCGCTCAGGCCACCGAAAACGGCACCGAGATGGCCGATCGACAATTCGCGGAAGCCGGGACGCAAAACGACCATGACACCGATGAAACCGATGACCACGGCAGCCCAGCGCCGGTACCCAACCTTTTCCTTCAAGAAGATCACCGACATGATGGTGACAAAGGAGGGCAGGAGGAAGATCAGCGCGAAGGCTTCAGCCATCGAAAGGTGCGTGAAGGCGGTAACGCTGCCGATCGTGCCGCCGGCCTGGGCGACGAAACGCAGGAGCCAGAGCGGACGGTTCGTCGTGTTGAATATATCGATCCAGCGGTCGCCCTTCTTCATGATGAAGGGCAGGCCGACGAGGCAGAAGACGGCACCGAGGAAGGAAGACTGGATAGGGCTCAGCTGACCTTCGATCAGCTTGACGCTGGCATCGCTCCACGCATAGGCGGCGAAGGCCGCAAAGGCGAGAAGCACACCCTTGAGTGTCTGGTCTTTTTGCACCGTTTTGACTTTCCAGAAATCAGATCATGCCCTTGCGGGCTTCTGCCTTGAGTTTGGCGACGTCCCGCAACGCCCCGGCAAGTACGTCGGGCATCTGCGCACCGCTGACGGCATATTGTCCGTCGATGATGAAGAAGGGCACGCCGGAGACGCCCATCTTCTGCGCCGCTTCGATCTCGCCGAGGATGATATCCTTGTCGGCGTCTGACTTCAGCAGGCTTTCAGCGAGCTTGCGATCCATGCCGGATGCCTCGGCAATCTCTGCCAGGACCGTATGGTCACCGATATTGCGGCCTTCCTCGAAATTTGCCTTGAACAGGCCGGTGACGACGTGGTCCTGCAGTTCACGGCCTTCCATCGAAGCCCAGTGGATCAGGCGGTGGGCATCGAGCGTGTTCGGACCGATCTTGATCGCGTCGAAATCGTAACGGATGCCGACCTCGGCTCCGAGTTGCGCCAGCATCTCGTGACCGCGGGCGACCGCTTCGGCGCCGCCGAGTTTTTCTTCCAGATAGGTCTTCTGGTCGACGCCTTCCGGTGGGATATCTGGGTTCAGCCGGTACGGACGCCAGTTGACGTCCACTCCGACCTCATCCTGAACTTCGGCGATGGCGAGTTCGAGCCTTGCCTTGCCGAGATAACACCACGGGCAGACGACGTCCGAGACGAGGTCGATGGTGACGCGCTCCATGGCGGTATCCTTCGTGAAAAGTGCAGATCAGGATGTTTATTGCGCTCGCTCGTCCCACCAGGTGTTGAGCTGGTAGCCATAGAGCGGCAAGGTTCCGGGATAGCTTATATGCTTGCGCCGCGCTACCCATTGATTGGGCACATGATAGAGCGGCACCATATAGTGACCTGAAAGCAGCAGACGGTCGTAAGCGCGCACGGTCGCCTGGAAATCCTCTTGTGAGCGCGCCGTCAGCATGGCTTCGATCAGACGGTCGATATCCGGATCGGCGGTTCCTGCGAAATTGAAACTGCCCTGGGCGTCGCGCGCCGCCGATCCCCAGCGACCGATCTGTTCGATGCCCGGGGATAGCGAAGACGGATAGGATTTGACGATCACGTCATAATCGAAGGTCGATGAGCGCGCCTGATACTGCGAATCATCGACGGTTCGAATGCGCATGTCGATGCCGATCAGGCGCAGGCTGCGCTGATAGGTGATGGCGAGCTTTTCCTGATCCACCGTCTGCGCCATGACCTCGAAGGAGAGTTGACGGCCGCGATCGTCAGACATCTTGCCGTCCTTGATCGTGTAGCCGCCCATTGCCAGAAGATCGACCGCCTTGCGCAGGACTGCCCGATCGGCGCCCGAGCCATCTGTCTTCGGTAGGCGATAGGTGCCGTCGAGAATCTGGGACTCGATGCGGTTCTTCGCAGCGCCGAGGAGTTTCAGTTCGCGTTCGTCTGCGGGCTTGCCGAGCGAAGACAGCGGCGAGCCCTGCCAGAAACTTTCGGTGCGGGTATAGGCGTTTTCGAACAGGTTCCGGTTGGCCCATTCGAAATCGAAGGCGAGCGACAGGCCGGCGCGGACATTGACGTCTGAAAACAGGGAGCGCCGGGTGTTGAAGACGAAACCAAGCATGCCGGTCGGAAGTTGGGGCGTGAACGTGTCCTTGATCACTTCGCCATTATGGGCGGCCGGAAAATCATAGGCGCGATCCCAATGGATCGGGCTGCCCTCCAGATAGATGTCGACGGCGCCTTTCTTGAAGGCCTCGAACATCGTCGATTCCTGCAGGAAATATTCTACCGAGATCTGGTCGTAATTGTCGAAGCCGACTTTTGCCGGGATATCCTTGCCCCAGTAATCCGGGTTGCGCCCATAGACGATGCGCTCGCCGGGTGCGACCGCCCTGATGAGATAGGGACCGGAGCCGACGGGCGGTTTCAGCGTCGACTGATCGAACGAATCAGCGTCAATCGCGTGTTTCGGCAGGATGGGAGTGGAGCTTGCCAGGATGAGCGGGAATTCGCGATCGGCCTTTTCGTTGAAGGTGAAGCGGACGCCATGCTCTCCCACCTTTTTCATCGATTCGATACGATCGATTCGTGTCGAAAACGGGATTCGGCCCTTATCGCGCAGGACTTCCAAGGAAAAGATCACGTCATCCGGGGTGACCGGCTGGCCATCGGACCACCTGGCTTTCGGGTTCAGATTGAACTGGATGAAGCTGCGCTGGTCGTCCCACTCGACCGATTCCGCTAGCAGGCCGTAAAGCGTGAACGGCTCGTTGCCGGAGCGTGTCATCAGGGTTTCATAGACAAGGTTGCCGAAAGCGGGATCCCATATGCCGCGCGCGGTCGTGCGGATGCTTTTCAGGTTAAAGGGGTTGAGGCTGTCATAGGTGCCGACAACGCCGTAGCGGACCGAACCGCCCTTCTTCACATCCGGATTGACGTAATCGAAATGGCGGTAGTCGGCAGGCAGATTGGGTGAGCCGTGCATGGCGATGCCGTGGACAGGTTCTGCTGCCAGCGGAAACGGCATGAAGGCCGAAATCAACAATATAAGAACACGCCGCATAAGAACCCCGATAGGCATCGCCGATTCGCCGCAAAATAGACCAGTCTTGCCCTGCGACCAACCTCGGGCATCCCATAAAACAACGGTGATTGATGCTTCCGGATATTCAAAAATCGTCACGGGGGCTGGATATAAGAGCGGTCACGATGTAACAGAAGCACAAGAGGTGGGGTCATTCAAAAGCCTCATTTGAACCTCAGGTGACACATCAGTAGAACACCCCGAGGGATTGAAGGCTTTGCCGCGTCCGAGGGTTTTCAGGAGACGGATCTCGTTATGAATCTAAAGGCTACCAAAGTTCTGCGGACGGCTATGTCCGCTCTGGCTCTTACCGTTGGTACGGCTGCCATGCCGTTCGCGGCATCGGCGCAGCAGGCCGCAGCTCCGGCAGCGCCGGGCACTCCTCCGCTCGGCTGGTTCAAGACCTGCAGCAAGCAGGAAGACAACGACCTCTGCGTCGTCCAGAACGTCATCCTCGCCCAGAACGGCCAGCTGATCACGGCTGTCGGCCTGATCACGCTCGAAGGCAAGGTCAACCGCAAGATCCTTCAGGTTTCGGTGCCGACCGCGCGTCTCGTTCCTCCGGGCGTCGTCATGCAGATCGACGGCGGCAAGGGTCAGAAGCTCGATTACACCGTTTGCCTGCCGGACAAGTGCACGGCTGAAATTCCGCTGACGGACGCCATGATTGCCAGCCTGAAGAAGGGCAATGAGGTCGTCTTCACCTCGATGAACTTCCGTCGCGCGCCGAACCCGATCAAGGTTTCTCTCGGTGGTTTCACCGGTGCTTTCGACGGCCCGGCAATTACGCAGTCGCAGCTCGCCGAAAGCCAGCGTTCGCTGGAAGAAGGCATGCAGAAGAAGGCCGAAGAGGCGCGCAAGAAGCTTGAAGAAGCTCAGGCTGCAGCCAAGCAGGGTCAGTAAGACTTTTCTGCCAAGCAGGATTTTTGGAAAGGGCGCTCCTCGGGGGGCGCCCTTTTTGTTTGGGCCCTGCGATGACCGTCTGCGGTTTGTAAAAGGCGCAAGAAAAAGACCGCGATGCTGGATTGCATCGCGGTCTTTCAGGTGACGTAGTTTTTCGAAAAAGCGCCGTCCGGTCTAACGCGGGCCTGTTTCGATCAGACCTTGGGGTTGTGCGGGTGGAAGAGCCTGCCCTTTTCGCCAATCAACACGAACAGAAGGCCGACGATCGAGACGGCAAAGAAACCTGCGATCATCGGCAATGCCGTGTCGTTGAAGGACTGGCCGATCAGAGCCCCGATCGCCGCACCGCCGACCGTTCCCAGGAAACCGAGAACCGAGGATGCTGTTCCGGCGACATGTCCGAGCGGCTCCATCGCGAGTGAATTGAAGTTCGAGGCGATCCAGCCAAACTGGAACATGGTCAGTGCGAAGAAGGCGAGGAACAGGAGGAAGGGCATCGGCTGGGGGCCGAAAACCTGAACCAGAAGCCAAAGCAGGGTCGTGGTGATGAAGCCCAGCAACGCGCCATGCGAAAGACGGCGCATACCGAAACGCCCGACAAGCCGGGAGTTGAGAAAGGCCGACAGGGACATGAAGACCGCGACTGCCGCGAATGCGACGGGGAACCAGACACCAAGCCCGTAGACCTGGTTGTAGACCTGCTCGGCGGAGTTGATGAAGCCGAACAGTGCGCCGAGGATGAAAGTGCTGGCCAGTGTGTAGCAAAGTGCTACGCGGTTGGTGAGCACGATCATGAAACCGGCAAGGATGGAGGACGCCGTGAAAGGACGGACGTCCTCCGAGTGCAGCGTTTCAGGCAGGCGCCTTGCTACCCACCAAGTGACGGCAATGCCGACGACCGCGATGAAGGCGAAGATCAGGTGCCAGTTGCCGAAGAAGAGGACAACCTGACCGGTGCCGGGGGCGATGATCGGCACGATCATGAAGACCATCATGATCAGCGACATGACTTCCGCCATGGCGCGCCCGCCGTAAACGTCACGCACGATGGAGACCGAGATGACGCGCGTGGCAGCAGATCCCAGGCCCTGGATGAAGCGCAGAACGAGCAGACCCGAGAAGGACGGAACGAACACGACCGCGATGGCGGAGACGATGTAGATCAGCAGGCCGGCGAGAAGCGGCTTGCGGCGGCCGAAGCGGTCGGATAGCGGACCGTAAAGCAATTGCGCGACGCCAAAGCCGAACAGATAGGCCGATACGACATATTGCCGATGATTCGGATCTTCGACACCGAGAGATTCGCCGATCTGCTGCAGGCCGGGAAGCATGATGTCGATCGCGAGTGCATTGAGCGCCATCAGCGCCGCCATCATCGCAATGAATTCCATCTTGCCCATGCCCTTCAGGCGGGCAGGCGGCATTTGTGAAGAATTTGTCACAGCCATTTCCTAAACAATGGGAAAGGCGCTGCGGGGGCAGCGCCTTCTAAATAACTTCGAGAAATGAGCCGGTTATCCGGTCAGGCCGCGCGTACGCTGACGCCCTGGCCTTCGAAATGGCTCTTCAATTCTCCCGACTGGAACATTTCACGGACGATGTCGCAACCGCCGATGAATTCACCCTTCACGTAAAGCTGCGGGATGGTCGGCCAGTTGGAGTAGTCCTTGATGCCCTGACGGATTTCCGCATCGGCAAGGACGTCGACACCTTTGTAATCGACACCAAGGTAATCCAGGATCTGGACGACCTGGCCCGAGAAACCACACTGCGGAAACTGCGGGGTGCCTTTCATGAACAGGACGACGTCGTTGGTCTTGACTTCGTTGTCGATGAGGTCGTGAATGCCACTCATAATCTTATCCTTTCACATGCGGTTTCAAGGACCGCTGCGCTGTGCTTTGCTCCTAGATAGCAAGGCAGACTTATCAATTCCAGCGCTATTACGCTTCTGATCGAAACCTATTTGCTGCGTTGCGGGCTGCGGCTTGCTGCCGAGCGGCGTTTGCTGACCTGCTTGCGGGCGGGTTTTGCGCTGCGCGTCGTCGCCGATTTCCGCTTGGTTGCGCCTCTCGTCGTGGAAGCCGTTCTTGCGGCGCGCTTCTTGCGCTTGCTTGCGGTCTTGCCGTGCGACTTGCCGAGCAGTTCCTTGACCAGGCTTTCGACAACGCCGCTCACGATCTGGTTGACGAGGCTGTTCATCGGATCAATCCGTCGGCGCGGACGTCTGCAGGGCAAGCGCATGCAGCACACCGCCCATATTGCCCTTCAAGGCATCGTAGACCATCTGGTGCTGCTGCACGCGGGTCTTGCCGCGGAAGGCCTCGGCCACGACTTCGGCTGCGTAGTGATCTCCGTCACCGGCAAGGTCACGGATGGTGACCTTGGCGCCGGGGATGCCGGCCTTGATCATGTCTTCGATTTCGCCGGGTCGCATGGGCATGCAGTTATGTCCTTTTTGTCTCTCCCGGAATCGTCGCCGGGTGCTTGTCCAGTTGAACACTGCCCCAAAGTTTTGATCCGGTCAAAGCGACAATGCCGGCGAGGATTACTCTCGCCGGCATTGTCATAAATTTCACGCGTGTTGCGGGGCGGTTTACGCCATGAAGGCAGGGAACCAGGCCTCGTGCGCGGCGCTCAGATCGCTGACCGCAATATCGATGACGCCTTCGACCACGAGCTTGTCACCACCGACCTTACCGAGCGTGCGGAAAGGAACGCCGGCGCTTTCGGCGCTTGCCTGGACGAAGTTTGCGAGGTCGGCGGCGACGGCGATGACGTAGCGGGCCTGGTCTTCACCGAAGAGAAGCGCATGGGCCGGACCCTGCTGGTCTGCGAGGCTGACGCTCATGCCCGTGGACGAAGCCATCGCCATTTCGGCAAGAGCGACGCCGAGACCGCCGGACGAAATGTCGTGGCAGGCGGTGACCTGGGCATTGCGGATGACGGCGCGAACAAATTCACCGTTGCGGCGCTCGGCGACGAGATCGACGGTCGGGGCAGGGCCATCCGTCGAGTCGAGCACATCGCGCAGATAGACGGAGGAGCCGAGGTGGCTGCCGTCGGTGCCGATCATGATCAGCACGTCGCCATCCCTGGCCGAGCCGACGCGGGCCATCTTCTGCCAGTCGCCCATCAGGCCGACACCGGCAATGGTCGGCGTCGGCAGGATCGCGACACCGTTGGTCTCGTTGTAGAGCGAGACATTGCCGGAGACGATCGGGAAGTCGAGCGCGGTGCAGGCTTCGCCGATGCCCTTGATGGCGCCGACGAGCTGGCCCATGATTTCCGGCTTTTCCGGGTTGCCGAAGTTGAGGTTGTCGGTAGCAGCCAGCGGTTCTGCGCCGGTTGCAACGATATTGCGCCAGCATTCGGCAACGGCCTGCTTGCCGCCTTCATACGGATCGGCTTCGACGTAACGCGGGGTGACGTCCGAGGAGAAGGCGAGCGCCTTGGAGGCATGGCCTTCGACGCGCACGACGCCGGCATCGCCGCCGGGAAGCTGCAGCGAGTTGCCCTGGATCAGCGTGTCATACTGTTCCCAGACCCAACGGCGGCTGGACTGGTTGGGCGAGCCGACGAGCTTGAGAAGTGCGTCGTTGTAGTCGGAAGGTTCTGCGACCTGCGATGCGAGCAGGGGCTCGCGGCCATTGTGCTGGACCCATGGACGGTCGTATTCGGGCGCCTGATCGCCGAGATCCTTGATCGGCAGGTCGGCGACTTCCTCGCCCTGATGGATGACGCGGAAACGCAGGTCGTCGGTGGTCTTGCCGACGATGGCGAAGTCGAGACCCCACTTGACGAAGATAGCCTTGGCGACTTCTTCCTTGGACGGTTCGAGAACCATGAGCATGCGCTCCTGGCTTTCCGACAGCATCATTTCATAGGCCGTCATGCGCTCTTCGCGGACCGGAACCTGATCGAGATAAAGCTCGATACCGAGGTCGCCCTTGGCGCCCATTTCGACGGCCGAGCAGGTGAGGCCGGCGGCACCCATGTCCTGGATAGCGATGACCGCGCCGGTCTTCATCAGCTCAAGGCAGGCTTCGAGCAGGCACTTTTCGGTGAAGGGGTCGCCGACCTGAACGGTCGGGCGCTTTTCCTCGATCGACTCGTCGAATTCAGCCGATGCCATGGTGGCGCCACCGACGCCGTCGCGGCCAGTCTTTGCGCCGAGATAAACGACCGGCAGGCCGACGCCCTTGGCTTCCGAGAGGAAGATGCCGTCGGACTTGGCAAGGCCGGCTGCAAAGGCGTTGACGAGGATGTTGCCATTGTAACGCGGATCGAATTCGACTTCGCCGCCAACGGTCGGTACACCGAAGGAGTTACCGTAGCCGCCAACACCGGCAACAACGCCGGAGACGAGGTGCTTGGTCTTGGCATGGTCAGGCGCGCCGAAACGGAGCGCGTTCATCGCTGCGATCGGGCGGGCGCCCATGGTGAAGACGTCGCGCAGGATGCCGCCGACGCCGGTCGCCGCACCCTGATAGGGCTCGATATAGGACGGGTGGTTGTGGCTTTCCATCTTGAAGACGACGACATCGCCATCATCGATGTCGACGACACCGGCGTTTTCGCCAGGTCCCTGAATGACGCGGCGGCCCTTGGTGGGCAGGGTGCGCAGCCACTTCTTGGATGATTTATAGGAGCAGTGCTCGTTCCACATGGCGGAGAAGATGCCAAGCTCGGTGAAGCTCGGCTCGCGACCGATCAGATCAAGGATGCGCTGGTATTCATCCGGCTTGAGGCCGTGGGAGGCGATGAGTTCCGGGGTGATCTGGCGGGAGTTTGAGATCGTCATCTTTAATCCTGGAATGGCGGCCGGTGGGGGCTTTTGGGGCCTCTTTAACCTAACTATGGCGCGAGCGCGACAGGAAAATCGGCCCGGCCGGATGATGGCCGGGGATTGCCGCATCGCATTTTTCGAAATCGGCTACGCATGGTTCAACGCGCGTCACGATCAGGCGGATTCGCTTCACCGGGCCTGTTCAGGCGAGGCTGTCGTAGCCGCCGGATCCATTGTCGAGCAGGCTTCTGACGATGCGCAGGCCATCGGTGACTTCCTGCCTGGAGCTTGGCGAGGAAAAGCCGATGCGGACGCGGTGGATTATCTTTTCCGACCGGCCGGCCTTGAACTCCGCTTCGTCGTCGAGCAGCAAGCCGTCGGCATAGGCGGCATTCTTGAAGGTCGCCGACAGCCAGGGGTCGGGGAGTTTTAGCCAGAGAAAGGGAATGTCGGGATTGGAGTTGAAGTCGTAACCGGCGAGAATTTCGCGCGCCAGGGACTCGCGGGCGTTTATTTCCGCGCGGCAATTCTCCCATATGGTTTCGGCTGCGCCGCTCAGGACGAGGCGTGCACTCAGTTCCGCGAGCAGGAACGGCATGCCGCCGGTCGTCATCTTGTGTGCAACGCGCACGCGCTGGGCGAGGTGGGGCGGGCAGGCGACCCATCCGCCGCGAATGCCCGCAGAGACCGCCTTTGACAATCCATCAACAACGAAGGTTCGTTCCGGTGCAAGAGCTGCGATGAGCGGGATGTCCTTCTTGTCCATCGCGCCATAGAGATTGTCCTCGATCAGCCAGACATTGTGTTTTCGCGCGATATTCGCAATCGCCTGCCTTCGTTCGAAAGGCATGGTGGCCAATGTCGGATTCTGGGCCGAAGACATGAGGAAGGCGATCTTCGGATGTTCCTGCATACAGGCCCGTTCGAAATCCTCGGGGATAACGCCATGTGCGTCCGAATTCAGCAGCGAGATGCGCCTTCCGACAAGGCCGGCGGCCCGGCTGACCTGCGAATACGTGTGGTGTTCAAAAGCGATCCGGTCGCCCGGATTGGTCAATACGGCGATAATCGCCATAACGCCGGCATGGGCGCCAAGTGTGGGGACAATCGAATCTGCGGCCGGTGTCCAGTCGCCGTAGCTCAGCCAGTGAACGCCGGCCTGCTGCCAGTGTTCCGGGGAATTGCGCGTGTAGCTGGCCACCTGTTCGGGACAGTCGCGCATGATTTCGGACACGATGGCAGCCAATGTTTCGCTCTGGCCGAGATCGGGAGCGGCGGTGCTGTCGAACCGTATCTTGCCTGATGGCGCCTGCAGTGGCCGCGTGCCGGCAATGCTGGCGGAGACGGGGTATTGATCATCCTGCGAACCGTCTTCGTCGCGTTTACGGACATAGGTGCCGCGCCCGACCTCTCCATTGACCAGTCCGCGCTCGTGCAATAGCGAGTAGGCGCGACTTATTGTCCCAATTGTCACCCCTATGTCATAGGCAAGATTACGTTGCGGCGGAAGTTTGCTTCCGGCCGGCAAGTCGCCGGTTTCGATTGCCTTCTCCATCTGGTCGGCCAGTCGGGTGTAGAGCGGGCCGGAACCATTCTGAAGATCTGGAAGCCATTTTGTCATGGTGACAATGATTACATTGTTGGGATTTGGGAGTCAATGTATCGATAATGCGGACACTGCAACGGAACGCCAACAGGTGCGACATGCGCAAGTACGACGAATATCTCGTTACAATCGATACAATTTATCCCGACCGTTATGAACGTGAAACGGCTTTTTACATCGCTTCTGATCTGGTTTCGCAGGCGCCCATGCCTGTTCGCCCGGGTTTCGTGGCGGGATTGATCGATGCGCTGTGGAATGGGTTGACGCGCCGCGCCGGCCGCAGAGCGCTGCTGGATATGGACGAGAGCCAATTGCGGGATATCGGTGTGACGCGTGTTGCAGCAAACCGCGAAGCTGCCAGATCACGTTTCCTGATCTGACCACGCACTTCCAAGGTTGATTGCGGTCTGCGTAGGCTTTGGTTGCCGGATGGCGACTAGATGGAGCGTTTCCGCCTTTTTTCGAAACGCGAAATCACTCCCTCCCTTCGTCTCAGCGCAATTGCGTACGCAAAACCGGTGCCCGATCTTCGGAATTGCTACAGTCAGCAGTTGCTGTTGCCGGCGGCCCAGCGCTTGACATCGGTGCCAATGCGGCCTGCGAGTTGTTCGTCCATCAGCGGGCCGAAGGCGCTGAGGCGCGCGGGCTTGCCTTCCGCCTGAACCACGAGCAGCGGGCGGATGTCGGACGAGCCCTTGCGCGTCAGGAGAATGCGTGGACGTCCGGAGAAGGATGTCAGCTCGGGGGCGAAGGCATAGGACTTGAATGCCGCGTCGCCCGACTTGAACCAGCAACGGTTTGCGGCAACCGCCACTTTTTCCATGATATCCAATGCCGACGGGCTGGACTGCACGACGGGCTTGGCCTGGCACGCGGCCAGGACTGCCGCGAGAACGGTGACAGAAATTGCAGTCGAAATGCGGCAGGACATCTGCTGGTCGTTCCCGAGATTGTCTGAGAGGTCAGGCGCCGATGGCTTGGCCGGCGCCCGGATGAGGATCAGGCTGCGATGACGTCGAGCGCGGAGGCGAAAATGCCGCGGCCGTCGCTGCCGCCATGGGCGGCTTCGATCAGGTTTTCCGGATGCGGCATCATGCCGAGAACGTTGCCGCGGGCGTTGACGACGCCGGCAATGTCCTCGATCGCGCCATTCGGGTTGGTGCCTTCGGCGTAACGGAAGACGACCTGGCCATTGCCGTTGATGCTCTTCAGCGTCTCTGCGTCGACGAAATAGTTGCCTTCGTGATGGGCGACCGGGCAGCGGATGATCTGTCCCTGTTCATAGGCGCGGGTGAAGTCCGTCTCGGCATTGACGACTTCGAGCTTCACTTCCTTGCAGACGAATTTCAGCGAAGAATTCATCATCAGCGCGCCGGGAAGCAGGCCTGCCTCGACGAGGATCTGGAAACCGTTGCAGACACCCAAAACCTTGACGCCCTTTTCCGCCTTTTCCTTGATTGCCTGCATGACCGGCATGCGGGCGGCGATCGCGCCGCAGCGCAGGTAATCGCCATAGGAGAAGCCGCCCGGAATGACGATCAGGTCGACGTCATCGGGAATGCTCGTTTCCGTCTGCCAGACGGTGATCGGCGCCTTGCCGGAAATCTTGGTGAGGGCGGCGATCATGTCGCGATCGCGGTTGAGGCCTGGGAGCTGGACGACGGCTGACTTCATGGCTGTGGTTCAAACCTTGCTTGGGCTTCCTGGAACTCCCGCAGTTCCAGGCGGTTTTCGATACGGTCGAGGCGTTCATCGTGCTGATGATGAAGCGTGTAGAGATTATTGAGGTCGCTGTGATGCGCCTGAAGGGTCAGGCGCATGGCATTCAGTTCGTTGCGCAGATCGCGAGCCTTCTGGTCGGATTTGTCAATCCGCTGATGTAGCCGGCGCAAGAGTTCTTGAAGAAGTTCTTGTGACGCCTCAACCAACGAAAGCTCCTTGAGCGTCAAACCGATCCTTGAACAGTTTGCGTTTCAGCGCTTCCGTTTTTGCCCGTTCTTCTGCGAATTCCCTGTTCATGTCTTTCATGAAAGCGAGAAGCTCATCAAAGGCCGCTTCGCTCTCGGCAAGACGTGCGTCGAGTTTCAGCAATTCTTCGTAGAGCATTTCACTTGTCACTTCAGGCATGACACGTGTTTCCCGCAACCTCTAGTCGATTGCGATAGTGTAGTTCTCAATCACAGTGTTAGCCAGAAGCTTTTCGCACATGGCTTTCAGGTCGGACTCGGCCTTGGCCTTGTCGGCGGTGTCCAGTTCGAGGTCGAAAACCTTACCCTGACGGGCCTGGTGAACGCCTTCGAAACCGAGGCTGCCGAGCGCCCCTTCGATGGCCTTGCCCTGAGGGTCGAGAACGCCGTTCTTCAACGTGACGGTTACGCGTGCCTTGATCACTGCAAATTACCCCTGATTACTTGACCAGAACCGGACCCGTTCCGCGGATCGGCTCGTTTTCATTGATGATGCCGAGGCGGCGGGCGACTTCGGAATAGGCTTCGACCAGACCACCCAGGTCGCGGCGGAAACGATCCTTGTCCATCTTTTCCTTCGTCTCGATGTCCCACAGACGGCAGCTGTCGGGCGAGATCTCGTCGGCGAGGATGATGCGCATCATGTCGCCTTCGTAAAGGCGGCCGCATTCGATCTTGAAATCGACGAGCTGGATGCCGACGCCGAGGAAGAGGCCGGTCAGGAAGTCGTTCACGCGGATGGCGAGCGCCATGACGTCATCCAGTTCGGCCGGATTGGCCCAGCCGAAAGCGGTGATGTGCTCTTCGGAGACCATCGGATCGGCGAGCTGATCGGATTTGTAGTAGAATTCGATGATCGAGCGGGGCAGGACTGTGCCTTCCTCGATGCCAAGGCGTTCCGACAGCGATCCGGCGGCGACATTGCGCACGACGATCTCGAGCGGGATCATCTCCACTTCCTTGATCAGCTGCTCGCGCATGTTCATCCGGCGGATGAAATGGGTCGGGATGCCGATCTTGTTCAGTTGGGTGAACAGGTATTCGGAGATGCGGTTGTTAAGCACGCCCTTGCCGTCGATGACATCATGCTTCTTCTTGTTGAAGGCGGTGGCGTCGTCCTTGAAGAACTGGATCAGCGTGCCCGGCTCTGGGCCTTCGTAAAGGATCTTGGCCTTGCCCTCGTAAATACGGCGGCGACGATTCATGGTATTCTTATCTCGTTGTAGGCGGCCGGAGCGGCTGCGATCATATTTGAAGCGGTCCCATATCGGAAAAGTTTCGTTTTCACAATGCGGGCGTCTGCAGGCAAGCGATTTGCCCGGTATTCGGCATGCGAAGAATCAGTACGACCAGACTATATCGGTTTGACCGACTTTTTTTCGATGCCGGAGACTTTCCACGACAGATAGGTTCTGAGCCCTATCTTTCCATAGCGGCCACAATCAGGCGGAGCTGCACCTCCGGTGTCTTTGCCCGCGTCCCTGTCGGATAGGTGAAGCCGGATCGCAATGAGCAGATTGCAAAAGCGGCGAACAGGCTTATCTAATTATTCTAATGTTTTCATGGGAGGAAAACATGAGTGGCATGAGCGATCGGGAAGAGGCGTTCGAAAACAAGTTCGCGCACGACGAGGAGCTTAAGTTCAGGGCACTTTCCCGGCGCAACAAACTCGCGGGATTGTGGGCAGCAGATCTGCTCGGGAAACCGGACCGGGATGCCTATGCGAAAGAAGTGGTCATCGCGGATTTCGCGGAAGCCGGCCATGAGGATGTTTTTCGCAAGCTGAGGCAGGATTTCGATGCTGCCGGAGTTGTCGTGTCGGATATCGAAATCCGCACGAAGATGCTGGATCTGCTGACCGAAGCTTCCTGGCAGGTGGAGAACCAATAGGACTGTTCCCCCTGTTTCCGTGTCAGTCTGCCGGTTGGATACAGACGTAACGGTTTCGTCCCTGGCGCTTGGCTTCGTAAAGGGCGATGTCGGAATTCCGCAGCAGTTGGCGTACGTCGATGGCGTCCCCGTATCCGGATGCAATTCCTATGCTTGCCCCGACGCGGCAATGACGTCCTTCGTAGATCATGGGCTTGCGCAAGGCGTCGATCATGCGGATTGCGACGGCGGAAGGCGGTTCCCTGAAGCCGCCGAGCCGCGAGACGACGACAAACTCGTCGCCGCCGACGCGGGCGATGAAATCTTCCTTGCTCAAGGTCGTGCGCAGTGTGCGGGCGGTATGGAGCAGCATAGCATCCCCGGCGTCATGACCGAGCCTGTCGTTGATCTGCTTGAAGCGGTCGAGATCAACGTGGAGAATGGCGATGCCTGTTTCGCCGTTGCCGCATTCGGCAGCCATGCGGTCGAGGACTTCGTCGAGATAACGCCGATTGGGAAGTTCGGTGAGGTAATCGTGCATGGCGCTGTGCTCGATCCGGTCCTTGGCGGCTTCCAGCTCGCTATTCCGGGCTTCCGCCAGAACCTTGGCGCGTTCGAGTTCACGGTGCAGGCCGACATCCTCGGTGACATCCCAGTTTGCGCCGACCGTCATCCGGTGGCCGTTTCCGTCCAGGAAGGTCATCGTGCGCGCGCGGATGACGCGATCCGAACCATCCCTGAGAACGACGCGGTACTGGTCCGAAAAACGGTTGCCGCTCTCCATGTGCGCTTCGACGTTCTTCAACACGCGCCCGGCGTCGTCGGGATGGAGAAGGCTCTCCCACAAGCCGCCGACCCGGACATGCTCGCGCCGGCCGACGCCGTAGATGCGGTACATGCGTTCATCCCAGTCGACGATGCCAGTAGTCAGGTCGCATTCGTATGTGCCGACCCCCGATATCTCCAGCGCCATGTCCAGGCGTCTCGCCATGCGGGCAGTGGCTTCCTCGGCCTGTTTTCGGGCCGTGATATCCGTGTCTGTCCCGACGATGCGTGTCGGCCTGCCGTTCGCATCCCATTCCACGCAATCGCCGCGGCACTCGATCCAGACCCAATGGCCGTCCTTGTGGCGCTCGCGATATTCAAACACCGTATAGTCCGGATCGCCTTCATTCTGCCGTTCGATGCAGTGGATTACATGATCCCGATCATCCGGATGGAGGAGATCGAGCCATGCCTCGGTGCTTTCGGGAAGGGCATCGTCCTCGGACATGCCTCGGATCCGGCGCCACGTCGGCGAGTAGTATTTCTCGCCGCGTTTCCAGTCATGGTCCCAGACGCCGGTCGATGATCCGACAAGCGCCTTGTTCCACCGACTTTCCCAGATTTCGAGATCCGCAAGTTTTCTCTTCAATGCGGTGATGTCCGAGAACGACGCCGCGATCATGACCGATGTTTCCGGTCCTGCGGACGCTTGCGAAAGGTTTACCTGTGCCCATCGCAACATCCCGCCCGGTTGCGGCAGGCGCAATTCGAGCTGTCCGTCGGGGCCGTTCTGACAGCGTTGAAGCTCAACGAGAAAATTCGTCCGGTCATCCGCGTGAATCAGATCGGTAAAGAACTCCGGTTCGGATGGGGTCCAGTTTGCCCGGAAGGCCTGGTTTGCATGATATAGCCGCCCTTGCGGATCGATCAGCGCGATGGCGAAAGGAACGGCATCAAAGATGCCGGCCAACAAGCCTATGTCTCGGGGAGGTGGTATCGATGGGCCTGCGCATAAGACTGGTTTGGATGACATCGGATCGCCTACATTCGCAGGAATTGTCGAATGTTAGTGGATCCGAATTAAAGCAGCCTTAAGATTGTCTGTCGAAAACGAGATGACCACGTCGGGTTGTATAAGCCGGCGCCGCCGGGTTCAGGCTTTCAGCCGGCTCAGGAACTGGGCGAAGACCATCGTTCCCTCCGGCCATGGGCCGTGTCCCGACTCGGCATTGATATGGCCCGATTCACCCGCATCGACGAGCAAAGAGCCCCAGGCATTGGTGATGTCGCCGGCGTGATCATAGGAGCCGAACGGGTCGTTACGGCTGGCGACGGTCAGGGTCGGGAAGGGGAGCGGATCGCGTGGGTAGGGGCCGAAGGTCATCAGGTGCTTTGGCCTGATCTTGGGGTTCTGTACATCCGGCGGCGCAACGAAAAAGGCGCCTGCGACCGGCTTTTTGAAATGCGGGATCGCATGGATCGCCGTCGGCACGCCGAGCGAATGGGCGACCAGCACGACAGGCTTCGTCGAGGCGTTGACCTCCTCGACGAGACGCTGGACCCAATCTTCCTTCACCGGCTTCGACCATTCCGCCTGCTCCACCCGGCGGGCCGTCGTGAGCTTCTGCTCCCAACGGGTCTGCCAGTGGTCGGGTCCGGAATTGGTGTAACCGGGAATGATGAGGATATCGGCTTCTGACGCTTTCATGCCGCCTATCTGGGTTCGTGTTGCTGCGATATCAAGCGTCGCCGAAGACACGAGCAAAGATCGTGTCGACGTGCTTGGTATGATAACCGAGATCGAACTTTTCGCGGATCTCTTCTTCCGAAAGCGCGGCACGCACTTCCTCGTCGGCGAGCAGTTCTTCCAGGAAATCAGCGCCGCGTTCCCAGACCTTCATCGCGTTGCGCTGTACGAGGCGATAGGCATCCTCACGGGAAACACCGGCCTGGGTGAGGGCCAGAAGAACCCGCTGGCTCATCACCAGACCCTTGAACTTGTTCATGTTTTTCAACATGTTATCAGGATAGATGACCAGCTTCTCGATGACGCCGGCGAGGCGGTTCAGCGCGAAGTCAAGGGTGACGGTCGTGTCAGGACCGATGGCGCGCTCGACGCTCGAATGGCTGATGTCACGCTCGTGCCAGAGGGCAACGTTTTCCATGGCAGGCACGACCGACATGCGCACTAGGCGCGACAGGCCGGTGAGGTTTTCGGTGAGGACCGGGTTGCGCTTGTGCGGCATGGCCGACGAGCCCTTCTGGCCCGGCGAGAAGAATTCTTCCGCTTCCAGAACTTCGGTGCGCTGCATATGGCGGATTTCGATCGCGACGTTTTCGATCGACGAGGCGATGACGCCGAGGATGGCGAAATACATGGCATGGCGGTCACGCGGGATGACCTGGGTGGAAACCGGCTCGGGCTTCAGGCCGAGGGCGGCCGCAACATGCTCCTCGACGCGCGGGTCGATATTGGCAAACGTGCCGACAGCGCCGGAAATTGCGCAGGTGGCGATTTCCTCGCGGGCTTCGAGAAGACGTGTCTTGTTGCGGTCCATCTCGGCGTAGAATCGGGCAAAGGTCAGGCCCATCGTGGTCGGCTCGGCGTGGATACCGTGGCTGCGGCCGATGCGGACCGTGTCCTTGTGTTCGAAGGCGCGGGCCTTGAGGGCCGCAAGCACGCGGTCGATATCGGCCAGCAGGATGTCGGTGGCGCGCACGAGCTGGACGTTGAACGTGGTATCGAGAACGTCGGACGAGGTCATGCCCTGGTGGATGAAGCGTGAATCGGGACCGACGAATTCGGCCAGGTGGGTGAGGAAGGCGATGACGTCATGCTTGGTGACGGCTTCGATTTCGTCGATGCGGGCAACGTCGAATTCAGCCTTGCCGCCCTTTTCCCAGATCGTCTCGGCAGCCGACTTCGGGATGACGCCGATTGCGGCGAGCGCGTCGCAGGCATGCGCCTCGATTTCGAACCAGATACGGAACTTTGTTTCCGGCGACCAGATGGCGACCATTTCCGGTCGGGAATAACGGGGGATCATGGGCAGCTCGCTTGCTTAATGACAGGTGCCGCCGCTCTATCAAGAACGATGGCAAAGCTCAATCTTTTTGGGGCTTTGGTCAGTCTCAAAGGCTTTTCAGCCCTCGGCGGCCTTTACAAGCGCCGAAATGTTGTCGCGATAGGCATCCTTGGATCCGCCCTTGTAGACTGCCGATCCGGCAACGAAGACGTTTGCGCCGGCCTTCCGGGCCGCGCCGATGGTTGTCGGCGTGATGCCGCCATCGACTTCGATCTCGATCGGGCGGTCACCGATCAGGGACTTGATGGCAGCGATCTTGTCGAGTGCGGAAGGGATGAAGCTCTGCCCGCCGAAACCGGGATTGACGCTCATGACGAGGATCAGGTCGACGTCGTCGAGAACATTTTCGAGGACAGAGGCCGGGGTTGCGGGATTGAGCGTGACGCCGACCTTCTTGCCCAGCGAGCGGATCGTCTGCAGCGAACGGTGAAGATGCGGGCCGGCTTCTGCGTGAACGGTGATGCCGTCGCAGCCGGCCTTGGCGAAGGCTTCGAGATAGGGATCAGCCGGCGCGATCATCAGGTGGCAGTCGAAAAAGGCGTCGGTATAGCGGCGCAGCGACTTGATGACATCCGGACCGAAGGAAATGTTTGGGACGAAATGGCCGTCCATGACATCCAGATGAACCCAGTCCGCGCCAGCCTCGATGACATCGGCGACCTCCTGGCCCAGTTTCGAAAAATCAGAGGCGAGAATGGAGGGGGCAATGCGAAGCGGCAACGGGGTCGTTACGGTCATGGGCGGATCTCCTGTGTCGTCTGCCGACTAGCATTCCAGGGCGTCTGCCGCAATCGTTACTCAGTTGCAGCGGGAGGGGCGACGAACCCGTTGCCGCGCCATTCCAGCAGGCGGTACGGATTGTCCGCAAGGTCGTGGCCTGCGGCGAACCGGATCTCTCCGATTGCGGTCTGGAAGCTCTGGTTCTTCAGGGTGGACAGGAGTTTTGCCGGATCGGTGCCGGCGGATGCCGTAGCCTGGGCAGCCAGTTGCGTTGCTGCATAACCGGGGAGCACATTGCCTTCGGGTTCTATCTGTCTGCTTTTCAGCGATGCGGTGGCCTCCGATGCCGTCTGGAGCGACTGATAGGGGGGCAGGGTGACCGCGAGCGTGCCGTCGCGAAGTGCAACCGGGCGATTGGCGGCCTTCATCACATCGCCGCCGAGGACCGTCAACGGGATACCTTCGCTTAAGGCATCGCGGGCGATGATGGAAACGTCGTTGCGGTCCGCGCCGATCAGCACATGGGTGGCACCGGCTTTCTGCAGGCGCCGGATGAGGGCGATCTGCTGCTCCTGACCTGGCCTAAGCGTATCGGTAAAGACCGGCGCGATGCCGAGCGGCTCAAGTTGCTGGCGGACGGCGCTGACGAGTTCACGGCCATAAATTGTGCCGTCGTCCACGAAGGCAATCGGCTCGGCTTTCCAGCGCTCGACGATCACTGCGGCGATCTTTTCGGCTTCGGCGGATTCTGACGGTGCCATGCGGAAAAGCGGCCATTGGTTGCGCAGGGCATCTTCCATGAGAATGCGGGAGCGGACGGAGATTGTAACGGCCGGAATTTTGCTGGCCGCGAGCGCCGGCATGGCAGAGGTCAGCGTCTCGACGCATAAAAAGCCGATCGCGATCGAGGCCTTGGCATCGGCAAGCGCTCTGGCGGCGTCGCCGCCGCCGGGTTCGTTGCAGGTCTCATCGATTTCGACAAGTCTGTCGCCAGTGACTTGAGCGGCGGCGCGGGCACCTTCGAAAACCTGCAGGCCGAGCAGGGCGTAAGGCCCGGTTTTAGGCGCAACGACACCGATGGTCGCGGCCGAGACCATTGTTGCCGGGGCAACATATCCAAGGGCCGCTACCGACAGCAGGACGGCGAGATCGAGACGCAGGGAACGCATGCTTTTCCTTAAGGCCGTGTTGGCCGCAGCTTTAACCCGCAAGGGCCGGAGCGTCCAAGCTTTTTCCCGTTCATGTTCGAAATTGTAGCAGGATCGTGAGCGGAATTCTGTGGCTGATCTGGCCAATTCCGGATGACGGCCCCATGTTAAGCGAAGTCGCCTCCGTTTCTGTAAGGATATCATCATGAGCCCAGCCGAGTCACTGGATCCGTTGTTGACCGCCCAGCACTGGCGCGAGGCCGGCCGGGATGTTGCTATCGCAACGGTGATCGAGACCTGGGGCTCTGCCCCGCGACCGGCCGGCAGTCATCTGGTGATCGACAGCGAAGGCAATTTCGAGGGGTCGGTTTCAGGCGGTTGCGTCGAGGGTGCCGTGATCGCCGAGGCGCTGGACGTGATCGGTTCCGGGCAGGCGAAAATGCTGGAATTCGGCGTAGCCGACGAGACGGCCTGGCAGGTGGGGCTCTCCTGCGGCGGGTCCATTCGTGTTTATGTCGAAAGGCTCGCCTGATGCGGACAGACATGCTTGCTGAACTGAACGCCGCACGCGCTGCGCGCAAGGCCGCCGTCGTTGTCACCGATCTCGCTACAGGGAATGCAGATGTCGTGGCCGAGGAGGATGTGGCAGCTAACCGGTTTGCAGCGGACATCGAAAAAGCCCTGCATAGCGGCAAAGCGGTCATGATCGAGGCTGGCGAAGGGCAGGTGTTCATAAACCCGTATCTGCCGCCTCCGAGGATCGTTGTAATCGGTGCGGTCCATATCAGCCAGGCGCTGGCGCGGATGGCGCCTGTTGCGGGCTATGATCTCGTCATCATCGATCCGAGAACGGCTTTTGCCACCGAGGAGCGCTTCCATGGGGTGAGGCTGATTGCGGAGTGGCCACAGGATGTGTTGTCTGCCGAGCCGCTGGATGGTTACACTGCGGTCGCTGCCGTGACCCATGATCCCAAGATCGACGATTTCGCACTGTCGGAAGCACTCAAGGCCAAGTGCTTTTATGTCGGCGCGCTCGGCAGCCGGAAGACCCATGCCAAACGCGTCGAGCGGCTGAAGGAGATGGGACACGGCGAGGAGGAGATCTGTCGTATCGCGGCGCCGATCGGGCTCGATATCGGCGCGGCCAGCCCGGCGGAAATCGCGCTGGCGACGCTCGCGCAGATCGTTGAGGCGTTCCGGCGACGTCACCTTTCGGGGACAGGCTCTGCATGAAATACGGGAGCTATGAACTTTCCGAGGCTGAAGGCATCGTCCTGGCGCATTCCATCCGTCTTTCCGCAGGGCGGCTGGCGAAAGGCGAGGTGCTGACGGCGGAGACGATTGGTCGGCTGGCGGATGACGGGGTGTCCAGCGTCACCGGAGTTCGGCTTGACGACGGAGATCTGGGCGAGGACGAGGCGGCTGGCCGCATTGCCGATGTGATCGATCGTGATCATCTGCGCTTTTCCGAAGCCGCGACAGGACGGGTCAATATCCATGCGGCGGTCGATGGCCTGTTCGTCGCCGAAAAGGCGATGGTGGATGCACTGAACCTTGTCGATCCGGCCATCACACTTGCCTGTCTTGCAGACCACGTGCCGGTGCGCGCCGGTGATATGGTCGCGACGATCAAGATCATTCCGCTGGCGGTGCGTGCCGCGCTCGTCGAAACGGCAAGGGATATTCTGGCGCGTCGGCCGGCCTTCTTGGTGAAACCTTACTGTCCCCGATCGGTGATATTGATCGCGACGGAACTTCCGACACTCAAATCGTCGGTTATGGACCGCACGGCCACGATTCTGGAGCAGCGGCTGGCCGTTTCCGGTAGCCGGCTTATAAAAGAGATCCGGGTTCGCCATGACCAAAAGGTGCTAAGCGAGGTCCTTCAGGGGCTTGGTCCGGATGAAATTAATGAGCCGGCTACGGTCGTAATCTTCGGAGCGTCGGCGGTGGCGGATGCCGATGATGTGATTCCGGCTGCGATTCGTGAAGCGGGAGGTTATGTCGACCATATCGGCATGCCGGTGGATCCGGGCAATCTTCTCGTGCTCGGGCGTCTTGGCGAGATGCCGGTCATCGGTGCTCCCGGTTGCGCTCGCTCGCCGAAGGATAACGGATTCGACTGGGTGCTGAACCGGATCATGGTCGGCGAGATGCCGACGCCGGCCGATATTGCCGGCATGGGCGTGGGAGGGCTGCTGATGGAAATTCCGACGAGGCCGCGACCGCGGGAGACAGCTCGTGAACAGGAGAAGCCGGTCAGCGTGGGAGCTGTGCTTCTGGCCGCAGGGCAGGCGCGGCGAATGGGGGCAGGCGGGCCGCACAAGCTTCTGGCCGAGTTCGAAGGCATGCCGCTCGTCAGGCGATCGGCGCAGATGCTGCTGGCCGCTGATATCGCGTCGGTTGTTGCCGTGACAGGCCATCGCCGCGAAGAGGTCGAAGACGCGCTATCGGGCCTCAATCTCGTGCTGCGGTTCAATCCCGATTATGCGACCGGCATGGCGAGTTCTCTCGTCAGCGGTTTTTCCACGTCGGAGGCAGCGTCTCGGGAGGGTATCCTAGTGATGCTCGCGGATATGCCTGCGGTGACCAGCAGGCAGGTCGACATGCTGGTCACGCGATTTCGAGAAACGGGCGGTCGAGCGATCATCCGATCCGTTTTCGAGGGAAAACGGGGTAATCCCATCATTCTGCCGCGCGATACCTATCCTGCCGTGTTACGGCTTGAAGGAGATATCGGGGCGCGGGCGATCATCGAGAATTCCGGTCTGCCGGTGATCGATGTCGAGATAGGGCCTGCCGCGCATATCGATGTCGATACGCCCGAGGCAGTTGTCGCTGCCGGCGGCACGTTGAAGGATTAGAGAGAAAAATGGACAATGCCGCAATCGAAGACATGTTCGAGGGGCTTGGGCCGGTTTCGATCCGGCGCATGTTCGGCGGCAAAGGCATTTATCATCAGGGCCTGATTATCGCCATCGATCTCCGCGACGAGGTTTTGCTGAAGGCGGACGAGACGAGCGCCCCGGCTTTCAAGGCAGCAGGTGCCAGTCAATGGGCTTATGAAGGCAAGAAAGGTAAACCCGTTCTCATGCCTTACTGGTCCATTCCGGATGCCGCGCTGGACGATCCCGAAGAATTGCGGAACTGGGTGAGAATGGCGTTCGAGGCGGCGCTGCGGATCAATCGCGACACATGATCGCATTTCTTCGCAAGTGCGAGATTTCGCGTATTGCCGCCTGCAGCTACCCCCGGATATTCTTGATGCGTAATGGGGGATGTGGCCTGGGACCTGCCGGGCCGACGACAGCATCCGACATATTGCGTGAAATTTTTCAATCAAGAGAAGCCGTCCTGGCAAGCCGGGACGGCTTTTTTTATGCAAGCCGCGCAAAAGCGCGCTGCGGTGTGCGCAAAAGATATGCGATAAAATCAGGGTCGAACGCGTGAGAGCGAAACTGAAGGACCGCGATACGTTTCAGTGAGGTTTCAGCAGTTCGAACGCTTGCGAAGAGAACACGGAAAGCGGAGCCGGTGGGGCGTTCATATCGATCCACATGAGGTCGGCGTGTTTTTCCGGTTCGGTCAGAACAGGTTCTCCGGAGAATTCGTCGGTCACATAGATCAGCGAAAGCCAGTGCTGACCTTCTTCTTCAAGAATGCCTTCGATGACGCAGAGAAAGCTGATCTTTCCGATTTTAAGCCCGGTCTCTTCTTCCGCTTCCCGGCGTGCGGCGTCCTCGGCCTGTTCCATCATGTCGACCTTGCCGCCGACGATGTTCCAATAGCCGGCTTCCGGTGCCTTGAGGCGCCGGCAGACAAGCACTTTACCATCGGCCCGGCGGATTACCAGGCCGACGCCGAGGCCGGGGAAATCCTGGCCTGGTTTCGCTGAAGCGGACATTACTTCGCCGCGTTGGCGACGATCAGCATGAAGGCCGGAATATCGTCACCGAAGCCGACCGGCGTCGGACCGTCATCGTGGTCACGATAACGGCGACGATCGCGGTTGTCGTCATTGGCAGGGCTCTGACGGCGTTCGCGGCCGCGGTTGTTCGCAGGCTGTTTCTTGTTGTCGGAACGGCGCTCCGACTTTGCATTTTCCAGAACTGCTTCCACGCCTGTCTCTTCCGTGACGATTGGTTTTTCCTGCGGTGCTGCTGCCGTTTGTTCGTGGCGGCCACCACGGTTGCGGTCTTTGCCGCCACGCTCCCGGCCACCCTTGCGGCCGCGTTCCTGATCATGGCTTTCCATCGGCGCGGGAAGGGCCGAAAGATCACCATTCAGCCACTCGACGTCCTCGCCGATCAGCTTTTCGATCGCATCGACATATTTGCCATCGGCGCGTGTCACGATTGTGAAGGCTTTTCCGGAACGACCGGCGCGGCCGGTACGGCCAATGCGGTGGACATAGTCTTCGGAATGGATCGGCACATCGAAATTGAAGACGTGGGAGACATCCGGAATGTCGAGACCGCGGGCCGCAACGTCGGATGCGACGAGAAGCTTGATATTGCCGTCCTTGAAGTTGGCCAGCATGGTCATGCGCGAACGCTGGTCCATGTCGCCATGCAGGGCGCCGACCGAGAAACCGTGGCGCTCAAGCGAGCGGAACAGGTCGGCCACATCCTTCTTGCGGTTGCAGAAGATGATGGCGTTCTTCAGGTCGTCCTGCACTTTGATGAGCTCGCGCAGGGTCGCGCGCTTCTCGTAATCCTTGTTATGGGCAGCGACCAGACGTTGCGTAACGGTCTTGGCTGTCGACGACGGCTTGGCGACCTCTATGCGTTCCGGATTCTGCAGGAACCGGTCTGCGAGCTTCTGGATTTCCGGCGGCATGGTGGCCGAGAAGAACAGCGTCTGGCGGGTGAAGGGGATCATCTTGGCGATCCGCTCGATGTCGGGGATGAAACCCATGTCGAGCATGCGGTCGGCTTCATCGATGACCAGGATTTCGACGCCGGTCATCAGAAGCTTGCCGCGTTCACAATGATCGAGCAGTCGGCCGGGTGTGCAGATGAGAACATCGGCGCCCCGCTCAAGCTTGCGATCCTGTTCTTCGAAGGAGACGCCGCCGATCAGAAGCGCGACGTTGAGCTTGTGATTCTTGCCGTATTTCTCGAAGTTTTCGGCAACCTGGGCCGCGAGTTCGCGGGTGGGCTCGAGGATAAGCGTCCGCGGCATGCGTGCCCGCGCGCGGCCCTTTTCCAGCAGCGTCAGCATCGGCAGCACGAAGGAAGCTGTCTTGCCCGTTCCCGTCTGCGCAATGCCACAAATATCCCGGCGCTGCAGCGCATGCGGGATCGCTCCGGCTTGGATAGGCGTGGGGATTGTGTAGCCGGCGTCAGTGACGGCGTTGAGAACTTTCTGGCTCAGGCCAAGATCAGCAAAAGTGGTCAAAGGAAATACTATTCCATTCCGTTCAAGAAGAACATGATCCGTCGCTACGCGCAATTGGGGCGACAACAGGGCGCGACATATGACCAAAATGCTGGAAAGTCAAGAAAACCGACTAAGCCTACGGTCGTTTTGGTGAATGAAAGCAACTTCGCGGCGATACGTCGCGCGGATAACACTTCTGCCTATTCGAGATAGGTCGTGAGTTTCATGCCAGCATTCAAGAAGTGCATGGGGTCAACGGCCTGGCCGTTTCGCCGCACTTCGTAGTGAACATGGGGGCCTGTGGAGCGGCCGGTCGACCCGGCGCGGCCGATCAGATCGCCCGTCTCGATCTCGTCGCCGACGCTCACAAGGATTTTCGAAAGATGGCCGAAACGCGTGGAAATGCCATGCCCATGGTCGATCTCGACCATGTTGCCATAACCGCCCACCACCCCGGCGGAGATCACCTTTCCGGCGCCGGTGCTCTTCACTTCGTCGCCGGTCTGGGCAGCAAAATCGACCCCTGCATGCAGTGCGAGACGGCCGAGAAACGGATCGACGCGGTTGCCGAAGCGGCTGGTAACGGGCTGGCCGGGAGCGGGATTGGAAAAGGGCAGGGCGCGGGCCGTCTCGCGGACACTTTCCAGTCGGGTCAAGGCTGCATCCAGTTCGTCGAGCGAAACATCAAAGCGATCGCCGGGTAGGCTGGGTTCGACATAGGGACCGCCGATGCCGGCCGGTTTGTCCGAGGCAAGGTCGATGCCGCTGCGCGACAGGATAGTTGCGATCGCCTCGGCAGCCTCTGAGGCACCGGTCGTCAGGCTGGCGATCTTTGTCAGTTGCTGACTCTCGAGTGTTTTCAGTGACAAGGTGACCTTGGAGAAAATCCGATCGGCGCGGTCGGCCGGGCCTTCGCGGAGGCTGGTTCCGGCCAAGGATGACGCGACATCCATATTGGCAGCAGGTTCGCTACCCTGAAGGATCTTTGCGATCGCGGCAGAGCCGCCGGACAGGGATGCGCGGCGACCGTCGTTTACGGGCGCAAAGGCGGGAATGTCCGTCCCGGGGGCCTCTGAAGCGGGTTGAAGGCCGGATTCCTCGGCGCGGTTGAGCAGCGATCCGAGCTTGCCGTGCCGGGAGAACAGGGCATCCTGCTGCTCCAGCAGCTTTTCCACCTTCTTTTCAACGACCTGCTGGTCGAGCAACTGGCGCGAGGTGATGCGATCCAATTGTGCGCGAAGCGCCGCGATACGGTCTTCGTAGTCATGCTGCATGCGGGCCTGACGGGCGATCGTCGCTCCGATCAGGTCATCCCGGATCACGAGATAAGAGGTGGCCCCGAGATAGCCGATCGTCAGCAGGCTGGCAAAACCGATGGTGAGCGCGACCATCCAGGGGCGGACGGTCATGTGACGGATGGTTTCGCCGCTTGCGAGGATGAGAACGTGATTCGCTGCCCGTTTTCCAAAAACCTTGTTTTCGGCTCGGTGGGCCACGTGCTGCTCCTGAAAGGCTGAATCATATCCGATGCTTGCGTGGGGCCGATTACACATCCTTAAGGTTAATGAAGCCTTATTTATGCCTAATGATGTTCCGATCGGCTTTGGGGGACGGAGAATGGATCACTTTTGGAGTGATTATGCGGAAGAACGGTGCTAGAGGCCGTTTCGCAAACAAAAACACATCCGCAGAGAAGAGAGATGTCCAGGTTCAAGTCCGATTTCCTCCGCACGCTCGATGAGCGCGGCTTCATTCACCAGATCTCCGACGAGGCGGGTCTCGACGAACTGTTCGCCAAGGAAACCGTGACCGCCTATATCGGCTTCGATCCGACGGCGCCTTCACTGCATGCCGGCGGACTGATCCAGATCATGATGCTGCACTGGATGCAGAAGACCGGACATCGCCCGATCTCGCTGATGGGTGGCGGTACCGGCATGGTCGGCGATCCGTCTTTCAAGGACGATGCACGGCAGCTGATGACGATCGACACGATCGAAAGCAACATCGCCTCGATCAAGCGCGTGTTCTCCAACTACCTCAGCTACGGCGACGGTGCGAAGGACGCGTTGATGATCAACAACGGCGACTGGCTGCGCGATATCAACTATCTCGAATTCCTGCGCGATGTCGGCCGTCATTTCTCGGTCAACCGCATGCTGTCCTTCGACAGCGTGAAAACGCGTCTCGATCGCGAGCAGTCGCTGTCCTTCCTCGAATTCAACTACATGATTCTGCAGGCTTACGACTTCGTCGAGCTGAACAAGCGTCATGGTGTCCGTCTGCAGATGGGCGGCTCGGACCAGTGGGGCAATATCATCAATGGTATTGACCTCGGTCATCGGATGGGGACGCCGCAGCTCTATGCGCTGACCTCACCGCTTCTAACCACGGCCTCCGGGGCCAAGATGGGCAAGTCGCTGAACGGCGCCGTGTGGCTTAACCCGGACATGCTGTCGGCCTACGATTTCTGGCAGTACTGGCGCAATACCGAGGATGCCGACGTGTCGCGCTTCCTCAAGCTCTACACGACGTTGCCTATGGATGAGATCGCGCGGCTTTCGGCGCTTGGCGGTTCGGAAATCAACGAGGTGAAGAAAATCCTCGCGACCGAAGTGACCGCCATGCTGCACGGCCGTGAAAATGCCGAGCAGGCGGCAGAGACTGCCCGCAAGACTTTCGAGGAAGGCGCTCTTGCCGACAACCTGCCATCGATCGACGTGACGACGGGCGAGCTCGACGCAGGCATCGGCCTGCTGGCGCTGATCGTCAAGGCTGGCCTTGCCGCCTCCAACGGTGAAGCTCGCCGTCATGTTCAGGGTGGTGCGGTGCGGATAAACGACGTGGCCATCTCTGATGAGCGCACCGTGATCGGTTCAGGCGAGGTTACCGCCGATGGCGTGATCAAGCTGTCGCTCGGCAAGAAGAAGCACATTCTGGTTCGCCCGGCCTAAATGACCTCGAGGAACATCAAAACAAGAGATAAAAGGCCGCTTTCGAGCGGCCTTTTTTGTTATTGGAACTCGAAGATCTGGCGGAAGACGCCCGGTGCAATGAGAGAGAGCGGATTGACGGTCAGCCGCGGCTTGTCGAAGGGGCCTTCGAGCTTGAAGGTGATGCCCAGGAGGCCGCGATCGCGGCCGTTTCCGAGGATGGCGCCGATCAGCGGAAGTTCTCCGAACAGGCGGTTCAACCCGTAAGCCGGCATGAAGGTGCCGGTCATATCCATGTTTCCGCGGGCGTCTCGCAGCATGCCCTGGAACGTGGCGCCGATCTGCTCTCCGCGTACGACGCCGTTTGCGACGGAGAGGGAGCCTTCTCGATAGACCAGTGCCGCAAAGCCGCGCTGGAATCGTGCCGAGCTGACATCGATATCGCGCTTGACCGCCGAATTCAGGCTCTGGCCATCCTGGCCGACCGGAGTCGAGACGAGGGATTGCAGACGCTCCTCGTTGCGTAGCTGGAAATTGCGGATGTCGAGCGAACCGATCCAATCGTTTCCGCGCGCCTTGAGTTTCAGGTTCAGCAGTCCCGAGTTCATGTTGTCGTAAAGATCGGCAAAGCGTGCCACGGCGCCTGCGTCTCCGCTGGTGACGGAGATCGTGTCGCCGCGCGACATCTGGCTGACGACCGCCTGTCCGCTCCCGGTAATGGCGTTCACATCGGCGCGTACGATGTTTGAGCCGCGCGTGGAGAAATTCAATGCCACATTCGATAGGTGCTCGTCGTTGAATCCGACGACGCGATCAACCTGAGCCCGCAGGCTGGTGCTGCTGCCTTCACTGCTTCCGGATGCGGCAGTGCCATTGTTGGCGCGCAGCATGGTGATGATCGGCCGCATATCGACAGCGCTGCCGCCGATCGAGATTTCGTAAGCGCCTTTCGAGCGCCTTACGCTGAGGCTGTAATTGTCGGCCGGCGAAAGCTGCACGTGAGAGAAGGATGCCGATGTCAGCGCATTGTCGGACAGTTGCAGATCGCCTCTGACGCCGAAACTGTCGCCGGTAAGCTGAAACCCGCTGAGCGTCGTCTGCTTTGCGGCATCACTCGAGACTTCGAACTGAGCCTTGGCGCCGATGCCACTGCCTTTTGTCCAGCCGATCCATGGCACCGTCAGCGCGGCCCGGCTGAGATCGAGCGTGACGGCCTGCCGCTTTTCGTCAATCCGTGTCAGTTCGGCGACGATCTGCCCGTCGACCATATCGGACAGACCTGGCACGAGCTTGTCCCGCTGGGCGTTGTTCAGCGTCGCCTTGATGATCCTTTCGCGTTTGACTGACGATTTCGAATCCACAGGCTCGGTTACGGCGAACTCCGCAGGGACATCATCCACGGTTCCCTTTGCCGTCAGCCTGGCGGCCTGCATGTCCACTGCCAGAAGGCCGGTCAGGGCGGCAATCTTGTGTCCTTCCATAGGCGTTGCCAGATTGACGCCATCGAGGTGGATCTGGGCATTCCATGTCGGTTTCGGCGGATTGTGATCGGAAATCAGTCCGAACCGGGCCTGAACATCGGCCTTGGCATTTCCCGAGAAATCCGCGGGCTTGAAGTTGGTGCCCTTCAGCGCGTTGATGGGCTTGAAGTTGGCAAGCTCGGTTATCGCGTCGGCCTGTCCGGCGATCCTTATCGAAAGGTCGGCCATCAAGGGCTTTTCATATGTCGAGGCAATGGCGAAGCGGCCGCCTTCGACGGTAACGACGCGCCCGGATGGCGCATAGGAAGCCGCCTTTTTGACATCGACCACCATTTCCTCACCCTTCAGCGAGAAGTGTCCGGCGAGATCACGCAGAGGGGGGACTTCACCGGGCAGGTTGAGCCGGGAATCCGCCAGGTCGAAATTGATCTGTAACTCGTTGGCATCGAGTTCCATCGGGATGCCAGGGCCCTTCATCCGCCCGGCCGGGATGAATACGGCGAGCGTGCCGTTATTCACGCTGCCGCCGAACATGTTCTGCATCACCCAGTCGCGCGGTTTGCGGGCCATCCAGAAGGGCCAGAGCTGCTTGACCCCGGTGACCTGCATCTGCGGGATCTGGCCGCCGAAACTGATTTCGGGCGACTGTTTGCCGAAGCGAACCTTGAGCGCTGCGGCCATGCGGCCAAGCGGGCTTGCCACCGTCATCTCGTCGAATTCAAGCTGGCGGTCGGAAGACAGGTAGCGGCCCGTCGCCTTGAGATCGAAGTCGGCCGGCTCTTCGCCCTGCGATGATGCGCCTATGGCCCTTCCGCCACGAACCAGAAGGTCGAGCCCGAAACCGAGACGTTTATCATCCTGATTCAGCTGGTTCAGATCGATCACCGCCCCTGTAAAGGGAACAACCGTCGGACCGAAGCTCGCTTCCGACTTCATGATCTCGATGGAATTCTTGGCAAAATCATAAGCGACGTTGATGGTTGCGCCGCTGAAGGTCTGCTGGATGCCGTCGAAGTAGAAATTGCCCGGTGCATTCGTCAGTGTCGCCGACATGGCCGGTTTTTGCGCGTCGCCGCGGGAGCGCTCGGCGGACATGTCGAAATCGACCGAGCTTTCGAGGCCTTCGCGCGGCAGGCCATCTTCCGTACGTTGCAGCAGGAACGGAGTGACCTCCAGCCCTGACAGCCGAGCGGAAAGGGCTGCCGTTACACCGTCGACAGTCTTGGAGGCCGCGGTGAGCTTGGCTTCCCGGTCGTTGATGCTGATCGTGCCGTCAACGCCGATCTCGCCGGTTGCATTGCGCGCCAGCTGAAGATCATTGACTTTGAGGGTGGTCGGCGTACGCCCGGGGGCTGCCGGCAGGACGATCTCGATGCCGGCAAGGCGGATGGATGCCGTGCCCGTTCGCTCGATCAGACCACGTGCCTCATCAAGTCTCTGAAATGCCTGTTCAAGCAGTTGAGGGACGGCATCCACCCGGACCTTGGCGAGGGCAATGGGATCGCCCTCGGGCAGCTGCGCCGTCTCGAGGCGAATGGACTGGGCCGACATGCTGTTGATCGATATTCGCCCGCCGAGCAGCGCGAGCGGATCCACGGCCATGCGCAGGGCGCCTGCGCGGCTCAGGTGCTGGCCGGTTGCGCGCTCGACGATGTCTACGTCCCGCGCCTCGATCGCCAGACGGAAATCCGAATCGAAACGGATCGCAGTGGAGCCGACATTGGAGACATAACGAGGCCCGATCGCGTTGTTCAGGGCGGACTGAGCGCGGCTGGTGAGCGTGCCATCGACGATGCCGCCCTCGATGGCGAAGACGGCGCTGCCGATCGCCACCATGATCAGGATGACGAAAAGCGCAACTGTCTTGCAAAAACGCCAGGTTTTCGTGCGATGCGGCGGGCAATGAACGATGATCGGATCTTCGGTCTGAGCGGACGGAAGCTCATGCAGCGGAACGATATCCTTGCTGCTGAAATCGATCTTCTCGCCCCGTATTTCCGCCATTCAGTGAAGAACTCATTCTTTTTGCGTCCATCGCTGATCTGGACGCCTCGTCGGGCTGTATATACCCATGGCCGTTACAGTCACTCAAGATGCTGGCAAAAGAAAGGAAAACCATGGCGAACCTGAATATCGGCGATGAGGCTCCGGATTTCACGCTGCCCGGAAACGGCGCCCGGACCATTTCCTTCAAGAGCTTCCGCGGCAAGCCGCTCGTCCTCTATTTCTATCCCAAGGATGATACGACCGCCTGCACGACCGAGGCCATCTCGTTCTCGCAACTCCTGGCGGAGTTTCAGAAGGTCGGCGCTGCGGTTGTCGGCGTTTCCGCCGACAGCGTGAAGAAGCACGACAATTTTGTCGACAAGCGCGAATTGACCATCGCGCTCGGATCCGATGAGGACACGGTGGTTTCCCAGGCTTACGGTGTGTGGAAAGAGAAAAGCATGTACGGGCGGACTTATATGGGGATCGAACGGACAACTTTCCTGATCGATGCGGAAGGCCGGGTGGCCCGAATCTGGCCAAAGGTGAAGGTGGCCGGGCATGCGGAAGAAGTTCTCGCCGCAACCCAAGCGCTTTGAAGAAAACGGCCCGGCAAGCATTGCTCGCCGGGCCATAGCTGATGGACTGACCGGGTCAGGCGCCGGAGAAATAGCTGGAGACGAGCGGCAGCACTTCGATGAAGCCGTGATAGACCATGCTCAGTGCAACATAGACGATGATGATCAGGCCGAGATAGGCGATCCAGCGGAAGCGGTTGAGAAGTTTTGCGACGAAATTTGCGGCAATGCCCATCAGCGCGATCGATACGACCAGGCCGATGATCAGAATAACCGGATGTCCCTGCGCCGCACCCGCGACGGCGAGCACGTTGTCCAGCGACATGGAGACGTCAGCCAGCACGATCTGCATGGCCGCCTGGAAAAATGTCTTTTCGGCAGTGCCGCGAGATGCGGTTCCATCGGCCGCTCCGTGAGCCTGAGCATCCGGTGCGTGGCGCAATTCTGAATACATCTTCCAGCAGACCCAGGCAAGCAGGAGGCCGCCCGCGAGCTGAAGTCCCTTGATGCCCAGAAGATATGTGGTGACGACCGCAAAGATGAGCCGCAGAACGGTTGCGGCGATAATGCCGAACAAAATAGCCTTCTGGCGTAGATGCGCCGGCAGGCCCGCAGCGGCCAGCCCGATGACGATCGCATTGTCGCCGGAAAGAACAAGGTTGATTGCAATAACCTCGACGAGTGCCATGAACGTTTCGATCATGAAGCGGGACCTTTTGTGCCTGTTATGTTTTTTTGACGGGAGGGATGAAGCAGGAGTGTCGGCAAGGCGCTCGGCCAAACTTTGCAGAATGCTCGTCAACGGTACCGGCCATTATTCCCCTAATGAGGGTATGGCAAGTTCGTTGCTCGCGACGTATTGGCGTGATTTCGGCCCGAGTCGCAGCTAGTCTGTGCTCGCACTGGTTGTGTGGATTGTTTGTTTTCGATCTTTTCCACGCCCTAAGTAGAGTGCTGGTTGCCGATTTGCCTTGTCGCGCACGAGCTTGCCCCTTATACCGGCCGCCATATTTCGACTTTTGGATGTGACGATTTCATATTTTGCCGCATGCGCGGGCGGCAAGGAGAGATAGATGCCAGCCCAAAACGCCGTGGTTCTCGTCGTCGAAGACGAGCCGATGATTCGATTTGCAACGCTCGATTCTCTGGAAGAGGTTGGCCATGAAGTGCTCGAGGCAGCCAATGCCGCCGAAGCCATGGTGCTGTTTCGAAATCACCCGGGCATCGATATCGTCTTCACGGACGTCAATATGGGCGGGTCGATCGACGGGCTGCAACTGGTCCAGCGGGTGAGGGCCATTCGGCCGGGAGTCGGCATCATCATTACTTCCGGTGTCGTGCGGCTGGATCCGATGCTCTTGCCTGCGAATACGATTTTTCTGCCGAAGCCCTATCAGTATGACGAGTTGCTTTCGTCCATTCACCAATTGATGGAATGACGGCCATCGTTGGCAAGTGGCGTGCCCGACCGCAGACACTGTGCCTTTTCGGACGGTTGTCGAAGTGATAGGTCGAGTAAATTACCACGGCATGCCGTGGCAGGTGGTCGGTAACTGGATATTTGAATGACGCAGCTGAAACTCGTGGGGTTTTCGGGAAGTTACGGTCGGCCATCCAAGACATATGCTCTGGTCGAGCATATCGCGGGGCTCGCCTGTGACCGCTACAATCTTGCCAAATCCGTGTTCGACCTTGCGGATGTCGGAGCCTCGCTGGGGCTCGCAAAGTCACAATCCGATCTCGATGCGGATGCAGCGGCCGTTCTTGACGCGGTCGTCAAAGCTGACCTGCTGATTATCGGCTCGCCCACCTATAAAGGCAGCTATCCCGGCATGTTCAAACACTTCATCGATCTCATCGATCCGGAACAGTTGCGCGGTAAGCCGGTTCTGATCGCCGCCACCGGTGGTGGCGAGCGGCACGCCCTGATGGTCGAACATCAGTTGAGGCCTTTGTTCGGGTTCTTTATGGCGCACACGATCCCGACGGCCATCTATGCATCCAACCGTGATTTTTCCGGCTATGAGATAGTATCCCCGGCTCTGCATGAAAGAATCGGCTTTGCTGTCGACGAGCTTGCTGCCTTCGTTTCTCGCAAGGCGGATCGATAGGCAAATGGGCCGAACCGCGGCCGGTGGGGTGAGGAGAGAAAACGAAATGTCAGTGGAAGACGACATAGCAACGATCGCCGAGCAGGAACGACTGCTCGTGTTCGACAAGTTTGACGGCGATACCGCCTGGGCGCTTGGGGAGCGGCTAAGACAGGTGGCGAGCGAACGGGGGCTGCCGGTTGCGATCGACGTCACCCTGCATGCCATGCCGATGTTCTACAGCGCTCTGCCGGGCTCTACCGCCGACAATGCCCGCTGGATCCGCCGGAAGCGAAACGTCGTGTTGCATTTTCTTCGCTCAAGCTACGCAGTCGGACGACAACTTGCGCATCAGGATGCAACCCTGGAGGCGAAGTTCAGCCTTTCCGAGGCGGATTATGCCGCCCACGGAGGCAGTTTTCCGATCACGGTCGCGGGTGTCGGCTGTATCGGCGCCGTGACGGTTTCGGGATTGCCGCAGCGAGACGATCACAATCTGGTGGTTGAGATACTTGCCGAGATGCTGGGGCATGATGCGCTGAAGATCGCGCTTGCCTCCTGAAAACAGTCTGTCGGCCGGTGCTTGACTAGACCGGCCGACACGAAGATCGGTTTTCTCAGCGCCTGAAGGCGCGGGCCACCGCTATCAATATGCAGGCGCCGATGAAACCGGCGATCAGATATCCGATCCAGCCACCGAGAACGATGCCGAACAGGCCGAGAATGGCATTCGCAACGATTGCACCGACGATACCCAGAATGATGTTCATGAAGACGCCCATGTTGCTCTTCATGAATTTTTCGGCGAGCCAGCCGGCAATTCCGCCTATGATGATGGCTGCGATCCAGCCGATACCTGCTTCTTCCATGTCCTTACCCTTTCCTTGACCCTCGCCATGGGGTGCGGCGGGTAACGCGCCAAAATGTTCCAGGGTTCCCGTTCGTTTTATTAGAGAAGCAACATTCCTTTTCTTCGCCGCGAACTACCCCTATTTTGCCAGCCGATTCGGTTAGCAAGACGAGAGACCAGTGATCCAATCCTTCTTCCTCGGCCGCCGCTGCGGCGCGCTTCTTGATCTCCGCCGGGGGCGTCCGTTGATCGCCCTGCTTCTGTTGCTCGCCTTTTCTTCTGGCGTCGCATACGAGGCAGCGGCCCAGTCCCAGCCTCAGGGCCAGACAACGGCGCCGGCCCAGAGTGCTCAGGCCGCACCGACCGACGTTACGGCAGATTCCATCAATACCGAGATGAGGGACAAGCTGGACGGACTGAGGCAGCAGCTCAACACGTTTCGTGAAAGCGTGCAGACCACCCCTGACGACGATGCGAAACTCGCCGACATCAGGGTCAAGGCAGAAGCGATCGTCGAAGAAATGCGGGCAGCTTCAGATGCGATGAAGATGCGCGTCGAGCAGATTCAGGGTCGTCTGACCAGTCTCGGAGAACCGCCGGCTGCAGGGCAGCCTGCGGAGGCGCCGGCCGTGGCGGAGGAAAGAAACAAGCTTGAGAACGAGCGGTCCCAGCTCAATCTGATCGTCGATGATGCTGGAAGCCTGTCCAACAGCGCAACGCAGCTCGCCAACATGATCACCAATCTTCGCCGGACGCTGTTTGCCCAGACACTGTTCCGGCATACGGAGCTGACGCCGGATGTCTTCGTCGATGCGGGGAACGCATTCATTACAGAAATGCGGAATTTCTCCTCCACGATCGGAAGTTGGGCGACTTTCGTCTGGAGGTTCAAGGCGATCTCGCTGCTTGGCGCGATTGCCCTCTCGGTCGGCGCAGCGGTGCTCTTCCTCGCCGGTGGATACAGGCTTTTCGGCCGCTTCCTGACGCGCAGCAGCGGTGATAATCCCGCCTATATCAAGCGGCTTTCCTATACGTTCTGGTCGACGGTCATGCAGAGCATCACCTTCGCCGCGTTCCTTGTAACCTCGTATCTTTTCCTTGAAGGTTTCAACGTCCTGCGACCGGACGTGGCGCCGATGATTGCGACATTCTTCGGTTTCCTGTGGTTCGTACATTTTGTCTGGAAGCTGACCTATGCGGCGCTGGCGCCGCAGGAGGCGGGCTGGCGGCTTGTCAGGATTACGGATCGAGGCGCTCGCCTGCTCAGCCTGGCGATCATCGCCATGGCGGTGGTCAATGGACTGGATTATCTGCTTGGAGCCGTGAGCGTGGCGCTTGGTTCGCCCCTGGTGCTGACAATCGCGAAAAGCCTGATCGCTTCTGTGGTGATCGGGTTCATTCTGATCGCCATCTCGTTCATCCGGCCGGTCATGGTCGAGGGAGAGGATGCAAAGGGGCAGGGGCGCCCCTGGCCACGTTACTTCTCGGTCACCTTGCGTATCATGGGCGGGCTGCTGCTGCTTTGCGTCATTGCCGGCTATGTCGGGCTTGCGCGTTTTGCATCCACTCAGATCGTCCTGACCGGGGCGGTTCTCGCGCTCATCTATATCGGGATTTTGTCGGGCAAGGCGATTTCGAAACGGGGTGCCTTCAACGATACCGCACTCGGGCGGCGGCTGGTCGAGCGGCACCGTTTCGGCGAGGTCGGACTAGACCAGGCCGGATTGCTGGTTGGCCTCGGAATCTACGCCATCGCGCTGGCGCTCGGGTTTCCGCTGATCCTGATCACCTGGGGCTTCCAGATTGCCGATATCGAAGCCTGGGTCGTCAGATTCTTCACCGAGTTCCGTATCGGAAATATCTCGATCTCGATCGTCGGTATATTCGGCGGCATGCTGCTCTTTGCGCTGGGTTACATCTTCACCCGCTGGGCGCAGAAGTGGATCGACGGAAACGTCCTCGCTCGCAGTCATGTAGATATCGGGGTCCGCAACTCGGTCAAGACGGGTATCGGTTATCTTGGGCTCGGGCTGGCGGTAATCGTCGGTGTTTCCGCGGCCGGCATCAATCTCTCCAACCTCGCGCTCGTCGCCTCGGCGCTCTCGGTCGGTATCGGTTTTGGCCTGCAGAACATCGTGTCCAACTTCGTATCCGGGCTGATCCTGCTGGTAGAGCGGCCTTTCAAGGTTGGAGACCATGTGGTGACGGGTACGACGGAAGGGATCGTGAAGCGGATTTCGGTTCGCGCGACCGAAATCGAGACGTTCCGCCAGCAAGCGATCATCGTGCCGAATTCCGACCTCATCAACGCGGCCGTGGGCAACTGGACACTGAAGAACCGGATCCAGAGATCCGAAATCAAGGTTTCGACCAGTTACGAAAGCGATCCTGAAAAGGTCATCGCCATTCTTCTGGAGATCGTCTCGGAGGTGCCGGAAATCCTTCGCAATCCGGAGCCGCATGTAGAGTTCCTTGCATTCGGCGGATCTTCGCTGGATTTCGAACTGCGGTTTCATCTGGCGGACATGTCGGAAGGGTTGCGTATCCGCAATTACATCCGTGTCGAGATATTGAAGCGCTTCCGCGAGCAGGGCGTGGAGATTCCGTTCCCTCGTTCGGAAGTGGTCTATCATCGCGGCTCTCCGGTCCCCGCAGACGAGCATGACGTGCGCGGTGGAGCTTGAAGATGACACATGTCTTTATGCGGGATTTCGCATCCGTTAAGCATATATCACTGTGATTCATTGACCTAAACGATGAAGAGAAGGGTGGCCGGCTCGATTTGTTCTGAATTGAGCCGGTGAGTTAACCGTTCTGCAAAACGCGCCAAATAGAACCATGCTCAGGGGCATGATTTTATTTGTAAGGGTCGACAATGACATTCCTTGGTATTTCCGGAATGCAGTATTCCGGTGAAACGCTCGGCAATTCCCGCATTATTCTGGCCGAGGATTCCAATGTCTTCACATCGATGATCGGTATGCGGCTCAAGGAGCTGTTCGATATCGACGTCGAGATCTGCCGTAATTTCGAAGATCTGCAGCTTGCCTATGACAGGTCGACGGACCCGATCACGCTCGCCATTTCCAATATCAATCTTCCGGGCGCGGAGAATGGCGAGGCGCTGGAATACCTGATCGACCTGTCGATCCCGACCATCGTGTTCACCGGTACATTCCATCAGGAAACGCGTGACAAGCTGCTGACCAAGGACATTGTTGACTACATACTCAAGGACAATGTCTTTGCAGTGGAAATGCTGGCGGAATCCGTGTGCCGGTTCCTGACCAATCACCGCCACCACGTGCTGATCGTCGATGACAGCCCGACGGCGAGGGCGCTGCTTTCCAGCCGCCTGAAACGCTATAATTTCCGTGTCAGTACCGCCGAAAATGGCGCCAAGGCGCTCGAGATTCTCAAGAAGAACAGCGATATCGGCCTGGTGATCACCGATTACAACATGCCGGATATCGACGGATTCGAGCTTACCCGCCGTATCCGCTCGGTTCGCGGTTCGCACGAGCTTCGGATCATCGGCGTGTCTTCGTCGTCGGACAGGCACCTGTCCGCCCGATTCCTGAAGGCTGGCGGCAACGATTTCATGCTGCGGCCTTTCATCGATGAAGAGTTCTATTGCCGCGTCAACCAGAACCTCGATACGCTGCTGCAAATCCGCTCCATGCGGTCGGTTCAAAGCGTCGGCGATGTCAAGAACGTCGCTTAATCGCTGATACAGGTGCCGCATGCCATACATTGTCAGTCAGAAACGCCAGCACTCGGACCTGCATAGCTATCGCGATCAGATCGCGACGAGTTTGACTGCAGTCGGGACGGAGACGAACGACATGTCTGGCTGCAGCGTGTTGTCCATCGCCGATTTCTATCGGCTGGGAGAGCCGATTGTCTCGGACTGCATCGCGGGGGAGCTGGCATGCTCCGTCGCGATTATCGACATAGACCGAATTTTTCGGATTTCCGACATGCATGGAGCCAGTTGCGCCGATCATGTGCTCCTGGAATTCGGCGCCAATCTTCTCCAGTTCTCGGCAGACTTGTACGTCTGCGTTGCGCATCTCGGTCAGGACCAGTTCGGGCTGTTGCTCGTCGGCATGGATGTCGCCATGGCGACAGAGACACTCGACCGCCTGAGGCAGCAACTCGCGTCATGCCCGATCGGGTGGAAGGGCGAGATGATCAATATCACCGTCTCTATCGGTGTTGCGGAAATCCACGGGCGCGAGACGTTCGACAACTACCTCAATGCGGCGGAGCAGTTTCTGTTCATGGCCAAGATGTCCGGCCGCAATCAGGTCATTTCCGACCACACATTTGCAACCGCGGCCCACTGAACAGACTGGAACTGCTACAATGCCCGCAGAAGCCGATCGTTTCTGCGGGCATCGCCATTTTTCATATCGGTTCAATGCGTGCCGAGAAGCGCGGCCTTGCTGTCTTCGAGATAGGTTGAAAGAAGCTGCGGCTTGCTGCCGGTCAGCGTTTCGAAATCGCTGGTCACCAGATCGAAATTGCCGGCGCGGATATTGGCATCTGCCGATACCAGCATCCTGACCAGAAAGTCCGGAAGACCGGCTGACGTCAGGCCGTCCGCCAGCTGTTCGTCGGTGACATGCACGACGTGGAGCGGCTTGCCGGTCGTCTTGGATACAAGTGCTGCAATCTCTTCGGCATTCAGGCTTTCAGAACCGGTCAATGTGAGGGTGGCGCTGCCGGCAGGCGGATTGGCCAGAGCTGCGGCGGCTGCGCGGGCGCAATCGTCGCGGCTGATATTGGATACCTTGCCTTCGCCATAGGCCGTGTACCACGTGCCGGTCTGCAGATTATGCGGCATCGACATCAGATAATTGTCGTCATACCAGGCATTGCGCAGGATCGTGTAGGGGATGCCCGTCGCCTTGATGGCTTCTTCGGTGCCGAGGTGATCGGGCGCGAAGCTGACCAGCGATTTGTCCGGGTTCGGCATGGACGTGTAGAGGATGTGCTTGACGCCGGCCTTTACGGCAGCGGCCACAGCTGTTTTGTGCTGTTTCAGGCGGCCGCCCGGGGTGGCGAGATCGTCCGTCGAGATGATCAGGACGCGATCGACGCCGGCAAAAGCTGCGGCGAGACCTGCCTCGTCGGTGAAATCGGCCTTGCGGGTTTCGACACCTTTGGCAGCAAGATCGGCAAGCTTTGACGTGTCGCGGCTTGCGGCGACGATATCGCTTGGCGAAACCCTCGATGTCTCCAGAAGGTGATGGAGGACTGCGCGGCCGAGCTGGCCGGCGGCGCCGGTGACGAGAAGTTTGGTCATGTCGTTTCCTCTTGCGATAGCGCTGGATCAGCGTGGCATGATTGTTGGTCTCGAAAAGAGACTAGCACTAGAATAGGAATTGACGCTTCCCTGTAAAGGAGGCACATTTCGGGGAGATCGTTACCAAAAGGGAACCACCACCATGGACAACAGAGCACACATTACCACGCTTGCAGGCGAACCGTGTGACATGTCCACCTGGGATGCGGGCAACTGCCCGGTGCGTGACGTGATGAACCAGATCGCCGGCAAGTGGTCGACGCTTCTTCTCGAGGCTTTGGCACAGCGCCCCTACCGGTTCGGGGAGTTGCGTCGTCTGGTGCCGGATATTTCGCAACGGATGCTTACCCAGACTTTGCGTGATCTGCAGCGCGACGGCTATATCGATCGTCAGGTATTTCCAACCAAACCGCCGAGTGTCGAATACAGCATGACCGAGCTTGGCCATTCGTTGTTCGAGCCCTTGTCGAAGGTGCTGGCCTGGGCAGGAGATAATCACGCTGCCGTGAAGGCTGCGCGGGTGAAATTCGACGCGAGCGAACTTGCCTGAGTATAGGCACTTTGAGGATGAAAAGAGTTCAAGGTCTTTTGGTCATTCTGATTGCTGGTAGCTCTCATGTCGGCAAGACAACGCTGGCGAGGCGGCTTTCGGAAGCGCTTGGCTGGGAGACGATCTCAACAGATGGTCTCGGGCGACATCCGGGCAGGCCGTGGCCAACTGTCCGGCCTTCCGTGGCCGAGTTTTATGAGCGCCTTGAGCCAGAAACGATCTACTGGTTCCTGAGAGTGCATCACGACAACATGTGGCCGATCCTCAAACCTTTGATTACGGGCCGGGCTGCGGTGCAGAAAACGTTGTTGCTTGAGGGATCAGCGCTCCGGCCAGAATCGATTGCTCCTCTGCTTTCCGATGTCGTGACTGGAATTTGCCTTTACGCGGACGCCGACTTCCTGCGCGAAAAGATGCGGGGCGAAGCGGGATACTGCCGGGCCGATGGAATAACACGCGCCTTGGTCGACAAGTTCATCGAACGCTCGTTGCGCGACAATACGGAAATTCACAGGGCCGCCATAGAACACGGCCTGCGGATCGTTGATGTCGCCGATCCGGAAGCGGTTGAGGATATATTCGCAGAATTGGTCGGGGCGGCCCGTTTGCGCCACCCCGATTGATGTTGCCAGATCAGGCGTCGATTGAAGCCATATCGATGACGAAGCGGTAACGGACGTCGCTCTTCAGGACGCGTTCATAGGCTTCGTTAACCTGCTGGATATTGATCTTCTCGATTTCCGAAACGATGCCTTTCTCGCCGCAGAAATCCAGCATTTCCTGGGTTTCCTTGATCGAGCCGATCATAGAACCGGAAAGTTCCTTGGCGCCGAAGATCAGCGAGAATGCGTGGACCGGGATCGGGTTTTCCGGGGCGCCGACGACGACCATGCTGCCCTTCGGCTTCAAGAGGCCAAGATAGGCGTTCCAGTCGATTTCAGCCGATACGGTGCAGATGATCAGGTCGAAGTAACCTGCGAGCTTCTTGAAGGTTTCGGCATCGCTTGTGGCGTAATAGTCCTTTGCGCCGAGCTTCAGGCCGTCGTCCTTCTTGGACAGCGACTGGCTGAGCACGGTGACATCGGCGCCCATGGCGGCGCCGAGCTTGACGCCCATATGGCCGAGACCGCCCATGCCGACGATTGCGACCTTCTTGCCCGGGCCAGCACCCCAGCGGCGCAGCGGCGAATAAAGTGTAATGCCGGCGCAGAGAAGCGGGGCGGATGCGTCGAGCGGCAGGCTGTCGGGGATCGACAGGACATACCCTTCCTTGACGACGATCGAGTCGGAATAGCCGCCGTGGGTGGGAGCATTGCCATTCAGCGTGTCGACGTCGTTATAGGTCTGGACCAGACCCGGCAGGTAATGTTCGTTGTCGAGGTCGCGCGTGGCGCAGCCGACGCAGCTGTCGACGAAGCAACCGACGCCGACATGGTCGCCGACCTTGAACCTGGTGACCTTAGAGCCGACGGCCTTGACGATGCCGGCGATCTCGTGACCCGGTACGATCGGGTAGACAGCGTTCTTCCATTCGTTGCGAACGGTGTGGATGTCCGAGTGGCAGATGCCGGCAAACTTGATGTCGATGACGACGTCGTCATCATTCGGTTCGCGGCGCTCGAAGGTGAAGGGTGTCAATGGGCTGGACGCGTCGGTCGCAGCATAGCCTCTTGCGATGGGCATGGAGAACTCCATTCATTCATGCGGTGAAAATCAACGGCCGGACTATGCGTCATCGGGCCGGGCAAGCGTTAGATCGATCCTCCAAGCTTCTTGCACGATCCTGCAAGTTTGTAGCTCACCTCTCGTTGCGAAGCGTGTCACGCATTATAGAGTAGAAACGTTCAGTGCCTGCTTCGGAGAAATGGCTCAATGACTCTCCCTTTCAATCCCTATCAGGAGATTGTCTCCATCGCGGCGCGCTATGCGAAAGGCGAGGGCGATGGCGCGACGGTGATCGAAGGACTGGGGATCAGTCGGCGGACGTCACCGAGCGCCCCATGTCATGGAAGTTATCGTCCGTGTTTCGCCATGGTCATCCAGGGCGCAAAATGTGTTCAACTCGGCAGCGACACGATCAATTACGGGGCAGGCGATTATCTCCTGACCTCACTCGATCTTCCCGTCGCGTGGCGGGTTGTCGAGGCTAGTCCCGAGGTTCCGCATTTCTGTATCACGGTCGCCATCAGCAGTGACAAGGTGCTCGATCTGATGGGGAAAAGCGGGCTCTCCAAGCCGGTGGGACCAGTCAAGGCCCAGCGCGGAATCGTTGTAAATGGTGCCACGCCCGAACTCCTGGACGCTTCCGTTCGCCTCATGCGCTTGCTCGATCGTCCCGAGGACATTGCATCGCTGGCGCCGTTGATCGAACAGGAAATCCTCTACCGCATCCTGACCGGACCAGCAGGCGCGCAATTGATCAACATCGCCATTGCCGACAGCCACGGCAATCGGGTGGCGCGCGCCATCGCCTGGCTGAAGGAAAACTTTGCTGGATCGCTCAGGATCGAGGAACTGGCAGAGCATGTCGGCATGAGCGTCTCGTCCTTCCACCACCATTTCAAGGCTATTACGGCTATGACCCCGGTTCAGTATCAGAAGCAGTTGCGGCTTCACGAGGCCCGGCGGCTGATGCTGGTGGAAGGGCTCGATGTCGGCAATGCCGGTCATCGCGTCGGATATCAGAGCCCGTCGCAATTCAGCCGCGAATACAGCCGCCTCTACGGCCTGTCACCGGCGCGAGACATGGATTCGGTCAGAGTTTCGGCCTTAGGATGAGTTTCCGCTTTCTCTAAATTCCTCCTGTCGCTTGCAAGTATGAGCTTGACGGAAGGCAGAATTGCTTTATACGCCAGAACCGTACCGTACGGTACCTGAGAGGAGCAGCCGCAAGTGAGAGCCGACACCGCCGATACGCCCCAATTTTCGCCACGCCAGAACGAGGTTCTGGAGCAGGCACTTCGTCTTCTCGTCGAGGGTGGCGACAAGGCGCTGACGACGTCGGGACTTGCCCGTGCCGCAAGCTGTTCCAAGGAGAGTCTCTACAAGTGGTTCGGCGATCGCGACGGTGTTCTGGCTGCGATGATCGCCTATCAGGCGAGCAAGGTCCGAACTGCCGACCGCGCCGGTGAAAAACTGACGGATCAGGTTCTGAAGCAGAATCTCGAGCAGTTCGGGCGTGACCTTCTGGAAGTTCTGGGCGGTGACGTGTCTCTGGCTCTCAATCGGCTGGCGATCGGCCAGACGAGCCGTGATGGTTCGAAACTCGGCAAGCTTCTGGTGGAGCATGGCCGCAGGCAGATCGATCGTCGCGCCATGGCGCTGATGGAAGCCGGCAAGCGCGCCGGCCTGCTGCGCTTCGAGAATGCCGATGCCGCCTACCACACATTTTACGGCCTGGTCGTTTCCGATCTGCATGTTCGCATGCTGCTCGGCGAGCCGGGGCTGAAGGATAATTCACGCCAGGCGGAGAGGGCGGTCGAAGCCTTCCTTGTTCTTCACGGCGTGGAGCAGAAAGCCGCGGACGCATTTCGCGTTTCCGCAGGACGATGAACAACAACTGAAGCAACACTCGCATAGGGAAGGAATTTAAGATGCGCGTTTATTATGATCGTGATGCCGACCTCAACCTGATCAAGTCGAAGAAGGTCGCCATCATCGGCTACGGTTCCCAGGGTCGCGCACACGCGCTGAACCTGAAGGATTCCGGTGCGCAGAACATGGCTATCGCCCTGAAAGCCGGATCCGCCACCGCCAAGAAGGCCGAGGCCGATGGCTTCAAGGTCATGACGGTTGCCGAAGCTGCCGCCTGGGCCGACCTGATGATGATGGCGACCCCGGACGAATTGCAGGCCGACATCTACCGCGACGAAATCGCCGGCAATATCCGTGACGGTGCAACCATCGCATTCGCGCACGGCCTCAACGTGCATTTCGGCCTGATCGAGCCGAAGGCCTCGATCGACGTCGTCATGATCGCACCGAAGGGCCCGGGCCACACGGTTCGCGGCGAATACCAGAAGGGCGGCGGCGTTCCCTGCCTCGTCGCAATCCACCAGAACGCTTCCGGCAATGCGCTTGAACTGGCTCTCTCCTACGCCTGCGGCGTCGGCGGCGGCCGTTCGGGCATCATCGAGACGACGTTCAAGGAAGAATGCGAAACCGACCTCTTCGGCGAACAGGTCGTTCTCTGCGGCGGTCTGGTCGAACTGATCCGCGCCGGTTTCGAGACGCTGGTTGAAGGTGGTTATGCGCCGGAAATGGCCTATTTCGAATGCCTGCACGAAGTGAAGCTGATCGTCGACCTGATCTATGAAGGCGGCATCGCCAACATGAACTACTCGATCTCCAACACGGCAGAGTGGGGCGAATACGTCACCGGTCCGCGCATCATAACCGCGGAAACCAAGGCTGAAATGAAGCGCGTCCTGACCGATATCCAGACCGGCAAGTTCACCTCCGACTGGATGCAGGAATACCGTGCCGGCGGCGCGCGCTTCAAGGGTATCCGTCGCAACAACGACAGCCACCAGATCGAAGAAGTCGGCACCAAGCTGCGCGCCATGATGCCTTGGATCGGCAAGAACAAGCTGGTCGACAAGGCTGTCAACTAATCGGCTTTCCGATCCAGGGCATCTTTTGATGCGCGCCTGCGGCGACGCGGGGGATCGGCAAGAACAAGCTGGTCGACAAGGCCGTCGACTAACCGGTTCTGTTGCCAGGAGATAAAAACATCGCGCGAGTGTTCGCGCGGTGTTTTCTCTCGTCATTCCTTCGGCGGAATGACGCCCTTGGTAAGAATGAAGCAGCCGTAGAAGCGCAGCTCGCCTGTGGCGACAACGCAATAGGCCTGTTTCGCCCTCTCGTAGAAGGCAAAGCGCTCGATGCTGTACATCGGCGCAGGCTGGCCTTCGGCCGCATCTATTTCCGCCTGTATCTCTTTCTGGATCTCCGGGATCGTGTCGGGTTGACCAATGACCTCCATGCGCCCGACGGAGGGCTGCAAGGGGGTGTCGAGCGGCAGCACGGACAGGATTGCCTTCATGGCGCGGGGGGCCGAGATATTGTCCATCCGCAGCACTCTTCCGAGCACCGTCTGCCGGGCAATCGAATCGGACGGGAAATTGGCATCGGCGAGAACCAGCGTATCGCCGTGGCCCATGGATTTCAGGGTATAAAGGATATCGGCATTCAGCGCCGGATCCAGGTTTTTCAGCATTCGTCTCTCCTCCAAGACACGGGGCAAACTCCAGCCTTCGTTATCGCAGGCAAGAGCGCCTCCATGCCAGCAAAATGTCAGTCTCATCAGAATGTCATGGAGACAAAAAATGTCGCAGGAGGTTATAGGTCAGTATTGCTGACCTGTCGGAATTTCTGTAAATGCAACGGCAACAAAATTGAAATAAGAGGAAACATCCCATGTTGGATTGGGAACATATATTCGCAACGCGCTCCAGCCGCATGAAGGCTTCTGAGATTCGCGAGCTGCTGAAACTGCTCGAACAGCCCGACATCATCTCATTTGCCGGTGGCATTCCCGATCCGGCATTATTCCCGGCGGAAGAGTTCAAGGCGGCCTATGCCGATATCTTTTCCGGCGCGCAGGTGAACTCGGCCCTACAGTATTCCGTCAGCGAAGGTTACAAGCCGCTGCGGGACTGGATCGTCGAGGATGTTGCAAAAATCGGTATCGACTGTTCCGCCGACAACGTTTTCATCACGTCGGGTTCGCAGCAGGCGCTGGATTATCTCGGCAAGCTTTTCCTGTCGCCGAAGGATACGGCGCTGGTCACCTGGCCGACCTATCTCGGCGCGCTGTCTGCGTTCAACGCCTATGAGCCGAACTACGATCAGCTTTCGCTGAATGGCAACCGGACGCCGGATGCCTATCGCGATACGGCGTCTAGGCTGGGTGGTTCGGTCAAGTTCGCCTATCTGTCTGCCGACTTCTCCAACCCGACCGGCGAAACGATCGACCTTGCAGGCCGTGAAAAACTTTTGGCGCTGGCGGATGAGCTGGATATAGCAATCCTCGAAGACGCAGCCTATCAAAACCTGCGCTTCGATGGCGAGGCGATCCCGCCGATTTTGGCGCTGGACATCGCGCGCAAAGGCGGCATCGAAAATACCCGCACGATATACAGCGGCAGCTTTTCGAAGACGCTGGCGCCGGGTCTGCGTGTCGGCTTCGTCATTGCCGCGATGCCGGTCATTCGCAAGCTGGTTCTGATGAAACAGGCGGCCGATCTGCATTCCTCGACGATCAACCAGATCGCCGTCGAACACGTGGCATCGCGCGGGTTTGCCGAGCAGGTCGCCAAGATCAAGCAGGTCTATAGCGGCCGCCGCAACGCCATGCTTTCGGCGCTTGGAAAATACATGCCGAACGGCACAAGCTGGACGAAGCCGGAAGGTGGCATGTTCGTCTGGATCACGCTTCCCGAGCATATGGATGGCGCCGAGCTTCTGGCGAAATCGCTGGCGACGGAAAAGGTCGCCTTCGTGCCGGGCAAGGCATTTTATGCGGACGGCAGCAATGCCAATACGCTGCGCGTCTCTTTCTCCTGCGCTAATGACCAGATGATCGACGAAGGCATCAAGCGGCTTGGACGTCTGATCGCCAATGCCTCGGCCAGCGAGCACGAAAGCCTGCCGATCATCTGATTGTTACTCGTATTCACAAACTAAAAAGGGCGGAAAACTCGAGTTTCCGCCCTTTTGTTTTTAATCTTTACCTGGACGTCAATCGTTGTCACATGAGTGTCAATGTATATGTGTTTAAGCGCGTCATCTCAAACTGGATGACCACGATGAAAAAGCTTCTCTCCACCTTCACGGCGCTTGTTGCGCTCGGTCTCGCCGGCGTTGCCAATGCTGCCGATCTCGTCATCTATACCAGCCAGCCGAATGCCGATGCGCAGGCGACGATCGACGGCTTCAAGGCCGCCAATCCGGGCGTCGATGTCGAGTGGGTGCGTGACGGAACTCCGCAGATCATGGCGAAGCTCAACGCAGAAATCGCTGCCGGCAATCCGGTCGCGGACGTGCTGCTGATCGCAGACACCGTCACTTTCGAGCGCATGAAGGCCGCCGGCCAGCTGCTCGCCTACAAGTCGCCGGAAGCCAAGAATTTCGACGCTTCGCTCTACGATGCTGACGGCTACTACTATTCGACCAAGCTGATCACCACCGGCATCATGTACAACACCCAGGCTGCCATGAAGCCGACGAGCTGGGCCGATCTGGCCAAGCCGGAAGCCAAGGGCCTCGTCACCATGCCGAGCCCGGTTGCTTCGGGTGCTGCCCTGATCCATGCCCAGACGCTTGCTGCCGTCGACGGTCTCGGCTGGGATTATTACAAGCAGCTGAAGGATAACGGTGCTGTTGCCGCAGGTGGTAACGGTGGCGTTCTGAAGGCTGTCGCTTCCGGCGAAAAGGCTTATGGCGTCGTTGTCGATTACATGCCGATTCGCGAAAAGGCCAAGGGCGCTCCGGTCGAATTCGTCTTCCCGAAGGAAGGTGTTTCCGCCGTCACCGAGCCGGCCGCGATCCTGTCGTCGACCAAGCACCAGGACAATGCCAAGAAGTTCATCGATTATCTTCTGTCGGAAAACGGCCAGAAGATCGCAGCCGGCCTTGGCTACATCCCGGCCCGTAACGGCATCGACCTGCCGGCCGGCTATCCGGCTCGCAGCGAAATCAAGGTTCTGCCGCTCAATGCTGCCGAAGCGCTGAAGAACTCGGAAAAGGACGTCAAGACCTTCTCCGATATCTTTGGCACCAAGGGCTGATATAAAGCCTGATGTTCCGATCTCAGAATCGAGGAGACAGCCAGCCCCGCTGGCTGTTTTCCTTTGTCGTCGTGGTGATCTTCTTCCTGAGCGTCTTGCCGCTCGGAAGGCTTGCCATGACCGGCGTTTCATCTGCCTTCCAGGGCGGCGCCCGCGAATTGCTGTCCGATCCGGCCGTGTGGCAGGCGGTCTATGATACGCTGACAACGTCATTCTTCGGCATGATCGCGGCCGTCATTCTCGGCGGCGGTTTTGCGCTGTTGCTGACGCTGTTCGACGTGCGCGGCAAGACGGCTCTCGGTTTCCTCTTCATGCTTCCGACAATGATCCCACCGCAGGTGACGGCGCTTGCCTGGATCGGCATGACTGGCCCGTCGAGCGCGCTCCTGAAGGCGATCGGCATGGCACCGCCACTGGGGTCGCCGCAGCCGCTTTACTCGATCGGTGGCATCGCGCTGCTTTATGGCGTGCAGAATGCACCGCTCGTGTTCCTGTCGCTGCGCGCCGGTCTCCTCGCGTTGCCGCGGGACGGCGTCGAGGCGGCCCGGCTTTCAGGGGCTTCCTCGTGGCAGGTGCTGAAGGATATCATCCTGCCGCTGTCGCTTCCCGGTTTCGTTGCCGGCGCGGCAATTGCTTTCGTTTCCTGCGTGGGCAATTTCGGCATTCCGGCGATCCTCGGCATTCCGGCTTCGATCTATACGCTGCCGACGTTGATCTACACGAAATTCGCTGCTTTCGGCCCCGGTACCTTTGCCGATGTGTCGCTGCTTTCGGGTCTCATCGCCATCCTTTCGGTTATCGGCCTGACGGTCGAGGAACGCGTGCTGCGTGGCCGCGACTACCGCGTCATAGGCCTTTCGGGGCAGGTGGCGATGTTCCGGCTTCGCAACTGGCGCCTTATTGGTGAGTTGGTGCTTTGGCTGGCAATCTTCATCACGCTGGTCATGCCGCTGACGGCACTCATCGCAAGCTCGCTGGCGCCGGCCTATGGCGTGCCGCTGACGCCCGCAACCGCGACGCTCGACGCCTATCGCGAAGTGCTGTTCCGCCAGGCGATCACCCGCACGGCCTTCTTCAACTCCGTGACGTTGTCACTCGCGACCGCGCTCGGTCTCCTGGTGGTGACGGTGTTGACGGGATATTATCTCGTCCGCAGCAAAAGCGGTCTGGCGCCGGTTCTATCGGCACTGGCGGAGATCCCCTATGCGCTGCCGGGCATCGTGCTCGCGGTTGCGCTGATCCTTGTGTTCGCAGCCCCGATCCCGATCATCGGGATTTCGATTTACGGCACGATCTGGATCATTCTGATCGCTTATTTCTCGAGCTTCTTCGCGGTCAGCCTGAAGCCCGTGGTGAGTGCGTTTCGGCAGCTCGATCCGTCGCTGGAAGAGGCGGCACGGCTTTCCGGCGCAGGCTTCGGGCGGCGGTTGATCGATATCGTCGTGCCGCTGGTGGCGCCGGCGGCGGGCGCGTCGGTTATTCTCGTCTTTCTCATTGCCTGCAACGAGCTCACCGTTTCGGCCATTTTATGGTCGGCCGGCACGCAGACGCTCGGCGTGGCGATCTACAATCTCGATGACAGCGGCAGTTTCAATCTCGCTGCAGCGCTTTCCGTCCTCGTGGTCATCATGGTGATTGCGATGATGCTGGTGCTGGAACTGATGGCGAAACGACTGCCGAAAGGTGTGGTACCGTGGCGAAGCTGATCCTCAACCGCCTGTCCAAGGCATTCGAAACCGGCGGCCGTCCGGCTGTCAACGATGTATCGCTGGAAGTGCGCGACGGCGGGTTTCTCGCGCTGCTGGGACCATCCGGCTGTGGCAAGACCACCGTTCTGCGCATGATCGCAGGCTTCGAGCAGCCGACCGACGGCTCTATCCTGCTCGGCGATCGGGTTCTGGCCGATGCCAGCGAGATGGTGGCGCCGGAGCATCGCAACATGGCGATGGTATTCCAGTCCTACGCCCTGTGGCCGCATATGAGCGTTGCCGACAATGTCGGTTATCCCTTGAAGGTGCGCGGTGTCACCGGTGAGAGACGTCGAAATAAGATCCAGGAGGCGCTGGCTGCAGTGCGTCTCGAAGCCTATGCGGATCGCCGGCCTGCCGATCTCTCCGGTGGCCAGCGGCAGCGGGTGGCGCTGGCGCGATGCCTGGTGACGGAACCGGATGTGGTGCTGCTCGACGAGCCGCTCGCCAATCTCGACCGGCATCTGCGACAGGAGATGGAAGAGACTTTTCGGGAATTCCATCTGCGGTCCGGCGCAACGATGATCTACGTCACCCACGATCAGGCCGAGGCGATGGCGCTGGCAACCGATGTTGCCGTGATGTCGGAAGGCCGGCTTCTACAGGTCGCCAGCCCGCAGGAAATCTATGCACGGCCCGAGGGACGGCTGGTCGGCGGTCTGGTCGGGCAGGGTGCCATCGTCAAATGGCCGGCAGCGTGTGGTGAAAATCGTCTGCTGGATTGGGAAACGCTGCAGGCTCTGCTTGTGCAGTCTCAGAGCAGCGAACCCGCTGACATTCTTGTCCGGCCGCAGGATGTCGAGATCGCCGGGGAAGGCGTGCCGGCTCGTGTGATCTCCGTCCTTTTCGAAGGCGAACGATATGCGCTCAAGCTGACGCTCGGTGACGAGCAGGTTATTCGTGCCTTCAGCCGCCAGCCGGTCAATGTAGGGGACATGGTTTCGATCGTCATCCGCTCTGCCTGGAGGCTGTAGCACTTTTGGGTCTGCTCAGTCCGCCTGCCGAAAACCGGTGTCGGTTTTTGCATCGGGCGGTAGCCAGCCATATTTCGGCTGGCTAAGGTGCCGCGCGAAATAAGGAAACATGCATGTCTCTTCGTCTCGGCACCTTCAATATCGAAAACCTGATGACACGCTTCGATTTTTCCGGCTGGCGCAACCAGTTGCGTCAGGACCGGGTGTTGCGGCTGTTCGAAGTGGGCAGCAAACAGGAATACGAGCAGCTTGAGCAGGCCCGACTGATCGCCGAGACGGATGACACCCGCCAGCTTTCCGCGCTCGCCATCGCCGATGCGGATGCCGATATTTTATGCCTGCAGGAAGTCGACAACATGCCGGCGCTGCAGGCCTTTGAATACGGATATCTCTACCGCATGGTTGGCAACGGCTACCTGCAGAAATTTCTGGTCGAGGGTAATGACGGGCGCGGCATCGATGTTGCCGTACTGATGCGGGAGGAGACGCGAAGCGGTCAGAAGATCGAGGTTCTCGACGTGCGCAGCCACGCCATGCTGACCTATCAGGACCTGGATCTGTTCAACGACGAACTGTCGCTCACCAACCGTCCAACCGACAAGATCTTCAAGCGCGACTGCCTGGAACTGGACTTGAGGATCGGCGGAAGGCCCTTGTCGCTTTATGTCGTGCATTTCAAATCGATGGGCAATGCGCGTGACAACAGGGACGGGCGTATCGGCACGATGGCGCTGCGCAGCGCAGAGGCGAAGGCCGTGCGGCATATCATCGAGAAGAGGTTTGGTGCGGATGATACCGGCCGGATGAATTTCGCCATCTGTGGCGACATGAATGATTATCAGGAGCGGGTGAAGGTGATCGGCAACCGCCGCTCGGGTTATCAGTTCGAGCCGGTGAGGGAAGAGGCAAGTGCGCTCGACGTCTTCAGTCATGACGGTTTCGCGCATAACGTCATGACCCGTCGCGATGTGATGGATCGCTGGACGCTCTACCATGCCCGTGGGCCGCAGGAGCAGCATCTCTGCCAGCTGGATTATATCTGGCTGTCGCCGGCGCTAGCCGAGAGCAATCCATCCGCCGTACCGGACGTGATTCGCAACGGCCAGCCGTTCCGCACCGTCTTTCCGCCGGGCCAGGAGGTCGAGCGCTATCCGCGTATCGGCTGGGACCGACCCAAGGCGTCGGATCATTGCCCTGTGGTTGTGGAGCTGAACCTTTCATGACATCTAAGCCTGCCGGCATCTGGCCGCCTCCGACAAGCCCCACTCGCGTCGATGCCTTCGATCTTTCGGTCGCGGATGGTCCGCATCCGCTTTACGTGGCGCATCGGCCTGAAATCGAGGCAAACTGGGCAAGGGAATCGCAAGCCAACCCGCATCTCTTCAACGGTCAGATGGTGTTGCAGCGGAATCTCACCTTCGACGAAGGTGTCATTCGGGGCGTGGCGCATGTCATACCCTATTCGACGCTTCTGTGGTGGCGAAAGCAGCACAATCCCGAAGGGGCACTGCATCTGTTCGGCTTCCCCGTGCTTGTCTCTTCCGACGGCGCCATCATTGCCATCCGCATGAGTGACCGCACAGCCAATCCCGGCCAGGTCTATTGCGCGGCCGGCTCGCTCGACCTCAGTGATATCGTCGATGGAAAGCTCGATCTGGCGGGCAATATGGTGCGTGAGGTCCGCGAGGAGACAGGGCTGGAGCTTTCCGAGGCTGAGGCCGATCCGCATTTCTACGCCAGCCACAAGGACAACCGGATCGTCATTTTCAGACTTTATCGCTTTCCGGTGACATCCGCCGAGCTCACAGCCCGCATCGAGGCTCATATGCCGCATGATCACGAGCAGGAGATAGATGGCGTTGTCGTCATCCGGTCTGCGGATGCGACGGCCCACAATTACAATCCGTTGATGCTGCCGATCCTGGACTGGTTTTTCGCTAGCGTACAGAGTTAGCCTGTAGCCTTGCGTCCTTACGCGTGGTCGGGCAGGGTGCGACGCGGTTTTGAAGGGGAGGAGAGCGTGGCAAGACACTATGCCATCTATGATGTTTTCACCGACCGGAGACTTTCCGGTAATCCGCTTGCAGTCGTTTTCGACACAGAAGGGCTTTCGGACGAGGCCATGCAGGCGATCGCGCGTGAAATGAACCTGTCGGAAACCGTCTTCATATGGCCAGCAGAATCGAACGGCCACGCTGCTAAAATCCGTATTTTTACACCGGGCAGGGAGTTGCCTTTCGCAGGACATCCGACGGTCGGTGCTGCCATAGCTCTCGCCGAGCGAGATCACGAGCCAGGTGTGACCGAACTCGACTTGATGTCTGTGCTCGAGGAGAAGGTCGGTTCGGTGCGCTGCGCCATAAGGATGCGTGGGGGCGAGGCGACATTTGCCGAGTTCGAGCTTCCGCGGCGCCCGGCCAGGATCGATATCCCGCTCGATCGGGAGGGGATTGCGGATTCAATCACGGTGAAAACCACTGATATGGCTTTCGAAAACCACACGCTGTCGATCTGGAGCGCCGGTGTGCCGTTTCTTCTCGTGCCGTTGCGCAATCTTGCGACGGTGCAGAACCTGGAGTTTGAATCGACGCTGTGGGAGCGGGTCGCTCCGTTCGTGGATGGCGCTCTGGCATCAGCCTACGTCTATTGTCGCGGCGGTGTCCATCATCAGGCTAAATTTCATGCGCGGATGTTTTCGCCGGATATGCGGATCTGGGAGGACCCGGCTACGGGTGCTGCCGTGGCAGCGCTGGCTGGCGCCATCCAGCAGTTTGATGGATTGCCGGATGGTCATCATCCGCTCGTCGTGGAGCAGGGGCTCGAAATTGGCCGCACGTCCTTCATTCATCTGCATATCGATTCCAAGGGCGGCGAGATTTCCAAGGCACGTATCGGCGGACAGGCGGTAAAGGTGGCGGAAGGCATGCTGCATATCTGAAAAAAAGCTCTGGGACAAAAGCCCGAGAAACAAGGCTTCTCGACGGTCTCAGTGATTTTTTTGAGCAGTTGCACAAAGAAAATCATTCTGGCCGCTAGACAAGCCAAAAGAAGCTCTTTATACGCCCCTTCACACCAACGGCGCAGGCCACTGAGGCGGTTGGTTACGGGTGATTAGCTCAGTTGGTAGAGCAGCTGACTCTTAATCAGCGGGTCGTAGGTTCGAGCCCTACATCACCCACCATCTTTTCTTAAAACGCAGATGTGACAATGGTTTAACGGAAGCAGAAAAAATCTGCTTCGTTTGGAACATCCTGTATGGCCAGCGCATTTCTACGGCAATTCCAACCAGAATGGTATGCCGAGCGTGCGCACGATCGTTCCCCTTGTCTGCAGCCTTGTCCTCGCCGTGTCAGTATTCGTCGCAGGCGTGGCTTTGATCGCGTATGCGATCCGGGAGCCTGAACGGCACCATTTTGCTCACATGGATACGCCGGATCTGTGGACGTCGCGACCTGTCGCCATCGATCCTGCCAGACAGAGCTATGAGCGGATCGCCGCGATCCCTGCTCTTGCGTCACTACCTCCTTCGCATGGTGATCCGCAGACTGCCGTGGCGCAGACCGAAGAAGCGGATTCGGCGAAAAGTTTGCCTGAGCTTGCTTCTGCGGGTCCTGTTTCCGGCGATATGTCCATGGCTGCCTCTGCAGAGGTCGCAACATCGCAACAGGACGCACTCGACCCTGCCCATGCCGAATGGTGTTATGACCGGTATCGTTCCTATCGCATGGAAGACAACAGCTACCAGCCCTTCGGCGGAGTGGAGCGCCAGCAATGCCAGTCGCCATGGAGCCCTATGGCCGAGGATGCGGTGGGAAGCGTCGATCCGGAAACGGACATTGCTTCTGGTGAAGCCTCCGAAATGCCGACGGAACAGGCAGGGCTAGTTTCTGACGATATCCGGAATCCTGCCTCGGGCACCATGCAGCAGCATACGGCAGCCGTCAGCGCCGTCCCGGTGGGCGCCCATGAAGAATGGTGTCACGGGCGTTATCGCTCCTACCGTGTCGATGATAACAGCTATCAGCCTTTCGACGGCGGACCACGCAGAGCCTGCCAGTCTCCTTACGGCTAGCTCTAGTTTCGCGCGATGCCGAGTTCAAAATCCTAGCTCGCTTCCCGCATAAGCTGTCGGTTTTCTTCCACTTTCAGTGTTTGAACTCGCTTGGCAAGCCAATCCACCACGACACGCACCTTGTTGCTGAGGTGACGGGTCTGCGGATAGACGATGTAGAGCGGAAAGCTTTCGCAGGTCCAGTCGGAGAGGATCGGTACGAGCTTGCCTTCCTGCAAGGGTTTTTGCGCCATGAAGCGTGGTACCTGCGCGACCCCGACGCCCGCCATGGCCGCATCGAGGTAGGAGCGGGCGTCATTGACCGAGACGATGTAGTTCGGATCGACTTCGATCTCTTCCTCGCCCCTGCAGAAGGTCATCTGCATGATACGTCCTGACGGAGCCTGCAGATAACCGACGCAACGATGGCCGTCATTCAGGTCATTCGGATGCGCGGGCGTTCCCATCCTTTCCAGATAGAGTGGCGAGGCATAGGCCTGCATGTCGATCTCGCCGACCTTGCGGACGATCAGCGACTGGTCGGTCGGGGTGCCGCCGCGCAGTGCGCAATCGACGTTTTCGGCGATGTAATCCACCAGCCGGTCACCGACGCCTATATCAAGCTTGATCAGCGGATAACGTTCATGAAAATCGCACAAGTGCGGGATGATCAGAAGGTCGGCGAAGGCGCCTGCCATTTCCAGCCGGACACGGCCGCTCGGCTGAGTCTGGGAATTGGAAAGACTGCCGTCGAGTTCCGCTACATCGGCGAGGATCTGGATCGCACGTTCGTAATAGAGAGCGCCGTCGGTCGTCACCATGACGCGCCGGGTCGTACGGTTGAGCAACGTGGTCTGCAGATGCGCCTCGAGCGCCTGCACCATGTTGGTGACCGTCGTTTTCGGGATGTTGAGCGTGGTTGCCGCGCGGGTGAAATTGCCGGTCTCTACCACCCTGACGAAGACGCGCATTGCGGACAGCTGGTCCATGGAATTCTCCTTACGGCGCGATTGTCCATGAATTTGGAAAAGTGTTGCCGATCGAAGCGTATTGCGCTTGCGATCTGGAACAATAATATCTGAATACGAATTTGCCGCAAGACCTGTGGCCAAAACGGAAGAAAACGTCATGTCACTGCGCTGGGAAACATTGGAAATCGATGGGCCTTGGAAGGCCGCTATTCCCGTGCGCATTCACAAGGGCAATGTGCAGGGGGGGAAGCCTCCTGTCGTGCTCTACCTCAAGGGCGACGCCTTTCAGGCCCCGAGGCAGGATGATGGCTCGCTACCGGTTGTTCAGACCCTGGAGCAGGCGGGTGTGGTCGTCGTTGAAGCCGATTACGGCAGCGTATCGGGCAATGTATTCCCCAAGGCGATGGAATGCGCATTCATGGCGCTCTATGGCCTGAGCCGGAAGCTCAACGAGTTCGGCAAGGGCAAGTCGCCCCTGCTGATCGCCGGAGATGAGGCAGGCGGCAATGTGGCTGCCGGTGCCGCGTTAAAGGCGAGGGACCAGATGCCCGGCCGGCTTGCCGGACAGGTGCTCTTGTCGCCCATGATCGATCCGATGATGACATCGGCCTCGATCAGGCATGCAGACGAGATCGGCATGCGCGAACGCTGGTCGGATGGATGGAGCCACTATCTCGGTTCCGCCTGTTCGATGCAGCATCCCTATGCCGCCCCTTGTCTGTGTTCGCGGTTATCGGGTGTCGCACCGGCACTGGTGATGACATCAGATGATGATCCGCTTCGTGATGAAGCGCTTGGTTATGCCGACAAGCTTTCCGGCGCCGGAGTTGAAGTGAGCAGACGCGTTTTCCCTGCCGGCAGCGGCTGGACGGGATTGTATCACGGTGTTGGCGGAGCCTGGCTTGCCGGGCTTTGCTCAGAGTTTTCCGCCTTCGTTCGTCATGTGACGACCTAAGGCCTGCATTTCAGAATTCAGAGTTTGGATGACAGCCCGCAATTGCGGCTGAAGGAGTTTCATTATGACAGTGAAGACACCCCGCTGGGCCCTGTTGGGCGCCGGCCTGACTGCCTCTGTGCTTTTTGCAGGCGCAGCCTTCTATTTCGACATGCCGAATGGCGCAAACGCCGCTTCGCCTGCCGAGGCTGCGGCACCTGCCGCCATTCCGGTCACCGTTGCCACCGTGCAGCCCCGCAAGGTCGGCACATGGCAGGAGTTCTCCGGTCGTCTGGAAGCCGTGGACCGTGTTGACGTGCGTCCACGCGTTGCAGGTGCCGTACAATCCGTCCATTTCCGCGAGGGTGGACTGGTTAAGGCCGGTGACCTTCTGGTGACCCTTGATCCGGAACCCTACATGGCGGCGGTCGCGGAAGCGGAAGGCCTCGTGTCCTCCGCCGAAGCGAAGCTTGCCTTTGCGGAAACTGAGCTCGAGCGTGGCAAGACACTTCTGTCACGCAACACGATCTCGCAGAGCGATCTGGCTCAGCGGGAGAGCACGCAGCGCGAAGCCAAGGCCAATCTCCAGTCGGCCAAGGCCGCGCAGCGTGTGGCCGAGCTCAATCTCGGCTATACCGAGATCAAGGCTCCGATCGCCGGCCGTGTCGGCAGGATAGAGGTCACCGTCGGCAATCTTGTTGCCGGTGGTTCCGCTTCCACCCCGCTGACGACGCTGGTTTCGGCCGACCCGATCTATGCGAGCTTCGATGCCGACGAACAGTTGGTGACCCGGACGCTGGCCGAGCTGCCGCTTGTTGACGGTCAGCCGGCGATCGACCAGGTGCCGGTGGAAATCGCAACACTTGCACCGGGTGCTGAACCGATCAAGGGACATCTGCAACTGATCGACAACCAGGTCGCAGCCGGTACCGGCACGATCCGGGTGAGGGCGGTGTTCGGCAATCCGGGCGGCAGGCTGATCCCGGGCCAGTTCGTCCGGGTGCGCATGGGCGAGCCTGAACCGATGGATCGGGTTCTCGTCAGCGAACGGGCGCTCGGCAACGACCAGGACAAGAAGTTCGTCCTCGTTGTCGACAGCAAGAACACCGTCGCCTATCGCCCGGTCGAACTGGGTGAAGCCATCGACGGCATGAGGATCGTCCAAAAGGGCCTCAATGCCGGCGACCGCATCATCGTCAACGGATTGCAGCGCGTGCGCCCCGGCGCCACCGTCGATCCGCAGGACGAAGCGAAAATCGCCTCGAAATAACCAGCGGGCCGGCTGACCGGCCCTTCCAAAACTGAACCAATCGATCGCCCGCGGCAGTGTGCTGCGGGCGCAGGGGCCTTTTGCGCCCTGACCATCGCCCAGGAGAGAGGGCTTTCAAGATGAACATATCCCGCTTCTTTATCGACCGGCCGGTGTTTGCGGCGGTCCTTTCCGTCCTCATCGTCGTTGCCGGCCTGCTCGGCCTGCGCGCGCTGCCGATCTCGGAATATCCGAATGTCGTGCCGCCATCCGTGGTGGTGAAGGCGACCTATCCCGGCGCCAACCCCAAGGTCATCGCCGAAACAGTGGCGACGCCACTCGAAGAGCAGATCAACGGCGTTGAGGACATGCTCTACATGTCCAGCCAGGCGACGTCTGACGGCGTCATGACGCTGACCGTCACCTTCAAGCTCGGCACCGACCCGGACAAGGCGCAGCAGCTGGTGCAGAACCGCGTCAGCCAGGCGGAACCCCGCCTGCCGACCGAAGTGCGCGCACTCGGAATCACGACGGTGAAAAGCTCGCCGGACTTCATCATGGTGGTCAATCTGGTGTCGGATACCGACCGCTATGACCTGACCTATCTGCGCAATTACGCGACGCTCAACATCAAGGACCGGCTTGCCCGTATCGAAGGTGTCGGCCAGGTGCAGATCTTTGGTGCTGGCGATTATTCGATGCGTATCTGGATCGATCCGCAGAAGGCCGCGGGATTGTCGCTGGCCGCCAGTGACATCACGGAAGCAATCCGCGGGCAGAACGTACAGGCGGCTGCCGGCACGATCGGCGCATCGCCATCCGTTCCGGGCGTCGACATGCAGTTGAACGTCAACGCTCAGGGCCGTCTGACGACGCCGGAAGAATTCGGCAACATCATCGTCAAGACCGGTTCGAATGGCGAGATTACCCGTCTGCGTGACGTGGCCCGTATCGAACTCGGCGCTGCGGATTATTCACTTCGGTCGCTTCTCGACGGCCAGCCGGCCGTGGCCATCCCGGTCCTGCAGGCTCCGGGTTCGAACGCTATCGAGATCGCCGATCAGGTTCGCTCCACCATGGACGAATTGCAGAAGGCGATGCCGGAAGGCGTGAAATACGAGATCGTCTATGACACGACCAAGTTCGTGCGCTCATCGATCGAGAAGGTGCTCGATACGCTTCTCGAAGCCATCGCGCTGGTTGTGCTCGTCGTCATCATCTTCCTGCAGACATGGCGTGCGTCGATCATTCCGCTGATTGCGGTCCCGGTCTCGGTCATCGGTACGTTTGCGGTCATGTATGCCTTCGGTTTCTCGATCAACGCTTTGACGCTTTTCGGGCTTGTACTGGCGATCGGTATCGTGGTCGATGATGCTATCGTGGTCGTCGAAAACGTCGAAAGAAACATCGAAAATGGCCTAAGTCCCCGCGAGGCGACTTACAAGGCGATGAGCGAAGTGTCGGGTCCGATCATCGCGATCGCTCTGGTTCTGGTCGCGGTCTTCGTTCCGCTTGCCTTCATCACCGGCCTGTCGGGTCAGTTCTATCGCCAGTTCGCACTGACGATTGCCATCTCGACAGTGATTTCGGCGATCAATTCGCTGACCCTGTCTCCGGCTCTGGCTGCGCTTCTCCTGAAGGACCACCACGCGCCGAAGGACTGGCTGACACGTGGCATGGACAAGGTGTTCGGCTGGTTCTTCCGTGGCTTCAACCGGGGTTTCGGTAAGGCCGCGAATGGTTACGGCCGATCCGTCGGCGGGCTTCTGTCGCGCAAGAGCATCGTCATGGTGATCTATCTGGCGCTGGTGGGTGCGACCTACGGCATGTTCAGTGCTGTGCCGGGCGGCTTCGTGCCGGCGCAGGACAAGCAGTATCTGATCGGCTTCGCCCAGCTTCCCGATGGTGCAACGCTCGACCGGACGGAAGACGTGATCAAGCGGATGAGCGATATCGCTATGGAACAACCGGGCGTCGAACATGCGATCGCCTTCCCGGGCCTGTCGATCAACGGTTTCACCATCGGCTCCAACTCGGGCATCGTATTTGCCGTGCTTGACGATTTCGACAAGCGCACGACGCCTGAGCTTTCGGGTGGTGCCATCGCCATGGCGCTGAACCAGAAATATGCAGGCATCCAGGACGCGTTCATCGCCATGTTCCCGCCGCCGCCGGTCAACGGTCTCGGTACGACGGGTGGCTTCAAGCTGCAGATCGAGGATCGCGCCGGCTACGGCTACGAGGCTCTCGATGAGGCAACCAAGGCCGTGATGGCCAAGGCGATGGCTGCTCCGGAGCTGACAGGCGTATTCTCGAGCTTCCAGATCAACGTGCCGCAGCTTTATGCGGATCTCGATCGCGCTCGGGCCGAACAGCTTGGTGTCTCTGTGCAGGACGTGTTCGAAACGCTGCAGATCTATCTCGGTTCGCTCTATGTGAACGACTTCAACGCCTTCGGTCGCACCTACAGCGTCCGGGTCCAGGCGGATGCGCAATATCGCGCCAAGGCCGAGGATATCGGCCAGCTGAAGGTCCGTTCGCAATCGGGCGAGATGATTCCGCTCTCGGCACTGCTGAAGGTCGATGCATCGGCAGGTCCCGAACGGACGACCCGTTACAACGGCTTCCTGTCGTCCGATATCAACGGCGCTCCGGCACCGGGCTATTCGTCCGGTCAGGCGGAAGCCGCGATCACCAAGATCCTTGCGGAAACGCTACCCTCCGGTATCGACTTCGAATGGACGGACCTGACCTACCAGCAGATCCTTGCCGGCAATTCGAGCATCATCGTCTTCCCGTTGGCACTGCTGCTCGTCTATCTGGTGCTCGCTGCCCAGTATGAGAGTCTGACACTGCCGATCGCGATCATCATGATCGTGCCGATGGGTGTGCTCGCGGCGCTGACGGGCGTGTGGCTGACCGGAGGCGACAACAACATCTTCACCCAGATAGGGTTGGTGGTGTTGGTGGGGCTATCGGCGAAGAACGCGATCCTGATCGTGGAGTTCGCCCGTGAACTGGAACTTGCCGGAAGAAAGCCGTTCGAAGCGGCGGTCGAGGCAAGCCGGTTGCGCCTTCGCCCGATCCTGATGACGTCGATGGCGTTCATCATGGGCGTGGTGCCGCTGGTCATCTCGACCGGCGCGGGTGCGGAAATGCGTGCCGCTATGGGCGTCGCCGTCTTCTCCGGCATGATCGGTGTCACCTTCTTCGGTATCTTCATGACACCGGTCTTCTACATACTGGCTCGGCTTCTGACGGGTAACCGTCCGCTGCGCCACCATAATACCGAGGTTGCGCCTGCTCTCTCCCCGGCAGAGTAGGCAGCACGGCCGCGCGGACATCTCTCTCCGTCCGCGCGGCATTTCATTTCAGAGCATTCCGCCATCGATGACCAGTGTTTGTGCGGTCATCGCGGCAGACGCGTCCGAAGCCAGGAAAAGGCAAGGCCCGACAAGATCGGTGCCATCAAGGGAGCGTTTAAGGCATTGCCGACCAATCATTGCGGCGATGCTTTCCTCCGTCAGCCACAGGCGTTTCTGTCTTTCGGTGATGATCATTCCGGGCAGGACCGCGTTGACCCGGATCCCATCGGAACCGAGTTTTCCGGCAAGGCTTTTGGTCAGGCCGATGATGGCGGCCTTGGCCGTCGTGTAGGCCGGCATGTTGCCCGTGTTGAGCAGGTAGGAGATCGACGAGAAATTGACGATTGCGCCGCTGCCCGCTTCTCTGATGAAGGGCACGGCCGCCTGCGAAACGAAGAACATCTGCTTCAGGTTGATCGCCTGGCTTTTGTCCCAATAGTCTTCGGTAATGTCTTCCAGACTGCGCCTGTCATCCCATCCGGCATTGTTGACCAGCACCGACAGCGAGCCGAGCCGTTCTGCGGCCTCGCGGACTGCCGCCTGTGCGTCTTCCACGCTTGAGAGATCTGCCTGGATGAACAGCGGCTCGTAAGCTGCATCTTTTGCCAGTTGTTCGACCAGAGCCCGGCTTGGTTCTTCCGCGATGTCGATGAAGGCGACCTTGGCGCCCTGTTTTGCAAAACCTTCTACGAGTGCGGCGCCGATCCCCGAGCCGCCGCCGGTGATCAGGACGCCGCGTTGTTTCAGGTCGGCATGGCTTACGGATGGGTTTGGCAAATGATCCTCCCTTTGATATCCCGCGGCAAACTTACCCCGATACGTGGAAAATTCACGGGAATATTTGCGCCTGTGGCACTTGCGGGATAGTCATGGAGATCCCGCCATTTACCACTCATTTCGAGAGGAATTCCGTTGTCTTCTGCCGTTTCCGACAAGCCTATCCTGCCGTCACGCGACTATGCCGCTTTCCTGTTCGATATGGATGGCACGATCCTGAGTTCGACAGCGGCTGCGGAGCGGGTCTGGGGCAAATGGGCAGCAGGGATGGGGCTCGATGTCGAAAAATTCCTGCCGACCATGCATGGTCGTCGCGGCATCGATACGATTACCGATCTCAACCTCCCCGGCGTCGATCCGATTGTCGAAGCGGAAAAGATCCTTCAGGGAGAGATCGATGATGTGGAAGGTGTCGTCGCCCTTGGTGGGGCCGCGGAGTTCCTTGAAAAACTGCCGGTCGAGCGCTGGGCGATCGTGACATCGTCACCGTTGGAACTGGCCAAGGCAAGGCTCGCAGCGGCGGGGATCCCTGTGCCCAAATATCTCGTCACTGCGGAAGACGTCACCATCGGCAAGCCCAATCCGCAGGGATATCGCCTCGGTGCCGAACGCCTTGGCGTCAGCCCCAGCGACGTGCTCGTGTTCGAAGACGTCAGGGCGGGTATCCAGGCAGGTGAGGCGGCTGGAGCCGAGGTCATGGTGATCACGGTCACGCACAGCCACCCGGTCGACGGCGGGCAGTACCGGATGGCCGATTATGGAGCCGTCGCCCCGCATGTTGCGGACGACGGCCGTTTGTCGATTCGGATCAGATAATCCGGCTTAGGCAGACTGGTTCGCCGTGCGCATGACCTGCACCGTGGCGAACCAGAGAACTGTTCCCAATACCAGAAGGCAGCCGGCGATGACGTATTGGATCGGATCGCGGCCCGTCCATGGGCCTGCCAGAAATGCGCAGGTAATGGCACCGAGTATCGGCAGGATGGTCGGAGTGCGGAAATGCTTGTGGCTGACCGTGTCCTTCCTCAGGACCAGCACGGCGACATTGACGATTGCAAAGACGCAGAGCAGGAGCAGTGCCGTAGTGCCGCCTAGTTCCTTCACTCCGCCTGCAAACAGGATCAGCGCCACCGCCAGAAGCGACGTGAAGATAATCGCCACATAAGGGGTGCGGCGTGTCGGATGAACCTTTCCGAGAGGTCCGGGCAGAACGCCTTCGCGGCTCATGCCGTAAAGCAGGCGGCTAGCCATCAGCATGTTGATGAGTGCGGAATTCGCAACGGCAAACATGGTGATGACGGCGAAGATGCTGATCGGGAAATTGGGTGCTCCAGCCTGGATGACCTTCAGGAGCGGGGTGTCACCTTCGCCGAGTTCTGCTGCCGGAACGAGGGTAATGGCCGAGATTGCAACGAGAACATAGATCACGCCGGTAATCGCGAGGCCGCCGAGCAGAACCTTGGGAAAGATCTTGCTCGGTTTCTTGCATTCCTCCGCCATGTTGACCGAGTCCTCGAACCCAACCATGGCGAAGAAGGCAAGGGTCGTGGCGGCCACGACCGGCCAGAAGGCGCCGCCACCTTCGGGCGCTTCGAACGTCCAGGCGCGGGAGACATCTCCCTGGCCGCCTGCAATGGCCCAGAAGCCGATGCCGATGATGATCAGGAGACCGGTCAGTTCGACGACCGTCAGCACGACGTTCATCTTCACGCTCTCGCCGACGCCGCGAAAGTTGATGGCGGCAACAAGTGCGATAAAGCCAACGGCGATCAGCGGCACGCCGAAGGCACCCAGATCCAGCCCGAGAGAGGTCGAGAAATTGGCTGCGAAGGCACGAGACGCGGTGGCGGCCGAAGTGATACCGGAGGACATCACTGCAAATGCGACCAGGAAGGTCACGAAGTGAATGCCGAAAGCCTTGTGGGTATAGAGCGCCGCGCCGGCTGCCCTCGGATATTTGGTGACCAGTTCGAGATAGCTGCAGGCGGTCAGTAGCGCGACGATGAAGGCGACGAGGAACGGCAGCCAGACGACGCCACCGACCTCAGCCGCAACTTCGCCTGTAAGGGCATAGATGCCGGTGCCGAGAATGTCGCCGACAATGAAGAGCAGAAGCAATCCGGGTCCCATCACCCGCTTCAGCTCATGGCGCTCCTCGCCATCCTCCTTGGTAATATTCTCCATGCCTTGATCCTCCCAGCAGCGAATTTATCGCGGATAATGGATGTCGAGGTATCAAGGTTCCATTGGAGGCTATCTGCGGCCAAACATGACCTTTGGTTATATCTTCAGCAATCCCAGTGTGATAGCCGCCAGAACTGCGTAACGCGCGGCTTTGCCGATGAAGACAAGCAGCAGGAATGTCGGCAGAGGTTCCTTCAAAATCCCGGCCACGACGGTCAGCGCATCGCCGCCGATCGGCAGCCAGCTGAACAGAAGCGACCATTTCCCATATCGCTGATACCAGACTTGTGCTTTTTCAAGCTGCTTGGGCTTCACCGGAAACCAGCTGCGATCCCTGAAACGCTCGATGCCACGACCGAGAAGCCAGTTCACAGCAGAGCCAAGTGTATTGCCGACCGATGCCGTGAGCAGCAACGCGGTGACGGAATGGTCGCCGGTTAACAGCAGGCCGACAAGAATTGCCTCGGACTGCATCGGAAGAATCGTCGCTGCGATGAACGCCGCGAAGAAAAGTCCCGCATAGGCGGCAAGGCCGAGAAACATAAATCAAGAATCCTTGCGGCGAGAGTAGATAGCAAAAGGGGCGGAATTCGATCCGCCCCTTCGTAAGTCATGACAGGTGGGGATCAGGCCTTGCTGATGCCCTTTGTGTCTTCCGCAACGTCTTCCGCGGGTTTCTGCGCACGGTGACGGGTGCGCCAGTCGCCGAGGAAGAGCAGGATCGGTGCTGCGATAAAGACCGACGACAGAGCTGCGACCGCGATACCGAAGACCATCGGGATAGCGAAGCTCGACACAGCGCTGCCGCCCCAGATCGCCATCGGCAACATGCAGAGGAAAGCGGTGGCGGATGTGTAGAGGCTTCGTGCCAGCGTTTCGTTGATCGACAGGTCGATCAGGTCACGCAGCGGCATCTTCTTGTAGATGCGCATGTTTTCGCGCATGCGGTCATAAACGACGACCTTGTCGTTGACCGAGTAACCGACAAGCGTCAGCACGGCGGCGATGGCGGTGAGGTTGAAGTCGAGGCCAGTGATCGCGAAGAAGCCGACGGTCTTTGTGATGTCGAGGATCAGGGTGACGATCGCGCCGACCGCGAACGGCCATTCGAAGCGCACCCAGATGTAGATCATCATCGCGATGGAGGCGAGGAAGAGCGACAGGAAACCTGCAACGGCAAGCTCGCCCGAAACCTTCGGACCGACGACTTCGGTGCGTTCCACCTTGGCGGTCGGATCGATCTTGGTGACTTCCGCCTTGAGCGCCTCGACGGCAACAGTCTGGGCTTCCTCGCCGCCTTCCTGCCGCTCGACGCGAACGAGAACACGGTTATGCGCACCAAACTCCTGAAGACCGACTTCACCGAAGCCGAGTTCGCTGAGGCCCGAACGGAATGCTGCCAGATCGGCTTCGTTTTGGGTCACGACTTCCATCTGGATGCCGCCGCGGAAGTCGACGCCGTAGTTCAAGCCGGGCTTGAAGAACAGGAAGACGGAGGCGATGGAGAGGATGATGGAAATGCCGATGCCGATGTAACGGCCGCGCATGAAGCGAATCTGCGTGCCATCCGGAACCAGATTGATCGGCAGAAGCGGCTTGATCTCGATCTTCTTCAGCTTGCGGCGAGCTGTGATGGCGATCATGGCGACGCGCACGACCGAGACGGCGGTGAACATCGAGATCATGATGCCGAGGCCCATGGTGACGGCGAAGCCGCGGACCGGGCCGGAGCCGAACCAGAAGAGAAGCACGGTGGCGATAAGGGCGGTGACGTTGGAGTCAACGATGGTCGAATAGGCGCGGGCAAAGCCTGCGTCGATTGCTGCGAAGGCGCTCTTGCCCTTGCGTGTTTCTTCCTTGATGCGTTCGTTGATGAGAACGTTGGCGTCAACTGCGAGACCGATACCAAGAACGACACCGGCGATGCCGGGCAGTGTCAGTGTCGAGCCGATCAGCGTCAGGCCGGCAAAGGTCAGGATGACGTTGATGAGCAGCGCCGTGTTGGCGAGGATGCCCCAGAAGCCATAGAGGAAGAACATGAAGCCGACGACCAGCACAAAGCCGATGAAGCCGGTGAATATGCCCATCTCGATCGCGTCCGCACCGAGGTCGGCGCCGACGGTACGTTCTTCGATGACGGTCAGCTTCGCCGGAAGCGAGCCGGCGCGCAGAAGCGCTGCGAGCGTCGTCGTTTCCTGAGGGGTGAAGCTGCCGGAGATCTGACCGGAGCCGCCGGTGATCGGGGTCTGAATGGTCGGAGCGCTCAGGACCTTGTTGTCGAGGACGATGGCGAAGGGGCGGCCGACATTGGCGGTGGTGATCTGAGCAAAGCGCGTTGCACCGGCACTGTCGAAGCGGAAGGAAACGATCGGCTGCTGCGTCTGCTGCTCGAATGCGGCGCGCGCATCGGTCAGACGGTCACCGGAGAGCTCGACACGATCGAGAACCGGATATTGCTGGCCACGCTCGTCGGATAGCATGGTGACGCCGGGTTCGCCGGGGTTGCCGAGCAAGTGAAAACTCATCTTGGCAGTCGAGCCGAGAAGCTGGCGCAGGCGCGACGGATCCTGTTCGCCCGGAAGCTGGACGAGAACGCGGTCGGAGCCGACGCGCTGGATCGTCGGTTCGGCAACGCCGACCTGGTCGACGCGCTGGCGGATGATCTCAAGGCTCTGCTCGACGGCACCGGCGATATGGGCGTTGATGCCTGCTTCGGTTTGCGAGATCGAGATGGAGTTTTCGCTCGGCGTGGTGATCGAAAGATCGGAGCTGCCGACGGAGCCGAGACCGACCGGGTTGGACAGCGTCTGCAGTTCGGTGACGGCCTGATCGCGCTGGGCGGGATCGCGCAGCGTGACAAGGATCGCGTCGCCCGCACGGCGGATGGCCGACGTGTTGATGTTCTTGTCGCGCAGGACGCGGCGTGTGTCCTGCGTCAGGCTCTGAATGCGCTCGTTGATCAGATCGGCGCGATCGACTTCCAGCACAAGGTGGGAGCCGCCGCGAAGGTCGAGACCGAGCGATACGCGGCTATGGGGAAGCCAGGACGGCATGCGGTCCAATGTGGACTGCGGAATGACATTCGGCAGTGCCACCAGAATGCCGATGAAGATGATGAAAGCATAGCTTGCCACCAACCACGGGGAATTTCTCATTGTCTAGATCCTGTTTGGCCCGGACCGATCAGCGGTCAGCATGGCCGTCAACTTTCATGCCGTAAGGCGAATGTCTTGCTCAGGCCGGGACCGGCGGTGCGCGGGGCAGGGCGCTTGGCCAGTCATCACCGGCAAACAGAGCATTCTTGTGACGTGGAGCCTGTGCGGCTGTATAGATATTCGCCGGCAGGACGAAATATCGCGGCGCAGGCAGGCCTTCGTCTGTCGAGACATGGCTGCCCGCACCATCCTTGCGCTCGGCTATTGAAACGGCGCGCAGGGGCTCGCGTTTGGTCAGCGCCGGTGAACGGTCCGAGCGATCATCCACCGGCCGTGCCGATGTGGCAATCTCGGTATTGCGGGGAGAACCGGCAAGAAGACCGAAGAGAGCAATCAGAAATGCGGCGGCGAGAACGGGCAGGCGCGCAAGATCGGCTTGCACGCGTCCACCCTTCTTCCGATTTCGCAGCGGGAAAACCGCCATCCGCACCTGCTCCGGATATTAGAGATTCGGAAATTGTCCCGAACGAGGCCGCCTTCTAGAGGACGACACCTGTTCGGTCAATAAAACGGGCCTCACAGGAGGCCCGAAGTTCTTAGCGGATGCGCTTTGCGGCCGGTTCCGGCACGAGTTCTCCAACCAGGCGGCGGTCGAGGTAATCCTCGCATTCGCCCATCAGGGTATCGACCTGACCATTGAAGAAGTGATTGGCACCCTCGACGATCTTGTGGGTGATCAGGATACCCTTCTGGGTCTTCAGTTTCTCGACGAGACCGTTGACGTCCTTCTCCGGTGCGACCTTGTCCGAATCACCATTGATGATGAGGCCAGAGGACGGGCAGGGAGCGAGGAACGAGAAATCGTAGATGTTCGGCTGCGGGGCGATCGACATGAAACCTTCTATTTCCGGGCGGCGCATCAGAAGCTGCATGCCGATCCAGGCGCCGAAGGAATAGCCGGCGACCCAGCAGCTTTTCGAATCGGGATGCAGGCTCTGCACCCAATCGAGCGCGGAAGCCGCATCCGACAGTTCGCCGGCGCCGTGGTCGAATTCGCCCTGGCTGCGGCCAATCGAGCGGAAATTGAAGCGCAGCGTGGTAAAACCGCGCTTCTGGAACATATAGAAGAGTTGGTAGACGATCTGATTGTTCATCGTGCCACCGAACTGGGGGTGCGGATGCAGGATGATCGCGATCGGCGCACTCTTTTCCTTGGAGGGCTGGTAACGTCCTTCAAGGCGGCCGGCAGGGCCGTTGAAAATCACTTCGGGCATCGGTACTCCGGTCAATCGTGTTTGGTTCGAACTTACGCTTCCGGTCGAGTTTGACTTGACGAAGGCGCTCAGCTTTTCTAGAACTCAGTTTAGAACCATTCGAAACTTGGGCATGCGACAGCAATGCCCGTTGCGAAGTCTCATAAGGCAAGCGCAGTTGAGATTTCAACTAAAATGAGGATTCTGCGCCCCGCGTGGAGTTCAATTCTATCTATCGACCAGGGAAGTGCAGCTAGCTAATGGCGTTGCAGAGGACATATCTCGACTGGAATGCGACGGCTCCGTTGTCGGAAGCCGCGCGTCTCGCGATGATCGAGGCGTTCTCGCTACCTGGAAATGCGTCCTCCGTTCATGCCGAGGGAAGGGCGGCCCGTGCGGCGGTCGAAAAGGCCAGACGTCAGGTCGCGGCGCTTGTCGGTGCAGAGCCTGCGCACGTAACCTTCACGAGCGGCGCGACCGAAGCCTCCAACCATGTCCTGACCCCGGATTACCGGATGGGGCGCGCGCCGGTCGCCGTTTCGCGGCTTTATGCCTCGGCCATCGAGCATCCGGCAATCCGGGAAGGCGGTCGCTTTGCTGCAGAGCAGGTAGCCGAAGTTCCTGTGACATCGGCTGGTGTCGTGGATATTCCTGCCCTCGAGGCGCTTCTCGCAAGTCACGATCCCGCTTCGGGCCTGCCGATGGTTGCGGTGATGCTGGTCAACAACGAGACAGGCATCGTTCAACCGGTTCAGGAAGCCGCTGCGCTCGCTCACAAGTATCGTGGCCTGATGGTGGTCGATGCAGTGCAGGCAGCAGGGCGCATCGCGCTCGATATCAATGCATTGGATGCCGACTTTCTGATCATCTCCTCCCACAAGATCGGCGGGCCGAAAGGTGTCGGCGCGATGATTTCCCGTGGCGAAGTGCTGATGCCGAAGTCGCTCGTTCGCGGCGGAGGTCAGGAGAAAGGTCACCGTTCGGGGACAGAGAATTTTCATGCAATCATCGGCTTCGGCGCGGCCGCTGAAGTAATGTCTGAGGATTTGCAAGGTCGCAATAATCGAATCGGAGCATTTCGTGATGCGCTGGAACAGGCGATGGTGCAGGCAGCTACGGATGTTGTCATCCATGGTGCTGGCGGGCCTCGTGTTGCCAATACCAGCTTTTTCACCCTGCCAGGCCTGAAGGCTGAAACCGGGCAGATCGCCTTCGATCTTGAGGGTATCGCCCTTTCGGCGGGATCGGCCTGCTCTTCCGGCAAGGTCGGACAAAGCCATGTCCTGATGGCTATGGGCCTCAATTCGGATGTCGGGGGCTTGCGTATTTCGCTCGGCCCGGAAACGACGCAAACCGACATCGAAAAAGTCATCGCTGCGTTCGAGAAAATTGCCCGTCGCCGCAAGCTATCGGGACAAGCCGCCTAGGCGGCTTTGAGAATTGGCGGAAAAGCAATTTTCTGCTTGCCAAAAGGTGTGAAAATCGCCTTTTGGCCCTTACATGGGGGAGGCATTGTTTTCCCCGCAAGACTGACGGAATTGCCGGAATTTGAACCGGCAAGATTTGGAGACTGAAGATGCCTGCTGTCCAGGAAACGATCGATCAGGTCCGTGGGATCGATATCGATCAGTACAAATACGGCTTCGAGACTGTTATCGAAGTGGACAAGGCTCCGAAGGGGCTTTCTGAAGATATCATCCGCTTCATCTCGGCCAAGAAGCAGGAGCCGGACTGGATGCTGGAATGGCGTCTGGATGCCTACAAGCGCTGGCTGACGATGGAAGAGCCCACCTGGGCCCGTGTCGAGTACCCCAAGATCGACTTCAACGACATCTACTATTATGCCGCACCGAAGAACGTGACGGGCCCGGTTTCGCTGGATGAAGTCGATCCGGAACTGCTGCGCACCTATGAAAAGCTCGGTATCCCTCTGCGCGAGCAGGAAATCCTGGCCGGCGTGCAGACCTCCAAGGTCGCCGTTGATGCCGTCTTCGATTCGGTTTCGGTCGTCACCACCTTCAAGAAGGAACTGCAGAAGGCCGGCGTGATCTTCATGTCGATCTCGGAAGCAATCCGCGAGCACCCCGAACTGATCAAGAAATATCTCGGTTCGGTCGTCCCGACCTCCGACAACTATTACGCAACGCTGAATGCTGCCGTTTTCACAGACGGTTCGTTCGTCTTTGTACCGAAGGGCGTTCGCTGCCCGATGGAGCTGTCGACCTACTTCCGTATCAACGAGAAGAATACCGGCCAGTTCGAGCGTACGCTGATCATCTGTGAGGAAGGCGCTTACGTATCCTACCTCGAAGGCTGCACGGCGCCGCAGCGTGACGAAAACCAGCTCCATGCTGCCGTCGTCGAACTCGTTGCGCTTGATGATGCTGAGATCAAGTATTCGACGGTGCAGAACTGGTTCCCGGGCGACAAGGAAGGCAAGGGCGGTATCTACAACTTCGTCACCAAGCGTGGCGACTGCCGTGGCCACCGTTCGAAAATTTCCTGGACGCAGGTTGAAACCGGTTCGGCGATCACCTGGAAATATCCGTCCTGCATCCTGCGCGGCGATGAAAGCCAGGGTGAGTTCTATTCGATCGCCGTTTCCAACGGCCACCAGCAGATCGACAGCGGTACCAAGATGATCCATCTCGGCAAGAACACGTCGAGCCGCATCATCTCCAAGGGTATTTCGGCCGGCGTGTCGCAGAATACCTATCGCGGCCAGGTGTCGATCAACCGCCGAGCTGAGAACTCCCGCAACTTCACCAACTGCGATTCGCTTCTCATCGGCGACAAGTGCGGTGCGCATACCGTGCCCTATATCGAGGTGAAGAACTCTTCGGCCCAGATCGAACACGAGGCAACCACCTCGAAGATCTCCGACGACCAGAAGTTCTACGCCATGCAGCGCGGCATTCCGGAAGAAGAGGCGATCGCCCTGATCGTCAACGGCTTCGTCAAGGATGTCATCCAGCAGCTGCCGATGGAATTTGCGGTCGAAGCGCAGAAGCTGATCGGCATCTCGCTCGAAGGCTCCGTAGGCTGATTGGCCGCCATCTGAATTATCGCGTCAACACGCGTCACTGAAAACATCCGGAAGGATAGATTTATGCTTGAGATCAAGAACCTGCACGCCCGTATCGCCGAAGACGGCACCGAGATCATTCGCGGCCTGAACCTGACTGTAAAGCCGGGCGAAATTGCCGCCATCATGGGCCCGAACGGCTCGGGCAAGTCGACGCTC
>JAEXYH010000087.1 GCA_023451735.1 Pseudomonadota bacterium | reverse complement strand
TCTCCGAGATAGATGGCTGCCACGCGTTCATCGGCGACGATCTCGTTGATCGTGCCCTGCGCAAAAATCTTGCCGAAGTGGAGGACGGTGACCTTGTGGGCGATCTGGCGAACGAAAGCCATGTCGTGCTCGACCGCAAGCACCGTCACGCCGTCCCTGTTGAGCGCCTGTACCATTTCACCTGTCGCGGCCGTCTCGTCCGGCGTCATGCCTGCTGTCGGCTCGTCAAGCAGCAGAAGGCGCGGCTTCAGCCCGACCGCCATTCCGATTTCCAGCCACTGTTTCTGGCCGTGGCTGAGATTGCCGGCGAGCTGGTGCCGTTCGTCTTTGAGCTTGAGGAATTCGAGCAGCAGGTCGATCTCCTCGTTCAGTTCGGAGGGCAGGCGATGATGCTGCAGGGCGATCTGCAGGTTCTGGCGGACGCTGAGCGCCTTGAAGATGCCGGGCACCTGGAATTTTACGCTGATGCCGCGACGGATGCGCTCGAACGATTTCTCCCTGGTGATCTCGGCGCCTTCATAGAGGATCTGGCCGTTGGTCGGCATGTGCTCGCCGAGGATGAGACGGAAGAATGTACTCTTGCCGGCACCGTTCGGGCCGATCAGGCAGTGGATTTCGCCGGGCTGAAGCGTGAAGTCGACGCCGCCCGTTACGTGCAGGCCGCCGAACCATTTGTTGAGGTCGCGTGTTTCGAGAATGGCCATGGTCATTCTCCCCGGCTGGCCGTCTTGCGACGAATCAGGCTAGCGGCGAAAGCACCCAGACTGAAGATCAGGCCACGCGGCGCGAGCAACACAGTCAGCACCAGGAGCACGCCCATGACGACGAGGGCATATTGGCTGCCGTGGATGGTGAGTGCCTGAAAACCGGCAAGGACGATGACGGTGCCGATCAGCGTGGTCGTCAGGTCACTTCGGCCGCCGACCGCCACCCAGACAATCGGCAGAGCCGCTGCCGTCATGCCCATAGAGGCGGGCGTGATGTAATTGCCCCAGGATGTATAGAGAATGCCCGACAAACCTGCCAGCGCCGAGCCGATGATGAAGGTGACGAGCTGGTAGACGCGGATGTCGTAGCCTAGCATTTCGGCGCGTTGCGGGTTTTCACGGATGGCGACGAGCACGTTGCCGAAGCGGGAATTCACCAGGATGCGCAGGCCGAGATAGCAGACGAGCAACAGCCCCAGCGTGAAGTAATATAGCTGTATATCGGGAAAGAGCACGATATCGCCGCCGAACCATGGAATGGTGAGCGAGGGCATGCCACCCATGCCGTTATAACCGTTCAGTCGTGCCGTCCCGATCCTCCATTCCGGACCGGCTGTCTGAGCCATGAACCGTTCCAGAACGAGTGTGACCGACAGCGTGACGATGCCGAGAAAGACGCCGCTGATGCGGCCGAAGAACAGGAAATAGCCAAGGATTGCTGCTAGCAGCGCCGCTATTGCGACCGATGCGAGAAGGGCAAAGAGCGTCAGGCCATAGGCATCGCCGAAATTGATCGAGATGACGCCGTAGCTGTAGCCGGCGACGCCGAAGAAGGCCGTCTGGCCGAAACTCAACGTTCCGCCATAACCCCAGATCAGGCTCAGGCCCAGCGCCATGAAAGCCCAGTTTAAGAAGTAGACGTTGTTGCCGACATCATAGCCGTCGGCAAACATGGGATAGGTGCCGGCCAATGCAATGACGACCAAGAAGATGGACCAGAAGGATTTTCCGCGGCCCATAGTTTGCGGTCCCTGCAGCAACCTTATTGCATTGGAGAAGGGGTTGGTTCTCTGCATGAATTTCAGGCTCTCTCACGAAGGATCCAGCCGGAAATACCACGCGGCAGGATGCGAATAACGATGATGACGGCGACCAGGAGGCCGATCTGGCCGGCAAGCTGGCCCTGCCAGGAGGTCAGTGCCGCCTTGGCTGCGCCCAGAATCAGAGCGGCGGGCGCGGTGCCCAGAAAGATATCGGCACCACCGACGACGACGGTAACGAAGGCTTCGACGACAAAGGCTGCGCCCATCGTCGGAACCAGCGTCATCGTCGGGGCATAGAGGCCACCGGCCAGACCGGCCAATGCTGCGCCGAGGCCGAAGGTGAGGCTGTAGACGAGGCCGGTATTGACGCCGAGCGCCTGGGCGATATGCGGCACCTGGATCGTGGCCCGGGCAAGTACACCGAAGCGGGTTCTGGTGAAGCCAAGCCAGAGAAGGCCGAGCGTCGTCACTGCAGCACCCATCAACACAACGCGGTAGATCGAATAGGAATAGGGGCCGACAGCAAAGCTGCCGAACGGCGTACCGGTACCTGGCATGGTGGAGCCTAGCAGGATCAGCGTGCCCTGTGTCACGATCATCGAAACGCCCCAGGTGGCGACGATCGTATCCAGCGGGCGGTCGTATAGCGGGCGGATGACGACACGCTCTATCGCCATTCCGGCAATGCCGGCGGCCAGCGCGCCAGCGAGGATTGCAAACGGCAGCGGCAGTCCGACGCGCGCCGTTGCCGAACAAACATAGGCGCCGCACATGATGAATTCGCCATGGGCGAGATTGATCACGCCCATCATGCCGAAGATTATCGCCAGCCCGCAGGCCGCCAGGACCAGGAAGGCAAAGGCGTCACCCGTCTGATAGACGAAACTGAAGAGGGTAAAGAGAAGGGTCATCGCGAGGGCATTCCTTGCGTCTGCTTGGGGCGCTGGATGGAGGTGGCGATTGCAGGGAAGTCGCGGCCGGAACGAATTCCGGCCGCATCCAAATCAGTTTGCAGCCGGCGGCGGGCTGGAGGGCGTGTATTGTGCGCTCGGATCGTTCTTCGTCAGGTCGCAACCGGCATCACCCAGCCAGTAAGGCTTGATATCGTTCCACGCTTTCGGGAAGCTGATCGAGTGGTCGTCGTTGACCTTTGCCAGGTAGATCGTGTGCGACATGTGCTGGCTCTTCGGATCGAGGCAGACCTTGCCTTCCGGCGCGTCATAGCAGACGTCACCCTCGGCAATCACCTTGCGAAGATCGTCCTTCTTGGTCGAACCCTTGGCCCGTTCGACCATCTGCTTGTAAAGATGGACGGCGAGATAGGAGTTTTCCGCCTCCTGATTGATATAGGGCTCGTTCGGGAATTTTTTGTGCCACTTCTCGACGAAGGCCTTGGACTGCGGATTGTCGACCTCCTCGATCCAGTTGACGGTGGCATACATGTTGGCGAGGCTCGGCGGCTTGAAGCGCTTGTGCTCGTAGCCCTGGCCAACATTGACCGAGGATGCCATCGGCTTGTTGACGTTCGCCGCTGCCGCCTGCTCGTAATAGGAGGCCTGTGCAGTGCCGACCAGCAGGGTGACGATGAAATCGGGCTTGGCGGCCTGAATATTCTGGATTGTCTGTGAGAACTGTGACACGCCGAGCGGGATGAACTCCTCGCCGACCATCTCACCGCCGTTTTCCTTGACGATGTTGCGCACCCATTCGGCCGAGATCTGGCCGAAATTGTAGTCAGCTGCGATCGTGTAGACCTTCTTTCCATAGGTCTCCATCATATAGGGCAACAGGGTCGAGAACTGCTGTTCCGGCACCGCGCCTGTGACGATCATGTTGGCGTCGCAGACGCCGCCTTCATATTGGTTGTTGTAAAATGCGAGTGCATCGAACTGATTGACGATCGGCCGGTAGGCTTCGCGGGAAGCCGACGAAAAGCCGGCAAAGACTGCATCTACCTTGTCGCGCTGAAGCACGCGACGCATGAATTCCTGATAACGGGTGTTGTCTGACTGGGTATCATAGACCACCAGTTCGAGCGGCCGGCCAGCAATGCCGCCCGCCGCATTGATTTCTTCCGTGGCCAGCTGGATGCCGTGGACTTTGCCGATCGTCGCGGCGGCAAAATCGCCTGACTGATCCTCAAGCACGCCAAGCTTGATAGGCTCCTGCGCACTGGCTGCAGAGCAAAGCAAAATCAGGCCGAGCGCCGTCATGGCGCCGTTAAGCGTCTTTTTCATCTTGTTCTCCATGGAGGTGGTTTTGATTAGTCGGCGACTGCCTGCTTCTCGTCAGGTTCCGTATCGTCGACGGTGCGCGTCGTGCTTCGTTGGACGACGCCTTCACAATAAGCTTCCAGGCTCAGACGTGCGCGCATGGCCTCCTTACGGAGAAGCGCGAACGCTCCCTCATCGTCGAGAGAATGGGATTTCATCATCATCGTCACCGCCTTGATGACGTGACGGCGATATCTGCGACGTCTTTCAAGCTCCTGGATCGACAGGCGCAAATCCGCCTTCTGCTCGAACGTGTTGATAGCGAGGTAGAGTGCGGAAAAAATCGCCCCGCTATGGACAGGCTTCGACAGGAAGGCGGTGGCGCCGACCTGCATCAGGGTCCGCAAACGGCTGGGGGCTTCGATACCGACCAGGCCGATCACCGGAATCTGCGGCAGAACGCCATCCGTGCCCTGGATCATTTCCGGGAAAAGATTGAGGTCACCATCGAGAAACAGCACGTCACGCTGCGCATCCGCGCTATCGAGTCTGGTCTGGAATTCGCCATGCGCGAGCGACAGCATCTCCAGTATCATGCCAAGCCGCGTCGCCATCGCGGAGAGGGTCTCGGTTGCACGGGTATCGTTGCTCAAAAGAAATGCTCGGCGCTGGCGAAAATTCTGGACGTAGCGATTGAACCTCATGACACGATCCTCAGGGAAGGGCGGCGCGATGCGGCCTCAAGCGTGGAGGTGGAGTTGATCAGGTAGGGATCGGGAGCTACGGGTTGCCCAGCATCATAAACGATATCGAACTGGCCATCCTGTCTCGACCGTCCGATGCGCGGCGTTAGATAGGCGTGGAAGGTTGCGGGATCGATCACGACCTCTCCCTGTGGTGCCGCAAACCGTTGGTGCGCTGCACTGAGCTTGACGTCCGGCATTGCATCGCTGCCCGCATCGCGCAGAGACTGACCCAACAGGATGACGGCGGTATAAGCGGCTTCCGCTTCGGCCGAGGGAGCCCTGTCCTCTTTGAAAGCTGCGTTGTAACTGTCGACAAAACGGCGGTTTTCCTTCGTATCAATCGAGGCGAAATACACGCTTGAGCTCAGATGGCCGGCCACCGCGTCCGGGCCGATGCAGTCCAGTTCGGGTTCGGACAAATTGCAGCTCGCGACAGGGTAGCGGCGCACCTGATCGATCCCGCGCTCCCTGCAGGCGGTGCGAAAGGCCCTGAAGAAGGCATAGGCCGACTCCCCGATCAGCGAGTTGAAGACGATATCGGGATCGGCAGAAAAGATCGACTGCATGATGCTGTCGAAATCCGTCTCCCCCACTGCGAAATAGCGTTCACCGACCACAGTGCCGTGGCGCAAGGCGACCTCCTCGCGCAGGACGCGATTGCTTTCCCAGGCCCAGATATAGTTGGAGCCGATGCAGAAAACCCGGCGTCCGATATTGCGGGTGAAATAATCGACGAGCGGCAGCATGTGGTGGTTGGGCGCTGCGCCCGTGTAGATGACGTTGGCGGAGTTTTCGAAGCCTTCATAATGGGTCGGGTACCAGAGAAGCGCATCGCGCTTTTCAAAAACGGGTATGACCTCCTTGCGGCTCGACGATGTGTAGCAGCCGATGATGTTTTTGATCCCGCTGCGGATCATCTCCTCGACCGCAGGAGCGTAAGCATTCAGGTTGCAGGCCGGATTGCGGGTGACCGGCGCTAGCCTGACCCCGAAATCCGGATCCCCGTTAATTTCCTCGACGGCGAGTTTCGCTCCGTTCAGCATCGATCTGCCGACGGTTCCATAAGAGCCGGTAGTCGAAAACAGCAATCCGACGGGATGTTCCCTGGTCATGTTTCGGCAGCCACGAGGTTGGACCATTCAGCATTTCGCTGAAGGTGGCGCCATTGCCAAGAAATGAATCTGATTCCCGAGTTTTGGCGCATTTTTGGGCATCTTTGCCCTGCGCCGCGAAATTAAGCTGACGGTTTGCGTGGTCTATGTCAAGCAGCGGATTTCAACTTTTTTCGGGACCCGATCTCCCTTGACGGCTGCTCGGGCGGGATCGGATCCTATGCGCGTACAGGCGCCGGTGAGGCGGCCGAGAAAAGGGGAATACCATGGATCTGGGTTTGACGGGATTGAGGGCGGTCGTGACCGGAGGGACGCGCGGGATTGGCTTTAAGATCGCAGAAACGCTGGCGGGCGAGGGGGCGCATGTCGCGATTTGCAGTCGTAATGCAGATGATGCGAAGGCGGTCGCCGCGCGTCTTGCCGAGAAAGGTGTTTCTACTCTTGGTAGTGCTGCCGATGTTGCCGACGGCGCCGCGGTTTCGGCCTGGGTGGAGGAGGCAGCCCGCTTTATGGGAGGCATCGACATCGTGGTGGCCAATGTCAGCGCCCTGTCGATCGGCAGTGACGAGGAGAGCTGGAAGCAGGGCTTCCATGTCGATATGATGGGAACAATCAGGCTGGTCAATTCCGCCATGCCTCATCTTAAAAAAAGCAAATTGGCATCGATCGTTACGATCGCGTCGGTATCGGGCCGGGAGATAGATTTCGCCGCGGGTCCGTACGGCGCCTTCAAGGCCGCATTGATCCATTACACGCAGGGGCTTGCTTTCTCGCTCGCGCCCAGGGGTATCCGTGCAAACACGGTTTCTCCCGGCAATACTTATTTTCCCGGCGGCGTGTGGGAGAACATCGAGAAAAGCAATCCGGAGTTGTTTTCGGCTTCACTTGCATTGAACCCGACGGGGCGGATGGCGACGCCGCAAGAGATCGCCAATGCAGTGGCTTTTCTTGCCAGCCCGGCTGCAAGTTTCATCTACGGCACCAATCTTGTGGTCGATGGTGCGTTGACCCGCGGGGTGCAGCTTTAGAATGGTGATGGAGGCTTGGTGGTCTTCGGGTTGGTTCTCCCGTGACGCTGGTTTAAACGAGATTTGCCAGCCTCCACGCTCTCGCAACCAAATACAAACAACACAGTCGAACGTCAGCATTCGCGTCGACTAGAACCGCACAGAAGCGTTCCTGATAAGCCACGTTCTCAGCGCCATCCCCCTTGCCCTTACACGGCGACCTCAAGGGCCGGGGATTGCACCAAGGAAAGCTGTGTCGCTTATTAGGACCAAGGCGGTCATGAGCCTATTTACCCAGCATTTCCGAGCGAAATACTGGGCAAATATTGAGGAGCGACACAAGGGCTCAATGCTTCTTCACTTAGATTAGGTCAGGCGTGGGGGAAAGTCGCCTTGAGGGACGTGCGCTGCGATACTGCTTCGAACCACGCCGTCAACTTCGGATGGGACGTGCGCCAGTCCTTGTCAGGGAAGCGGAAGTCGAGATAGCCCAATACGCTTGCAGCTGCGACGGATCCGGCATTGAAGTCTCTCGTGAGCTCCTCGAACCAGCGACCTTCGAGGTCATCTAGGCCGGAATCGATTTTTTCCATCTGGCCGCGCGACCAGTCGTCCCAGCGCTTGTCTTCTGGACGCATAGCGTTTTCATAGCGGTGCAGCAGGCAGGCGTCGAGTATCGAATCTCCGAGTGCCTCCAGCGTTAACACCGCAAAGCGACGGTCTTCCGGATAGAGGCTTCCACCCTTTATACCGATTGAATCGACATAAGCCGTAATGACACGACTGTCGAACAACGGGCTGTCGTCGTCCAGCAGAACGCAGGGCACTTTGCCTGTCGAATTGTGCATGACGATGTTCATGTCCCGCTTGACCGGGCCGGCGGCCGAGCCGAGTTTTTCCACCTTGTCGATCACGCCACGCTCATAAGCGGCAATCAGCACCTTGCGGACGTAAGGAGAGGCGGGCGAGAAAAAGAGACGAAGCGTCATGATGTCTTCCTGCGATTTTTGAGAGAGCCGGACCGGGTTTTCATCGGCTTGTCGGCGGCTGGGACCCGCAGAAAATCCTGCGGATGGAGGGCAAGCTGGGCCTGCAGATGCTCGTGAGCGAAGATAATGTGCTCGCGCATGATAGAAGCTGCACGTTCACCCTGACGGCTCGAGAGTGCGTGTGCAATGCGATGATGATCGTCATGCGACCGCTTGATGACGTCATAGTCGCGCCAGACAATCACACGATCCGAAGCAATCGGTACGTTCTGAAGATTTTCGACGAGGGTCGTAATCCAAGGATTGCCGGAAAGCTTCATTATCGTCGTGTGAAACGACACATTCATCTGTCGGTAGGCGGCAAGATTTTCAGGCAGAAGTGCGCCGGATTGAAGCAGGCGATCGCCTTCGGCGGCAAGCGCGAGGAGATATCCGCCCTCTTCGCCGGTGATATGGGCGGCTGCCAGCCGGCACGCCATGGCTTCAAGTTCGGCGCGTACTGCAAAGGCGCCTGAAACTTCCGAAACGGAGAATTCGCGCACGTAAAAGCCGCGATTGCTGGCGTAGGAAACCAGTCCGGTTTGCGACAAGGTCGTCAAGGCGGCCCGCAGAGGTGTGCGAGAAATGCCCAGCATATCTGCAAGCCGGTCCTGGTGCAGCCGCTCCCCTGGAAGTAATTCCCCGCTCAGGATGGCTTCGCGCAGCCTTGTTGCAGCGACCTCTGTGCTGGTCTGGATTTCCATTCACGTCCTCCCTTCGATCGAGAATGTATCCAAAAATTGCTTTTTTTCAATTTTATTTTGCCATGACGCTAAAAATGTGTTCATTGCAGAAGCAACGAAAGCGGAGGAGCCTCTTTCATGAATGGCATGTGCCTTGTAACAGGTGCCGCTGGTGGCATCGGAAAATCTATCGTCCGTCGGCTCGCTGAAGACGGATTTCGTGTCCTTGCAGCCGACATTTCACAGGAAGCCGCGGAAGCCTCGCTGGAGGGGATTGCCGGCGAGGGACATCGCGCGATTGCGCTCGATGTTTCGAGCGAAAGTGCGGTTGCAGCGGCATTCGCGGCTGCCGAAAAGGATGGAGCGCCCATCCATCAGGTGGTCGCAGCTGCCGGCATTCTCCTGTTTGCCGCCAATGGCGAGCGCCCGCGCATTGTCGACATCACCATCACGGATTGGGACAAGACCCAGACGGTGAATTCGACCGGTACATTCCTGTTGCTGCGTGAATTCCTGCGTGCTGCCGATCGCGGCAAGGTCGAGAACGGTCGTTTCGTCGGCTTCAGCTCGGTCGCAGCACAGCTCGGCGGCTACCGCTCGAGTTCCGCCTATATCGCATCGAAGGGTGCCGTGATGGCGCTGATGAAGGCAGGCGCACGGGAAGCCGCGCATCTGGGTATTACCGTAAACGCAGTCGCTCCAGGCTTGATCGATGCGCCGATGCTGCGCCAGTCGCTGGCGCCTGAAAATGACACGGCGATGTCTGCCAATATCCCACTCAACCGTATCGGCATGCCCGGCGATGTCGCTGGTTCGGTTGCCTTTCTGCTCGGCCCAGACGCTGCCTATATGACTGGTGCCGTTCTCGATGTGAATGGCGGCTATCGCATGCAATAGGCCTTCAATCTCGAAGGCTGTTCGGAACGGTCCCCATGGGGCCGTTCACTCTGTGCCCCAACGCGCAAATTTCTTCCAACCGCGCCGATTTCGGCAGCGCCTATGATGGAAACGCATCATGACACCCCAATCCACATCAAATTCATCGCTTCCCTGCGCTATTGTCACGGGTTCCGGCGGCGGTATCGGCAGAGCCATTGCCCTCCGCTTGGCCAGTGAAGGTTACGCTATCGTCGTCGCGGACCGCGCCGAAGAGGGGGCTCAGGAAACGGTCCGGCAGATCCTTGCCGAGGGCCAGCAGGCGCGTGCCGTCGTGCTCGACATTACCGATCCCAAACAGACCCAGTCACTGATCGACGGTGCTGAAAACCTCAGGGTGCTGGTGAACAATGCCGGCATCTTCAATACTCGTGATTTCGACAAGCTGACGGCCGACGATTTCCGGCAGATGTATGAAATCAATCTCGTGGCGATGTTCACGCTCTGCCAGCAGGCCGCCCGCGTCCTGCCTGAAGGCGGGCGGATCATCAACCTCGCATCGCGCGCCGCCTTCGGCGCGCGCCACAATGCCCATTACGTTG
>JAEXYH010000051.1 GCA_023451735.1 Pseudomonadota bacterium | reverse complement strand
TACGCCTTGAATTCACCGAAGTACTTCGTGATCGCAGCCGTCAAAGACGTCTTGCCGTGGTCAACGTGACCAATCGTGCCGATGTTGACGTGAGGCTTATTGCGCTCAAACTTGCTCTTTGCCATTGAATGCTTCCTGTGAACATAGAGGTGGACCCGGAACCGGGTTTGGTGCAGCCGTTTAAGGCTTTCCACCAGAATGCGCAAGACATAATTACGGCGCGCCGGAGTACAAGGGCGCGAGCACGGAATCGTTGCCGGAATGCCGAGAAATCAAAGCAAAATGCCTGCTTCGCAGCCATTCATTCAAAAAGTGTCTTCAAGCGGAAAATGGAGCGGGTAGCGGGAATCGAACCCGCGTATTCAGCTTGGAAGGCTGCTGCTCTACCATTGAGCTATACCCGCGGTATGATTGGTCCGATCCGATAACAGAATGGTGGAGGGAGTTGGATTTGAACCAACGTAGGCTGAGCCAACGGATTTACAGTCCGTCCCCTTTAACCACTCGGGCATCCCTCCAGTATTCCGTCTGGATCGTGAGACCAAGTTCGTCAGACCCGGTAGCGTGTCGCCCCGTCGTCTGTGGCGGCTATATGACCGCCTCGTTTGCGTCTGTCAACACGACCTCTTTGAAAAAATGACGAAAAAATTACGTTCTCCACCGGACCTCCGATGGAAGGGCTTTGCGGTAAGGAGGCCGGCCTATATAAGGCGGCATGAGCACAAAAGATCCCAAAGACAAATCCGCCCGCGACACCCATTATGCGACGCTGCGGCGCAATGTCCGCGACGCCAAGCGCGAGCGCGGTGAAATTCCGACGCCGCAGCAGAAGCGACAAAAAACCAACAAGGACTGGACGCCGCCGCCCCTACAGCAGGACCAGGTGTTCCTCTATGGCCTGCATACCGTACGTGCCGCGCTCGACAATCCCGAACGCGAGCTGATCAAGCTTTCCGTCACCCAGAACGCGTTTCTACGCCTTGATATCGGTGAATTCTCCGCTCAGCCCTTCCCGGTGGAGCTCGTATCGCCGCAGGATATCGACAAGGTCCTCGGTCCCGAAGCCATCCACCAGGGCGTCATGCTGGAAACGCGGCCTTTGCCGGTTCGCCGGCTGGATGCCCTGAAGGAGAGCCCCCTCCTCCTCGTGCTCGACCAGGTGACCGATCCGCATAATGTCGGCGCCATCATGCGTTCCGCCGTGGCGTTCGGCGCCGGCGCCATCATCACCACCCAGAGACATAGTCCGACGGAATCCGGCGTGCTGGCCAAATCGGCATCCGGCGCGCTTGAACTCATCCCCTATATCCAGATCACCAATCTCGCCGACGCACTGCAGGAACTGCACAAGCTGGGCTTCAGGACGATCGGCCTTGATTCGGAAGGACCGGCACCTCTAGAGGGAACGCTGTCCGGCGAAAAAATTGCGCTGGTGCTCGGATCCGAGGGCAAGGGCATTCGGCAGAAAACGCGGGAAACGGTTTCCGCACTCGCTCGGCTCGACATGCCCGGCGCCATCAAGTCGCTTAACGTGTCCAATGCGGCAGCGATCGCACTTTATGCGACCCGTCAGCATCTGGTGAAGACGCAGTAACGAATGCTGGGACATTAGTACTCTCTGATAAATCCATCTTCACGCAAGCCTTACGTGATCATCTCCTAATATTGAGCTGGGAGATAGAGATGGAAACAGGAGCTTGGAAAAGTCCCGTCGTCATCGAAATGTATGGCCGGCCGGGAACGGTGATCGTTACCGGCACACTTGATGCGGCGCTGATGCTGATCGGTGCATGGCCGACAAAACGGACAGAATCCCATATCGCGGCAGTGCTGTGCTGCCGCGATGCGCTGGTCGGGCAAGCCGATGCCAGCCTGGCGCGCGTCAATTTCATCGAAGCGGCGATCGAAGCCGGTTACCGGATCGAACCTGAAACCTTCCTCAGTGACCGGTGGGATCTCACGCCCCTCCCGGAAGAACCCAACCGGCCGGCGCTCGGGCTGGCGGAACTGATACGCAAGCGCGCCGTCGAAACCGTCGACCGGCATGCCACGGCGGCAATCGACGACGATGCTCAACGGCTCGAGACACAAGCTGTCGCAACCGACCGGTTGCCGGCTCAGGTGCGAGAGAGCCAACATCCTCGCCTGCGGGATCTTTTTGCACGGCTTATGGAATTGCTGGGCATGATCGGGCTGGAGATCGGCCGCTCGCTTGCAGGAGCCCTGGGGGTCGGGATGCTGAGGCGCACAGATCGACAGGCTCATTAAGCGGCAGCATTTTCACTGCCCACATCCCGAAGCCCATCAGTGTCGTGCCCCGCCGCACGTTCCTGCTGCCTGCGTAAAGACTCCCCTCGCCTCCAGATTCGTGGCATGGGAACAGATCATGACGATCACCCAATCCAAGACCTCACCGTGGAAAACGACAATCGCCATATTCGAGCGGGCGGCACTTCAGGCCGGACGTCCTATCCTGGCCATCCACAAGGCCGGACCACATGCGCGTTACAAGGCGGATGCCTCTCCCGTCACCGAGGCCGATGAGCAGGCCGAAGCCGTTATTCTGTCTGAACTCGCCAAAGCCTGTCCTCATATCCCGATCGTCGCGGAAGAGCAGGCTGCGGCGGGATGCATTCCCGATATTGCGAACAAGGCTTTCATTCTCGTCGATCCGCTCGACGGGACAAAGGAATTCATCAACGGCCATGACGATTTTACCGTCAACATCGCGCTGATCGAAGACGGCGCTCCCATCGCAGGTTTCGTCTATGCGCCAGCGCTTGGTATTGCCTATTCCGGCAGCCCCGACGGAGCGGAAAAACTGTGGGTCGACGAAAACTTTCAGGTTTCGCGGCGCGAACCGATGCGCGCCCGCACGGCAGCCACTCCGCATATCGCCCTTGCAAGCCGCTCGCATCGCTCCATCGAAACCGACGAATTTCTCAATCAATGCGGTGCTAGTGAGATCAGGGCAGTCGGATCATCGCTGAAATTCTGCCTGATCGCAGAAGGTGCTGCCGACATCTACCCCCGATTCGGCCGAACCATGGAATGGGACACTGCCGCGGGCGACGCTGTACTGAGAGCCGCCGGTGGGATCACCGTCGATCTGGAGGGCGTCCCCCTTAGGTATGGCAAGACGGGGCACAGTCGTTACGCGGATTTTTCCAACCCGGATTTTGTGGCGCGATGCTGCAAGATCTAGCAAAGGCAAAGCTGCTCTAACACGGGATGCGCCCGATCCGCCAAACAGCCTTGCGCTCATGCATTTTCCAACACGAGCCGAATTTCGCCAAAGAGAAGCCGAACGTCAGAGACACGATTACTCTTCGGCGTGGAACCTTATTGAAACAGAGTGAGGACGTTGCTGGCATAGGAATTTGCAATCGTGAGCGACTGCGTTGCCAACTGCTGCTGCGCTTGCAGAGCCGAGAGCTTCGCGGACGCCTCTTCCATATTCGTGTCCACCAACCGGCTCACACCCGTTTCGACCGAGTCACTGAGCTTGGAGGCAAAGTCACTGCTCATCGCAATATGGGTGGTCAACGCTCCCAGACTGGCAGCCATGTTCGTCATCTGCTTGGTCATGCTTTCGACGGTATTGAGCATGTCGCCCAATTCGTCGCCTGTCGTTGCGTCGTCAATCGTCATTTCGACAGCTGAGGCAGGCGCTGTCGCGCCAGGAATAATGACGTAATTCTTGGCGGATCCTGCCTGCACCGCGAAGGCTTCGCTCGACAGAATGCCGTATTCCCCGGAGCCTCCATTGTCGACGAAATACTGAACATTTGTATCAGTTCTCGGCGGAGGCGTATTGATCTCGTAGGTCGTCCTTCCAAGCCTCACCGTTCCGTCCCCGTTGCGAATGAAGGAGCTGACGATCTCCTTGTTTCGCGAATCCTCCGCGGTATTCCAGGACAGCCAGTTCTCTCCGCTGAAGGATGCAGCCTGCAGCGTCGCTTGCAGCTGCTTTTTCAGCTCCGTTATGTCTCCGTTGACCTTGCCCCTGTCGGCAGCCGGCTCATGTGCCGTCACGAGTTTGCTCTTGATCTCGGACATAAGATTGATCGACGTTTCGGCAGCCGCATAGGTCGTATCGACGACCGCAGCACTGAGGGCCAGAACATCTTGAACCGCACCGATTGCCTTATTGTCCGACTTCATCGTCGTGGAGATCGACCAGTAGGCAACGTTATCAGCCGCAACGGCTACACGTAGTCCCGAAGACACCTGACCCTGGGTCTTATTGAGCTCGTCAGCTAGCGGACGCAGCGTCTGGAGCGCAGCAATAGCCGCAGTATTCGTGTGAATACTCGTCATCTATGGTCCTGATGAAAAAATGGAGACACGCTTCATGCGCAAAGATGGTACAACGGATATGCGAATATCTTGGTAAACGCAAAGTAAATACAAAGGATTTCACGAGAACATTTCCGGCCATTTTCATCGATGAACGACTTTTAAAGGCAACGCGGTCGAAACGACGAACCCGCGTTACCATCCATGAGCGGCATCGACACGGTGTATCGCCCATCGATTCTACTCAGCTGCGCTCTACTTCGATCCCAGACAACTCATCTGCGAATCAGTCAGCCCGTGGCCAGCACGTCAGGGATTGAGAAATCGCAACCTGATAAAAGTGGAGCACTCAGCGAATATCCGGCGGTAGCTCAAAGAATTCGGTGGCGCGCAACGTGATGTGCAACACGCCGCACGAAACGTGCCGAACACAGTGCAAGGGCGAAGACCATGATTGCATACGTCGCCACGTCCTACCGGGTAAGCAAGGCTGACACTGCTTCATCATAATAACGGGTAATAATGGTGCCCCCGACAAGGTTCGAACTCGTGACCCCCTGATTACAAATCAGGTGCTCTACCAACTGAGCTACAAGGGCATCCATTGAGCGCCGGAATTACCATATTTTATTCTGCTGTAAAGCGAAAACGTCGCAGTCGGATCAATTTGTCCAGCATCTTCAGTCAATGGCGGACGGAGATGGGAACCTGGACGCTTGTCCACCCGCCTTCTTTTCCTGTACCACTGCTGCGCTTGTGGCTTACCTGTCTTCAAGCGGTCGACAATCCAGCAACGCCATTGAGGGCGCCCAACGGGCTCATTCACGGCGACACCGTCAAAGGCTTGCCTATTCATGCCCATTCCCTGCGAGAAGTTGTCTTTTATCGCGTCCCCGGCCCCTGAGGCGCAGGCGGCGCTGGAAGAGCTTGTCCGGCTTTACGGCAACCGTCCGCTCGACGAGGCCGATGTCATCGTTGCACTCGGCGGCGACGGTTTCATGCTGCAGACCCTGCACGAGACGATCACGTCGGGACCGCGCGTTTATGGCATGAATCGCGGCTCGGTGGGCTTCCTGATGAACGATTACCGTGCAGACACCCTGCCGGAGCGAATCGCGGTTGCCATGGAAAACGAGTTTCATCCGCTCAAGATGACGACAACCAGCAGCGACGGATCGACATCCGTGGCCCTTGCGATCAATGAGGTCTATCTGTTTCGCCAGTCCTATCAGGCCGCGAAACTGAAGGTCGAGATCGACGGACGCGTGCGGCTGGATGAACTGATCTGTGACGGCGTGATGGTTGCCACCCCTGCCGGTTCAACAGCCTACAATCTTTCCGCCCATGGCCCGATTCTGCCTCTCGAAGCACCGCTTCTGGCGATGACGCCGGTTTCCCCCTATCGGCCGCGACGCTGGCGCGGTGCGCTTCTTCCTAACCACGTCTGTGTCGATCTCACCATCCTCGAGCCGGAAAAACGGCCGGTCAATGCGGTCGCGGACAATGCCGAGGTCAAATCGGTTCTTCATGTGCGCATCGCACAGTCGACGGAACTGACGGCCCGCATCCTGTCTGATCCGGATCATTCATGGTCGGACCGCATTCTGGCCGAACAATTCATGAATTGAGATCATGGAACGAAAAAGCCAGGCTTGAGACCTGGCCTTTTCTTTGAATATCGACAGAGGAAGCGTCAGTCGACGTCGGCGACCTCGGCATCCGGCTTACCGCTGATGCGGTGTGCCAATGCAGCTTCCATGAACTCGTTGAGTTCACCATCCAGAACATCGTCCGGTGCCGTGCTGGAAACACCTGTGCGCAGGTCCTTGACCAACTGGTAGGGCTGCAGGACGTAGGAGCGGATCTGGTGACCCCAGCCGATGTCGCTCTTGGAGGCGGCCTCGGCATTGGCGGCGGCTTCACGCTTCATCAATTCGGCTTCGTACATACGGGCACGCAGCATTTCCCACGCCTTGGCGCGGTTCTTGTGCTGTGAGCGTTCCTGCTGGCAGGATACGACAATGCCGGTCGGGATATGGGTGATACGTACAGCCGAGTCGGTCGTGTTGACGTGCTGTCCGCCGGCACCCGACGCGCGATAGGTATCGATGCGGCAGTCGCTTTCGTTGACCTCGATGTTGATCGAGTCGTCGACAACCGGATAGACCCAGATCGACGAGAACGACGTGTGACGGCGCGCATTCGAATCGTAAGGCGAGATACGGACAAGGCGATGTACGCCGGACTCCGTCTTCATCCATCCGAAGGCATTGTGTCCCTTGACGAGTATCGTCGCGGACTTGATGCCGGCTTCTTCACCGTCATGCATTTCCAGCAGCTCGACCTTGTAGCCCTGGCGCTCTGCCCAGCGGGTATACATCCGCAGAAGCATGTTCGCCCAGTCCTGGCTCTCGGTACCACCAGCACCGGAATGCACTTCGACATAGGTATCGTTGGCATCGGCTTCGCCCGAAAGCATGGCCTCCACCTGACGGCGGGAAGCTTCAGCCTTCAGCACCTTCAGCGCCTGTTCGGCATCCGTGACGATCGCGTCGTCGCCTTCTTCCTCACCAAGCTCGATGAGCTCGATATTGTCGGCGAGCTGCTGCTCCATCGCTTTTACGCCGCTCAGCGCCTCATCGAGCTGCTGGCGTTCGCGCATCAGCTTCTGGGCTTCCTGGGCGTCGTTCCAGAGGTTGGGATCCTCTGCCTTGTTATTCAACCAGTCCAGTCTTCTTACAGCCTGATCCCAGTCAAAGATGCCTCCTCAGCAGGCTTATGGCCTGCTTGATTTCGTCGACAATATTCAGCATTTCCGCGCGCATGGCGTGTTCTTCTCTCTCTGTGATCTTCAGGGATTAAGATGCGGTGGGACATAGTTGCGCCGGGAGCGGATGTAAAGGCCGCCCCCGGCCGTCAAGAACCTCAGCAAGTCAGTAGAGGCCCGACGCACCCGAGGTGATCGCCTGTTGCGCCTGGGGCGAGGAATCCAGGATCTGTTCCTGGGTCATGTATTCGCCATCGCCGATGACCTGGAAGACATCGGCCGGGCCGGTGCCGGGCTTGAAGGCCTCGACAATCGTGTCCGGCTCGCCATCGAAGGCCATCATGCCGGTCTTGCGGTTGACCGCGATGAAGTTCATGCCATCCGGAACATGAAACTTTTCAGCCGGGGTAAGCTTGGCCGCTGCCTCGAGGAACTTGCCGAACAATGGCGCAGCCAGGCCGCTACCCGTACCACCACGGCCGAGCGGAGCCGGCGTATCGAAACCGATATAAAGACCGGCCACGAGGTTCGGGGTGAAGCCGACGAACCAGGCATCCTTCTCGTCGTTGGTCGTGCCGGTCTTGCCGGCGACCGGACGGTCGTTGACCGGGATCTTGCCGGCAGCCGTGCCGCGACGGACAACGCCTTCCATCATCGATGTGATCTGGTAGGCCGTCATCGGATCGAGAACCTGTTCGCGGTTGTCAACCAAGACAGGCTCTTCCTGATTGGCCCATTCGCTGGCATTGCAGCCCTCGCAACCACGCTCCTCATGGCGGAAGATCGTCTTGCCGTAACGGTCCTGAATACGGTCGATGACCGTCGGCTTGATCTGCTTGCCGCCGTTGGCGATGACCGCGTAGGCCGACACCATGCGCATGACCGTCGTTTCGCCGGAACCGAGCGCCATCGGCAGATAAGGCGCCATCTTGTCGTAGATGCCGAAACGCTCCGCATATTCAGCCACGACATCCATGCCCATGTCCTGGGCCAGACGTACGGTCATCTGGTTGCGCGACTTCTCGATGCCTGTGCGCAGTGTGGCCGGCCCCTTACCATCCTCTTCGCCATAGTTGGACGGACGCCAGACCTGATTGCCCGAAACAACCTCGATCGGCGCATCAAGCACAACCGATGCCGGCGTATAGCCGTTGTCGAGTGCTGCCGCATATACGAACGGCTTGAACGAGGAACCGGGCTGGCGCATCGCCTGCGTCGCACGGTTGAATTCGGACTGCGCGTAGGAGAAGCCGCCTGCCATAGCGAGAACGCGGCCGGTATTTGGGTCCATGGCCACGAAACCACCCTGCACTTTCGGCGTCTGCCGCAAGCGGTAGGAATTTGCACCCTGCTTCAAGGCTTCGACATAAATCACGTCGCCGACCTTCAGAACTCCGTCGGGACCCTTCGCAGGCTTACGCTCGCCGGTAGCATCCCGGTAGGCCCATTTCATATCGTCGGCGGCAATCGTTCCGGTCTTGCGCTCAGGATCGGTCTTGCTGCCGTTCTGGGACTGCAGGCCGATTTCCGCTTCCTTGGCCGAGACGCCGAGCACGACCGCGATCGTCCATTCAGGAACGTCCCGCAGTTCCGGCACCTTGTTGTCGGCAAGAAGCTTACCGAGTGCCAGCGCCCAGTCCGGCGATGTCTCGATCGAAGCCAGCACGCCATGGAAACCGCGGCGCTCATCGTAATCCAGCAGACCATCCTGAAGGACACGACGGGCAATGACCTGAAGCTCGGGATCAAGCGAGGTGCGGACGGAAAGACCGCCTTCGTAAAGCGCCTTGTCGCCGTAGCGCTCGATAAGCTGGCGGCGGACGGCCTCCGAGAAATATTCGGATGCCGCAACCGTGCCGGAACCGCGGCGGGGCTTGACACCGAGCGGCTGGGTCTTGGCTTCGTCTGCGTCTACCTGGGTGATGTAACCGTTTTCGGCCATACGGTCGATCACCCAATCACGGCGCTCGATCGCTGCTTTTTCGTGGCGGAACGGATGATAGTTGTTCGGCCCCTTCGGCAGGGCGGCGAGATAGGCAGCCTCGGCCGTCGTCAGTTCGGTTACCGACTTGTCGAAATAGGTGAGAGCCGCGCCGGCGATGCCATAGGAGTTCAGACCGAAAAAGATCTCGTTGAGATAAAGCTCAAGGATCTTGTCCTTGGAATAGGCCTGCTCGATGCGGAAGGAAAGGATAGCTTCCTTCACCTTGCGGTCGATCGTCTGGTCGGCAGACAGAAGAAAGTTCTTCGCCACCTGCTGGGTGATCGTGGACGCACCTTCCGGGCGACGGCCGGAACCGAAATTCTGCAGGTTGTTCAAAACGGCGCGACCGAGGCCGAACGGATCGACACCCGGATGATTGTAGAAATTCTTGTCTTCGGCCGACAGGAAGGCAGCCTTGACGCGGTCGGGAATAGCCTGGATCGGCAAGAAGAGACGACGCTCGCGAGCATATTCCGCCATAAGCGCGCCGTTGCCGGCATGGATGCGCGTTGCCACAGGCGGCTCATAGGAAGCCAGCACTTCATAGTCGGGCAAATCCTTGGTCATGCCACTCAAATAGATGGCAACGGCAGCAGCTACGCCCAAAAAGAGCACGCAGGCCATTCCAAAGAAATATCCAATCAGTCTGATCATATCTGAGCTACCGTTCAGCTTTCTATCGGCGCGAAGAGCACCATCGCACGCCAACAGGCCTTTTGCACGACGTTTACGTCAGTGCAAGGGAGACCGGATCAACTCCGCGAAACCGGAGACCGTACGAAATCCATTTCCGCGACCTGCTCTCCGAATGTGAGGAAAGTAGGGCTTTTCACAAGTATTTCCGTATCTTCGGCGCCGCCACACGTGATCCGCGCCAGGCTGTGACATTGAGGTCACGCCTTCCTGGGTGGACACTTATCCACCGTTGGCGATGGAACGCCGATGATAACGATCGACCGCATCGGCGATAAGGGCCGCGACTTTGCTTCGCCACCCTTCGTCAAGCAGAAGCTTCTCGTCTTCCGCGTTCGAAAGAAAGCCCATTTCGAGCAGAACCGAAGGAATATCCGGCGCGCGCAACACCTGGAAGTTGGCCTGCCTGTGCGGATTGTTGATCAGGCCTACCTGCCCTTCGAAGGACTTCACCACATGGTCGGCGAGCGCGACGGAAAAGGCCTGGGTTTCGCGCCGGGTCAGGTCGAGCAGAATGTCGGCGACTTCAGGTGGGCCGCTCTCGATACTGAAACCGGCCAGTTGATCCGACAAATTCTCGCGGACTGCGAGATTTTCGGCCATGCGGTCCGACGCCTTGTCGGACAGTGTGTAGATCGTCGCGCCGCGAATATCCCTCTGCGCCAGGGTGTCGGCATGCAGAGATATGAAGAGATCCGCGTGTTTCTGTCTGGCGATAGTCACGCGTTGCGACAAAGACAGGAACGTGTCGTCTTCGCGGGTCAGGAAAGCCTTCACGCCTTCGACCTTGTTCAACCTTTCAGCAAGCAGACGGGCAAAATCGAGCGTGACCGTTTTTTCCGGCGTCTTCGTCGTTGCACCACTTGCGCCGGCATCGATACCGCCATGCCCCGCATCCACGGCAACGGTAAATATCCCGTCTTCAACCACGGGCCCGACATCCTGCGGCACGACGGCGGCAGACGTATTCCAATCCTGCGACTTTAGGATTTCGGAGAACTGTTCCTTTGTCGTCATTTCGGCATCCAGCACCAGCCGAAAGCCCCTCTCCTCGTTTTTCTGAACCTCCGCCATGACAAGCTTGACTGGCCGGTTGACGGTGAAAACCATGCGGGCGCTATCGCTGCCCATGGTGCCGTAGCGGATATCTTTGAAGAGGCCGCGCGGCGCCAGGTCCCCAGCAGGAAAACCGAACGCAGAAGCAGACAGATCGACGATGATACGCTCCGGGCTATCGACGTAATGAATGACGAATTCGGGCTTCTGCTCGAAATCGATGACGACCCTCGTGCGGGCATCATCCCCGGCGACCCTGGCCGCGAATGCAAGTATGGGTTGCTGAGACGCAAAAGAGACGGTCGACACAGTGGCAGCGACCAGAGTCGCCAGCAGACCGATTCGCCGAACGATTCGCAGATTTTTCGCCATAGACGGCATCCGGATCGCCCTGCCGATCATCACCACTCCATCCAACTTCAAGCCGTATCCCGCCTCTTGATCTTTCATGCGACGCCCGCTCGTGCACGAAAGGCCTGCATTTCAGGCATTTCTGTTACAACGCCTGCGAATCGCCGTTGCAACCCCACTTTCGATAAGGCCGCTAAATCCATCCACAATATGGCGGATACGGCTTTTCCCTTGCTATTGTGACAGATAAACCATACAACGCCAGTGAGGTTAGAGGGTTGACGGGATAGTCTGCCGATGGGCTTGCCAGCCTCCAGGGACTGGCGCCAAGTACCGGCAAACATCCGCCGTCGCAACTCTTGACCTTGCGTAACCGATCACTCCGGCTACGGCCGGAAAAATGCCGGGTGGCACGCCACCCACCGCTCGCATGGAGCACCCCATCGGACCCGTCAGGGTTCAGTTATCGTCATTCTCGCTTGGTCCTTAATGTTGCGGCAAATTTTTCAACTCACGGAAAGAAGGAAGAAGCCGAAGGCTTCGCTGCCTCTCCGGTTGCCGTCTCGCCTTGACCCTGCGGGATCCCCCTTATCCGGCGTCATGACCGTTGTGCATTACGAGCCTGTCCTCGCGGCAGGCTTTCGTGCATTTGCACGGCGGCGCCGAGGAGCAGAACTTCAATGGCAGACAAAATGCTTATCGACGCGTCTCACGAAGAGGAGACGCGCGTAGTCGTCGTACGCGGCAACCGCATCGAAGAATTCGATTTCGAATCGCAACACAAGAAGCAGATCCGGGGCAATATTTACCTGGCGAAGGTAACGCGCGTCGAACCCTCGCTTCAGGCAGCCTTCGTCGATTACGGCGGCAACCGCCACGGCTTCCTGGCGTTTGCGGAAATCCATCCGGACTATTACCAGATCCCGCTCGCAGACCGTCAGGCTCTGATGCAGCAGGAAGCGGAAGACCAACGCAAGATCGCCGAGGCAGACTCGGCCGATACGGTCGTGGACCTCGCCAACGAGGAACAGCCGGACGTCGGTATCGCGGCAAGCGAAACGCCGGTTGTGGCAGCTGTTGAAACGACCGAAGCTCCCGCCGCCGAAGTCCAGGCCGAAGCCGAACCGGAAAAGAAGGCCAAGCCGAAGCGTACTCGCTCGCGCAAGAAGGTCGTGGAGGCCGCTCCCGAAGAGACCGCCGCCGAAGTTCAGGACGGCGAGGCCTCGAGCGATGCCGATGATTCCACGCCGGAAAGCATGGCGGCGATGGTCGAGACCGATTCGATCTCGGAGGATGTCGACGCTCGCCGTGGTCATGACAGCGATGATGATGACGACGATGATGACAACCATGAGAAGGAAGAGATCGAATCCGTCGGCGCCGAAGACGCCATGGAAGAGGTTCCGGATCGTATCCAGCGCAAGCCGCGCAAGCAGTATCGCATTCAGGAAGTCATCAAGCGCCGCCAGATCCTGCTCGTGCAGGTCGCCAAGGAAGAACGTGGCAACAAGGGCGCAGCCCTCACAACCTATCTGTCGCTGGCCGGCCGCTATTCGGTTCTGATGCCCAACACCGCGCGTGGTGGCGGCATTTCCCGCAAGATCACCCAGCCGCAGGACCGCAAGCGCCTGAAGGAAATCGCCAAGGAACTCGACGTGCCGCAGGGCATGGGCGTGATCCTGCGTACTGCCGGCGCCAACCGCACCCGCGTCGAGGTCAAGCGCGACTTCGAATATCTGATGCGCCTGTGGGAAAACGTCCGCACGCTGACGCTGCAGTCCACCGCGCCCTGCCTCGTCTATGAAGAAGGCTCGCTGATCAAGCGTTCGATCCGTGACCTCTACAACAAGGATATCGGCGAGATCATCGTTTCTGGCGAAGACGGCTATCGTGAAGCGAAAGACTTCATGAAGATGCTGATGCCGAGCCATGCCAAGGTGGTTCAGCCTTATCGCGACCTTCATCCGATCTTCTCGCGCTCCGGCATCGAGGCGCAGCTCGACCGTATGCTGCAGCCACAGGTGACGCTGAAGTCCGGCGGTTATCTGATCATCAACCAGACGGAAGCTCTGGTTGCCGTCGACGTCAATTCCGGTCGCTCGACCCGCGAACATTCTATCGAAGACACGGCACTGCAGACGAACCTCGAGGCTGCTGAAGAAGTCGCCCGCCAGCTTCGCCTGCGCGACCTTGCAGGCCTGATCGTCATCGACTTCATCGACATGGAAGAAAAGCGCAACAACCGCGCCGTCGAGAAGAAGCTGAAGGATTGCCTGAAGAACGACCGCGCCCGCATCCAGGTCGGCCGCATCTCGCATTTCGGCCTTCTGGAAATGTCGCGTCAGCGCATCCGCGCTTCGGTTCTCGAATCGACGACGCAGATCTGCTCGCATTGCGGCGGTACCGGCCATGTTCGCTCGCAGTCTTCCGTTGCCCTGCACGTGCTGCGCGGCATCGAAGAATATCTGCTGAAGAACACCACGCATGACATCACCGTGCGCACCACGCCGGACATCGCGCTCTTCCTGCTCAATCACAAGCGCGGCACCGTGGTCGATTACGAGAACCGCTTCGGCGTCTCGATCTTCATCGAATCCGATGTCAGCATTGGTTCCAGCCATTTTGCGATCGATCGCGGTGAAGCCGTCGAGAACCCGATCAAGATCGAAAGCCTGATGCAGTTCGCCGCCATCCCGGTCGAAGAGGACGACGACGTCGTCATCGAGATGGAGGAGGACGAAGAAGAAGAGGAACTGGTCGCCAAGGCCGTCAGCAAGCCGGAACGCGCCGAGAGCGACGACCAGAACGGCCGCAAGCGCAAGCGCCGCCGTCGCCGTCGCAACCGGAACGGTGAGCGCAATGGCGATGCCCAGGCACAGGACGGTGGCGTCGAATCTATCTCGGAAGATGGCGAGGACGGTGACGACGAGGCAGAGGATGATGCAGCCGAAGCATCGACCAACCCGGAATCCGCAACCGACTCCGAATCGGATGAGAACGGCCGCCGCAAGCGCCGCCGCCGCGGCAAGCGTGGCGGGCGTCGCAACCGCAATGGCGAAGAAGGCGGAGAAGACGCAAGCGCTGAAGGTGACGACGACGCCAATGGCGAAGAGGCCGAGGGCGAAGTTCCCGTAGCGGCTGCTGCACCTGCCGAAGCTGTTGCAGAGGTCCCGACTGAGGTGCCTGCCGAAGTTGCACCGGCAGCAGAAGTCGCAGCCGAGGCGGAACCCGCACCGAAGCCGAAGCGGGCACGTCGCAGCAAGAAGGCCATCGAAGCGGAAGCAGCCGCTGCGGCGGCTGCCGCAGCAGAAGTTGTAGCCGCCGAAGCCGTCGTGACCGAACAGGTTGAAGCTGCTCCGGCAGTCGAAGCCAAGGCGGAAGAAGCGACACCTGAAGCCGTTGCCGTTGAAGCGCCTTCTACTGCAGAAAAAGAAGCCAAGCCGGCACGCGCCAATCGCGCCTCGAACATTTCTTCCTCAAGCGAAGCAGTGGTGAAGAGTTCAGACGTCGCTCCAGCCCCTGAGGGCGAAGAGGACCCGGCTAAGCCGAAGAAGGCCGGCTGGTGGCAGCGCCGCGGCTTCTTCTGAGCCCTGACGATTTCAAACGAGAAAATGGCCGCTGACGCGGCCATTTTTTATTGCGCATCCGCGGGCACCGCGCTGCCAAAATGATTCAGGAACGGCTTGCAAGCCATTGATTGGCTGATCACATGCTGCGTTCAGCAGGCTTTCCCTTTACACAGATGTGAAGCCTTGCTCAGGCCGCAATGTAGATTTCCTGTTTCCCGTATCGGCCGAGTGCCGTAGCCTTGCACCAAGATGATATGCGGGTGGTCCGGATTCGCACCATCAAGCTTCAAGAGGAATTTCATGACCCGCCTGTTCAAAACCCTTGCCACCGGTACGGCACTCGCCGTTTCGATTGCCGTCGCCCCTGCCCTCGCGCTCGACGACAGCCAGAAGAAGGAAATGGGCGCGTTCATCCGCGAATACCTGATCCAGAACCCGGAAGTGATGATCGAGGTGCAGAACGCGCTGGAGGCCAAGCAGCAGGCCCAGCGCACCGATCAGTCGACCAAAGCGGTTGCTGCCTACAAGGACGAGATCTTTTCGTCGCCGAACGACATCGTGCTCGGCAATCCCAAGGGCGATGTCACCGTGGTCGAATTCTTCGACTACAATTGCGGCTACTGCAAGCGTGCCATGGGCGACATGGACGACATCCTTGCCAAGGACAAGAACATCCGCTTCGTGCTGAAGGAATTCCCGATCCTCGGACCGGATTCCATGGCGGCCCATAAGGTCGCCGACGCGGTGCGTATCCTCGCGCCGGAAAAATATCCGGAATTCCACCGTGAACTCCTCGTCGGCCAGGAACATGCGTCGGAGGCTACGGCCATTTCAGTTGCAAGCGAACTCGGCATCGGTGAAGCCCAGATTCGCAAGACGATGACAGAAAAGCCGAACGATGACATCGTACGTCAGGCCTATCAGCTGGCGAACGCGATCGGCATTACCGGCACACCGACCTATGTCGTCGGCGACGAAGCCGTGTTCGGTGCTGTCGGCCTTGGCCAGATCGAAGAAAAAGTCAACAATGTCCGCTCCTGCGGCAAGGCCAGCTGCTGAGACCGGCCGGCATTCTCCCTGCCCTTAACCGATTTCTCACCGATCAGTGGACCAGCGGCGTTTCGGCGCGGCGGGGGCTTTCCCTTGCCCGCCTACCGGTCTATAGGTGGCCGCTGAATTCGGATGGAACATAAGATCGGTATGAGCAAGACGATTTTCGTCCTCAACGGCCCCAACCTCAACATGCTGGGCAAGAGAGAACCCGGCATCTATGGCGGGCAGACGCTGGATGACGTTAAGCAGCAATGTGTTGCAGCGGGCAAGGAACTTGGTTTCGATGTCGATTTCCGGCAGAGCAACCACGAAGGCACGCTGATCGACTGGATTCACGAAGCCGGCGACAAGGCCGTCGGCGTCGCCATCAATGCCGGTGCCTATACGCATACGTCGATCGCGCTTCACGATGCGATCAAGGCGGTGTCGGTGCCGGTCATCGAACTGCACATCTCGAATGTTCATGCACGGGAAGAGTTTCGCCATCATTCGATGATCGCACCGGCGGCCAAGGGCGTCATCTGCGGCTTCGGCACGGCGAGCTACATTCTGGCGCTCCATGCCTTGAAATATACAATCGCCTGACAAGATAAAACAGAACAATAGGGTTTGCCATGTCTGAGAAGAAGAACGGGATCGACAAGGGACTGATCCGCGACCTCGCTGACATCCTCAACGATACCGATCTCACCGAGATCGAAGTCGAGCAGGACGATCTGCGCATCCGCGTTTCGCGCGCTTCGGCAACGCAGTATGTACAGGCTCCGATCGCGGCAGCTCCGATTGCAGCCGCTGCACCAGTTGCCGCTGCTTCGGCCGTCGCTGCACCAGTTGCAGCCGCCGACAACAAGAATGCCGTGACGGCACCGATGGTCGGCACCGCCTATCTGGCGCCTGCTCCTGGCGCAAAGGCATTCATCGAAGTCGGCGCGACGGTGAAGGAAGGCCAGACGCTTCTCATCATCGAAGCGATGAAGACCATGAACCAGATCCCGGCACCGCGTTCGGGCAAGGTCACCGAAATCCTGATCACCGACGGGCAGCCCGTGGAATACGGCCAGCCACTCGTCATCGTCGAGTAAGGCGCTTTTCATGATTTCCAAGATCCTCATAGCCAATCGCGGCGAGATCGCGCTGCGCGTGCTGAGAGCCGCCAAGGAACTCGGCATTGCCACCGTCGCCGTGCACTCCACGGCCGATGCGGACGCCATGCATGTCCGCCTTGCCGACGAGAGCGTGTGCATCGGACCGCCTCCGTCGCGCGAAAGCTATCTCAACATCCACCAGATCGTTGCGGCCTGCGAGATCACCGGCGCTGACGCCGTGCATCCGGGCTACGGCTTCCTGTCGGAAAATGCCAAGTTCGCGGAAATCCTCGAAGCGCATGGCATCACCTTCATTGGCCCGACCGCCGAGCACATCCGCCTGATGGGTGACAAGATCACCGCCAAGCAGACGGCCGTTGAACTCGGCATCCCGGTCGTTCCGGGCTCGGAAGGCGAAGTGACGCCGGAAAACGCCTTGGACATCGCCAAGGAGATCGGCTTCCCGGTCCTGATCAAGGCGACCGCCGGCGGCGGCGGACGCGGCATGAAGGTCGCCAAGACCGAAGCAGATCTGGAAGAAGCCTTCAACACCGCCCGCACCGAAGCGCTCGCCGCTTTCGGCAACGGCGCCGTCTACATGGAAAAGTATCTCGGCAAGCCGCGGCACATCGAAATCCAGGTGGTCGGTGACGGCGAAGGCAATGCGATTCATCTCGGTGAACGCGATTGCTCGCTGCAGCGTCGCCACCAGAAGGTTTGGGAAGAAGCCAACTCCCCTGCGCTTACCGTCGAGCAGCGGATGAGCATCGGCCAGATCTGCGCCGACGCAATGAAGAAGATGAAGTATCGCGGTGCCGGTACGATCGAATTCCTCTACGAAAACGGCGAGTTCTATTTCATCGAAATGAACACCCGTCTGCAGGTGGAACATCCGATCACCGAGGCGATCACCAATATCGATCTCGTGCACGAGCAGATCCGCGTCGCTTCCGGTGACGGGCTTTCCGTTTCCCAGGAAGAGATCCAGTTCCAGGGTCACGCGATCGAGTGCCGTATCAACGCAGAGGATGCTCGCACCTTCGTGCCCTCACCCGGCACGATCACGCATTTCCATGCACCGGGCGGTCTCGGCGTTCGCGTCGATTCGGGCGCCTATGCCGGTTACAAGATCCCGCCTTACTACGACAGCCTGATCGGCAAGCTGATCGTGCATGGCCGCACCCGCGAGGAATGCATCAAGCGCCTGCGCCGCGTGCTGGACGAATTCGTCGTCGACGGCATCAAGACGACGTTGCCGCTCTTCCAGGATCTGGTCGACAATCCGGACATCCTGAAGGGCGACTACGACATTCACTGGCTGGAAAACTATCTGGCCGGCGGCAAGGAACACTGACATAATACCCGCCCGGAGCACATCGCTCCGGGCGTATTTTTCTGTCTCGCCCTTTATGCGTCCTGCGCGACGCGTAAAGGGCGAGACAGGTTTGGATGATTTGCATCGTGTTTCCGAAAGCCGGTGCCGGCCTTCGGATCGATGCTGCAGGGAGCGAAATGGCAGGGCGGCGTGGCAGATATTACCCGGCTATCACACCGGACGTTCTGTTGCGGGCCTATTCCATAGGCCTGTTTCCCATGGCCGAATCGGCCGACGACCCGGAAATCTTCTGGGTCGAGCCGGAAATGCGCGGTATCATCCCGCTTGATGATTTCCACGTCTCCAAAAGCCTCGCAAAGACAGTCCGCAAATCACCCTTCGAGATCCGCTTCGATAGTGCATTCGATGCGGTGGTCGGCATGTGCGCGCAATCCGCGCCCGATCGTCCGAGCACATGGATCAATACCACCATCCGCCAGCTTTATGGCGAGCTTCACCGCATGGGTCATGCCCATAGTGTTGAGGCTTGGGAGAATGGCGCTCTGGTGGGTGGTCTCTACGGCGTATCGCTGGGCGCTGCCTTCTTCGGCGAAAGCATGTTTTCGAGGCGCACCGACGCATCGAAGATATGCCTCGTGCATCTAGTGGACCGATTGAGCCGGAATGGTTTCCAACTTCTCGACACGCAGTTCACCACCGATCATTTGAAGACGTTCGGCGCGATCGATATTCCGAAAGAAGAGTATCTGGTCCTGCTGCGCGCAGCGGTGGATCGCCCGCACTTGCCATTCTGATCAACCGAAACGTCGAGGTGTGTCAGTTCGTGGCGTTCGACGGTGCAGGGATATCCGACTGCGGCTTGCAGCCGGTCAGCCAGACGTCGTAGATCGGGTGCTCTACAGCGTTGAGGCCGGGGCTATCGGCAAACATCCAGCCCGAAAAGATTCGGCGGATCTTGCGGTCGAGCGTGATCTCATCGACTTCGATAAAGCCGTCGATCTTCTGTGCTTCCGTGTCGTCGCGGGAGTAACAGACCTTGGGCGTCACCTGCAGCGCACCATATTGTACCGTCTCGTTGACATAGACGTCGAATGTGGTGATGCGGCCGGTAATCTTGTCGATGCCGGCGAAGACAGCAACCGGATTGGAAATCCGTGCAGCAAAAGCCTGTTCCGTGGCAAGCAGCGGTGCCGCCGCAATCAGCGCACCAAGAATGAGTTTGCTTAGAAAAGGCATTTTTCGTGTCATGTTCATCCCGTCGCGAGCGCTTTCAGCGCCCGATGACTAGATTGCGATTATGGCCAAATGACCGTCAGGGTCGGACCTAGCTTCGGCAGTCTCAGTTGCCGGGCGTCCAGGCGTCGTAGTCGCCGGTAACGCGCGGGCGCTCGCCGGTGGCGGCCAGAGAGCCCTTGGGGTGATAGGCGAGCGGTGTGCCGGTCATGTTCGGCTTGTGCGGCTTCTGCCATTCGCGAGCTGTGTAGGTCTCCTGCGAAGGCGGGACATCCGTGCGATAATGCATCCAGCCATGCCAGCCCGGCGCGATCGCGGAGGCCTCAGCGTAGCCCTTGTAGATGACCCAGCGCTTGGGCTTGCCCCATGAAGTCATCGGGCCTTCGTAATAAACGTTGCCCATCTCGTCTTCGCCGACCTTCTTGCCATGCCGCCAGGTAAAGAAACGCGTCCCCATCGTCTGACCGTTCCACCAGGTGAATATCTGCAGCAGAAGTTCTTTCATGGGGTATTCCGTCGCTTTGACATGGTCGAATTGGAGATTTGGACACCGAAAAATGGCTATCCTGCTTATGACGCCTGCCGCCGGTCCTGTCCAGCGATTCTAGGCCTCACGACTGCTTGAGCTTCATCTTGAAACCGGCATGGCTCTTTGCGAAGCCGAGACGCTCATAGAAGCGATGGGCATCGGTACGGCTGATGTTGGACGTGAGCTGTACCAGCCGGCAATCCCGACGCTTCGCCTCTTCCATTGCATAATCGATCATCCTTGCACCAATGCCGCGACCCCGCATGTCCGGCCGCGTCTGAACCGCCTCGATGATCATCGACAGCGATCCACGCCCTGTCAGCGTGCGATTGAAAAGGATCTGGAAGGTGCCGACGATCTCGCCATCCTGTTCGGCGACAAAAAGCTGCTCGTTGCCGGAATGGTCGATCATGTGAAAGGCGCGGAGATAATCCTCATAAGCAGCAGGATCGGTCGTATCGCCATGACCTCCGACATCGTCCGCGGCGAAAATGGCGATCAGGGCGCTCAAGTCCTCCTCGTGTGCCCTTCTGATGGTCAGTTCGCTCATTGGACTTGTCTCCCCCTCGTCTCAAATCACTGCTGCAGCAGGCGCTTTTCCATGATGATGGCGGGCAGACCCGAATTCGGCGCGCCCCACTCCTCCATGCGATCGACCTCGGAGAACCCGAGGCGTTCATAAAAGGACATGGCGCGGACATTCGGCAGGGCAACCTCCACCCGCATGATTTCCGCATCCGGAAAGCACGTTTCCATCTCGGCGAAGAGATCGCGACCGATGCCCTCGTTCTGGCAGGAGGGGCGAACGTAAAGCTGATGCAGCATCACGGTTTTCGCCATTTTCGGATACATGGCCCCGTAGGCGATGCCGCCGAGCTTGCGGCCATCATCGGCTACCAGAAACTCGCCGTCACGCTTGCCGATGCGCGCGCGGATCGCATTCGCGGAATTCCATCCGCTCACCATCTTGCCAACCTGATCGGATCCGTAGAACGGGTCGTAGCTGGCGTGAAAGGTCTCCGCCAGCAGGACGCGGATCTTCTCCACGTCCTCTTCGCCGGCGGTTCTTACGAAGAACAAGGCTTACTCCTCGATGCCAAGCTTGGCCTTGACCAGCGCCTGAACGGCCTGCGGGTTTGCCTTGCCGCCGGTCGACTTCATAACCTGACCGACGAACCAGCCGGCCAGCGTCGGCTTGGCCTTGACCTTCTCGACCTGATCCGGGTTGGCGGCAATGATCTCGTCGACTGCCTTTTCGATCGCGCCGGTATCGGTGACCTGCTTCATGCCGCGGGCCTCGACGATTTCGGCCGGATTGCCACCTTCGTTGAGCACGATTTCAAAGAGATCCTTGGCAATCTTGCCGGAAATGGTTTCCGCCTTGATCAGGTCGATGATGCCGCCGAGCTGGGCAGGCGAAACCGGAGTCTCTTCAATGTCTTTGCCGAGTTTGTTCAAGGCGCCCAGCAAGTCGTTGATGACCCAGTTTGCGGCGATCTTGCCGTCACGGCCTTCGGCCACGGCTTCGAAATAATCCGCAATTGCCTTTTCGGACACCAGAACCGAAGCGTCATAGACAGACAGGCCGAGTTCGGCGACGAAACGGGCCTTCTTGTCGTCCGGCAGTTCGGTCAGGTCGGCGCGGAGCGCATCGATGAAGGCATCGTCGAATTCGAGCGGCAGCAGGTCCGGATCGGGGAAATAACGGTAGTCATGCGCATCTTCCTTGGAGCGCATCGAGCGGGTCTCGCCCTTGCCCGGATCGAAAAGTCGGGTTTCCTGATCGATCGAGCCGCCGTCTTCCAGAATGCCGATCTGGCGGCGCGCTTCATATTCGATCGCCTGGCCGATGAAGCGGATCGAGTTGACGTTCTTGATTTCGCAGCGCGTGCCGAAACCCTCGCCCGGGCGGCGCACGGAGACGTTGACGTCAGCGCGCATCGAGCCTTCGTCCATGTTGCCGTCGCAGGTGCCGAGGTAGCGCACGATCGAGCGCAGCTTGGTCATATAGGCCTTGGCTTCGTCGGAAGAGCGCATGTCGGGCTTCGAGACGATTTCCATCAGCGCCACGCCGGAACGGTTGAGGTCGACATAGGACATGGTCGGATGCTGGTCGTGCATCGACTTGCCGGCATCCTGCTCCAGATGCAGGCGTTCGATGCCGATCTCGATATCCTCGAACTGGCCCTGACGATCGGGGCCGAGCGAGATGACGATCTGGCCTTCACCGACGATAGGATCCTTGAACTGCGAGATCTGGTAGCCCTGCGGCAGGTCAGGATAGAAATAATTCTTGCGGTCGAAGATCGAGCGCTTGTTGATCTGCGCCTTCAGGCCGAGACCGGTGCGCACTGCCTGACGGACGCATTCCTCGTTGATGACCGGCAGCATGCCCGGCATGGCGGCATCTACCAGCGACACGTTGCCATTGGCCGGCTTGCCGAATTCGGTCGAGGCGCCGGAGAACAGTTTCGAATTGGAGAGGACCTGTGCGTGAACCTCCATGCCGATGATCACTTCCCAGTCGCCGGTGGCGCCGGGAATGAAGCGTTTCGGATCAGGGGTACGGACGTCGACTAGGGTCATCTTGAGCTCGTCTCATGCGTGAATTCTTAGAAGTCGTGAGGTAGAACAAATGCTCTGGTGGCGCAAGCGAATGCAGCAAAATGGGCCGATTCTGCCACATGTTGCATGTCGCGATGAACAGGTGTTCGAGATCAATGAGCCTGAATTCCAACCTGGCGCTTTTAGCACTGGCGGCCGCCTATAATGTTGTGGTCTTCGGCATCTATGGGTGGGACAAGCGGGCGGCGCGCAATGGCGACTGGCGGATAAGAGAATCGACGCTCCTGCTGCTTGCATTCATCGGCGGCGGCGGCGGCGCTCTGGCTGCGCAACGACTGCTGCGGCACAAGACTCGAAAACCGCCCTTCCCGGTAGCCTTGCCGCTGTTTTTCATCCTTCAGATCGGATGGCTCGTCGTTGCAATCGCGGCACCGGATAAAGTGGCGGCACTGTTGAATTGCTGGAGCTAGGCTAGAATTCTTGCCCATAACTGACGCTCGGCGCAGCTTCGACCAGCAGCTTGGACAACCCAACGGACTGGACGTCGCGATCGATCTTCGGAGAATAGGCAACCGAGAGCCAATGAATGGCGTAACCGTGCTTTTCGAAAAAGCCGATTGCCTCATTGTTCTGCGCATGGGTTTCGATGCGCGCCTTCTCGAAACCCTGACGAACAATCTCTGCCTCCACCTCCTGGAGCAGTTCCCTGCCCAGGCCATGTCCCTGATATTGCGGATCGATCCAGAAATCGGAAATCAGCTCGTCGAGATGCTCACGCGCCGCCCAGCCGGCAATGGTTCCAACATGTTCGACGACGGTGATGGTCAGCCAGGAGGACCGCGTGAAATTCATAAAGGCTTCGCGGGCGCTACCGCGCATACCGGCCATTTCGCCGATCGCCTCCATCGCCTTTTCCCAGGCACGGAAGCCGATTTCGGCTAGGACATCGACATCGTCTTCGCGCGCGTTGCGAACTATGGCCTCACCCTTTCCCGTTACCTGGTCCAGTAGAGCATCGTATTTATCGTTTTACCAGCGCAAGATCTTGTGCGCTGAATGCACTTGTTGACGAAGGGGCAGAACTCGCCTAGCCGTTGAACCTGGCGACACCGAACGTCTTCCGGATGGTTCGCTTCAGGGAGTTTTGATGTTCTCGTCCAGAGAGACCCGCTAAGGGGCCGGCCCGCTTTTCTAGCGCACCGGCCCTCACAAAAACGCCAGCCCCGGCTCGTAGCCACGCGCCGGATGTTGTTTTTGTGCGCTCGTCCAAGAGCGCTTTTGCGGACATCAGAACAATGGATATTTCGCGCGCAGAACAGCGCATTCTCCATCTGCTCGCCCAGGGCGGCCGGATAGAGATCACCCGCGACGACAATCGCAATATCGAGAAACTTCAACTCTTCACCCGCGAGGGATGGATATTTTCCCGCCTGGATCTACTCACCTTCCGCAAGCTGAAACAGAAGAAGGCGATCAGATCCCAGAACGGCAAACCCTACCGGATCACGGAAAGGGGGCTGGTGCTGGTGAGAGCTGAGCAGGATAACCGGTAGCCACCGGCGGCCGGCCTTCCTCCGAGGGCCGGCTGCTTACCTAGAAAAGGCGCCGCGCATCGCCGTCCATTCATCGGTAAACGACCCTGTCGCGACCGGCTTTCCGGCGCGCCGGTACCAATAGCCGGCATTCCAGTCGTCGCCTTCGATGCGATGGCAAAGCGCATGGCCCCAATCGAAAGCCGCCTCGCCTTCATGGCCCTGGCAGAGATTGTGGACCATCTGCCAAGCCGGCCCCATTTCAAAATCGGCAGCGGCTAGACGGTCAAATGCAGCGATCAAGGTGGACAATTCAGGTTTCATCACACTCTCCCGGGCTGTCGGTCAGGTCAGTGACTGTTCCAGGTGAACCTTTTCCAGATCCATTCCCATGCTCTTGGAATATTCCACCCCGCGCCAGACGATGACAAAACCGCAACGCTGGTAAAGCCTGATCGCACCGGCATTTCTGGCATGGGTATGGATGGTGGCTGTGGCGTGACCTTCCGCCCTGATACAGTCGATCAAATGCAGGACCAGAGCCTTGCCGATGCCCCTGCCCTGGCGGTCGGGCGAAACCCATATATCCGAAATGTAGTTTGGTGCGCCGTCTCGAGCGGACCAGCCGACGACCTTACCATCGAGCTCGGCGATCCAGACGTCACCCTTGGTGTCGCCCGCGAAGATCTCGTAGGCCTTGCGGGTCCGTTCCAACACGTCGGCTGAAAGATCGACGCCCCTGAAGGCATCGCTGGAATTCCACGCCGCAAAACCGACTTCGCCGACCACATTGTGATCGGCGACAGTCATTTTCCGAATTTCCAGCCCGCTTACCACCACTTGGCCGGCGTGAACCTGCCGGCGGCCTGCTCGATGACATGGGCGGTGCGGAAGAGCGTTTCTTCCTCGAACGGCTTGCCAATGAGCTGCAAGCCGAGCGGCAGGCCCTTCTTGTCGAGGCCGGCGGGAACGGCAATACCCGGAAGACCGGCCATGTTGACCGTCACCGTGAAGATGTCGTTCAGGTACATGGCGACCGGATCGGCAGCGAGATTTTCGTCGGCGATGCCGAAGGCGGACGACGGGGTTGCAGGCGTCAGGATTGCATCGACACCAGCATGGAAGACGGTCTCGAAGTCGCGCTTGATCAGCGTGCGAACCTTCTGCGCCTGCAGGTAATAGGCATCGTAATAACCGGCCGAGAGAACGTAGGTGCCGATCATGATGCGGCGCTTGACCTCGGTGCCGAAACCGGCGGCGCGGGTCTTTTCGTACATGTCGGCAATGTCCTTGCCGTCGACGCGCAGGCCGTAACGGACACCGTCATAACGGGCAAGGTTGGACGAGGCTTCGGCAGGTGCGACGATGTAATAGGCCGGAAGCGCGTATTTGGTATGCGGCAAGGTGATGTCGACGATCTCGGCGCCGGCATCCTTGAGGAAAGCGATTCCCTGCTGCCAGAGGGCTTCGATCTCTTCCGGCATGTTGTCGACCCGGTATTCCTTCGGAATGCCGATCTTCATGCCCTTGACGGACTGGCCAAGCGCTGCCTCGTAATCCGGGATCGGCAGATCGACCGAGGTCGTGTCCTTCTTATCAACGGAGGCCATCGACTTCAGCATGATCGCGGCATCGCGTACGTCGCGGGCGATCGGGCCGGCCTGATCGAGCGAGGATGCGAAGGCAACCGTACCCCAGCGCGAGCAGCGGCCATAGGTCGGCTTGATGCCAACAGTGCCGGTGAAGGCTGCCGGCTGGCGGATCGAACCGCCGGTATCGGTCGCGGTTGCGCCGGCGCAGAGATGCGCAGCAACGGCTGCGGCCGAACCACCGGAAGAGCCGCCCGGAACGAGCTGCTGGTTGGAGCCTTCAGCCTTCCATGGGTTGACGACCGGACCGTAGAACGAGGTTTCGTTCGACGAGCCCATGGCGAATTCGTCCATGTTCAGCTTGCCGAGCATGACGGCACCGTCGTCCCAGAGGTTCTGGGTGACGGTCGATTCGTATTTCGGCTTGAAGCCGTCGAGAATGTGGGAGCAGGCCTGGGTGTGGACGCCTTCGGTGGCGAAGAGGTCCTTGATACCGAGCGGGATGCCTTCCAGCGCGCCGACCTTGCCGGAAGCGCGGCGTTCGTCGGAAGCCTTTGCCATTTCCATCGCCTTTTCCGGCGTGGTGGTGATGTAGGCATTGAACGTGCCGTTGAAGGCGTCGATCGCGTCGACGTAGGCCTTGGTCAGTTCGACCGAGGTGATTTCCTTGGAGCTCAGCTTTTCGCGGGCTTCGGCAATGGTGAGGCTGGTGAGTTCGGTCATGGGCTCTTTAAAATGTTCGAATGCGTGGAGAGGGTCGGAAGCGCTTTAAATGAGCGGCTTATTCGACAACCTTCGGCACCAGGAAGAAATTGCGGTCGGTGGATGGAGCATTCGCCACGATGTCGTCGGCCTTGTCGCCATCGGTCACGGCATCGGTACGCTTGCGCATCTCCATCGGCGTGACAGAGGTCATCGGCTCGACGCCGGTCACATCCACCTCGGAAAGCTGCTCGACGAAATTGATGATACCGTTCAGCTCGCCGACCATGCGATTGGCGTCGTCTTCAGTGACGGCAATGCGGGCAAGGCGCGCGACGCGCTTGACGGTGGCGAGATCGACGGACATGGCTCAACTCCGGGAATGTAAAATCCCCTTCGCTATAATGGCCATGCCCGCCCTTCGCAACTGCCTAAGCCTTGGGTAGCGCGGTAAATCCTATGAATGGCGCACGCTGCCCGCGGCAGGACAGGTTTCAACCCATATGGATTGATAGTTGCAAAATTTCCGCCGGTTGCGGATTTTTCCTCTTCCTTTTCAATCAAGCGCTGATTAATCGGAACTCGCAAAATACTTGACTAGAAAAATCATATATATGGAGAGGGTAATCCATGACTTTCAAAGTCTCGACAGTTCGCCATTCCAAGGAAAAACTCTACGGCACACTAATGTTGCTAATCGGCATCCTGATCTGGGCAATCGCTGCCATTGCAATCATAGCGGTCGCGATGCTTCAAAGCGTTGCCATCGTTTTCATGATAGCGCTTTACATCGCGATCTTCTGGTTCATCAGCTTCGTGGGACGCGCACTCGTTCGCGCCTATATGATCGGCCATTACGTGATGGTCAGCGAACAGCAGTTTCCCCATCTCCATGTAATAGTGCAGGAAGGCGCAAAAGCGCTTGGCCTGAAAGAAGCTCCGCAGGCTTTCGTCTACAATTCCAGCGGCGTCATGAACGCCATGGCGCTGACGCTGGTTGGCCGCACGCGTTATATCTGGCTGACGTCTCAGTTGATCGATGCAGACAATGACGAGCAGGTCAAATTCGTGATCGGCCACGAGCTGGGCCATCACGTCGCCGGCCACCTCAACAGCTTGCCGGGTATCCTGCGACTGCCGGCCTATATCATCCCGTTCCTGGCCCAGGCCTATTCGCGAGGCCGCGAACTGACCTGCGACCGCATCGGCCTGATCGTCTGCCGCAACCTGCAGGCCTCGCGCACCGCTTTGCAGATGCTGGCATGCGGCAGCGCCAAGCTTAACGCGCAGATGAATCCGGCAGCCTTTGAAGCACAGGAACGCATGGTGCCGTCGATCGCCGGCTTTTTCCTGCACATTTTCTCGCTCTATCCGCGCCTGACCCGCCGCGTCGAGGCCGTTAGCCAGTTCGCGCAGCAGCTGCCTGCCGGCACGTCGGCCTCCAGAACCCGTGAACCGGCTGTTCGCGCCGACGCTCAGCCGGCCTGAACCAACGACCTTAAAAGAGCGCCATGCCGGTCCACCCGGCATGGCTTTTTATGGTTCAATCGTAGCTCAGCACCGTGCCCGGTGTCGGCGTCTCGACGCGAGTACGACTGCCTTCCATGCCCTTGACGAACTTTTCCGGCGTCTGGTCGATGATCGGAAACGTGCCGTAATGGCAGGGAATGGCGTGCTTGAAATCGAAGAAGCGCTGGCAGGCGAGAGCCGCCACAGCTCCACCCATGGTGAAGCGATCGCCGACAGGCACGATACCGAGATCCGGCTGGTGCAGTTCGTTGATCAGGCCCATATCGGTGAAGATGTCGGTGTCGCCCATGTGCAGGACGGAAAGCTCGTCCTCGAAATGCAGCATCAGCCCGTTGGCCGAACCAAGCGAGTGGGCAACGCCCATTTCATCCACCTGACCGGACGAGTGCAGTGCCTGGGTGAAGGTTGCAGTAAAACCGTCGAAGCCGACCGTGCCGCCGGTATTGCCCATCTCGATCTTCTCGACACCCTTGGTGCCGAGCCAGGAACCGAGATCGGCATTGGCGAGAACGACGGCGCCTTTTTCCTTGGCGATAGCAACGGTGTCTCCGACATGATCGGCATGACCGTGAGTGAGAAGGATATGGGTGACGCCTTCGCTGACATCCTTGATGTTAAGGTCGGCATCGGCAAACGGCTGATTGTAGCTCAGAAAGGGATCGATCAGGATTTTTGCCTTGGCGGTCTCGATACGGAAAGCGGCATGGCCAAGCCAGGTGATCTTCATGGGGAACTCCTCGAAATACAGGGGAATATGAGGGGCGAATATAAGATAGTTCGTGCCTGCGGCAACGCTCTTTGACCTCTAACAATTCTGACGCTCGAGCAAGAGACCAGAAGCAGAGAAGCTTTCCGGCAGCGGTTGCAAGCGATGGGAGCGTAAGCTAAGCGACGCCAAGCCGTTGCCACCTTTTACAAGGAATATCGGCAACGGAACGATTTTCATAACGTTCAAGGAAGAAACATGGCCAATAATGACGACGAGTATATCTATGACGAAGCGACGGGCGAATGGCTGCCCGCTTCGGAAGCTGCAGCAAAGATGGCTGCGGCTTCGGCGGTGCATGACAGCGCCGGCAATGTGCTGACCGATGGCGATGCCGTCACGTTGATCAAGGATCTCAAGGTCAAGGGCGCAGGCCAGACCTTGAAGCAGGGCACGGTCATTCGCTCGATCCGCCTGACGGACAATCCGGAAGAGATCGACTGCCGCCATGATACGATCAAGGGACTGGTACTGCGCACCGAGTTCGTGCGCAAGAAAAGCTGATTCAGGGGTTTTAAAGACATGGCAACACTGACGATCGAGGAACTGGCCGAACAGCTTCAGCCGAACCAGGCGATTGCCGGGCTCGACCTCGGCACCAAGACGATCGGGCTTGCCATGTCGGATCTCGGTCGGCGCTTTTCCTCGCCGCGACCGGTAATCAAGCGGGTGAAATTCACCCAGGATGCGGTCGTGCTGCTCGATTTCGCGGTGAAGGAGAAGGTCGCCGCCTTCATCATCGGCCTGCCTGTGAACATGGACGGCTCGGCCGGCCCTCGGGTTCAGGCAACGCGCGCCTTCGTCCGCTCCATGTCTGAAAAGACCAACCTGCCCTTCGTCTTCTGGGACGAGCGGCTGTCGACGGTCGCGGCCGAAAGAGCGCTTCTGGAAATGGATGTATCGCGCGCCAAGCGCGCCGAACGGATCGATTCGGCAGCGGCAAGCTTTATTCTTCAGGGGGCGCTGGACAGGCTCTCGTCGCTGCGTACGGCAACAATCTCTTCCTTTGAAGACTGACGCTTGCGCCACCAAGCGGCAATCGTCTTGCGCTTGCGGAAAGCGATGATCGCAAAGACAATCAGGCTGTCGACGGCAATGGCTCTGGCAACCAGCGGCGGGATGGTCTCGGGCGGAATGCCGAGGATGTTTCCATAGACTTCGAAGACGAGGTCATGGGTATGACGCGTCAGCATGAAAAAGCCGAAGCTCATGTCGTAGTAGGACAGCCCGTACCAGCTCGACAGTAATGCGACTGGGCCCGCCCAGAGTATCAGGAACCACTTCATGCGGCCTTACCTTTAAGCTCTGCCAGATCGATATCGGTCAAGACAAACCATCTCGACACCGCCATCAGACTCAAGACCACCGCGGGGACCGCAATGTTCAACGCCAATCCTGCGAAAGCCCCCGTCAGGACGATCAGCAAGCCATGCTGTCTGATGAATGGTATCACACCCGGCATTTGTCTTAGGAAACCTGGTTAACAATATATTAACCAGCCTAGAGACGCACCAGTTCTGCGCAACGAAAACCAATCATCATGGTTAATTTCAGCGATCTGCTTGTGGAGAAGATGTCCCGGATCAGCCGTATATGGCCCGAACAAGGCGGCGCACAGCAACAGCGACCTTTTCCCAGTCCTTTTCCGTCTTCAGCGAAACGCCGGCAAACTGGCCGCTGACCGAAGCGGAAATCACAAGGTGCTGGATGGATGCGAAAAGCAGCGCGTTGGTCGTCGCTGTGTCAACGCCCTTCGGCGGCTTCAGGTTGCCCTGCATCCGCTCCAGCCATTTGCCCAGCGCCTTCATGCGCGACTCGGACAGGCGACGAACCTGGGGCGTATCCTGCGAGACCTCCCAGGCCACTATCTTGCAGACCAGCGGATCGTCGCGCAGCGCTTCCATGAAATACATGGAGAGCTTTTCCATCAGGTCGCCATAGGTGAGAACGAACATGCCGCCGGTATCCTGCGGGATCTTGTCATTCACCCAGCTACCGAGTTCCTCGCCGATCGCATCAAGCAAGCCATCGAGACCGCCGTAATACCGGTAGATCAGCTGCTTGTCGCAACCGGCACGGCGCGCGACGGCATTGATGCCGAAACCTTGAAATCCATGCTCGGACAGGAGACTGCGGGCCGCCAGAAAAATCGCGCGTTCGGTGTTGGCGCGATTGCGCGGCCGCAACGGCTGGTTCTGTTGCGCGGTCATCTCGGGGATCTGCAGCATCGTCGGCCTACTTCTTAACAAACTCTTACAAAGGCGATAATCCGCCGACTGACGACCGGCAAGCGCGTTGCGACATGATGCACAGAATTGCGGGCATTGCTTTGCCGACATTTACATGCAGAGTGGTCCCTGGGAGGGATAAACATACAATCAGATAAGTGCGCTCTCGGTTCATGCTGACCATATTCGAAAGCATCCTCCCCGTTTTCCTGCTCGTCCTTCTCGGGATCGGCCTTAAGCGGACCACGGTCATCAACGGCAATTTCTGGGAAGGGATGGAGCAATGCAGCTATTATGTGCTGTTTCCTGCTCTCCTGTTCCAGACCATGGCGAAGGCCGATTTTTCTGATGCAAGCAGCATCCATGTCAGCCTGATCGCCATCCTTGCCTTCACCACCATGTCCGTCGTCGTCCTGGCGTCATGGCCGGTTCTAAGACGCGGACGCATGACCCCTTCAACCTTCACCTCGCTCTATCAGACATCGACGCGCTGGAACGGTTTCATGGCGCTTGCGATCGCAGCAAAAACCTATGATGCGCACGGGCTTGTTGTGGTCGGCATGGTGATGGCTGCCGTCATCGTGCCGGTCAATGCCGGAAGCATCGCCGTGCTTGCCGTCTTTTCGGGACAGAAGCGCAATTACCGCGCCATTGCGATCAAGATCATCAGCAATCCGATGATCATCGCGACCATTCTCGGGATCGGCGTCAACCTTTTCGGGCTGCCGATCTACCGACCCTTCATGGCGACTGTCGACCTCCTGTCGCAGGCGTCGCTCAGTCTGGGCCTGATCACGGTCGGCGCCGGGCTGAAGGTCGCGGACGCGCTGAAGCCGAGCATCGGTGTCCTCTCGGCTGTCGTCATGAAGCTGGTGGTTTTTCCGGTTCTCGCCATCGGCGTCGGCATGGCGGTCGGGCTGACCGGCACCAATCTGGCGCTTCTGGCGCTCAGTGCCGCCGTACCGACGGCGATGAACGGATATGTTCTGGCCAAGCAGATGGGTGGCGATGCCGATTTTTACGCAGCCGCCGCCACCGTTCAGACGGCGCTTGCCTTCTTCACCATTCCGGTCGCAATGTTCGTCGCAAATTACGCAGCCGGCGGATAAAGAAGGTCTACGATATAGCTGGCGTCGAAACGCGCATCGAGCATGCCGTAAGTCGATCGCCAGCCGCCAGCCAGACGGGTTTCGAGATAGGCATCGGCAATCTTGCCGGCGCCCAGCCGTGCCAGCTCGGCAGCACCGGCCGCCAGCGCCAGCTGCTCGACGAGCAGACGGGCAGCGCCCTCATCCCGCTCGCAAAGCGCCATGGCGGCCCTCAGGACCTCGATCGTCTTGCGGCCGGATGCCCCAAGATCCCGTTCGAAACCGGACAGGACGAGCTCGAACAGATCACGGCCCCGCGACAGGACACGTAAGACGTCAAGCGCCATGACATTGCCCGAGCCTTCCCAGATCGCGTTGACCGGCGCTTCCCGGTAATGGCGCGCGATCGGCCGTTCTTCGACATAACCGTTGCCACCCAGGCATTCCATCGCCTCGTAGATCAGCGACGGCGCGATCTTGCAGTTGAAGTATTTAACGACCGGGGTCATGACGCGGGCGAAAGCGGCATCGGCCGGGTTTCCGGCGGCGCGATCGAAAGCCTCCGCAAGACGGAAGCCCAGTGCCGTGGCAGCCGCCACATCCAGCGCCATATCGGCCAGAACGCGCGTCATCAGCGGTTGATCGACGAGCTTTCGGCCAAAGACGTTGCGGCCACGCGTATGGTGGACAGCTTCGGCGAGCGAAGCGCGCATCATGCCGGCGGAGGCGATGGCACAATCGAGCCTCGTCAGCGTGACCATATCGAGAATGGTGCGGATGCCGGCGCCCGGTTCACCGAGAAGATAGCCGAAAGCATCCGAAAACTCGACTTCAGCCGAAGCATTTGAACGATTGCCGACCTTATCCTTGAGGCGCTGGAACTGCAGGCCATTGGCCGAACCGTCTTCCAGAAGACGCGGCACGAGGAAGCAGCTGACATCCTCCCTGGTCTTCGCCAGCATGATGAAGCCGTCGCTCATCGGCGCGGACATGAACCATTTGTGGCCATTCAGGCGATATATGCCCTCTCCCACCCGCTCGGCGGTCGACCGGTTGGCGCGCACATCCGTGCCGCCCTGTTTTTCCGTCATGCCCATGCCGAGCGTGACGGCGCTTTTCTGCATTGCCGGACGGTGGGTCGAATCGTACTTGCGCGACAAAATCCTCGGCGCCCATTCCTTCTGCACGCGCGGCGATGCCATCAAAGCCGCGACAGAGGCGCTGGTCATGGTCAGCGGGCAAAGATGCCCGGTCTCCAACTGCGCCGTCAGATAGAACCGGGTGGCGCGAACCTTGTATTCGCTCCCCTTGGCCTCCGGAATATTTTCCCATATCGAGGAATGCAGACCGGTCTGCATCGAACGCCGCATCAGCGCATGCCAGGCCGGGTGGAATTCCGTCACATCGAGACGCTCGCCACGCGGACCATGGGTCTTCAGCTTCGGCGGGTTTTCATTCGCCATGCGCGCCAGTTCCTGCGCTTCCGGCGAGGTCACGTAACGCCCCAGCTGATCGTATTCTTCGCGGATAACACGATTGAGGCCACCGGTCAGATCAACCAGCAAGGGATCAGAGCGGTAGGCATTGATGCCGGACCAGGGCGCGGGCTGGTTCAATTCGGCAAATTTTTCTTCGGCGCGGGTCAACTCGTTCATGCTCCGCTTCTAGCGGAAGTTAACGGGAGTGGGAACGGGCGTGCGTCCCTAAATTGGGCTTCTCAACAAATGGCAGATATTGTCTGCCAAAACACAAACGAAATGACGAAAGAGACGCGGGATAAAGGCTGCTTGCGCTTGCAGCCAGCCCCCCCAAACCTTATAGACCGCCGAACGCAAGCGGAGACACGCCTCATGGTCTTCTTCCCTCATCGCCACCTCCTCGGCATCAAGGGTCTTACCGAACAGGACATCACCTATCTTCTCGACAAAGCCGACGAGGCCGTGAAGATTTCCCGGCAACGGGAGAAAAAGACGTCCACCTTACGCGGCCTTACCCAGATCAACCTGTTCTTCGAGGCCTCGACGCGCACGCAGTCATCCTTCGAGCTCGCCGGAAAACGGCTTGGCGCCGACGTAATGAACATGTCGGTCGGCAATTCTTCGGTGAAGAAGGGCGAAACCCTGATCGACACCGCGATGACGCTGAACGCAATGCGTCCGGATGTGCTGGTGCTTCGCCATTCCTCCGCCGGTGCTGCCGCGCTGCTCGCCCAGAAAGTCGCCTGCTCGGTGGTGAATGCAGGCGATGGCCAGCACGAACATCCGACCCAGGCGCTGCTCGACGCACTGACCATTCGCCGCGCCAAGGGTACTCTGACGGGTATCACGGTGGCGATCTGCGGTGATGTCCTGCACTCGCGTGTCGCCCGCTCGAACATTATCCTTCTCAATGCCATGGGCGCCCGTGTTCGCGTGGTTGCCCCTTCGACCCTTCTTCCCTCGGGCATCCGCGACATGAGCGTGGAAGTCTTTCATTCGATGGAAGAAGGCCTCAAGAACGCCGATGTCGTGATGATGCTGCGCCTGCAGCGTGAGCGCATGGCGGGCGCCTTTGTGCCGTCGGTGCGCGAATATTTCCACTTCTACGGGCTCGATGCGGAAAAGCTGAAAGCGGCCAAGGACGACGCGCTGGTCATGCATCCCGGCCCAATGAACCGCGGCGTCGAAATTTCGTCCGAGGTTGCGGACGGTCCGCAGAGTGTCATCGAACAACAGGTTGAAATGGGGGTCGCCGTCCGCATGGCCGTGATGGAGACGCTGCTCACCTCCAACCAGGGAGAACGCGCATGAAGTCCACCGTTCTCACGAATGTCCGCATCCTCGATCCGTCGCGCAATCTCGACGAGACCGGCACGATCATCATTGGCAATGACGGGCATATCCTTGCCTGCGGCAAAGACGCCCTGAACCAGGGCGTACCCCACGGTTCGAGCGTCCGCGATTGCCAGGGCCTCGTCGCAACACCCGGCCTTGTCGATGCCCGCGTCTATGTCGGCGAACCTGGTGCCGAACATACCGAAACAATCGAGTCGGCCAGCCGTGCCGCTGCTGCCGGCGGTGTGACCTCGTTCATCATGATGCCGGAAACGGATCCGGTGATCGACGACATCGCGCTCGTCGAATTCGTCCACAAGACCGCCCGCGATAAGGCGCTGGTCAACATTCATGCCGCAGCCGCGCTGACCAAGGGGCTTGCCGGCAAGGAGATGACCGAATTCGGCCTGTTGCAGGAAGCCGGCGCCGTCGCCTTCACCAATGGCCGGCATGCGCTCTCCGACTCGCTGCTACTGCGCCGCGCGATGACGTACGCACGGGAATTCGATGCCGTCATCTCGCTCGAACTGCGCGAAAAATATCTCGGCAACGGCGTGATGAACGAAGGGCTGTTTGCCAGCTGGCTCGGCCTGTCCGGCGTGCCGAGGGAAGCGGAAATCATTCCGCTGGAACGCGACCTCAGGATCGCGGCCCTCACCAAGGCAAGATATCATGCAGCGAAGATTTCAGTGCCTGAATCGGTCGAGGCGATGAAGGTTGCCCGCGGCCGCGGCGCCAATGTCACCTGCGGCATTTCGATCAACCATCTTTCGCTGAATGAGAACGACATCGGCGAATACCGAACCTTCTTCAAGCTCTCGCCGCCGCTTCGTACCGAAGACGACCGCGTCTCCATGGCCGATGCCCTGGCTGCGGGCGATATCGACATCATCGTCTCATCGCATGATCCGCAGGACGTCGATACCAAGCGCCTGCCGTTCGCAGATGCTGCCGATGGCGCGATCGGGCTGGAAACGATGCTGTCCGCCGCGCTTCGCCTTCATCACGACGGCCGTGTGCCGTTGATGCGGCTGATCGACGCCATGTCGACGCGTCCGGCGCAGATCTTCGGCCTCGACGCCGGTACGCTGAAACCCGGCGCGAAGGCCGATATCACGCTGATCGATCTCGACGATCCGTGGATCGTCTCCAAGGAAGCGATCATCTCACGGTCGAAAAACACGCCATTCGACGAAGCCCGTTTTTCGGGGCGCGCAGTTGCCACCTATGTGGCGGGCAAATGCGTGCACGCAATCGAGAGGGACCGAGCGTGAGCGAACTTTTCAACTGGCAGATCACCCTGCCGATCGCAGCCGGCGCTTTGATCCTGGGCTATCTCCTGGGCTCCATCCCGTTCGGCCTCCTCCTCACCCGCGCGGCAGGTCTTGGTGATATCCGTTCGATCGGCTCGGGCAATATCGGCGCGACCAATGTCCTGCGCACCGGCAACAAGAAGCTGGCAGCGGCCACGCTGCTGCTTGATGCGCTGAAAGCCACGGCCGCAGCCATCATCGGCTGGCATTTCTTTGGCTTCGAAGCCGGACTTCTGGCAGGCTTTGCCGCCTTTCTCGGACATCTTTATCCGGTTTGGCTCGGCTTCAAGGGCGGCAAGGGTGTGGCCACCTATATCGGCACCCTGCTCGGCGTTGCTCCGTGGATGGTGCTCGTCTTCGCTGTCGTCTGGCTCGCGATCGCCAAACTCAGCAAATATTCGTCGCTCTCCGCGCTGGTTGCAACCCTTGTCATTCCGGTTGTGCTGTGGTTCATACAGGAACCTAAGATCGCAGCCGTGATGGCAATCATGACCGTGATCTCCTGGGTGAAGCACAAGACCAATATCGAGCGGTTGATCGCCGGCACCGAAAGCAAGATCGGCTCAAAGGGGTAATTTCCCCAAAGAGGCCATCCATGCCTGACGGCAGCGCAGGAAGATCTGGAATTGCGCTGACGGAAAAGCAGAGGATCGCCTGGCTGAGGCTGATCCGCTCCGACAATGTCGGTCCGGCCACGTTCCGCCAATTGATCAATCATTGCGGCTCTGCAGACAATGCGCTCGCCATGCTGCCGGAACTTTCCCGCCGCGGCGGCGCCACGCGATCCCTGCGCATTGCCAGTGTTCAGGATGCAGAACGGGAGCTGGAGGCTGCGTCTAAACACGGCGCTTGCTTCGTCGGCATCGGCGAACCCGATTATCCTCCGGCGCTCAGGCATATAGACGGCGCCCCGCCGCTCGTCGCCATCAAGGGCGATCTGACAAGCGCCACGCGTCCCTCGGTCGGCATTGTCGGCTCGCGCAATGCCTCCGTCATCGGTGCAAAATTCGCAGCGATGATCGCCCGTCGCTGCGGCCAGAACGGCTATATCATCACCTCGGGGCTGGCTCGCGGTATCGATACCGCTGCCCACCGAGCTAGCATCGAGACCGGCACTATCGCCGTTCTCGCTGGCGGGCTGGACCAGCCCTACCCGCCCGAAAATCTCGGATTGCTGGATGAGATCACCAATGGTGCAGGTCTTGCCATCAGCGAGATGCCGTTCGGCTGGGAGCCGAGGGCGCGGGATTTTCCCCGCCGCAACCGGCTGATTGCCGGCATCTCACTCGGTGTCGTCGTGGTCGAGGCCGCTGAAAAATCCGGCTCGCTGATCACGGCGCGCATGGCCGCGGATTTCGGCCGGATCGTCTTTGCCGTACCCGGCTCTCCGCTCGATCCGCGCTGCCATGGAACCAATGCGCTTCTCAAGCAGGGCGCAGTCGTGACCACCGGCCCCGAGGACGTTCTCGAAGCGCTCGCGCCGGTGTCACAACTGCATCTGTTCGAACATCAGGTCATCGAAGAGCCGGATCGGCTGGACGATGCCATGCTGCCGCCAGACGACAGTGTCCGCCACACCATCCTTTCCGCCCTTGGCCCCACTCCGACCGAGATCGACGACATCATACGTCATACGGGCCTCCCCGCTTCATCCGTCTATCTCGTGCTGCTCGAACTGGATCTCGCCGGACGGCTATACCGCCATCCCGGCGGATTTGTTTCCATCGCGCTGGACGGATGAGCGCGGACGTCGGCCGGACTGGATGTCGCCCGCTTCGACATAGGCCATCTCGATGAGATAACAGAGCATATCCGCCCCCTCTGCGAATGCGACCTGTCGCAACTCCCCCAGCATCTGGCGTATATACGCCACGTTATCGGCAGAATGCCCCTCGCGGAGCCCATTCATGTGAATTGACATGCCCCACCCCACCAGTAGCCTTTAAGTGAAATTTTATTCACAATACAAATTTAAATAGACTTTATTTGAAATATTCATGATTGCAAGTCTGATTAACGCACCCAGTGATTGCATCATTCGAAATATGCTAATTTCACTTAAGCCCTTGACCGCGGGACAAACGCCCTCCATGTCGGGAAGTCAAATCTCCGCCTGGACCCAACAAGGTGCCGGGCCTCGCTCTATTACAGAGAACCAAAAATGAATGTTGTCGTTGTAGAATCTCCAGCCAAAGCCAAGACAATCAATAAGTATCTGGGCTCGGGTTATAAGGTTCTCGCATCCTTTGGCCACGTCCGCGATCTTCCCGCGAAAGATGGTTCCGTGCTTCCCGATCAGGATTTCGAGATGTCCTGGGAAGTCGACAGCGCATCGCAAAAACGCATGAAAGATATCGCCGACGCCGTAAAAGGCTCGGACGGCCTGTTTCTCGCAACCGACCCTGATCGCGAAGGTGAAGCCATCTCCTGGCACGTTCTCGATCTCTTGAAGAAAAAGAAAGTACTGGGCGACAAGCCGGTGAAGCGCGTCGTATTCAACGCAATCACCAAGAAGGCCGTGCTCGACGCGATGGCCGCCCCGCGTGATATCGACGTCCCGCTGGTCGACGCCTATCTCGCCCGCCGCGCACTCGATTATCTGGTCGGCTTCAACCTCTCCCCGGTCCTGTGGCGCAAGCTGCCCGGTGCCCGGTCTGCCGGTCGCGTTCAGTCGGTGGCGCTGCGCCTCGTCTGCGACCGCGAAAACGAGATCGAGCGTTTCGTTTCGGAAGAATACTGGAACCTATCGGCGCTGCTGAAAACGCCGCGCGGCGACGAGTTCGAAGCCAAGCTGGTGCAGGCGGACGGCAAGCGTCTGGCTCCGCGTGCAGTCAAGACAGGCGACGATGCCAACCGCCTCAAGACACTACTCGAAGGCGCGTCCTATGTGGTCGACAGCGTCGAGGCAAAGCCGGTCAAGCGCAATCCCGGCCCTCCCTTTACAACGTCCAGCCTGCAGCAGGCAGCCTCATCCAATATCGGCTTCAACGCGTCGCGCACCATGCAGGTGGCACAGAAGCTCTATGAGGGCATCGATATCGGCGGCGAGACTGTCGGTCTCATTACCTATATGCGTACCGACGGTGTGCAGATGGCGCCGGAAGCGATCGACGCTGCCCGTGCGGCAATCGTCGACCAGTTCGGCAACCGCTATCTACCGGAAAAGCCGCGTTTCTATTCGACCAAGGCAAAGAATGCCCAGGAAGCCCACGAAGCGATCCGCCCGACCGATTTCAACCGCACACCGGACCAGGTGCGCAAATTCCTCGATGCCGACCAGGCACGCCTTTACGAGCTGATCTGGAAGCGCGGTATCGCCAGCCAGATGGCGTCTGCCGAAATGGAGCGCACGACGGTCGAAATCCTAGCCTCCAATGGCGCGGAAAAGGCTGGCCTGCGTGCAGTCGGTTCGGTCGTCCGTTTCGACGGTTTTCTCAGCGCCTATATGGATCGCCGCGACGAGGATGATAAATCCGAGGATGACGACGAGGACGGTCGCCTTCCGGAGATCAATGCGCGCGAAAACCTCGCCAAGCAGAAGATCAATTCCAGCCAGCATTTCACCGAACCGCCACCGCGTTATTCGGAAGCCTCGCTGATCAAGAAGATGGAAGAACTCGGCATCGGCCGTCCCTCCACCTATGCCGCGACGCTGAAGACGCTGTCCGACCGCGAATATGTTGTCACCGAAAAACGCAAGCTGATCCCGCATTCCAAGGGCCGGCTGGTGACGGCCTTCCTCGAGAACTTCTTCACCAAGTATGTGGAATACGATTTCACCGCCGATCTGGAGGAAAAACTCGACCGGATTTCCGCCGGCGAACTCGACTGGAAGCAGGTTCTGCGCGATTTCTGGAGCGATTTCTTCGCCCAGATCGAGGACACGAAGGAACTGCGCGTCACCAACGTGCTCGACGCGTTGAACGAGGCGCTGGCGCCGCTTGTGTTCCCGAAGCGGGAAGACGGTTCGGATCCGCGCATCTGCCAGGTCTGTGGCACCGGCAACCTTTCCTTGAAGCTCGGAAAATACGGCGCCTTCGTCGGCTGCTCGAACTATCCGGAATGCAACTTCACCCGCCAGCTTTCCTCTGACGGTAATGAAGCCGAAGCGTCCGGCCTGAATGAACCGAAGGCGCTTGGCGCCGATCCGCATACCGGCGAAGAGCTGACGCTGCGCTCGGGCCGTTTCGGACCCTATATCCAGCGCGGCGAAGGCAAGGAAGCAAAACGCTCCTCGCTACCCAAAGGCTGGAAGCCGGAAGATATAGACCACGAGAAGGCACTGGCGCTGATCAGCCTGCCGCGCGACGTGGGGCAGAACCCCGAAACCGGCAAGATGATCTCCGCTGGTCTCGGCCGTTACGGACCGTTCCTGTTGCATGACGGCACCTATGCCAATCTGGAATCGATCGAGGACGTGTTCTCGATCGGCCTCAACCGCGCCGTCACCGTGCTGGCCGAAAAGGTCGCCAAGGGTCCGGGCGGACGCGGGCGCGGCACACCTGCTGCACTCAAGGAACTCGGCGACCATCCGGATGGCGGCGCAGTCACCGTGCGTGACGGGAAATACGGGCCTTACGTCAACTGGGGCAAGGTCAATGCGACCCTGCCGAAAGGCATGGACCCGCAGTCTGTAACGATGGAACAGGCCATGGCTCTGATCATCGAAAAGGGCGGCAAGGCCTCTTCCGGAAAGGCCAAGGCGAAGCCGAAGAAGGCTGCAGCAAAAGCTGACGGCGACACCAAGAAGGCTGCACCAAAGAAGACGGCCACCAAGAAGACTGTGGCCAAGAAGGCACCGGCCAAAAAGGCCGCAGCAAGCGCGAAGAAGACGGATACGTGAGCGAAGAGCAGGACGACGACATCAGATCGCACCGCCAGCGGAAGCGCGCGGAAAGGGCCGAACGGGGCATGGCCACCGGCTCGAGGGGAAAGCCCGCGATCATCCAGGGCGCCATCCCGCCGCGCGAAGTCCTGCTCGAATTCATCTCCGACAATCCGGACAAGGCGTCGAAGCGCGAGATCGCCAAGGCGTTCGGGCTGAAGGGCGAGGCACGTGTCGAGCTGAAGGACCTGCTTCGCCAGCTCGAAGACGAAGGCCTCATCAACAAGAGTCGCAAGTCTCTGTCGCGTCCCGGCGCGCTGCCGCCCGTCACCGTGCTCGACATCACCACCCGCGACAAGGATGGCGAGTTGATCGGCCGTCCGGCGGAATGGCCGGAAGATCTCGGTGCGGCGCCGGCCGTGCTGATCCGCCAGTCCAGCGAGCAGCGCGGCAAGGGCAAGGCACCAGCTGCCGGTCTCAATGACCGGATTCTGGCAAAGATCTTCCCGAACAAGGACCGCTCGGGTCCCGCCTATACGGCGCGTGTCATCAAGGTGATCGACAAACGCCGCGGCGCCACGCTCGGCGTCGTGCACAAGCTTGCCGATGGCGAGATCCGCCTTCTGCCGACCGACCGACGCGGCGAGGAAATGGTGATCGAGCCCGATGGTCTGGGCGATGCCAAGCACGGCGATCTGGTCGAGAGCGAAACCGTGCGTTCCGGTCGATTCGGTCTGCCGCGCGCCCGTGTGCTGTCGGTCGTCGGATCTGTCGCCTCCGAAAAGGCGATCTCGATGATCGCCATCTACTCGCATGGTATCCCGCATATCTTCCCGAAGCAGGTGATGGACGAAGCGGAAGAAGCCAAGCCCGCCTCGATGTCGAAGCGCGAAGACTGGCGGGACGTGCCGTTGGTCACCATCGACCCGGCAGACGCCAAGGACCACGACGACGCCGTTTATGCCGAGCCGGACACATCTGACGACAATCCGGGCGGCGTGATCGTCACTGTCGCGATCGCCGATGTTTCCTGGTATGTGCGCACGGGTTCGCCGCTCGACCGCGAAGCATTGAAGCGCGGCAATTCCGTCTATTTCCCAGACCGTGTCGTGCCGATGCTGCCGGAGCGGATTTCCAACGATCTCTGCTCGCTGCGCGAGGGCGAGGATCGGCCGGCCATGGCCGTGCGGATGACCTTTTCAAAGGAAGGCCGAAAGGCGGGCCACACCTTCCATCGCATAATGATGAAGAGCGCCGCCAAACTGTCCTATCAGCAGGCCCAGGCTGCAATCGACGGCAGGCCGGACGACAAGACCGGGCCGCTGCTCGAGCCGATCCTGAAGCCGCTTTGGGACGCCTACCGGATCATGAAGATCGGCCGCGACCGTCGCCAGCCGCTCGAACTCGACATGCCAGAGCGCAAGATCCTGCTCAAAGCCGACGGCACCGTCGACCGGGTCTTCGTGCCTGATCGCCTCGATGCGCACAAGCTCATCGAAGAAATGATGATCCAGGCGAATGTCTGCGCCGCCGAAACGCTGGAAAAGAAGCGTCAGGTACTGATCTACCGCGCCCATGACGGCCCGTCGCTCGCCAAACAGGAGACGCTGCGCGAGTTTCTCAATACGCTCGGCATTTCCATGGCCAAGGGCGGCAACATGCGCTCCAACTCGTTCAACGGCATCCTGTCGCAGGCGCAAGGCACGCCGCATCAGGTGATGGTCAACGAAATGGTGCTGCGCTCCCAGAGCCAGGCCGTCTACAGTCCGGACAATATCGGCCATTTCGGCCTCAACCTGATGAAATATGCGCATTTCACCTCCCCGATCCGCCGTTATGCCGACCTGATCGTGCATCGCGCACTGGTCGGCTCGCTGGGCCTGGGCGAAGGTGGCATCAAGCCGGAGGAAGAAGCGCAGCTCGAAGATATCGCAGCGGAAATCTCGACCTTCGAGCGCCGTGCGATGGCGGCTGAACGCGACACGATCAACCGCCTGATTGCCCATCACCTCGCAACCCGCATCGGTGAGGAATTCGAGGGGCGGATTTCCGGCGTCACCAAGGCCGGCCTGTTTGTCTCGTTGCCCACCTATGGCGCCGACGGCTTCGTGCCGGTATCGACGATCGGCAACGACTACTATTTCTACGACGAGGCGCATCAGGCATTGTCCGGCGAGCGATCGGGGCTCGGCTACCAGCTTGGGGATACCGTCGATGTGCGGCTGAAGAATGCCATTCCGCTTGCCGGCGCGCTGCAGTTCGAAATGCTGAGCGAAGGCAAGAAGCTGCCGACCGGAACACGGTCCTTCCACAAGGCCGGACGACGCAACCGCCCGGGCGGTGGTCCGAAGAAACCGGGCACACGCCCTCCTCGCGGACGCAGGAGATAACAATGGACGAGCGCGCCGGGTCGACCATCAAATATGGCGGTGAAGGTGCGCCCAAGCGTCCGTTAGGGCGTTCCATCAAACGCGGCCTTGCCTGCCGCTGCCCCAATTGCGGTGACGGCCGTCTGTTTCGCGCCTTTCTCAAGCCGGTCGATCACTGCGCCGTCTGCGGTGAAGATTATACGCCGCAGCGTGCCGACGACCTGCCGGCCTATCTCGTCATCGTCGTCGTCGGCCATGTGCTGATGACCGGTTACCTGCTGACCGACATGCTCTGGCGTGTCTCGCCTTGGGTCCATATGGCGATCTGGATACCGCTTGCTGTACTGACGGCAATCGCCACGGTCCAGCCGATCAAGGGCGGCGTTATCGGTTTGCAGTGGGCTTATCGCATGCATGGGTTCGATTCCCGAGAACCAGACCGCCGCGATCCATCCGAATGATTCCGGCAAACACAGAAGCCACAAAGCCTGACATACGCGATGGCGGTCGCCTCCGCGTCCGCACACAGGATGCAGCCTGCCTGATCCTGATCGATCGCTCCGGTCCTGCGCCCAAAATCCTGATGGGGCGTCGGGCAGCCAAACATGTCTTCATGCCGGACGTCTATGTGTTTCCCGGCGGGCGGCGCGACCGGAGCGACCATGCCCTTCCCTTCAATGGCGATCTCCACCCGTTGGTGATGGGAAAACTGCTGACCGGTGTCTCCAGCCGCATAGGCCCCGCCCGCGCCAGGGCTCTTGCTCTGGCGGCTCTTCGCGAATTGCGGGAAGAGACAGGCATTCGTCCAGCTGACGAAGCGGGTTTCGACCTTGGCACGCTACGCTATGTCGCGCGGGCCATCACGCCGCCGGGAGGTGTGCGCCGCTACGACACGCGCTTCTTTCTCGGCTTTTGCGAGGAGACTGTCTTCGACATGTCGCATTTCGGCGATACGGACGAGCTTGAGGACTTGCAATGGCTTGACATTGCAGCGGTTTCCAGTCTGAAACTCGCGCGGATCACACAGACGGTTCTGGAGGACGTCAAGGACCTGCTGCAAGGCGATCCGTCCGTAGCTTTCGGAACTCCCGTCCCCTTCTATTCGATGCGTCGCGGGCGCTTCGTCCAGACACGACTGTAAGGAAGAATGAATGCCGCAGCCTGCGACCGACGAAAACGGGCATGTCGAGAAAATCCACTGGCCGTCGCTCGTTGCTGCCGTTGCGGCCATCAGTGCGGTCGGCATCGCGATCGGGCTCGGACTTCCGCTTCTCTCCATCATTCTCGAAAAGCGCGGCATCCCCTCTACGCTGATCGGGCTTAATGCCGCGATGGCCGGCATCGCCTCGATGCTTGCAGCGCCGATCACCACAAAGCTCGCGCATGACTACGGCGTGGCAAGGACGATGATGTTTGCCGTCGTCGTTGCTTCGATCAGCGGACTGGGCTTCTATTACGCGCAATCCTTCTGGATGTGGTTTCCGCTACGTTTCGCTTTCCACGGGGCCACGACCACGTTGTTCATCCTGTCGGAATTCTGGATCAACGAAGCAGCACCTCCGCGTCGTCGTGGGCTCGTGCTCGGCATCTATGCCACCGTGCTCGCCATCGGCTTTGCCCTTGGCCCCCTGCTCTTCTCCGCGCTCGGCAGCGACGGGATCCTTCCGTTCCTCGTGGGCGCCATCATCATCCTGCTTGCGCTGATCCCGATCTTCATCGCGCGGCATGAAAGCCCGGTTCTGGATACCAAGCCGGACCGCCATTTCTTCCACTACATTTTCCTCGTGCCGACGGCCACGGCGGCGGTTTTCGCCTTCGGTGCGGTTTCGGCCGGCGGCCTCTCGCTGTTCCCGATCTATGCCCTGCGCGAACAGTTGCAGGAATCACAGGCGGCCATACTGCTGACCGTCATGGGCATCGGCAACATGGCCTTCCAGATCCCGCTCGGCCTCTACTCCGACCGGTTGAAGGACCGTCGACCGCTGCTTGCAGGCATGGCGGTGCTCGGGGTGCTCGGCTCGCTTGCCCTGCCGATGCTCATCCACAACTGGATCCTCATGGCCGTGGTGCTGTTTTTCTGGGGCGGCTGCGTCTCCGGCCTCTACACGGTCGGTCTCGCACATCTGGGGGCGCGACTCAGCGGAGCGGATCTTGCCGCGGCCAACGCCGCCTTCATTTTCTGTTATGCGGTCGGCACCGTGGTCGGTCCTCAGGGCATCGGCGCTGCCATGGATGTCGTCGGAAACGACGGTTATGCCTGGGCGCTGGCCTCATTCTTCGGCTTTTACGTGCTGATTGCCCTGGGTCGTACGCTTTTCCAATCAAAACGGAGTTGACTTTTGGCGCGTGATTTGTAATTTCGCGCCAGATTTAGCTGGGGCGCACGCTGCGCCCACGGCTTCCTATTTTCTAGAGGCAGAACAACCATGGCGAAAGCTACGACCATCAAGATCAAGCTGCTGTCGACGGCTGACACCGGTTTCTTCTACGTCACGACGAAGAACAGCCGTACGTTCACGGACAAGATGACCAAGACCAAGTACGACCCGGTTGCCAAGAAGCACGTTGAATTCAAGGAAACCAAGATCAAGTAAGACTTGATCGCGGGTATGAAAAAGGCGCCGACCGCAAGGTCAGGCGCCTTTTCTTTTGCCCGCCCGCATTGCAACAGCGGATAGCCTGATGCCGAAACGAAAAAACGCCGCATCCCGTCTAGGGAGCGGCGTTTTGAATTTGGGGGTCGACCAGCCTGCAATAACGGCACGAGGAACCGCATTGATATGCCTGCCGGTCGACCGACCCCACGACCCAGGAGATGCGGCGGACCTGAGCATCATGGGGTATGGCAGTGCCGCGTGTGGCACGTGTTTGTCGTTGGGTTCAAAATTGCGCAAAGCAAAAAGAAAATCAATAGATTCTTAACTGGCCGGGAAAAATGGCTACGCTGTTGGTTAAAATTCGTACGCCGCATCGGCCTGTCACTTAACGTTCATCAATAGCCTTAAAGTAAAACGGACTTGAAGTCGGCGTAATTTCTTCACAGCTACAACCTTTGCGGAATTAATTGCGCAAGAACATGATGATCCGCCACAACCACACGTAAATTGCAACGATTTAAACTCGGACAATCCTTGGCGTCGCGCCTCGGCTTTAAAATTTCAACATTCTAAAAACAGTGAAAAGGCATGCGGCATTTTGCGTCGCCAAATTGCCGCCAAGCATTTCCGCATCGCCACAAAACTGTGATTAATCCGGCCGGCGAAACTCTATTCCGGCAAAAAACCATCAAGCGAGATCAAGCAGTTACGAATATACCGCCACGATGCCGGCTCGCTTTGATCCCGATTCGCAATCAGGCGGCGTTGGCCACGACGCGGTTCCGTCCATCGGCCTTTGCCTTGTAAAGCGCCTGGTCGGCCTGCTTGAGCAGTTGATCCGGCGTATCCGCATCACCGATGTTGCAGGAGAGACCGAAAGAGGCCGTCAGGCTGATGGCGGTCCCTTCCCCCCTGAGCATGAAGGGGGTCTTCTCGATGATAGCACGCAGGCGCTCGGCAACGGCTGCGGAAGCCGCTGCATCCGTGTCCGGCATCACCACGACAAACTCTTCGCCACCATAACGGCAGGCAAGATCGGCTCCACGAACGGTCGAGCGGATACGGGCTGCGAACTCGCGCAGAACCTCGTCGCCGGCATCGTGCCCGTAAGTATCGTTCACTGACTTGAACCGATCGATATCCATGAGGCAGATCGAAAGCGGACGCGAACGAACAGCGGCGCGGTTGAACAGGATCTTCAAGTGATTGTCGAGATATCGACGGTTATTGAGACCGGTCAGCGCATCTGTGACGGCCAACTCGATCGTCTGCTTGACGCTCATCCGCAGGCGATCGTTGTAACGCTTGCGCTTGATCTGGGTGAGCGTGCGCGCCAGCAACTCGTTCGGATCGATGGGGCGGACGATATAGTCGTTGACGCCGAGATCGAGCGCACGGACGATCATGTCTTCGGCACCGGTTTCCGCCGCCAGCAGGATTGGCAGGAATCGCGTGCGCTCCAGCGAGCGAAGCTGGGAGCACAGGCGCAGAGGATCGTGGTCGTCGAAATTGGCATTGACGATGACGAGATCGAAACTGTTTTCGGCCGCTTCAAAAATCGCGGCCTGGGGGTCCGACATCGCCACCACATTGCAGACCGGCTTCAGCGCCTTGGTGATCCGCTCCTGCGAGCTTGCGCGGCCATCGACAAGCAGGACCTGCCCGATATCGTCCCGGCCGTCCACACCCTTCAGCAATCCTTCCATGACAAGGCTATGCGCCGTGTCGGCACGGATCCGCAATTCGTCGCTCAGCGCCTTCAGGCGCACGAGGCTGCGGACACGGGAAATCAGCTGGATATCGTTGACCGGCTTGGTGAGAAAATCGTCGGCACCGGCTTTGAGCCCGCGAACACGGTCGGAAGGCTGATCAAGAGCGGTAACCATGACGACAGGAATATGTGCGGTCTTCGGGTTGGCTTTCAGGCGTTCGCAGACCTCGAAACCGTCGATGCCGGGCATCATGATATCGAGCAGGATCAGGTCCAGATGGGTGTTCTCGCAGATTGCCAGCGCCTTGTAGCCGTCATCGGCAGTCAGCACGTCGAAATATTCCGCCAGCAGACGCGCTTCGAGAAGCTTTACGTTCGCAGGAACGTCATCGACCACCAGTATCCGCGCTGTCATGCCCATGCTCCCCGCATCATGCGTCGCCGAGATAAGTCTTGATCGTTTCGATAAACTTCGGCACCGAGATCGGTTTGGAGACATAGGCTTCGCAACCACCCTGGCGGATGCGCTCCTCGTCCCCCTTCATCGCAAAGGCCGTGACCGCGATGACCGGGATGACATGAAGCTCGTCATCTTCCTTCAGCCATTTGGTGACTTCCAGTCCGGAGACTTCCGGCAACTGAATATCCATCAGGATAAGGTCGGGACGATGCTTGCGGGCGAGATCGAGCGCTTCCATGCCGTTGCGGGTCTGGATAGTCTCATAACCCGACGCCTCGATCAGATCGCGGAAGAGCTTCATGTTCAGCTCGTTGTCTTCGACAATCATGACCCGTTTGGGCATTGCGATCCATTCCTCAAATCGCGCCTTCAAAAGCGTATTTTCTATATATAAGCTTCAAAATGGCCGATTCCATTGAGCCGTGTTTCATCAAGGTAAGGCCATTTGGTTGAGAAGAGGTAACTCCCACACAATGTCGGCAAAAACGACAGCGCAGGACGCCAAACGCATAGAAGCTGAAGAGACGGCTGCCGCCGTGCTCGGATGGATCGCCGGCGAGCCGGACATGCTGCAGCGCTTCCTTGCACTGTCCGGCGTGGCTCCGGACCAGATACGCTCCTCCATCTCGGATCCCGGCTTTCTGGCAGGCATGATCGACTTCATCATGGGCCATGAGCCCTCGCTGCTTGCCTTTTGCGAAGCGACGGACACCAGGCCCGAGAAGGTCATCGCCGCGCATCATCACTATTCCGGTCCCTATTTCGGGCCCGGGGACTACTGAAATGAGCGAAATCCTCGACCTCTCCCATATCCGCCTCCAGGATCGACCGCTGATCGTTTGCGACGTGGATGATGTTGTCCTGCAGTTTTTCGCGCCATTCGAGACCTACCTGAAGAAGGACGGACTACAGCTTCTGCCGCGATCCTTCCGGCTGACCGGTAATATCGTCTCGGTCGGCACGGAGGTCGCGATCGAGGAGGCGGCCGTCAAACTGCTGATCGGCTCCTTCTTCGAGCAACAGGACGAATGGCAAACGCCTTTCGATCTCGCCCTCGACACCCTCAATGCACTGGGAGCGGAAGCGGATGTTATGTTTCTCACCGCAATGCCGCCGCGCTATAGCGAGCCGCGGCGTCGCCTGCTCGACCGCCTTGGCTTCGACTTTCCGCTTGTGGCGACCGAAGAACCGAAGGGGCCGGTGATGCGGCGCATTCACGGCGAACGCACCCTGCCCTCCGTCTTCATCGACGATATGGCCCACAACCTCCATTCGGTGCGCGATCATGTCGAAAATTGCCTGGTTCTGCACATGATGCCGGATTCTCCGCTGCATCTGTTAGCGCCCAAACCGGATGACGGCATTGCCCGGGCGATGGACTGGTCGCATGCCGACGATCTCATTCGGGCGCATATCAGCCGGTAATTTTGAACGACGCAGCGCCGGCACCAGGTCCGAACAAAATGCGTGTGGACTGGCTTGTCCGCCCTTGAGTGTCGCACGATTGCGGCCTATCGTGCCGATGTTCAACCTTTGTTCCTGATATGACACTTTCGGCCGACGCAATAACCGGTTTCTGTCGCGACTGCCTTGCAGAGCAGAAGGTCGAAACGCGCCGTTGCCGCGCCTGCGGTTCGCCGCGGCTTGTTTATCACTCCGAACTCTACGACTTGACGCTGGCGCATATCGATTGCGACGCCTTTTATGCAACGATCGAAAAGCGCGACAATCCGGAGCTTGCCGACAAGCCGGTCATCATCGGCGGCGGCAAGCGCGGGGTCGTGTCGACCGCCTGCTATATCGCCCGTATCAACGGCGTCAGATCGGCCATGCCGATGTTCAAGGCGCTGGAACTCTGCCCCAATGCGATCGTGATCCGCCCCGACATGGAGAAATATGCGGGCGTCGGCCGGCAGGTGCGGCAAATGATGATGGAGCTTACGCCCCTCGTCCAGCCTCTCTCGATCGACGAGGCGTTTCTGGAACTCGCAGGGACGGAACGACTGCATCGCGACCCGCCGGCGCGTATCCTCGCCAGGTTCGCCCGGCGAGTCGAAAGCGAACTGGGAATTTCTATTTCCGTCGGCCTTTCCTACTGCAAGTTTCTCGCCAAGGTCGCTTCCGATCTGCAGAAGCCGCGCGGCTTTTCCGTCATCGGCGAGGCCGAGGCCAAGGATTTTCTCGCGCCGCGACCCGTCACCACCATCTGGGGCGTCGGCAAGGCCTTCAATGCGACACTCGAGGCCGACGGCATCCGCACGATCAGTCAGTTGCAGCAGATGGAGGAAGGCGACCTGATGCGCCGTTACGGCTCGATGGGGCAGCGCCTTTATCGACTGGCGCGCGGCATGGACGAGCGCGAAGTGCATTTGAACGACGCGGCAAAGAGTGTTTCTGCCGAAACGACGTTTTTCGACGACATATCACGGCACGAAGATCTCGTGCCGGTTCTGCGGCGCCTGTCTGAAAAGGTTTCCGCACGGCTGAAGAAACACGAAATTGCCGGCCATACCGTCGTGCTGAAGATGAAGACGGCCGACTTCAAAAGCCGGACGCGCAACAAGCGGCTGGAAGATCCAACCCAGCTTGCCGATCGGATTTTCCGCACCGGCCTGTCGCTGATGGAGAAGGAAACGGACGGCACGAAATTTCGTCTTCTCGGCATCGGCGTGACCGATCTTTGCGATCCGGCGCTGGCCGATCCGCCGGATCTTGTGGACCAGCAGGCTGGCCGCCGGGCTGCGGCGGAAGCGGCCATGGACAAGCTTCGCAACAAATTCGGCAAGGCCGCCGTGGAGACCGGATATACGTTCGGCGACAAGCGCCGCTGACGTTGAAAAAAGAGCGCCCGAAATTGTCACAAAATCGCAGGAACGTGATGATTTGACACGATCCCGCCACTTTTCAGAAAATTTTCATTAAGTTTAACACGCTAAATTGCTGACCATTGTAATGCGTAAGAGGTCTTCATGTTGCGTGGCGTTTTGTTCAGCCTCGGACTCCTGTCCGGGACCATCCTTTCTCAGTCTGCTTTTGCCGACACCGCAACACTCCAGATCATCGTTTCAAAAGATCAGCAGTCGATGACGGTCTATGACGGCGAGACGGTCGTGAAGACGTCGAAGGTGTCGACGGGCAAGGCCGGCCACACGACGCCGAGCGGCATATTCTCCATTCTGGAGAAGCGCAAATATCATGAATCGAACATCTATTCGAATGCACCGATGCCCTTCATGCAGCGCCTGACATGGTCGGGCATCGCGCTTCACGAAGGCAATGTCCCGAATTATCCGGCATCGCATGGCTGCATACGAATTCCCTCAGGCACCGCCAAGACGATCTACGACATGACGGAGCGTGGCGTGCATGTGGTGATTTCCGATGCGCCGGTAAAGCCGGTCAAAATCGAAAATGCCAATCTCTTCATGCCACTCAAGCGTTTGCCGTCCGAACCGCTCTTCCCCAATGCCGATCTGCGCCCGACCGCGATGAAAAAAGCGGCCGACGGCTCTTATGATGTGGCGATGGCAGGCACCGATCCGATGCCGACCGGCTCGCTGCAGGCCGTCGTTCCTGAAGATGCCGCCCCCTTGCGCATTCTCATCCATCGCCGCGGTGCGCGCGAAACCATGCTCGATGTGCAGACCCATCTGACCGAACTCGGCTTCGATGCCGGCATTGCGGATGGCATTCCCGGACCGATGACCCGCGAGGCCATTGCAGGCTACAAGCGCTGGAAAGGCCTCCCGGCCGGCGGACCGCTGATCGGCAAGGAATTCCTCGCCGCACTTTACCACTCTGCCGGCAAAAAGGAGCCACCGGCAGGCCAGATCCTCGTGCGCCGCAATTTCGAGCCGCTGTTCGAAGCACCGGTCGGCATCAAGGATCCGGAACAGGCCCTCGGCACGCATTTCTTCACCGCCGACCATCTCGAGCGCAATGCCGAGACGGCTGAATGGCATGCCGTCACGTTGAAAAACGAGATGACGGAAGACGAGATGAAACAGTTTGGCATCGACAAGCCGGCGGATGCCAGCCTGCCGAATGCAGCGGCAGTGGCGCTTGACCGGCTCGACATCCCGAAGGACATGCGCGAACGGATCGGCGAACTCATGGCGAACGGCACCTCGTTGACCATTACCGATCAGGGTCTTGGCCCGGAGACCGGCAAAGGCACCGACTTCGTGACCCTCACCCGTTCGCACGCGAATATCGCCCAGGCTGGCCTCAACCAGAGCGAAGCAAAGCCTGCACGCCGTTCGAAAAGAGAATCATATATCGGCGGTATCGGCCTGTATTGATTGATAAAAGGCAGATTTTGCCATCCGTCTCGACCTTGAAAAGATCGTATCGCAGCAAAACAGGTTGCGGTACGATCTTCTCTTTGGAAGTGGAAGCTGATTGCTGATCTACTTTCTTGCGTCACTCAAAACGAACGCCTAGACGAAAGTCGCATGACAATGACGGCACTACGCCACATTGCTACCACGTTCGAATTCTACTTCAGCGTTATGGAAGTACCCCCGAAATCCGTGTCCCCCATGGATGACGCTTCCATCAGTGCTGGACGGTTATGTGTTGTTTTTCTTCCATGACCGTCCTCCGGGAGGTCGATGCCGAAACAGCATCATACGCTTTCATCCTCACAGGATGTCATAGAGCCTCACGATCCAGCTCACCTGATAGATGATTGCGGCAAGGACCAGGGCCAGCTGCGCCTTGCTGGATGTGATGAACATCGCGACGATTGATAAAACGACAAGCCCCGCCTGGCGAATGGGATATTCGATGCCGAGCGAGTGCAGATAGTCGGTGCCTTTGACCAGCGTGTCTCCCACATCCAGCAATGCGGCAAACCCGAGAAGGCCGAAGAACCAGCGCTTTCGCTGCTCGAAGTAATCCTCGAACCCCCTGTAGTCCGTCATCTGGTCGGGAAACAACAGCGCCGTCAGCGCCGCGAAGACCATGGTGTAGAAAATCAGGAAGCCGTAGAGCGGAAATGTCCAGACCTGGACGCGCGCTAGGTGAAATTCGTACCACCAAAAATGCACTATGGTGATCAGCAGGAAGATGACCCAGCCGAGATGAACCGGATAAACCTTGATGGTTCCCGGATGCTGGACGAAACGTGTCAGGCCATTGACCAGACGCGCAAGGCTGAGCGCCAGGACCATGCCGATAATGGTCCGCACATGTCCGAAATATTCCGCATGGGTCGGCAGGGTTTCCATGGAACGGCCCCCTCTGTTTCAGCAGCCCCGCATGATCATGACATTGTCGCCACCCCGCAAGTCTCAAGACTGAGGTTCCCCTTGCCCTGAACCCGCTTGAGCAAGAGATTGCTGCGGCGGATGATCAGGATCTCTCTGTGCAATGGCACATCTGCTAATTGATCGCATATGACTGATCGATATAACTTATAGGAACTTTTAGCTTTTTCCTGTCTATGGAAAGCGCGATCGGTTATCCGGTAAGCGCCGCTCTGACTACAGCGATGGATTGATGAACGGTGTAGCTTTTTTCCTGGGCGTGAATTTTGTCGTAGCAGTGTGCTTCAGTGCGGTCTTCGCGGTCGTGGCGGCCCGCAGCAGGTCCCGCCGGGCCGCGCTCTGGCTGGCTGCGGGTTTTGGCATTGCGTCGCTGTCGGCGCTTTGCGAGCTTCTGATCGCCTATACGGGTACACCGAAAATCTGGGCGCTTGGTGCTTTTGCAACCGTTCTTTCCGGCATGATGCTGCTCAGGGTCGGTATCGGGCATCTCTATGGCCGCCGGCTCGACAAGCGGATTGCGGCCTTCTTCGTCATCGCCAGCAGCATCCTATGCTACGTGATCTATGATCTGCCGCGCGGGACACCGCTGCAGGCCTTCGCGTATCAAAGCCCGTTTGCCATCGTCCTTCTCGACAGCGCCCTGGTTGTGCTTTCGTCCCGCGGGCGCCAGGCAATCGACCGCTTTCTCGGCATTGTGCTTCTGTTTACCGGGCTGCACTTTTTTGCCAAGGCCGGGCTGGCGGTGCTGGTCGGGTCAGGCACCACCGCCAAGGACTACATCCACACGAATTACGCACTGATTTCGCAAAGCGCCACCGCCATTCTCGTCGTCGCCGTCGGGCTGACGCTCCTGGCGGCTCTCGTGCTTGAGATCATGGCAGACCAGCGGAGCGAATCGGAGAAGGATACGCTTTCGGCACTTGCCAACAGGCGCGGCTTCGACCGTCAGGTTCAATCGCTTCTGAGTGAAACGCCGAACGGGAAACACGCGATCATCTTCTGTGACCTCGATCATTTCAAGCGGATCAACGACACCTATGGTCACCATGTCGGCGATCTGGTGATCCGGGGGTTCGGGCAGTTGATGAATGACAGCGCGCCCAAAAAGGCCGCACTGGGCCGCATCGGAGGTGAGGAGTTTGCGATCTTCCTGCCGGATACGGAGATAGGCAGCGCATTACTGTTTGCGCAGGCGCTTCGCGCCGCGTCGATGACCCTGCCGGGCCTGCCGGAAAACCTGAGCGTCACGGCGAGTTTCGGCGTCTCCTCCCTGGCAACCGCCGGCGGACTGCAGGAGGCTTACCGAAAGGCGGATCTGGCGCTCTATACCGCCAAGAATGCCGGCAGGAACCAGGTGAAGCTCGCCGATAGCAGTCATTCCGAGATCCACGACTATCGCGGGGAAACGCGCGTCTAGAGCATTTCCGCTTTTCTTCGAAACGCGAAATCGCCCTATCTCTTTGTTTTGGCGCAGTTCCTGACGCTGACCGGTTCCCACTTTTGTTGGAATTGCCCCGCCAAAGTTCACTATCCGACCGGGTCAGTACCCGATCATCGCGCGACCAAGCTTGCTACTGGACGAGTTCGACATCAAGAACGCCGGGCGCGGCCTTGAGCGCTGCGGCCATTTCCGGTGAGAGACGGTATCTCTGTGTCAGTTCGACTTCGATCTCACGGCGGCCATCTTCCTTGATGACGATGAAATAAACGAGGCCTTCACCGCGCATGTTGAGGTGGTTGGCCACCGTCTTCAACGGCCCTGCATCACGGACGAAGACGCGCAGCGCCTTCTGCATGCGGATCGACTGTTCTTCCAGTGACTGGACGGTCTGAATGCGCAGGCCGATGCCTTCCGGCCGTTCGTCGGCCTGCACGGTGATGACCAGCGACCTGCCGGGTTCGAGCAGGTCACGATATTGGGCAAGCGCCTCGGAAAACAGCACGGCTTCGAACTGGCCGGACGAATCCGAAAAGGTGATGATGCCCATCTTGTTGCCGGTCTTGGTCTTGCGCTCCTGGCGACCGGTTACCGTGCCGGCCAGCCGCCCGGCAGTCGCGCCCTGACGGACGGAGGCCGCGAAATCGGCAAAGGTTTGCACGCGGAGTTTCGACAGGACATCCTTGTAGGTATCGAGCGGATGGGCCGACAGATAGAAACCGAGGACCTGGTATTCGCGCATCAGCATTTCCGACGGCATCCAGGGATTGAATGTCGGCAGGATAAGCTTTTCAGGGCCGCTGCTGGAGGATGAGCCGAAGAAATCGGACTGGCCGGAAATCTTTTCTTCCTGGGCACGCTGAGCATAACCGATGACACGGTCGAGGCCGGCGATCAGCTGGGCGCGGTCATGGCCAAAGCAATCAAAGGCGCCGGCGGAGATCAGGCTTTCCAGAACGCGGCGATTGACCTGCTTGGGGTCGACCCGCATGCAGAAATCCTCGATGCCGGCAAAGGGTTTGTCGCCACGGACTTCGGTAATGTGTTCGACCGCCGACTCGCCGACACCTTTGATGGCGGCGAGCGCGTAATAGATCTTTGCCTCGCCCGTCTCGAAATGGCGGAAGGAAGTCTGCACCGAAGGCGGAAAGACCTTGATGCCGAGGCGGCCCGCGTCCTCGCGAAAATCGTTGAGCTTTTCGCTGTTGGCCATATCGTAGGTCATGGTCGCGGCGAGGAACTCGACCGGATAATGCGCCTTCATATAGGCCGTCTGGTAAGAGACGATAGCGTAGGCCGCGGCGTGGGACTTGTTGAAGCCGTAATTGGCGAACTTGGCGAGCAGTTCGAAGATGTTCTTGGCCTGCGGCTTGGAGACGCCGTTCTTGACGGCGCCGTCGACAAAACGCTCGCTCTGCTTGTCCATCTCCTCCTTGATCTTCTTACCCATGGCGCGGCGCAAAAGGTCGGCTTCGCCGAGCGAATAGCCCGACAGGACCTGGGCGATCTGCATCACCTGTTCCTGGTAAACGATAACGCCCTGGGTTTCCTTCAAGAGGTAGTCGATCGAGGGATGGACAGACTCGACCTCCTCTTCGCCGTGCTTGCGGGCATTGTAGGTCGGGATGTTCTCCATCGGACCCGGACGATAGAGCGCGACGAGCGCGATGATGTCCTCGATACAGTCCGGCTTCATGCCGATCAGCGCCTTGCGCATGCCGGCACTTTCCACCTGGAACACGCCGACGGTTTCGCCGCGCGACAGCATTTCATAAGTCAGCTTGTCGTCGAGCGGGATCTTAGCCAGATCGACATGGATGTCACGCTTGCGGCAGAAATCCACCGCCGTCTTCAACACGGTCAGCGTCTTCAGTCCGAGGAAGTCGAACTTTACCAGACCGGCCTGTTCCACCCATTTCATGTTGAACTGGGTGACCGGCATGTCAGAGCGCGGGTCTCGGTACATCGGCACCAGCTTCGACAGCGGCCGATCCCCGATTACGATACCGGCGGCGTGGGTCGAAGCGTGGCGGTAAAGACCCTCGATCTTCTGGGCGATATCGAGAAGACGGCCGACGACCGGCTCCTTGTCAACCTCCTCCTGGAATTTCGGCTCTTCCTCGATCGCCTTGGAGAGCGGCGTCGGGTTGGCCGGGTTGTTCGGCACCAGCTTGCAGATGCGGTCGACCTGACCATAAGGCATTTCGAGCACACGACCGACGTCGCGCAGGGCAGCACGGGCCTGCAGCGAACCGAAGGTGATGATCTGTGCCACCTGCTCGCGGCCGTATTTGCGCTGCACGTAACGGATCACCTCTTCACGACGATCCTGGCAGAAGTCGATGTCGAAGTCGGGCATCGAGACGCGGTCCGGATTGAGGAAGCGCTCGAACAGAAGCGAGAAGCGCAGCGGATCGACGTCGGTGATGGTCAATGCGTAGGCGACCAGCGAGCCGGCACCCGAACCGCGGCCGGGACCGACCGGGATATTCTGCTGCTTGGCCCATTTGATGAAGTCGGCAACGATCAGGAAGTAGCCGGGAAACTTCATCTTCTCGATGACGCCGAGTTCGAACTCGAGGCGCTCGCGGTAATCCTGCTCGGTGAAACCGGCGCTCATGCCAAGTTCCTCGAGACGATGATCCAGCCCCTCGACAGCCTGGCGGCGCAACTCGGCGGCTTCCTTGCGTTCATCCTCTTCCGGATGATCGCTGACACCGGTGAAGCGCGGCAGGATCGGGTTGCGCGTCTTCAGGATGAAGGAGCAGCGGCGGGCGATCTCGACGGTGTTTTCCAGCGCTTCCGGCAGGTCGGCGAAAAGCTTCGCCATTTCGGCGCGGCTTTTCAGGTAATGGTCGGGTGTGAGGCGGAAGCGGCTGTCGTCGGAAACGATCGCGCCATGGGCAACCGCCATAAGGGCATCGTGGGCGTCGTAATCCGCCTTTGACGGGAAAAAAGCCTCGTTGGTCGCAACCAGCGGAACATCGTGCTCGTAGGCAAGATCGACCATGCGATGCTCGTGCCGCCGGTCATAGGCGCCATGTCGTTGCAGTTCAATATAGAGCCGATCGCCGAAGAGGTTTTTCAGCCGCTTGAGCCTTTCCACGGCAAGGTTCGGATGCCCTTCCTTCACCGCCCTGTCCACCGGACCGGCTGCAGCGCCGGTCAAAGCAATGAGGCCCGCAGTACCGAGCTCATCCAGCCAGGAGGCGCAGATATGGGTCTCGCTCACTCCCTCGCCGCCGAGATAGGCCCGACTGACGAGATCGACCAGCCGTTCGTACCCTTCAGCCGTCGCAGCCAGAAGAACGATGGCAGGCAGCTTGGCGAGCTGATTGCCGCGGCGATCCTCTTCCTGGTCCTGCATGTCGATCGACAGCTGGCAGCCGATGATCGGCTGCAAACCATCACCAATCGCCTTCTGGGCGAATTCGAGCGCGACAAAGAGATTGTTCGTATCGGTGATGGCAATCGCGGGCTGATTGTCCGCGACAGCCTTGCCCAGGACTTTCTTGAGCGGAAGAGCGCCTTCAAGCAGGGAATAGGCAGAATGCAGGCGCAGATGGACGAATTGCGGGCTTTCCCCGAGGATTTCGTCTGCCGAGCCTTTGCTAACCTGTTCCGCCATATCCGTCGCCGTACCTGTGATTCAATCACGCCATTTTCGGGTGCGCGACGGCTCAAGTCCAGTTTTGAATTCACCGCTCAACGGTTTTCGGCAGCGTATCGGAGAGATGGCGGCGCCCGGCCGGGCGCCTCACCAATGTTACATGGCAATCATCAGCATCGACAGTGTGGCGACGAAGGTTGCGATGGATGCGAAAGCGGCAATATCACGAAGAAGGTCGGTCATCGTTGTCTCCCGTGTTCGTTATGTTTTTAATTTGTTCTCTTTTTGTACGATAGTCAACAGCAGAACAAAAGAGAAACGAATTTTGCGCCATATCCCCGCCTCGATAGTGAACAAAGTCCTAACGGCTGACCGATCGGACGACGGAGTCCTCCCTTGGTGCGGAGCGATTTTCATGCTCGGGTTAAACCCGAGGGTCGGCCGGGACACGTCGGGTGCCTCGAATTGAATTTTTTATAATGACACTCGGCGTGTCCCGTTCGGTGTGTTTTTCCGCGCAACTCCGGTCCGTCTGCGGCAGCCGGTCTTCTGTCCTTGCGGACT
>JAEXYH010000037.1 GCA_023451735.1 Pseudomonadota bacterium | reverse complement strand
CTACTGCCCCTTGGGAGAGGCCGGCGCGGCTGGCAAAGACTGCCGCGAGAGTGCCGTATGCCCCGTTTGCAATGCCGATCAGCAAAATGCCGATGCAGGATATAGGCGAGTTTTTGAACAGTCCATTCAGATCCAGCTTGGCGCGTTTTAGCGGTTGCGGCGAGGCTGCCTTGGACAAGGTCGTGGGCAGTGCTGCGACGCTGTAGAGGATGCCGCAGATCATGAAGAGCGTCGTCGTCGTCACGTCGGCGAAGGGAACCAGCATCTGGCCGCCGACGACGCCGAAGAGTGTGATGGAAATGTAGAAGGAAAAGATCGTGCCGCGGCTTTCCGGCGTCGCCCGCTCGTTGAGCCAGCTTTCGATGATCATCGACGTGCCGGCGGTGCAGAAGCCGGTGATCGCCCGCAAGGTGAGCCAGGCGGTCTGATCCACCAGCAGGCCGGTCAGCAATACATTCAGGCAGATCAGAGCGAGAAAGCCGGAGAAGGCGCGCACATGGCCGATCCGCCGCACCACATTCGGCGCAACAAAACAGCCGATGACAAAGCCTGCGGCCCATGTCGTGCCAAGGAGGCCGAGTGTTTCGTTGGAATATCCTTCTAGAGAGCCTCTCAGAGGGAGAAGCAGACCCTGAAGGCCATTGCCAAGGAAAAGAAAAAGCGTTCCGGATAAAAGGGCGAGGACGGGAAGCAGGTTTCGTCTCATCGTCTCACAAATGGGTTCGTGTCAAACAATCAATGGGACCGTTTCCTGCCGCCGGACGTGTTGCGCCCTGGCGGTCGGAACGGTAACGAGGGTCGGGGCTCGCCGTTGATGTGTTTGCCCCTCCCAAAGCCTATCTGTGGTGGCGTTTAAAAATGTCTACCCTGTGGCGGGACGCGAAAAGATCGCAGCAGGGTGAACAATGACAAAAGCAATTTCCATCCTGCTCATGCTTGCCATGGTTGTGCAAATCATAAAGCCGCTGGGCTTTCCAGGTCTCAAACGTCGCATGGACTTCTGGAAGCTCGCCGTTCTGGCTTTCGTGATCTGGACGATTGCGCTGCTCGGGCGCGAGTTCTTCTGATCAGCATTCGACGCTGCCGCGCATGACGAAGACGCTGCGACCACTGATTCTGACATCGGTGACCTTGCCCTGCTGTTTGGTGACATCGAGTTCGATGACGCTCCTGCGGCCCATCTCCACGCCCTGTTCGATGGTCAGGTGAGTGCTGACATCGGACGCCGGCATATTGGCGACCAGATAGGCGGCAAGCGCACCGGAGGCACTGCCGGTTGCGGGATCTTCCGGAACATCGTCGAGCGGGGCAAACATGCGCGCACGGATTTGGTCCGGCCGCGATGGATCGCGAACATAGAGAAACACGGAAAAGCCGAGGCCATCGCCGGGGTGGCGAGCGACGGCTTCACGGAAGGCGGCGAGATCCGGGCGGGCGCTGCCAAGGGCCTCGAGGCCATCCAGTTCGGCGAGGACGAAGCCAAGGCCGACCGAGGCAAAGATCGGCTCGTGTCCGTCGGTGCGGACATTTGCCGTGTCAATCGCGATGCAGCGGGCCACGAGCTCTGCCGCGACCGTCTCGCCGGTTTCGAGCGGCCTCGGGGCGCGGATCGAGGTGGCGGTGACTGTGCCGCCTTCACGCTTCAATTCGACCTCGACGAGGCCTGCTTTTTCCTCGAAGCGGAGGTTGTCGCCGACGGGTTTGCCAAACAGGCTCGCCTGCTGCCCAAGAACGTAAGCCGTGCCGACATTCGGGTGGCCGGCGAAGGGGACTTCCAGCGTCGGCGTGAAGATGCGCACGCGCGCGCTGTTGGCAGGGTCTTCCGGCGGCAGCACGAAGGTGCTTTCCGAATAGCCGAACTCGGTGGCGATCTCTTGCATCTGCTCTGTGGTCAGGCCGCGGGCATCGGTGATGACGGCAAGCGGGTTGCCGGTGAAACGTTCGGCAGTGAAGACATCGACGGTGACGAATTCGACGGTGGGCATGGCATTCTCCAATTCAAGAGATGCGATGCTAGGCGGTGGCGATGTGGCTCACCAGTCAAACTTTGTGATGATATCAATCAACGGAAAAACCGCGCCGTTGCCGACGCGGTTTTCTCCCTCCCTGCAGCATCCGCGCTCTATAAGGCTGCGGACCGGCTGCAACGATTGCGTTAAGAAGGCTTGGATCTCAGGCAGCCTTCTCGAGGTCCTTCTTCCACGTGCCCTTGGCGGCAAGCGTGTTCATTTCGGCGCGATGCTGGAAAGCACGCTGGCCGGCTGCAACATTCTCGGTTTTGCCGCCCCAGGCCTTGAGAGCGGTTTCCTGCAGCGCGCGGCCGTAGGAATAGGTCAGCTTCCAGGGCAGATCGTAACCGGCAACCATGGCCGACAGGTGCGCGGTTGCTTCTTCGGAGGTCTGGCCACCGGAAAGGAAGGCGATGCCCGGAACCGAAGCCGGAACGGTGGCCTTCAGGACCTTGACGGTGCGCTCGGCAACTTCTTCGACGGAAGCCTTGCGGGCCTTGATGCCATCAATGACCATGTTCGGCTTCAGCACCATGCCTTCGAGGTCGACGCGGGCGTCGAACAGGTCGGCGAATACGGTCTGCAGAACGTGCTGGGTCACTTCGGCGCAGCGGTCGATGTTATGGTCGCCGGGCGTGCCGTCCATCATCACTTCCGGCTCGACGATCGGCACGATGTCTGCCTGCTGGCAGAGCGCTGCATAGCGAGCGAGAGACTGCGAGTTGGCCTTGATCGAGCCCCAGCTCGGACGGTGGTCGCCGATGGTGATGACGCCGCGCCACTTGGCGAAACGGGCACCGGCTTCGCGATATTTGCGCAGGCGCTCATAAAGGCCGTCGAGGCCTTCGGTGATGAATTCGTGCGGGTGAAGGGCCATCGGCTTGGCGCCGATATCGACTTTGATGCCGGGAATGCTGCCCGCGGCATTGATGATGTCGACGAACGGAGTGCCGTCGGCAGCCTTCTGATACAGGGTTTCCTCATAGAGGATGACACCGGAGATGCAGTTTTTCATCGCGGTTTCGGTGCGGAAGAGCATCTCGCGGTAGTCGCGGCGGCTGTCTTCGGTGGACTCGATCCCGATGCTATCGAAGCGCTTTTTGATCGTTCCGGTGGATTCGTCGGCGGCCAGAAGGCCCTTGCCGTTCGATACCATCTTGATTGCAATATCTTCCAGACGTTCGGTCATTTGTCGATCTCCAACACTTGATATCTGAGGCGATAACAGATGTAGGGCGGAAGTAAATCCACGGCTAAATATTTGAAACGATTGAATTCAATTCAATCGTTTAAAAGATCTAAATATTTTAAGAGGGTCTTGAAACGCGAATGCGCGGAGCTAAGTCCGCGCATTCTGGTTGTGGTCGAGCTGTGGATAAAACGCTGATCAAGCGGTCTTGGAGAGGACTGCCACGCCCGGCAGTTCCTTGCCTTCCATCCATTCGAGAAACGCGCCGCCGGCCGTCGAGATGTAGGTGAAGTCGTCGGCGACGCCTGCATGGTTGAGAGCTGCGACTGTGTCACCGCCACCGGCAACCGATGTCAGCTTTCCAGCCTTGGTCTGTGCTGCTGCGAACCTGGCGGCCGAAACGGTGGCCGTATCGAAGGGCGTGATTTCGAAGGCGCCGAGCGGGCCGTTCCAGACGAGCGTCGAAGCCTTGCCGATCCATTCGTTGATGGCTTCGACCGACTTCGGACCGACATCGAGGGCCATGGCATCGGCCGGGATGGCGTCGATGGCGACGGTTTCGTTGGCGGCATTGGCCTTGAATTCTCGGGCAACGACGGCATCGATCGGAAGAACGATGGAGCAACCGGCGCTTTCAGCTTCGGTCATGATCGTCCGGGCGAGGTCGCCAAGGTCGTGTTCGCAGAGCGACTTGCCGACATTGATGCCCTTGGCGGCGATGAAGGTGTTGGCCATGCCGCCGCCGATAACCAGCGCGTCGACCTTCTTCACCAGGTTCTGCAACAGGTCGATCTTTGTCGAGACCTTTGCGCCGCCGACGATGGCGACTGTCGGGCGAACGGGTGCGCCGAGGCCCTTTTCCAGCGCCTCAAGCTCGGCCTGCATGGTGCGGCCGGCATAGGCCGGAAGGTGGTGAGCCAGGCCTTCGGTCGAGGCATGGGCGCGGTGGGCGGCGGAGAAGGCGTCGTTGACGTAGATATCGCCGTTTGCGGCAAGCGCTTCGGTAAACTCCGCGTCGTTCTTTTCCTCGCCCTTGTGGAAGCGGGTGTTTTCAAGAAGCAGGATGTCGCCGTCCTTCATCGAACCGACGGCCTTTTCTGCGTCGGGACCGATGCAGTCGGAGGCGAAGAGGATTTTCGTGCCAAGCACTTCATTGATCGCCGGGACGATCAGCGACAGCGACATGTCGGCGACCGGCTCACCCTTGGGGCGGCCGAAATGGGCTAGCAGGATGACCTTGGCGCCCTTTTTCGACAGTTCAAGGATCGTCGGGGCAACGCGCTCGATACGGGTCTTGTCGGTCACCTTTCCATCGGCAACCGGCACATTGAGATCGACGCGCACGAGAACGCGTTTGCCTGCGGGGTTGCTGATGTCGTCAATAGTCTTGAATGCCGGCATGGGCTAATCCACTCCTTGAGTGCTGAAATAGGACCGAACGCCCTGAAGCGCCCGGCCGCTGAAACTGGGGGACCATACTATTGTTGCAGTCCGACGCAAGGGCGCCAAGAGCCGCAGCACGCTCTCGAATATAACCTAATGTCCCTGTGGCGGCACCGGCTTGCCACGGTATTTTCGGATGAGATCGCGCACGCGATGGGCAATCTCGCGCATGTTGATGAAGATCGGCAGGCTGGTGGTCGGTTCGACCGGCTCAAGCGACACGCCAATAGAGCGGACGTGGTCGAGTTCGTCGACCTCGCGGACGATCAGGATGATCGAACCGAAGCGCATCCGATCGGCATATTCCGCCTTGCCGCCGAGACGGGCAATCATGAGTTCGCCCACCGTCATGCCCTGTTCGGCGGCCGAGAGGAGGCCCGGACCATAGGCGGCATCGAGTTCCTTGGCCGGGCGGGCAGGGGAGATGGCGAAGGCGCCGAAGAATTCCTCGTCATTGTCGTCCACCGGCGCGCGGGCGGCAAACAGGCGGTCGAGCAGTTTGGTGTAGGTGGGGGCGACGAAGAGATAGACCTGGTCGCCTTCCCTCAAGCGTCCGGCATATTGGTAACGGATGCTCTTGCCGTCGCGGATGACAAGCGAGGGCATGGCCCAGCGGGGGATGCGCTCGCCGCGCATGATCGGGCTGTCCTTGATGACCTTGTAGGAGATCAATTCGTGCTGGGCGGCACCCGGCAGATCCAGCTCGATCTTTTCGACCGCGCCCATGCGCGGCGGAATGATGAGGCCGAGGCGGGTCGCGACAGGCTTGATCGTCCAGCCCTGCAGGCAGAGCGAGACAAGGACAATGATGAAGGCGGTGTTGAAGAAGAGTTCGCCGTTCTCGACGCCGCTCAAAAGCGGCATGATCGCGAGCAGGATCGAGACGGCGCCACGCAGGCCGACCCAGGCGACGAAGCCGATTTCCTGCTGAGTGAAATCGAAGGGCAGCAGGCTCAGCCACACGGCGATCGGGCGGGCGACGAAGATGAGGAAGAGTGCGAGGCCGACGGCCGGCAGGAGAATGCTCGGGAACTGCGAGGGCGTGGCGAGCAGGCCGAGAACGAGGAACATGATGATCTGGGCAAGCCAGGTCAGCCCCTCGTTGAAGCGCATGATCTGCTGCTTGGCGAACATCTTTCGATTGCCCGCATACATGCCGGCCACGTAGACGGCGAGAAAGCCGCTGCCGCCCATCGCGCCGGTAAAGGCGAAGACGAGCAGCGCCAGCGTCAGGACGAAGATCGGCGCAAGGCCGCGGTCGGAGGTGAAGCGGTTGAGGATGGAGACGATCATCATGCCGCCGAGCACGCCGAAGATGACGCCCAGCCCCATTTCCTCGATGAAGACAAGGAAGAAATGCAGGTCGATGCCGGAAAGTCGCTGGCCGGTTCCGATCAGTTCGGCAATCGCGATCGTCAGGAAGATCGCCATCGGATCGTTGGTGCCGGATTCGACCTCGAGTGTCGAGCGCACCTTGTCGCGGATGTTGATGCCGCCGATGCGCAAAAGGAAGAACACGGCCGCGGCATCGGTAGAGGCGACGATCGATCCCAGCAGCAGACCTTCGAGCCAGCCGAGATCAAGAAGAAACGTTGCCGCGAAGGCGAAGATACTGGCGGTCAACAACACGCCGACTGTCGCCAGCGTGATTGCGGGAACCGCGGCGATCCTGAAGGAGTGGATCGGAGTGATGAAGCCGGAATCGAACAGGATGACGGCCAATGCCAGCGATCCCAGCATGAAGGTGAAGGGATAATTGGAAAACTGGATGCCGAGCCCGTCGACGCCGGCAAGCAGGCCTATCGCGAGGAAAACGAGGAGAAGCGGGGCGCCGAAGCGGAAGGCGAGAAGGCTTGAGAAGGCGGAGACCAGCACCAGAAGCGTGCCGATCAGCAATACGATATAAAACGCCTCCAAAGGCCCCGACCTCTTCGTTTGCCGCTTGCTCCCTTCTCGGGCAGCACGTGCTGGTCGCGAAGCCGGTTTTCGGTCGCGGGTCGTGTGTCGGAGCGGGGGCAGATCCGGCGCAGGCCGGAGCGAATCTTTACTGATAGCAATAGGCAGGAACAATTCCGGCAAGAGAAGGGCAGGGCGGAAAAAAGACGGTCTCATCCCTTGGTGCTTTCAGCGGTTCAAAAATCGGAGAGCCCACACGAATGCGGAACCTCATTGGGGATAAAAGTGTGGCTCCGCATTCGCGTGGCCTTCGGCGTCTATTCGGGACTTCCGGTCCCTACGGATGATCCTCTCGCCTCGCTGCACGCGGGATCGCTCCTGCGCTTGGACGGCTCAACCGAACCCGGCATGGCTGCCAGGGGGAGGCTTGATAGGGACGGGATTGCTCCCTCCCATGATTTTCACCCCTTCCGCCCTTGCCGCACGTTACGGCTCGAGACGAAAGCGCCGGCCCCCGCCTGCCCGCGAACGTCTCGCGAAACACTCCGGCGACGGAAGCGCGTGGATTATAGGCATGGTTTTGAAGAGCGGGGATGAATAAAGAGTTAAGGCGTTGAAATTGCATGTGTGGGTGCCGCTGGCGTCCTCATGATTGCAGTTCGAACCGGTCTGTAGAAACCCATTTCCCGACCTTGCCAAGAGCACCCGGGAAGGCGTGTGAGTTCGGGCGAAAAGCCAACAAGATGACCGTCGAATGCTCGACGGACCTGTCGTCATGAATTATCTATAATTCATGACGACAGCCAAATCAGACACGATCGCCTCCCGTATCAGCCGAGTGCTTGCCGAGCGGATTGTCGCCGGCACGATCGCCGCCGGGGCGAGGCTTCGGCAGGATCACATTGCCGAAGAATTCGGTACCAGTCATGTGCCGGTACGCGAGGCGTTTCGGCGGCTGGAATCGCAAGGGCTTGTCGTCAGTGAGCCCCGTCGCGGTGTGCGGGTCGCAGGTTTCAGTCTCGATGAGGTAAAGGAAGTGGCGGAGATGCGGGCGGCGCTGGAAGTGCTGGCGTTGCGTCATGCGGCGCCTCATCTCACCCGAGCCATTCTCGATGCGGCCGAAGCGGCCACCTGCGCCGGCGACAGGGCAACCGACGTGCAGGCGTGGGACGAGGCGAATCGAAGCTTTCACCGCCTGATCCTCACTCCATGCGGCATGCCGCGCCTGCTGAAAACCATCGATGACCTGCAGATGGTCGGCGCCCGTTTGCTGTTCTCCGGATGGCGAGCCGAATGGGAGGCGCCAACCGATCGGGATCATCGCGCCATTCTCTCGGCACTCAGGGTCGGGGATGTCGAGCAGGCGGCAGCCGTGCTTGCCCGGCACGTGCAGTGGGTTGGTCAAAGTCCGCGCAAGGCCCTTTAATTTCTGAGAATTTTCAATGGGTTTTGTCAGTCGCAATCTTTGCGGCTTGCCAATCTGTTCGTTCTGTGGACTCATTAGCTATAGATTCTAAAAATTATCTATAATTTGGAGATACACATGAACTACGCTTCTACCCGCGCTGCCAAGCCTGCCTTCAGCCCGCTTGATCTGCAGAATGCCCCGCTCGTGTTGCGTGGCCTAGCCATCGTGCTTGGCACCGGTATCCTTGCCGCATCCTCCTATGTATCGGTGCCGATGATACCGGTGCCGATCACCATGCAGACCCTGGCTGTTACGCTGATCGGTGCGCTTTACGGCTGGCGTCTGGGGGCGGCGACGGTTGTTGCATGGCTTGCCGAGGCTGCCATGGGCATGCCGGTTCTGGCTAACGGGGCCGGCGGGCTGCATGCTTTTGCCGGTCCGACGGCCGGTTATCTGTTTTCCTTCCCGATTGTCGCAGCCGTCACGGGCTTACTGGCGGAGAAAGGTTGGAACGGTCATCGCCCGGTTCTGGCGTTCGTGGCGATGATGTTCGCCAATCTTCTGTGCCTTGTTATCGGCGGTGCCGTATTGGCCTTCATGATCGGTGCGGAAAAGGCCTTTCTGCTTGGCGTGCTGCCCTTCCTCGTCGGGGCGGCGCTGAAATCCGCGCTCGGTGCGGCTCTTCTGCGCCTGCTGGCGCGTGGCAGGGCTCGGCCTGCCGCATGACGGTTCGGCTGAGGCCACATCATCTCCTTTGCCTGCTCACCTATGTGGGCAAGGGATACACGCCCGGTTTCGTTGCCAATTACGACCGCATTGCCCGAAGGCTTTCGGAGGGGGAGGAGGTTCTGATCGTCGACGGGCCGGATGATGTCTGCGCGGCACTTCTTTGCGAGCCTGATCCACATTGTTATCGCGACAGTGTACGGCTGCGTGACGCGCAGGCTGCTGCCGATGTCGGCGATCTTCTCGATATGACGATCTCGGCCGGTAGCCGTATCGACATGTATCCGATCCTGCTGTTGCGGATGCGGAAAGCTTTTGCGGGTGGCGTCACGCGAAAAGCCTGCAGCGGGTGCGAATGGTCTGATCTCTGCACCAGCATCGCGGCTGATGGCTACCGCGAAGTCCGTATTCGCACTGAAACGATAGGGTGTTGTTGAAAACAAAAAAAAGGGGCGCCCGAGGCGCCCCTTTCGTCGTTCGAAAGCAATGCTTAGAGCAGCTTGCCAAGCGCGACCGAGGTATCGGCCATGCGGTTGGAGAAGCCCCACTCGTTGTCGTACCAGGACAGGACGCGGACGAAGTTGCCTTCGAGCACCTTGGTCTGGTCGATCGCGAAGATCGAGGAATGGCTGTCGTGGTTGAAGTCGCGGGAAACCAGCGGCTCTTCGGTGTAACCGAGGATGCCCTTCAGCTTGCCGTTGGCGGCAGCCTTGATGGCTTCGTTGATTTCGGCAACCGTGGTGTTCTTCTTGGCGACAAACTTGAAGTCGACGACCGAGACGTTCGGGGTCGGAACGCGGATCGAGGTGCCGTCGAGACGGCCCTTGAGATGCGGCAGAACCAGGCCAACAGCCTTTGCGGCGCCGGTCGAGGTCGGGATCATGGACAGGGCTGCGGCGCGGGCGCGGTACAGGTCCTTGTGCATGGTGTCGAGCGTCGGCTGGTCACCCGTGTAGGAGTGGATCGTGGTCATGAAGCCGTGGTCGATGCCGACAGCGTCATCCAGCGCCTTGACGACCGGAACCAGGCAGTTCGTGGTGCAGGACGCGTTGGAGATGACCAGGTGGTCCTTGGTCAGCTGGTCGTCGTTGACGCCGAAAACGACAGTCAGGTCGGCGCCGTCGGCCGGAGCCGAAACGATGACGCGCTTTGCGCCGGCGGTCAGGTGCAGGGCGGCCTTGTCGCGGGCGGTGAAGATGCCGGTGCACTCGAGCGCGATGTCGACGCCGAGTTCCTTGTGCGGCAGGGTTGCCGGATCCTTGATCGCGGTAACCTTGATCGGCTTGCCGCCGCCAACGGTGATGGTGTCGCCATTGACCTTCACATCGGCCGGGAATTTGCCGTGGATCGAATCGTAGCGGAGCAGATGGGCATTGGTTTCGACAGGGCCAAGGTCGTTGATGGCAACGACTTCGATGTCGGTGCGACCGGATTCGACGATGGCGCGGAGAACGTTGCGGCCGATACGGCCGAAGCCGTTAATGGCAACCTTTACAGTCATATGAGCTTTACTCCCTGATAATGGGGCTACGTTTTAACGCGGGTTGTGACTGCCCTACTTTGATCTAGGGCAGTCGTTTGCATTAAATTTTTGCGACAGCGGCAGCGACGACGGCGTCGGCCGTGATGCCGAAATGCTTGAAGACGTCCTTGGCCGGGCCGGAAGCGCCAAAACCCTTCATGCCGACAAACGTGCCTTCCGGACCGATGAACGCATCCCAGCCTTCGCGAACGCCGGCTTCAACGGCGATCTTGACCGGCGACTTGCCGATGATTTCGGCGCGGTAGGCGTCCGGCTGCTCGAAGAACAGTTCGGTCGACGGTACCGAGACGACGCGGACTGTCGTGCCCTTTTCGCCAAGTGTCTTGGCGGCGGCGACGGCAAGCTCGACTTCCGAACCGGATGCGAAGATCGTGACCTTTGCATCGGCATTGCCGGAAAGCGTGTAGGCGCCCTTGGCTGAACGGTTTTCTTCCGAATATTCGGTGCGCACCGTGGTCAGGTTCTGGCGGGTGAGTGCCAGACCCGACGGACGATCCTTGGTCGAGATGGCGATCTGCCAGCATTCGGCAGTTTCGACGGCATCGGCCGGGCGGAACATCATCAGGTTCGGGATGGCGCGCAGCGACGCCATCTGCTCGACCGGCTGGTGGGTCGGGCCATCTTCGCCGACGCCGATCGAATCATGCGTCAGAACGTGGATGACGCGGATGCCCATCAATGAGGCAAGGCGGATCGGCGGGCGGCAGTAATCCGAGAAGATCATGAAGCCGCCGCCGTAAGGAATCAGGCCGCCGTGCAGCGCGATGCCGTTCATGGCGGATGCCATGCCGTGTTCGCGGATGCCCCAGTGCATGTAGCGACCGGTGAAATCCGTCGGCGTGATCGAGACCATCTGGCTGGTCTTGGTGTTGTTCGACGGCGTCAGGTCGGCGGAGCCGCCGATGGTTTCCGGAAGGAAGCCATTGATGACTTCGAGCGCGTCCTCGGAGGCCTTGCGGGTTGCGACCGTCGGCTTGGTTTCGGCGAGCTTCTTCTTGTAGTCGCTGATGGCGGCATCGAAGCCCGCCGGCAGGTCACCGGCAAAACGGCGGTCGAACTCAGCCTTCTTGTCGGACTTTTCGAGGCGGCCTTCCCATGCCTTGACGGTTTCGACCGAGCGGGTGCCGGCGGCGCGCCATTCGGAGAGCACGTCGTTCGGAACGACGAAGGGTTCGTATTCCCAGTTCAGCGCCTTGCGGGTGGCGGCGATTTCTTCCGCACCGAGCGGCGAGCCGTGAACCTTGTGGCTGCCGGCTTTGTTCGGAGCGCCGAAACCGATCGTCGTCTTGCAGGCGATGAAGGTCGGGCGGTCGGACTTGTGGGCCTGTTCTATCGCATCGGCAATCGCGGCCTGGTCATGGCCGTCGATCTGGATCGTGTTCCAGTGGACCGCCTTGAAGCGGGCGATCTGGTCGGTCGAATCCGACAGGGATACCGCGCCATCGATGGTAATCGAGTTGTCGTCCCAGAAGAGAACCAGCTTGTTCAGCTTCAGGTGGCCTGCAAGCGCGATCGCTTCATGGCTGATGCCTTCCATCAGGCAACCGTCGCCGTTGATCACGTAGGTATAGTGATCCTGCAGGTCGGAGCCGAATTCGTCGGCGAGCTTGCGCTCGGCGATCGCCATGCCGACGGCATTGGCAATGCCCTGGCCGAGCGGGCCGGTGGTGGTCTCGATGCCGGTGGCGTGACCATATTCCGGGTGGCCGGCGGTCTTGGAGCCGAGCTGGCGGAAGCCCTTCAGGTCCTCGACGGTCATGTCCTCATAACCGGTCAGATACAGGAGCGAATAGAGAAGCATCGAGCCGTGGCCGGCTGACAGCACGAAACGGTCGCGGTCCGGCCAGTTCGGTTTCGTCGGGTCGAACTTCAGGTATTTGGAGAACAGGACCGTTGCCACGTCGGCCATGCCCATCGGCATGCCTGGGTGGCCGGAATTCGCCTTTTCGACGGCATCCATGGCAAGAAAACGGATCGCATTTGCCATCCGGTCGTTTTGTTCGCGAGAAGTCATGGCTAATCCACTGTATCCGAGTGTCGGTCAGAGGCCCGTTGAAGGGCCATTTGAGGGAGCGCCTGATCCTTAGCAGGTGAGGCGCGCAAGTCAACAAAAGCAGGGGCCGGGGTGTCAGATAATGAGCACGTTCGCAGCCGGCCGCCCAATATGTAAGCAGTCATGTACAAAAACGATATAAGGCGCATGATCCACAAGTCGATGATGCCGAGACAGTGGTGGTTTGTTGACCGGCTTTCAAGCGGTGCTTAATCTGTTTTACCTAATGGCGAGGTTTGGCTGCACGATTCGGTCTTCTTCGCATTCTCACGGGATATGATGGATGCCGGCAGAAAAGACGGTTGAGGTGGCGCTTTCGGAACTGCGCGCAGCGGTGGGCAGTCTGGAAAACGCCGTGGATGCCCGTATCGAGCGTCAGCGCGAGAACCGCGACGTCGATGGCGAGGTTCGTCGGGTCCATGCCGACCGCGCCCGTCTGGCCCAGGAACTCGATCAGTCGCAATTTCGCGCCAATCGACTGGAAGAAGTCAATCGAGAAGTGTCGCGTCGATTGGTGACCGCCATGGAGACGATCCGCGCCGTGCTCGATCGCTGACGGGAGAATTTGATGGCTCAGATTACAGTCACGATCGATGGCAAGGCCTATCGCATGGCCTGCGAGGAGGGGCAGGAGGACCACCTGACCCAACTCGCCGACCGGCTCGACCGCTATGTCGGGCACCTCAAGGGCCAGTTCGGCGAGATAGGCGACCTGAGGATCACGGTCATGGCCGGCATCATGATCATGGACGAACTGTCCGAAATGACCCGCAAGGTTTCGGCGCTCGAAGCGGAGCTGGCCTCCTTGCGGTCCAATCAGGACGGATCGATGGAAGTGCAGCAGCGCAACGAGCAGGCGCTGGTTTCGACCATCGGCGAACTTGCCGTGCGGATCGAAGGACTTGCCGCAAAGCTCAACGGACGCACGCCTGCCGATATCAACTGATCGCTGCAAAAATTCGATCCTGGGCTACTGGCGCTGCCAGTGGATCGAACATATATTGCCATCGCGTTCTGCGCTTCCCGACAGGAACCACAATCCCTGGGGCCATACTCGATCCAAAGGGAGCTGTCCCTGACCAGGCCCGTGGGCTTGGACACACGGTGCCCACCTACGTTTGTAGGCACCCAGGATCGTAAACCTCCATCGGTCGCCGTGGATCGCGCTCTTCTTTTGCGATTGTCGTGCATGCTTTCCGGCTCCGGCCGGATATGCATTGACAATGCCGGCGTTGCGGCCAAGGTCATTCCGTCTATCTCAATCGACGGTTTTTCTTCATGCCCTTTTCGAATGCCAAGTTTGCCCGATCTTCGCTTCTCATGCTTTTGATCGGTGCAGGGCTGCTGCTCGCCATCGTTCTATCGTCTTTCTTTCTGGCGAGCATGACGCGGAGCTATTTCGACGAAGTTACGAAACTGAGGGCCGTGCGATCCGTTGCCGCCGACATGCTGATCCTGCTCAACTCGGCGGAGTCCAGCCAACGCGGTTATCTTCTCGTGCAGAACGAGGCTTTTCTCGAACCTTACCAGAAGGCGCTTGAGGCACTTCCGGCGCAGGTCGACCGGTTGAACCGCGTCGTGACCAATCAAAGCACGGTCGATGTGCCGCTTGAGGACATCCGCCGCCTGATCGCCGAGAAGGTGACGGAGATGCAATCGACGCTCAATCTTGCGAGCGAAGGCAAGGTTGCAGAGGCCGCGGCCATCGTGCGCAACGAATCCGGTTTTGTCGTCATGCAGCAGCTTCGGCAGACGATCGGCGCAACTGTGCAGGAGCTGGACGGACACCTTATAGAAGGCATCGGCGAGATACGCGAAAGCGCGGGAACACTTCAATACGTCACGCTCGGCGGCGGCCTGATGATCATTCTCGTCGTTGGAGGTGCGATTGCTCTGGTGATGCAGCATGTGCGGGAGCTGGATCATGCCCGGGCCGAGGTCGAGGAGTTGAATGTCGGGCTTGAAGAGCGCGTCAACGAGCGTACCGAAGACCTGATCCAGGCCAATCGCGAAATCCAGCGATATGCCTATATCGTCTCCCACGACCTGAGGGCGCCGCTGGTCAATATCATGGGCTTTACCAGCGAACTCGATGCGTCATTGAAAGCCATCAGCAGCTATGTTCTGGCGGACGAAAACAAACCCAGCGAGGACGAGGTGCGCGAGGCGCGTCTTGCGGTGGAGGAGGATTTGCCCGAGGCAATCGGGTTCATCCGCTCCTCGACCAAGAAGATGGATGCGCTGATCAACGCGATCCTGAAGATTTCGCGCGATGGCCGCCGCGAACTGAAGCCTGAACGTATCGATCTCGGGGAGTTGCTTGAGACGACGGCTGCCAGCGTCCATCATCAGGTCAGTGAAACCGGCGGCGAGGTCAGTATCTCGGTCGGCGCGGCCCGCGGCCTTTTGACCGACCGGTTTTCAATGGAGCAGATCTTCGGTAACCTGTTCGACAATGCGGTGAAATACAAACACCCGGAGCGGCCGCTTAACCTTTCGGTGTAGGCGTTCCCGATGGGACGCAGCACAGTCCGGATCGAGGTGGCGGACAATGGTCGCGGGATAGCCCCGGAAGATCACGAGCGCGTCTTCGAGCTTTTCCGCAGGGCCGGTGTGCAGGACAAGCCGGGTGAGGGGATAGGGCTCGCACACGTGCGATCGTTAGTCAGAAATTTAGGTGGTGAAATTACTGTGACATCCACGCTGGGCGGCGGAGCGACATTCGTCATCCGTCTGCCCATGGATTTGTCCCAGTATGTTAGGAGTAGCGGGCCATGAAAGCTGCCGGCAAGGAAGTTACCATCGTCATGATCGAGGATGACGAGGGACATGCCCGTCTGATCGAGAAGAATGTGCGCCGCGCGGGCGTCAACAACGAGATCGTTCCATTTGCCAACGGTACCGATGCGCTCGACTACATCCTCGGCAAGGATCGTTCGGGGACGGTCAGCAGCGATCGCCATCTCCTGATCCTGCTCGATCTCAACCTGCCCGATATGTCGGGTATTGACATCCTCGAGAAGGTGAAGTCCAACCCTCATGCAAAACGGCTGCCCGTGGTGATCCTCACGACGACGGACGACGAGCGGGAAATTCAGCGCTGTTACGATCTCGGCGCGAATGTCTATATTACAAAGCCAGTAGAATACGATAGTTTTGCACACGCCATTCGACAGTTGGGCCTGTTCTTTTCGGTGATGCAGATACCCGGACAATAACGAGAAGATATGCCGCGAACGATCCTTTATGTTGACGACGATGTCGCCCTGGCCCGTCTCGCGGAACGCCATCTCGGACGCGCCGGTTACAATGTCGTCACCGCCGTCGACGGGGAAAGCGCCATGGCGGCGTTCGAAAAGGGCGGGATCGATGCGATCGTTCTCGACCACTATCTTCGCGCCGAAACCGGGATGGATATCTTCCATCGCCTGCAGGAACGTGGCTGCTCGGCCCCGGTCATCTACGTCACCGGTTCCAGCGAAGCGACGATCGCCATCGAAGCGATGAAGAACGGCGCTTCCGATTATGTCATCAAGACCGTCGGCGACGAGTTCCTGCCGCTGATGCAGAATGCGATCGGCCAGGCGATCTCGACCGCAGACCTGTGGCGCGAGAAGGAAAAGGCTGACCAGGAAATCCGGATCGGCAAGGAACGGGCGGAAGTCCTGCTTGCCGAAGTCAATCATCGCGTGGCCAACAGTCTCGCGCTGGTTGCGGCCTTGATCCGGCTGCAGGCTGGAAGCAGCAAGAATGACGACGTGAAAGCCGCGCTTGCCGAAACGCAGGCGCGGATCACTGCCATCGCAGGCATGCATCGAAGCCTCTACACGTCGGACGATGTGCGGCAGGTGGAGATGGACAGGTATCTCGGCACGCTCGTCAACGAGGTGCAGGGTACCGTGACCGACCGCCAGGGGCCGTCGATCCGGCTCTCCGCCGACGAGGTGATGTTGACATCGGATCGTGCTGTCTCCGTCGGCATGATTGTCACCGAGCTTCTGACCAACGCGCTGAAATACGCTTACGAGCCGGGAACCGAGGGCGAAGTCCGCGTCCTTCTGACGCGTCAGCCGGATGGCAAGGCGCTGCTCGCCGTGGAGGACGACGGGGTAGGTTGGAAAGAGGGTGATGTCGTCAAGGGAACAGGCCTGGGAAGCCGGATCGTGAAATCGATGGCATCCACGCTCGGGTCGGCCATTCAGTATGTCGAGCGGCCGGTGGGTACGCGTGCGGAAATGACGATCGATTTGTCGGTCTGATTGCCGCGCAGCTTCCCATGTTCCAGCCATTGCAATACTATCACGCCGACCTTATGATTTCTGCTCAAAGGTGAAGGTGCGCAGTTCCGAGAACCGGTCCACGGTTTTCCGAACTGCGCGCGAGATCACATAAGGAAGTCAACGGCAGCCGCGGGTAAGCGGTCAACGTTTTGTGCGCAGGATATTGTCCCAGCCTAAGAGCACCTTTTGTTAACCGAAATTCTCATCGTCATTGCACTCACCGTCCTGAATGGTGTTCTGGCAATGTCGGAACTGGCCGTCGTATCTTCCCGCCCCGTCCGTCTCAAGGTCATGGCTGAGCAAGGGAACCGGGGTGCCGCCACCGCGATCAAGCTCGCCGAAGATCCGGGCCGTTTTCTTTCTTCCGTTCAGATCGGCATCACGCTGGTCGGCGTTCTTTCCGGCGCATTTTCCGGCGCGACCCTTGGTACGCGCCTGACGGGCTGGCTAGAAGCTCAGGGCATGGCGGAAAACCTTGCCGACTGGCTTGGTGTCGGCGGTGTCGTTGTCATCATCACTTATATGTCGCTGATCCTCGGTGAGCTGGTGCCAAAACAGATCGCCCTGCGCGCGCCGGAAGCCGTGGCTGCGCGCGTCGCGCCAGCGATGAAGCTTGTTGCGACAATCGGTGCGCCGATCGTCTGGTTCCTCGATATTTCCGGCCGCTTCGTGCTGACTGTTCTCGGTCAGAAAGGCGAGTCGGATGACAAGGTGACCGATGAGGAAATCCGCACGGTTCTTGCCGAAGCGCAGAGTGCCGGTGTCATCGAAAGCGGTGAATCCGAGATGATTTCCGGCGTCATGCGCCTCGCCGACCGCACCGCACGTGGCCTGATGACGCCGCGCCGTGATGTTGAGGTGATCGACACGGAAGATGAGCCGGAGGAAATCCGCGCCCAGCTTCGTGCCACGACGCGCTCGCGCCTGCCGGTTCGCAAGGGAAGTTCCGACGAAATCCTTGGCGTGCTGTTCGTCAAGGATGCCTATGACTTCATGGCAGGCGGCAGGCAGTTCGATATTCAGGCCGCCATGCGCGAAGCCCCGGTCGTTTCCGACCTGACCGGCGCGCTTGACGTGATCCAGGCGCTGAGAAAGGCGCCAGCGCATATGGTGCTCGTTTACGACGAATACGGCCATTTCGAAGGTATCATCAGCTCGGGCGACGTGCTTGAGGCGATTACCGGCGTGTTCCAGGAGAATGCGACCGAAGAGCCTGCCATCGTGGCGCGGGACGACGGATCGTTTCTCATTGCCGGCTGGATGCCGGTGGATGAATTCGCCGATCAGATGGGTATTTCGGTCGAAGAGGATCCGGGTTACGAGACCGTTGCCGGTTTCGTGCTGGACGAGTTGAAGCACCTGCCGGAACTGGGCGAGAAGTTCACGACGCATGGCTGGACTTTCGAAGTCGTCGATCTCGACGGCCGCCGGATCGACAAGCTGCTGGTGTCTCGCGCAGCTGAGAAGGGCTGATGTCGGGCAAGGCCATCAAGACCACGCTGCGGGCCGAAAGGCTCGCGGCGCGTGATGCGATCGGTGCCGCGGAACGCGTGGAAAAAAGCCTGTCGCTGGCAGCGCATGGCATGGCGGCGATCGATCTTGGCGGGCAGACGGTCGTATCGGGTTTCCTGCCAATCCGTTCGGAGGTGGATGTCCGACCGTTGATGGATCTGCTGAGAGAACGAGGCGCGCGGATCTGCGTGCCGGTGGTGCTCGACAAGGAAACCATCGTTTTCCGGGAACTTGTGCATGGGGGCGAGCTTGTCGCGGGTGTCTTCGGTACCGTCGGGCCCGGGCCTGATGCGCCCGAACTCGAACCCGACATCATGCTGGTGCCGCTTGCGGCCTTCGACAGCAGAGGTCACCGGATTGGTTATGGGGGCGGCTATTATGACCGCGCGATTCACCGTTTCCAGCAAAAAGGCTGCAATCCACGGCTGATCGGCATTGCATTCGACTGCCAGGAAGTGGCATCAGTTCCCGACGAACCTCATGATATAAGGCTTCACGGGATCCTGACAGAAAGCGGCTTTCGCGATCTGTCCGATGAGGCCATTGCGAAGATTGGATAGGAATGCGCCTTCTCTTTCTAGGTGACATGGTCGGCAAGACCGGCCGCACGACTGTATGGGAAAAACTGCCGGGCCTGATTTCCGACCTGAAGCTCGATTTCGTCATCGTCAATGGCGAGAACGCGGCAGGCGGCTTTGGCATCACCGAAGACATCTTTCTCGAGACCATCAATGCCGGTGCCGACGTCGTCACCACCGGCAACCATGTCTGGGACCAGAAGGAAGCCGTGAGCTTTGCCGGTCGTCATGACCAGTTCCTGCGGCCCGCGAATTATCCCGCCGGTACGCCCGGCAAGGGGTCCGGTGTGTTTTATGCCCGTAACGGTGCGCGCGTGCTGGTCGCAAACATCATGGGCCGGGTGTTCATGCATCCCGAACTCGACGATCCCTTCAAAAGCGCAGAGACGATCCTTGATGCCGCTCCGTTGAAGGAGCAGGCGGATGCGATCATCTTCGATTTCCATGCGGAAGCGACCAGCGAGAAGCAGTGCTTTGGCCATTTCGTCGACGGGCGCGCCTCGCTTGTCGTCGGGACCCATACGCATGTGCCGACCGCCGATTGCCAGATCCTGAACGGCGGCACCGGTTATATGTCGGATGCCGGCATGTGCGGCGATTACGACTCGTCTCTCGGCATGGAGAAGGAAGAGCCGCTCAACCGTTTCATCTCGAAAATGCCCAAGGGTCGTTTCGAGGCGGCGCATGGCCCGGCTACGCTGTGCGGTCTCGGGATCGAGATTTCGGATTCGACCGGTCTTGCCGAAAAGATCGAGCCGCTCAGGATCGGGCCGCGGCTTGCGGAAACCATTCCGAGCTTCTGGCGTTGATTGGGACGCTGCGGCTTTCATGCTATCATCCTTGCATGTGATCTTCTGCCCCGGCGCTTGTGTCGGGCAGGGGGCTGCGTATTGGAGGATATTTGATGGTAACGCCCGTAAGCCGCATATCTTCGACGTCGGCATCCGCTGCGACGCAGGTCGATAGCAGCGTCGTCAGCCGGGCCGAACCCGACAATGTCTGGGCGGCCGAACGTCAGTCCCAGATAAACGCCGACCTTGCGGCGATGAAGCGATTTCGCGAACAACGTGAAGAGACCGCGGAAGAGGAAGATCCGTCAGGCTCTCTTGACGATCGGCATCTGCATCGACCGCTGGAGGCCACAGCACCGGAAAAACACGACGATGCGGCGGAAGACAGCAGGCTTTCGGGTGAGAGCGAGCGGATCGGCACACGCAATTTCGATGACGATACGCCGTTCGGGCACCGGGTGCTGATCATCTGACGCTGACGCTGCAGGGGTGACACCGATATCTCATCGGGCTTAGGACGAAGCCGAATGACGGAATTGTGAGGCGTTGATCGGCAATGTCTGCTGGACGCTCCCGACGGCTTCGCCCATCCTTTTACCCGGAATAAGCATGAACGCGGTTCTCGGAGTGTGGCATGAAGCTGCGAACTCTCGCATTCGGTTTTTCGGCCTTTCTTCTCTCGGTATTTTCTTCGGCCTATGCCCAGGACGCGGGCCTGCCTATCAGCCAGTGTCAGGCGATCGCTCAGAAGCTGCCGAATGTGCGGTTCGCGAGTTTTACGCCGCCGGGCGTGCAGCTTGCTCAGGCTGGCAGAGCATTGGCACTTGCCGAGCGGGAGGAGGTGAAGATCACCTTCGTCGGTCATTCCACCTATTTCATCGAGACGCCGGGCGGTATCGGGATCGCGACGGATTACAGCGGCGTTTATCAGCCCGACAGGCTGCCGGATGTGGTGACAATGAACCGGGCGCATTCGACCCATTATTCGCTGACTCCCGATCCGGGGATCAAGACCGTGCTGCATGGCTGGAGCGATGTGCCGGGTGAAAAGGCCGTTCATCGGGAGATGATAGAAGATGTCTATATCCGCAATGTCGTTTCCGACATCCGCAACTGGGGCGGCGGTATCGAAGAGAACGGCAATTCGATCTTCATCTTCGAGGTGGCCGGGCTGTGCATCGGTCATCTCGGCCATCTGCATTTCGAACTCAACGAAACGCAATATACGGAGATCGGGCGCCTTGATATCCTGATGGTGCCTGTCGATGGCGGTTTGACGATGGGAGCGGACAGCATGAGCCGCGTCGTGCAGCGGCTGCGCTCTTCGCTGATCCTGCCGATGCATCGTTTCGGGCCGCCGCTCGATACGTTTCTGGCCATGTTCGATGGGAAATTCGACATTGCCTATGCGAAGGAAAAGACGCTCAGGGTGTCGATGCGATCGCTGCCGAAGAAGCCGACAATCCTGGTGCCGCAGGGGCTGTAGGAGCCCCTGCAACAGTCTCGGGTTTAATGAAACGCCGAGAAAGTGAGATGCTGCTTGACGCCGACCTCCGGCACTTTTTCGTCCTTCATGTTCGCCTTGGCGATCTCCCAGCCGAATTTCAGCGTGCTGTTGGTCGATGCCCAGATCTCGGCATCGTCGACCTTGAAGGCCAGCATTGTCAGTAGCGGGTCATCCTTGCCGTGCTCGTACCAGGCTGCGGTCACCGCGCTCCAGTATTCATCGCGCTTGGCGAGATCGGGGCGGACTTCGATCAGGCCCGACAGGCATGCGTGATAATCGTGGTTCTTGCCGGTGACACAGAAATGCGCCCGGCCGCCGGCACCGATCGCGCGCACCAGATCCGTATCCGTCTTGGTGAAAAACCAGATCGTGTTGGTCTTGGTGTCGACATTGGGTGCCATCGGCTGGAAATGCATATGCGCGCCTTCCAGGCCAAGCATGCCGGCATGGACGCTGTTGATCTCGTCCCACAGCTGGCGTTCGGGTGCTTCGCGGGCTTCGGTGAGGCTTGCCATCTTTTCGCGTCTCCTTTTGTTGTCGTCGAAAAGTCAAACGGAGTGGCAAAGGCTTTGTTCCTGCTCATTTCGGCGGGCTGCGGGAGCGGCGTGACCGAAATGCCTTGAACGGGGGCGCTATCGAAATTATAAGGCCCCATTCCCAAACAGGCTAAACTATCAGGGGTGCCATGGCTGGCCATTCACAGTTCAAAAACATCATGCACCGAAAGGGCAAGCAGGACGGTATCCGTTCCAAGATGTTCTCCAAGCTCGCGCGCGAAATCACCGTTGCTGCGAAAACCGGTTTGCCCGACGTGTCGATGAATGCCGCGCTGCGCCTCGCCGTGCAGAACGCCAAGGCACAGTCGATGCCGAAGGACAATATCGACCGTGCGATCAAGAAGGCATCGGGTGCCGACGCCGAGTCTTATGATTCCGTTCGCTATGAAGGCTACGGCCCGGGCGGCACGGCCGTTATCGTCGAAGCACTGACCGACAACCGTAACCGCACCGCATCGAACGTGCGTTCGATCTTCACCAAGGCCGGTGGTGCGCTGGGCGAAACCGGATCGGTTTCCTTCTCCTTCGACCACGTTGGCGAAATCACCTACAAGCTCTCCGTTGGCGATGCCGATAAGGTGATGGAAGCGGCGATCGAAGCTGGTGCCGATGACGTCGTTTCCGACGAAGAAGGCCATACGATCTATTGCGGTTTCGAGGACATGAACGAAGTGTCCAAGGCGCTGGAAGCGGTGCTCGGCGAAGCCGAAACCGTCAAGGCGATCTGGAAGGCGCAGAACACGATCGAAGTCGACGAGGAAAAGGCGCAGTCGCTGATGAAGCTGATCGGCAACCTGGAAGACGATGACGACGTGCAGAACGTCTATTCGAACTTCGAGGTGTCGGACGAAGTCATGGCCAAGCTTTCGGCCTGATACCTATTCGATAGTGCAATTTGAAACGGGCCGGTTTTACCGGCCCGTTTTCGTATCAGCCTATCGTTTTTTCCATCATCGGCAGGCTGGCGAACAATTCTACCGAATGCAGGCGCGCGTCGATGTCGTGGATCGGCATGGAGACGATCAGTTCGTCAGCCCCGGTCTCCGCCAGGAATTCGTTCAGTTGAGCTTCGATCGTCTGCACGGATCCAACGGCTGCGTAACGAAGCGTATGTTCCACGCTCATCTTTTCCATCGGCGTCCAGAAGCCTTCCATGCTGTCGAGCGGCTTGGGGAACTGGGTGCGGACGTTCTTGCGCAGGTTGACGAACTGCTGCTGCGACGAGGTGAACAGCCGTTCGGCCTCTTCGTCGGTATCGGCAGCAACGCCCATGACGCCGACCATGACATAGGGCTTGTCGAGTTCGGCCGATGGCTGGAAACGTTCCCGATAGATCGCGATCGCGTCCATCAGCATGTCGGGCGCGAAATGGGAGGCGAAAGCATAGGGTAACCCCAGTGCCGCAGCGAGATGAGCGCTGTAGAGGCTGGAGCCGAGAAGCCAGAGCGGCACATTAGCCTCGGTGCCGGGAACTGCGATGATCGCCTGGTTCTCGACCGGCGTGCCGAGCAGGTGTTTCAGCTCGACGATATCCTGCGGAAAATTCTCAGCGCCTGCTTCCATGTTGCGTCGAAGCGCGCTGGCGGTGCGCATGTCGGTACCGGGCGCGCGGCCAAGGCCGAGGTCTACGCGTCCCGGCAGAAGGGCTTCCAGCGTGCCGAACTGTTCGGCGATCACGAGAGGCGAGTGATTGGGCAGCATGACGCCGCCGGAGCCGACGCGGATTTTTTTCGTGGCCGCACCCACATGGGCGATGACGATGGATGTAGCGGCACTGGCAATGCCGGGCATGCCGTGGTGTTCGGCCAGCCAGACGCGCTTGTAACCCTGCTCTTCTGCCTTGATCGCCATGAGGCGGGATTGGTCGAGCGCCTCGCGCACCGAGTAACCTTCACCGACCGGCGAAAGGTCAAGTATCGAGAACGGAATCATGGATCTACCTTGGAAAGGAACAAATGGATTGTTCCTATCTAGGGAGCCGAAACCGCGGATGCGACCCTTGGGCGGAGAAAAGCATGACGAGACTATGGTGCTCTTACGTCTTCACCAGCCTCAGATGGCTGCGGTGGTGAGGCGGGCGGGTATCCGGCGGGGTTTGGTCGTCGTACAGCACCGTTATATGGATGAAGCGTCCGCAATGCCGGTTGATTACGGCAAGCTCCTGCGCCATGCGTTCAAGCGTCGTTTCCAGTGCATGGTCGAGCGAACGGCGCTGGCCTGAATGTTTGAGGGCGCCGTCGAGAATGATGCCGCTGCGGACAACCATGTCGGATGACACCGCCGATGCTTCGGAGATCACCGTGAGCTTATCGTCGATTGTCTCGAAGCTCTCGCGAAGGTGCTGCTCCTGCTGCGACATGTGATCCGCCTGCGAGCGAACGTGCTTGAGGCAAAGCGTAACGTCACGCTCCAGAAGAGAGGCCTGTTTAGCCGCCGTAGCGCTCGCTTCAGCCATGTCGCGCAGTTCTGCGGCAAAGACCGGCAGAGCTTCCTGCGGTGCGGCCATGTTTGCCGCCGCGACATTGGCGCTGACGGAAAGCATGTTGGTGCGGAAAGCGACGTCGCGCATGAGTGCGGCGATCTCGCCAACCTGTTTTTCCGAACGGTGCAGGCTCTCGCTAACCTTGACCTCCTCGGATGCGGTTTTGCGGTTCCGCTCACAATATGCCTTGGCGTCAACGGCAATCGCCACCATCTCCCTCAGCGCGATATCCTGTTCACGCAACAGGTCCGCGATGTCCCTAAGGCCGTTGCCTGCGATGGAAAGGGCCGGGAGTGAATCCGGAATCAGCGAGCGTTCCTGCGCCAGTCTGATACGTGCCTCCGCGCACTCGGCATGCAGTGTTCCCGCCGAGGCGATGATCGTCGTCAGGCTTTCGTTGAGCGAACTCACCGCCCTGTTGAAGTCAGCACGAAGTCCCTCGAAACCTTCAGCGAAGGGTGTATCTAGACTTACCGACAAGTCGCCGGTCGCAAGGCGCCGCAAGCCGGCATCCAAGGCCTTGAGCGCTTCTTCCGAGGCTTTCAGGCGGCCGCCGTCGGCAGGGGCATTTGGCAGATGATCGCTCTTCACAGCAGCAAGGCGCGGGCCGGTCAGGGGAGTTCGTGACGGCGATGATGGAAACGCCTTGGAAATCGACGCCGGTTCCGGGCCGGGGAGTGCGCTGTTTTCCGTCGAAGCACCAAGCGATATTCGGGTCGGTATCGGCCGTGTTGCCTGACCGCCGGCGATGCGGGTGGCCATCATGGCCGTCGTCAATGAGAAAACAAGGACGCCCGCTGCCAAGGCCGCCTTCATGGCGGGAGACATGCCCGGAGAAAGATTGGATGCGATCATCGCCAACAGGCCATTCTGCAACACGAGCAGAACCGTGATCTTCATGAACAATCGTTGGCGCTCAGACATCGCCCTCTCTCCCTCTCGTATCATTCGAGAACACCCAGAACGCGGAAATGCGGCCGTCGTTGCACAGGTCATGTTAGTAGAACGGCATATGGTTAGCAGCGCGTTAACCAGGCGGAACCTGATGTTTCCGTTTTGTTCATATTTCAGTGGCTATCAAGTCCGGGTGAATGTAGGGTGAGACATGGCAGACATCATTCGAATCATCGGCATCGACCCCGGGCTGCGGCGCACCGGCTGGGGTGTGATCGACACAATCGGCAACAGCCTGCGTTTCGTTGCATCCGGCACCGTGACGTCGGATGGGGATCTGGATCTTGCTTCCCGCCTGTGCCAGTTGCATGACGGACTTGCCGAGGTCGTACATGCCCATAAGCCGGACGAAGCGGCGGTCGAACAGACCTTTGTCAACAAGGATGCAGTCGCAACGCTGAAGCTCGGTCAGGCGCGCGGCGTCGTCATGCTGGTGCCGGCACGCGCCGGATTGCCGGTTTCGGAATATGCGCCGAATGCCGTGAAGAAGTCGGTGATCGGTGTCGGCCATGGCGACAAGAAACAGATCCACATGATGTTGAAGATCCTGATGCCGAAGGTGGAGTTCAAGGGCGATGACGCCGCCGACGCACTCGCCATCGCCATCTGCCACGCCCATAACCGCGGCGGAAACCGGATGCGCCAGGCGCTTGCCGGGTAACGGGCTTAAGGTTTGTTCTTGACTTGTTCTTCAGGTAAGATATTTTCTTACTCGAAGGAGAGACGGTCATGCGTGTAACATCCAAGGGGCAGGTGACCATTCCGCGGGATCTTCGCGAACTGGTCGGCATCACCCCGAACAGCGAAGTGATCTTTGGTGTGGAAGGCGGGGTGATTACGCTCACACCGAAACACGGGACGACTGCGGACGCGGATCGTGCGAGGCTCGATCGTTTCATCGCTACGCTCGACCAACTGGGTGGTACAGGTGACCAGGCGGTTGATGCCGATGCGCTCATGCGCGTCACCCGCGATCGGTAAACCGCATGGCAACGCTCATCGACACCAATATTCTCGTCGACCTTGCCGTGCGCGACGCCAACTGGCTCGAATGGTCACGCCAGCAACTGCTGGCGGCTATGGCGCGCGGCAGCGTGATTATCAACCAGATCATCTTTTCGGAATTTTCCTACCGCTACGATGATATTGAAACGGTTGACGCGCTCCTGCCGCGCAATCAGTTCGTGCGTGAAAATCTGCCTTGGCCGGCTGCGTTCGCGGCCTCCTACGCCTTTCGCCGGTATCGCGCAGCTGGCGGACAACGGGACCGTATCCTGCCGGATTTTCTGATCGGGGCGCACGCGACCATCCGCGGTTATAAACTGCTAACGCGCGATCCATCCGGATATCGCAGCTATTTTCCGGGTATCGATCTGATCGCGCCCGACACTCATCCTCTTTCAGGACATAAGACATGATCGGCAAGCTCAAAGGCACTATCGACGAGATCGGCACCGATTATGTGCTCATCGATGTGCATGGTGTCTGTTACGAGGCCTTCTGCTCTTCGCGAACCCTGTCGCGGCTGAATGTCGGCGAGGCGGCGATCCTGTTCATCGAGACATATGTGCGCGAGGACCAGTTGAAGCTGTTCGGCTTCGTTTCGGCGCTGGAGCGCGAATGGTTCGGACTTTTGCAGAGCGTCCAGGGGGTCGGCTCCAAGGTTGCGCTTGCCGTTCTTTCGACGCTGACGCCAGGTGAGCTCGCCAATGCGATCGCGTTGCAGGACAAGACGGCGGTCTCGCGGGCTCCGGGCGTCGGGCCGAAGGTGGCGGTGCGCATCGTGACCGAACTCAAAAACAAGGCACCGGCCTTTGCCGGCGAGGCGTCCGCCAATATCGGCCTCAAGCAGGAACTGGGTGAGGGCGTTGCCGCCGCACCGGTTTCCGATGCCGTGTCAGCGCTGACCAATCTCGGTTATTCGCGCGATCAGGCGGCCAATGCCGTTGCGGCCGCGCTGAAGACGGCGGGCGAGGCGGCAGACAGCGCCAAGCTGATCCGGCTTGGGCTGAAGGAACTGGCGCGTTAACGGCGTTCGCGGCTGCGTATTCTGCCGATGTCGTGTAATGACTGGACAACTGGTTCGAACGGAAATGCCTCATGAATGACGAAACCCGCCTGATCTCGCCGGAAAAGCGGGGCGAAGATCTCGATACGGCCTTGCGCCCCCAATCGCTGGACGAGTTTACCGGGCAGGCGGAAGCACGCGCCAACCTCAAGATCTTCATCGAGGCGGCGAAGAACCGCGGCGAGGCCCTGGACCATGTGTTGTTCGTCGGCCCGCCCGGTCTCGGCAAGACGACGCTTGCGCAGATCATGGCGAAGGAACTCGGCGTCAATTTTCGCTCGACCTCCGGCCCGGTCATCGCCAAGGCGGGGGATTTGGCTGCACTTCTGACCAATCTCGAAGAACGCGACGTGCTGTTCATTGATGAAATCCATCGACTCAATCCGGCGGTCGAGGAAATCCTCTATCCCGCCATGGAGGACTTTCAGCTCGACCTGATTATCGGTGAGGGACCGGCTGCGCGTTCAGTGAAGATCGATCTTTCGAAATTCACGTTGGTGGCCGCCACTACCCGGATAGGCCTGCTGACGACGCCGCTGCGCGACCGTTTCGGCATTCCGGTGCGGCTTTCTTTCTATACCGTCGAGGAGCTGGAAGGCATCGTGCGCCGCGGGGCGCGGTTGATGGGGCTCAACATGACGGACGATGGTGCCCGCGAGATCGCCCGTCGGGCGCGAGGCACGCCGCGCATTGCCGGACGTCTTCTGCGTCGCGTGCGTGATTTTGCTGAAGTGGCGCGTGCGGAAGCGGTGACCAAGGAGATCGCCGATGAGGCGCTCATCCGCCTCAATGTCGACCATGCCGGTTTCGACCAGCTCGACAAACGCTACCTCAACATGATCGCGGTGAATTTTGCCGGCGGTCCGGTTGGGATCGAGACGATCGCCGCAGGTCTCTCCGAGCCGCGGGATGCGATCGAGGATATTATCGAGCCCTACATGATCCAGCAGGGCTTCATCCAGCGCACGCCGCGGGGGCGCGTGCTGACTGCCGTCGCATGGAAACATCTCGGCCTGCAGCCGCCGAAGGACATGGAAGCGGCGCAGTTCCGCATGAGTCTGGAAGATGAGTAACAAGGACAAGCCGCAGGATCTTCGCATCCGCATGAAGTTCAAGCCGAAGCGCATCTTTCAGATGCGCATTGCCGGTCTGGCGTTTCGTGACGGGCATGTGCTCGTCCATCGGGCCGTGCATGAGCCGTTCTGGACGTTTCCAGGTGGACGCGCCGAGATGGGCGAAACCTCGGAAGAGACGCTGAAACGCGAGATGGTCGAAGAGCTTGGTGTGACGGCCGAGATCGGACCGCTGCTCTGGGTGGCCGAGAATTTTTTCCACTACGAGTCCAAGGACTGGCACGAGCTCGGTTTCTACTATCGGATGGAGCTGCCGGAGAGCTTTCCGTTCCATCCGACCGATATCGTCCACCGCGTGGTCGATACCCATGAACTCGAATTCAAATGGGTGTTGGCAACAACGGAGGCTCTGAAGGCTCTCGATATTCCGCCCTATTTCATTGCCGAGGAAATCGAGACCTTGCCGACTTCCCCGCGCCATGTCGTTCAACGGGATGGCGATCTCGATCTGAAAGACTGATTTCGGAACATCATCCGGCTGCTTGAGTTCCCCAAGGGACGAAAGGAGCCATGCATGCAGAAGATCCAAGTCGGAAACGAAGTCGAATGGAAATGGGGACGCTCCAAGGCGGAGGGGAAGGTCACCCAGAAATTCACCGGGGATGTCGAACGCAAGATCAAGCGCAAGGCGGATGACAAGGAGCCGGCATTCCTGATCAAGCAGGATGACGGTGACCGCGTGCTGAAAAGTCAGTCGGAGGTGAAAAAGACCCATGGCTGAAAAGGATCTCGACAACCGTCCACCGGCAGAGGTTGCAGCTGCCGCCGAAAAAGGGCTGAAATTCAGGGCCAAATTCCGGCGCGGCGGCACGACCGTCGGTATCGCCCGTGCCCGCGACCTGCAACATCGCAAGTCGCTTTCCGATCTTACCGTGAAAAGAATGGTGAGCTATTTCGCCCGGCACAGGGTGGACAAGCGAGCCGAGAATTTCGGCAACGATGATGAGCCTTCGACCGGTTATATTGCCTGGCTTTTATGGGGTGGCGATGCCGGGCAGAAATGGGCCGAAGAACAGGCCAGGGCCATAGAGACCCGGAAAAAAGAGAAACAGCAGCCGAACCGTCATGGGCGTGACGGGAATATTCAGCGGCATGCCTCACATCATCAGTGAGTGTTGCCAAGCTGTCGGGCCAATATCGCCATTGTCTCGTCGAACTGACGCATGCCACCGGGTTGCCAGCCAATGCGGCGAATTTTTCCGGTGTCCATCACATTGGCGGAAAGCGTTGTGAAGGCAACAAGCTGGGCCGAAAGGCCCAGTTTCTCGATGATCGATCTCGTATCGACGGTAACGTCGGAAAGGTTGAAGCTCTGCCCACTGATGGATGACGCTTCGGATTCCAAGAGGAGCCGGACTGCCTGGGCCACATCCCACCCGTGAACTTCCGTGCCTGCTCGCGGGGCAAGCGGTCTGCCGGCGAGCGCGTCAGTGATGAGCCCGTCCCATTTATTGGGACGGAACTCTCCGTAAACGCCGGTGGCGCGAAGTGAGGTTGTTGTGAAGCCGGGTCCGGATAGCCTGCTCAGAGCCTGTTCGCCAGCAAGCTTGATCTTGCCGTAGTGTGAATTGGGGTGAAGCGCCAGATCCTCGGTGAGTTTCGTTCCCGCCGGAAGGCCGTCATAGACAGCTCGGCTCGAGAGGAAGACTGTCTGTTTGACGCCGGCGCTTTTGGCTGCTTCGAACAGCCTGACCGAGCCGTCGAGGTTCAATCGCCGAAAGCGCTGCGGATTGCTGCCTTCACCACCTCGATATTTTCCCGGCAGATGATCGAATGCGGCGTGGATGAAGGCTTCCATCCCTGCGAATGCGCCGGACTGATCGAGCTTGGGATCGAGATGAAGCGGACGGAAATCAACCGGTTGCGAGAAGAAACCTGCCGTGGGTGGTTTGCGTGCGCCGACCGTGACCGCATACCCGGCCGACAGCAGGCCCTCGACGATATAGCGGCCGACAAGCCCTGTGCCGCCGGAGATCAGCACCCTCACGTGGCGCCTCCGGGCATGGGAAGCTGCGGACCGGGGAGGGTGGACATATCGGGGATGTGCCCGCCGTCATGAAATGCGTGCCAAAGCTCGATCAGCGGGCGAAGCTGATCGGATTTCTGATGGTTCACCTCCCACGGCTTTTCATATTGGTAATGGAGGATGGCGACGCTTCTCCAATCCCAAAGCGCCGGCATGTTGAACCAGACATATTGCAGCATGTTCATCGTCACCGGCAGACCGTGCCAATCGGGGAAGAAGCTTTCGAGAAAGGTCTGGTCGGTCCGTCGCCAGAAGGCGTCCGGCTGGTCGAGAGACGCAAGCATGCGTTCGAATGTTCTTGTCGACGGTTTTGCGACGAAGACGCCTGAGTTCAGGCGGTGGAAATCGGCAAGGCTCTCGTAGACGTTCGGGGCTGCAGAAAATTCCGGGTATTCGAACAGCTTGTCGATGTTCTTCAGCACGATCACGTCGGCATCGAGGAAGACCACGGTGCGGTATTCGGTGAGTTGCCAGAGGCGCAGCTTGCAGAAATTGTCGAGTGGTGTGTGGAAGTCAGGTTTGCGGCCCTTGGTGAAGGGAGCCGCGCCATGCAGGTTCTTGCGGGCATGGCGTTCATTGAAGCTGTCAGACATGGGAAGATGTTCGACGGACACGAGACGACAGCCGAGCGATTGAAGGTGGATAAGTGCATCCGTGCCGACTGCGCCGGTGTGGAGGATGACGATGTCAGTCGACGTACCCGTGTGGCGCAGCGAGTGAACGAGGGCGGTTGCGCCTTTGACGTAGTCTGCGTTGGTCACCAGTGTAACGAAGGCGTTTCGATGTGTCGTCGATGTAAGCTCGGCCATTCCTGCATCCCTCACTCCTGCTCCTCGGGTTGAACTCGAGGATTGTCACAGGAAATCCAGCGCACCCAAATCTTTGGGCGCAGAAGAAGCAATTTTCTTGTTAGGGAAGTTCTTTCACGGCGCCGACGCGCCGTGACTAGATTCCTGTGATCATCCCCGGATCAAGTCCGAGAACAGGAATGAGGCGAGTTTTTTGGCTCCGCTTCTCACTTCCCGGATATAGCTCGCCTTCTTCCCGTTAAGAAACCGACTTCAGCCGCATGCCTTCCGGGTCTCGCTCAACGGTTGCTGCAATGTCTTTCGTCCAGGCGGAAACCGCCGGAACGCGGCTGCGATCAACGCGGTAGGCGTATTTCTTCGCAACATCGACGATCTCGGACAGGAGGCCTTCGCCAAGCGTGGTCGGTTTCAGGCCGAGTTCGAGGAATTTCTCGTTCTTCACCACAAGATCGTTTTCCGGTGCTTCCTTGCGCGGGTTCGGCAGCCAGGCGATTTTGGTGCCGGTCATCTTCGAAATCATCTCTGCCAGATCGCGGACGCGGTGCGTCTCGGTCATCTGGTTGAAGATCTCGACCCTGCCACCGCGGGCAGGGGGATTGTTGAGCGCGATCTCGATGCAGCGGACCGAATCCTGCACGTGGATGAAGGCGCGTGTCTGGCCGCCGGTGCCGTGTACGGTGAGTGGATAGCCGATCGCCGCCTGGATGAGAAAACGATTCAAGACCGTCCCGTAATCCCCATCATAATCAAAGCGATTTATCAGCTGCTCATGGATACGGGTCTGTTCCGTGTGGGTGCCCCAGACGATGCCCTGATGCAGGTCGGTGATCCTGAGCCGGTCGTTCTTGGCGTAGAACTGGAAGAGAAGCTGATCCAGGCACTTGGTCATGTGGTAGATCGAGCCGGGGTTGGACGGGTAGAGGATTTCCTGCGAAACGGTCTCGCCGCCCATCGTCTCGATACCGACCGGCAGATAGCCCTCCGGGATCGCCGCGCCAACCGTCGAATAACCATAGACACCCATCGTGCCCAGATGGACGAGGTGGGTGTCGAGATCGAGTTCGACCAGTGCGTTCAGAAGATTATGCGTGGCGTTGACGTTGTTGTTGACCGTGTAGTTCTTGTGGCGGTCGCTCTTCATCGAATAGGGGGCGGCGCGCTGTTCGGCGAAATGCACGATCGCATCCGGGCGGTGCTCTGCCAGCCAGTTCTTCAGAAGCTCGTAGTCCTTGGCGAGATCGATGAGATTGAAATGGATGCGGCGGCCGGTCTCAGAGTGCCAGATGCGGGTGCGCTCCTGGATACTGTCCATCGGTGTCAGAGACTGCACGCCAAGTTCGGTATCGATCCAGCGGCGGGAAAGATTGTCGAGAATATGGACCTCATGGCCCGCATGGGAGAGGTGCAGGGATGTCGGCCATCCGATGAAACCGTCGCCGCCCATGACTGCAATCTTCATAAAAATCTCCAATGGTTTTGCAAAAATTCCTGTTAGGGAAGAAGTATGACGCCTGTTGGATAGTGGGGCGGCATGCTCCCAATATCCAGAGGACGATAAGGTTTTTCCAAGGCAGCCCATATGAATAGCGAAAATTTTCTCCTGTCGGGCGAGTTGACCGCGACCGGTCATCGCCTCGTGCAGCGGGTCTATTACGAGGACACGGATTTTTCCGGGCTCATCTATCACGCCCGTTATCTGCATTTTCTGGAGCGGGGGCGCAGCGATTATCTGCGATGCCTCGGCTGCGAACAGAGTGCGCTGATCGAGGCGGACGAAGAGGGGCTCGTCTTCGTCGTTCATCGCATGGAGATCGATTTCAAACAGCCGGCGCGGATGGATGACATCATCACAATCATGACGGCGACGGAAAAGGCTGGCGGCGCCAAGATGGTGCTCAATCAGGAGATTCGTCGCGGTGATACGCTACTGATCGCGGCGAAGGTGGTGATCGCCGTGATCAACAAGCATGGCAGGCCCCGGCGTTTGCCGGAGACGATCGCGGAGAAATTTCTGGGGCATGACGCGAAGGCATAATGCCTCGTCATGCTGCCTTTGGATGTCAGGGGCGGAGGATCAAGCCACTCCTGGTCATCCTCTTCATGCCCGGCTTGAGGTCATCCGGGCATTGCCCGGCATAGGTGACCCTGGCGTCGGCTTGGAGCGTGTTTGTCTTGCCGAGAGCGTTCTCGAACCGGGTTGCCGATTCGAAATGTAGCCGGTCTTGAAGTCTCCCGAAAAAGTGACGCGCAATTTCGCGTCTGTTTTCTCCGAAAGTTTGCAGGTTGCTTCGATCTTTCCCGATGAGCCTCGGGTGCTGGAGGCCGGAATGTTGCACTCATTTTCAAAATTGTCCCAGACGTCGGTGTCGAGAAAATCGTTTCTGGCCTCGTCTATGCACATGGACCAGTCCACAAACGGGTTGTCTTCCGCTTTGAGAAGCCAGAGGCCGGCAGTTCTTGCGGGGATATCCCTTGCGAATGCGGGCGAAAGGACAACCACAGAAGCGAGAACAGCGCGTGTAAAAACAAGCATTTATTCCTCTTTTGAAATATTCGGCGCGGGGCCGCGCGGGATCGCCTTGAGGCAGGGCGGGAATGTCGCGACCGGATAACCAAGGCACCGGCAATGCTCAACCTGCCGATGGTTGCAGGTCTGCCGACCTTACGTCCGCGCATATCAACGGAGCGCATGTCAGCGCCAGAACGCCGTTGGTCGTGCGTTTTTGCGAGTCGTTTCAGAGGGATGGGGTGCGGTGTTGTAACGCATTGTTAACGATAATGTAGTCTTACTCTACCCTGAGGAATTTGTGCAACGCACGCCTTCCTTTGACCAAATTTGAAGGCGAGAAGCCAAGCTGAAACTCAGGACTTCTTGGGGTTAAGGGCCGCGCTTCCGATTGGTCACTTAAGATTTTCGCGAAAGCGCGCTTTGGAACCCGCCCGGTCAGCAGCCGGGCGTTTGGATTCGGGGATATTGGATGGAACAGGTAGCTTTGGAAGCCGCGACGCATGACGTCAGTCTGTGGGCGTTGTTCATGCAGGCGGGACTTATCGTCAAGCTGGTCATGATCGGTCTGATCGGTGCGTCGATCTGGACCTGGGCGATCGTGCTCGACAAATATGTCAGCTTCACCAAGGCACGCAAGCAGTTCGACCAGTTCGAACAGGTCTTCTGGTCCGGCCAGTCGCTGGAAGAGCTTTACCGGACGCTCGGTGAGCGCCAGAACAACGGTCTCGCCGCCATCTTCGTTGCCGCCATGCGCGAATGGAAAAAGAGCTTCGAGCGCGGCGCGCGTTCGCCGATCGGTCTGCAGATGCGTATCGACCGCGCGATGGATGTGACCATGGCGCGCGAAAGCGAAGCATATGAGGCGCGCCTCGGTTCGCTCGCAACGATCGGCTCTGCCGGTCCGTTCATCGGTCTGTTCGGCACCGTCGTCGGTATCATGACCTCGTTCCAGGCGATTGCCGGTTCGAAGTCGACCAACCTTGCCGTTGTGGCGCCCGGTATTGCCGAAGCACTGCTTGCCACCGCTATCGGCCTCGTCGCCGCTATCCCGGCGGTTATCGCCTACAACAAGTTCATGGCTGAATCGGGCAAGCTCAATTCCCGCATGGAAGGCTTTGCCGACGAATTTTCGGCCATCCTGTCTCGTCAGATCGACGAGAAGCTGCAGCCGCGCCAGGCCGCGCAATAAGCCGCGCGACGAAGGAGAGCTAGATCATGGGCATGTCCGCAGGAGGAGCGAATACATCGGGTGGCGGTCGCCGCGGACGTCGCGGTCGCCGTCGTGGCGGTGCCATCAGCGAGATCAACGTCACGCCGCTCGTCGACGTCATGCTGGTGCTTCTGATCATCTTCATGGTCGCCGCGCCGATGATGACTGTCGGCGTACCGATCGACCTGCCGGAAACGCAGGCGAAGGCGATGAACTCCGATACCCAGCCGATCACCATTTCGGTCAATCCGACGGGCGAGATCTATCTACAGGAAACGCCGATCGCGATCGACGAAGTCGTTCCGAAGCTCGAGGCGATTGCCACGACCGGTTACAACGAGCGCATTTATGTGCGTGGCGACACCGCTGCGGCCTATGGCGTCGTGATGAAGGTCATGGCCCGCATTTCTGCCGCCGGTTACAAGAATATCGGCCTCGTTACCCTTCAGGAACAGGACAGGTAATAAGCTGCCATGAAGGGAAGTCTCGGCACATCGCTGGTTCTTCACACGCTGGTTCTGACCTGGGCGATGGTTTCGCTCAGTGCGCCGGCGCCAATGACCGTGGCCGACGTGGAGGCGCTGCCTGTCGACATCGTGCCGGTCGAGGAAATGACGCAGATGCAGCAGGGCGACAAGACGGCGCCGATGCTGGAAAAGCCTGCGGCCAAGCCGACCAATAACCAGAAGATCATCGAAGGTGCCGAAAATGCCGGCGAGAACGATGTCGACCTGAAGGCGCCGCCGACACCTTCCAAGAAGCCTACACAGGTGGAAGCCGCAGCCGCGCCGAAGCCGGCGGAGCGCCCGACACCGACACCGACGCCCGAGCAGAACGAAGTCAAGGACATCGCGCCGGAAGAAACCGCGCCGAAGCCGACCGAGATGGCCGCGCTGCCGCAGCCGAAACCCGAGCCGACGCCGCCGAAGCCGGAACCAACACCGGCGCCGGAACCGACGCCTGCACCGGCCGAGACCCAGGCGGAAGAGATGCCGCTGCCGTCTTCCATTCCGCTGCCGGCTGCCAAGCCGAAGCCGGAACCGCCGAAGGAACAGGCAAAGCCGGTTGAAAAGCCGGTCGAGAAGAAGCCGGAAACGAAGCCCGCCGAAACTGCCAAGCCGACCGACAAGAAGGAAGGCAAGAAGCAGGAGACCGCAAAGTCCTCCTCTTCGCAGAAGAGCGACTTCAATGCCGACGAGATCGCTTCGCTGCTTAACAAGCAGGAGGCATCAGGCGGCGGCGCGAAGCGTTCGGCCTCGCCTGCCTCCACCGGCAGCACCAAACCGTCCACAGCCTCCAAGCTCAGCCTCAGCGAGATGGATGCGCTGCGCGGCCAAATCCAGAACAACTGGTCGACCATCGCCGGCATCGAAGGATTGCAGGGTATGGTGATCCGGGTGACGTTCCGCCTCGACAAGTCCGGCATGATCCTGGGCGAGCCCGAGGTGACGTCGACCGGTGGCTCCTCGATGGCGCGCCGGACGATGGAAGGTGGCGCGCTGCGCGCAGTCTTGAAGTCGCAGCCCTTCAAGAACCTGCCGGCCGAAAAATACGACGCCTGGAGCGAAGTCGCCGTCAATTTCGACCCCAGCGAGCTGGGGCTCTAAGGAATCAAGTAGCTGAAAGGCTTTAGCGATATGATCAAACGTTCCCTCATCGGTATCATGATGGCGATTGCCGGAATGGCGATGACGGTTTCCGCTCCGGCCCATGCGGCGGTGGAAATCAACATCAACAAGGGCAATGTCCAGCCTTTGCCGATCGCGATCACGGACTTCCAGTCCAATAACGATCTCGGTGCACAGATCGCCCAGGTGGTTGCTGCCGACCTGCAGCGCTCCGGCCTGTTTGCCCCGGTGAACAAAGCGGCCTTTATCGAGAAGATCTCGGATCCGAACAAGGCACCGCGCTTCCAGGACTGGACGGCGATCAACGCCCAGGCGCTTGTCGTCGGCCGTGTCACACGCGAGGGTGACGGCCGTCTTCGCGCCGAGTTCCGCCTGTGGGATACCTATGCCGGGCAGCAGATGACCGGTCAGCAATTCTTCACCCAGCCCGACAACTGGCGGCGTCTGGCCCATATCATCGCCGATGCGATCTACGAGCGCATTACCGGTGAGAAGGGCTATTTCGATACCCGCGTCGTCTTCGTCTCGGAAAACGGCCCGAAGACTGCCCGCCAGCGCCAGCTTGCGATCATGGACCAGGACGGTTTCAACGTCCGCATGCTGACCAACAGCAAGGATATCGTTCTGACGCCGCGCTTCTCGCCGAGCCGTCAGGAAGTCACCTACATGTCGTTCGAAGGCAACCAGCCGCGCGTCTATCTGCTGCAGCTGGAAACCGGACAGCGGGAGGTCGTCGGTAACTTCCCGGGCATGACCTTCTCGCCGCGCTTCTCTCCCGATGGCCAGAAGGTCATCATGAGCCTGCAGCAGGAAGGCAATGCCAATATCTATACGATGGACCTGCGCTCGCGCACGACCACTCGCCTGACCTCGACCGCTGCGATCGACACGGCGCCGTCCTATGCGCCCGATGGTGGCCGCATCGCCTTCGAGAGCGACCGCGGCGGACGCCAGCAGATCTATGTCATGAATGCTGACGGCTCGGGCCAGAACCGCATTTCCTTCGGCGACGGATCGTATTCGACACCGGTTTGGTCTCCGCGCGGCGATCTGATCGCGTTCACCAAGCAGTCGGGCGGCAAGTTCTCGATCGGCGTGATGAAGCCGGACGGTTCGGGCGAACGCATCCTCACCTCAGGCTTCCACAACGAAGGTCCGACCTGGGCGCCGAACGGTCGCGTGCTGATGTTCTTCCGCCAGGGCGCCGGCGCCGGCGGACCCCAGCTCTATTCGATCGACTTGACCGGCTACAACGAACAGATGGTCAAGACGCCATCCTACGGTTCCGACCCTGCCTGGTCGCCGTTGCTGGAATAGGTTGTGTGAACAGGTGCAATCAAGAGTGAGGCGATCTCGCCTCTTTCCTGCCTCAATCTCGCGGGAATGGGGCAGATACGGGACACCGGAAGGTTTGGTTAACCATAGCTATTTGAAGATGGTTAACTCAATTAGGTTAGAGTCTGGCAACTCTGAATTTCATGATCCAAGGAGAGACCGGCCATGAGCCGCACTGATACCCAGGCGATGAGCCGCATGCAGACCCTCGCTCGCAATCCAGCCGTTATCGCACTCACGCTGGCGCTTGCGCTTGCCGGCTGCGCCAACAAGAAGAACCTGCCGAACAGCGCAGGTGAGCTTGGTCTCGGCGGCGCTGGTTCGGCAACGCCGGGCTCGACCCAGGACTTCACCGTCAATGTCGGCGACCGCATCTTCTTCGACACCGACTCGACCTCGATCCGCGCCGACGCGCAGCAGACGCTCGATCGTCAGGCCCAGTGGCTTGGCCGTTACCCGAACTATGCGATCACGGTCGAAGGCCATGCCGACGAACGCGGCACCCGCGAATACAACCTGGCTCTCGGCGCACGCCGTGCAGCCTCCACCAAGGAATATCTTGCTTCGCGCGGCGTACCTGCCAACCGCATCAAGACGATCTCCTACGGCAAGGAGCGCCCGGTCGCCGTCTGCGACGACATCTCCTGCTGGTCGCAGAATCGTCGCGCCGTTACCGTTCTCGGTGGCGCCGGCATGTAATCTCGCCATGGGCTCCGGCTCACGCGAAGATGACAATTCGTTCAGAAAAGGTGGTCTTTGGGCCACCTTTTTTGTTTTTCCTTAGTTTGGCCCCGTTTCCCTAGATTTTGAATGACGGCTTGGTTGCTTTTTGGCGGCAGGTAATAAAAATCGCGTCTTGCGCCAATCCGGCGCAAATCAGAGAGCAGGACGAACGACATGAAGAAAATTGTCTTGGCAGCGATGCTGGGGCTGGCGGCAATGGCAGGCCCGGCTGGCGCCTTCCAACTTTCATTGCCGAAACTCTTCCAGGGCGAGCAAAACGTTCAGCAACAGAAGCGGGCCGAAGAACGGCCGGTCATTCTGGCGCAGAACAATGACGCCGTTCGTAACCAGCAGCTCCAGGAGGAGATCCGGCAGCTCAACGGCCGGATCGAGGAAATGAGCTATCAGTTGCTGCAGATGCAGGAACAGCTGCGCAAGACGCAGGAAGATAACGAATTCCGCTTCCAGGAGCTGGAAAAGAAGAAGAGAAGCGATTTGGGCGACACGACCGGGCAACCGGCCGTGGCGTCCAGCCGCCCTTCCTCCTCCTCTCAACCGCCGTCGTCCGGCGGCGACGATATTTCCCGTATCATCGAGACGCCATCCGACAATGGCGCAGGCAGCGGCCAGCAGGGCAATTCCGCACCGGCCCCGACCACGCTCGGCTCGATGGAATTCGATCAGAACGGCAACCCGATCGGCGCCAGCCGGAATGACAGCGCCCGCAATTCGTCCGCGCTACCCGGCGTCGACACCGGATCTCCCCGCGCCGGACGAGATCCGCAGCAGACTGCTTCGCTCGGCAGCGAAAGCGATGCCTACAAGATTGCCTACGATCACGTGCTGACAGGTGACTATCAGCTGGCGGAGACCGAGTTCTCCACCTACATCTCGTCTTACCCGAAGAGCAGTCGTCTTGCTGACGCCAACTTCTGGCTCGGGGAAGCACAGTATTCGCAGGCCAAATATAACGAGGCTGCAAAAACCTTTCTCAATGCGCACCAGACCTATGGCAAGTCCCCCAAGGCTCCGGAAATGCTGCTGAAGCTCGGCATGTCGCTCGCCGCGCTCGACAACAACGAGACCGCCTGCGCCACGCTGAAGGAAGTGCCGCGCCGTTATCCGAGCGCTGCCAAGGCCGTGCTGTCGAAGGTCAGCAGCGAGCAGAAACGCCTCGGCTGCTGAGCGAGCCGAGCCGTGACCCAACCCCAGGACCGGTCGTTGTCCCCGCAGGAGGCCGTGCAATCGTTTCTCGCACGCCTGACAAGGCCAACCCGGATCCTCGTGGGAGTTTCAGGCGGCAGTGATTCGATCGGTCTTCTTCTTTGCCTTCATGAGGGGATTGCCGCGGGCGAGGGGGCTGGACATGAACTTGTTGCGGCGACAGTCGATCACGAATTGAGAGCAGAGGCTGCTGGCGAGGCCCGGTTGGTCGCGCGCTTATGCAAAGAGCTGTCGGTTGCTCATGAGACCCTCAGTTGGTCCGGTGAAAAGCCCAAATCAGGTATTTCCGCCGCCTCGCGAGAGGCGCGCTATCGGCTGCTGATGCAGTCTGCCGACTCGCTGCACGCGGATGTCATTGTCACCGGCCACACACTCGACGACCAGATCGAAACGATAGCAATGCGGGCTGCGCGCAGCGATGCGGAGGCCAATCTCGGCCTGGCAGGCATGGCGGAGGCTGTGCTGCTTGATCGCCGCTGCTGGCTGCTGCGTCCATTTCTTGCCACCCGCCGCGAGGCGATCCGGGAGTTCCTGCGTGAGCGCGGCAGGGCATGGATCGATGATCCGAGCAATGCCGATCGTCATTATGAGCGGGTGCGGGTCAGGATTGACCTGAAAGAGGCGGGAGAGGCATCGCTTGCCGATCTGCAATCTGCGGCCCTGCGTCGGGTGCGGCTTTCTGAAGATGCAGCGGAGATCGCGCGCCGATACCTGAAGGTGCATCATGGTGTCCTCGCGGAGCTTTCACCTGAGGTCCTCAACGAGGATCGCGATACGCTTCGCCATCTTCTGGCAACGCTGGCAGCGGTGCTCGGCGGGCGCCAGTACCTGCCGGCCGCCACGACGATGACGCGCGTCATGGCCATGCTCGACGGTCAGCGCATGGGCAGAACGACGGCAGGCCGAGTGATTTTCGATCTCAGGCGCCAAGGACTTTTCATGCATCGTGAGGCTCGCGATCTGCCGGTAGTTCATGTCGGTAAAGGCAAGTCCATGCTATGGGACGGGCGTTACCGGCTGGCGAATGAAACCGGAGCCGATGTCACGATCATCCCGACGCCACCGGACCGTGAGCTTGCTTCCGGGTTGTTTGCGGATGTGCCGGTCGCAATCGCGCAACGGGCGATGGGCGTGATGCCTTATGTCGAGGTGAAGAGCGATAAAGCGAGTGTGATCGTCGAGCCATTGCTCGCGCCATTCGACTGCTTTCTGCCGCAGTTTGAGGTTAGCCTAGCTCTTGAACTCGGGCTTTTGCTCGGATGCAAGGCGTTTCCATCCGCTCCAATTAAGGTTTTCGAGCGGAAAAGCTAAACGGCGAGGCTGCCTTGCCTTGGCAAGGGCGTGACGCAACCTTATGTTATGGGCAAGAAAGGCAGCCGCTTCAGCGACTGCCAAGGCAGTCCGGGGAGTTCGATGAACCCAAACTTTCGTAATTTTGCCCTCTGGGCTATCATAGCCCTGTTGCTGATCGCTCTGTTCAGCATGTTCCAGACGGCGCCGTCGCAGACCAGTTCACGGGAAGTTCCGTATTCAAAATTCCTGAGTGACGTGGATGCGGGCAACGTGCGCGACGTCGTGGTGACGGGCAACCGTGTCATGGGAACCTATGCCGAGAACGGTCAGAGTTTCCAGACCTACTCGCCGGTGATCGACGACTCGCTGATGTCGCGCCTGCAGGCAAAGAACGTTACTATTGTTGCTCGCCCGGAAACGGACGGTTCGTCCGGCTTCCTGAGCTATCTCGGTACGCTACTGCCGATGCTGCTGATCCTTGGCGTCTGGCTGTTCTTCATGCGCCAGATGCAAGGCGGATCGCGCGGCGCGATGGGATTTGGCAAGTCAAAGGCCAAGCTGCTGACCGAAGCGCATGGCCGGGTGACGTTTGAAGACGTTGCCGGCGTGGACGAAGCCAAGCAGGATCTTGAAGAAATCGTCGAATTCCTGCGTGACCCGCAGAAGTTCCAGCGTCTCGGCGGCCGTATTCCGCGCGGCGTGCTGCTTGTCGGCCCTCCGGGTACCGGTAAGACGCTGCTTGCCCGCTCCGTGGCCGGTGAAGCCAATGTGCCGTTCTTCACGATTTCCGGTTCAGACTTCGTTGAAATGTTTGTCGGTGTCGGTGCAAGCCGCGTCCGCGACATGTTCGAACAGGCCAAGAAGAATGCGCCCTGCATTATCTTCATCGACGAAATCGACGCCGTCGGCCGTCATCGTGGCGCCGGTCTCGGCGGCGGTAACGACGAACGCGAACAGACGCTCAACCAGCTGCTGGTAGAGATGGACGGCTTTGAAGCGAACGAAGGCATCATCCTGATCGCTGCTACCAACCGTCCCGACGTTCTCGACCCTGCGCTTCTGCGTCCGGGCCGTTTCGACCGTCAGGTCGTGGTGCCGAACCCGGATATCGTCGGTCGCGAACGTATCCTCAAGGTGCATGCCCGCAACGTTCCGCTGGCACCGAACGTGGACCTGAAGGTTCTGGCTCGTGGTACGCCCGGCTTCTCCGGTGCCGACCTGATGAACCTCGTCAACGAAGCCGCCCTGATGGCTGCGCGCCGTAACAAGCGCCTTGTCACCATGGCGGAATTCGAAGACGCCAAGGACAAGATCATGATGGGTGCGGAACGCCGCTCCTCCGCCATGACCGAGGCCGAAAAGAAGCTCACTGCCTATCACGAAGCCGGCCATGCCATCACGGCTCTCAAGGTCGCGGTTGCCGATCCGCTGCACAAGGCGACGATCATTCCGCGCGGCCGTGCGCTCGGCATGGTCATGCAGTTGCCGGAAGGCGACCGCTACTCCATGAGCTACAAGTGGATGGTGTCGCGCCTGACCATCATGATGGGCGGTCGCGTTGCCGAAGAAATCACCTTCGGCAAGGAAAATATCACCTCGGGTGCTTCCTCGGATATCGAGCAGGCCACCAAACTTGCTCGCGCCATGGTTACCCAATGGGGCTTCTCCGACGTGCTCGGTCAGGTCGCCTACGGTGAAAACCAGCAGGAAGTCTTCCTCGGCCATTCCGTATCGCAGTCGAAAAATGTTTCGGAAGCGACAGCGCAGAAGATCGACGTTGAAGTACGCCGCCTGATTGACGAAGCCTATCAGGAAGCCCGCCAGATCCTTACCGACCACCACGATGGTTTCGTGGCGATTGCCGAAGGGCTTCTCGAATACGAGACGCTGACGGGTGAGGAGATCAAGGCATTGCTGCGCGGCGAGAAGCCTGCACGCGATCTCGGTGACGATTCGACCCCGAGCCGTGGTTCGGCCGTACCGTCGACCGGTGCCAAGAAGGATGAGCCGAAGGGTGGCGAGCCTGAGGCCGGTCTTGAGCCGCAGCCGCACTGAGACAATTCACATTAATTAACAGGACCGCCGTGGACCCGTCTGCGGCGGTCTTTTATGTTAACGATGACTTATCCGCTCACGGGATATGATCGGCTTTGACGCTAATTGACGTGCTTGCGCCGCGTGACTGTGGCAAGAGCCGGATGAATGCCGATCCAGCAAGATGCGGCAGCGGGCGATCGGTTGATCCTGCCCGCCGCGCGCGGATCGCGCGATGACGAAGGAGATTACATGGCACGCCGCTATTTCGGTACCGATGGTATCCGCGGACATTCGAATGTCTTTCCGATGACGCCTGACCTTGCGATGCGAGTCGGCATTGCGGTCGGTACGATCTTCAGAAACGGCAGCCACCGCCACCGTGTCGTGATCGGCAAGGACACACGCCTGTCGGGCTACATGCTGGAAAATGCGCTGGTGGCCGGTTTTACCGCTGCCGGTCTCGATGTCTTTCTGCTCGGCCCGATCCCGACACCGGCCGTCGCCATGCTGACGCGTTCGCTGCGCGCGGATGTCGGCGTGATGATTTCCGCCTCCCACAATCCGTTCGAAGACAACGGCATCAAGTTGTTCGGCCCCGACGGTTACAAACTCTCCGACGAACTGGAGATGCGGATCGAGGACCTGCTTGACAGCGATCTGCATGCGCAGCTTGCCAAATCCGCCGATATCGGCCGGGCGAAGCGCGTCGAAGGCGACATTTACCGCTATATCGAGCAGGCCAAGCGCACTCTGCCGCGTGATGTCACGCTGCATGGCCTGAGGGTTGCTATCGACTGTGCCAATGGCGCCGCCTACAAGGTCGCGCCGCTGGCACTGTGGGAACTCGGTGCGGAAGTCGTGACGATCGGCAATGAGCCGAACGGTACGAACATCAATCTCGGCTGCGGATCGACAGCCCCGGAAAGTCTGCAGAAGAAGGTGCATGAAGTCCGGGCCGATATCGGCATTGCACTTGATGGCGATGCGGACCGGGTGATCATCGTCGACGAGAATGGCGAGATCATCGACGGCGATCAGCTTATGGCCGTGATCGGGGAAAGCTGGGCGCAGGATGAGCGTCTGACGGGCGGCGGTATCGTTGCGACCATCATGTCCAATCTCGGCCTTGAGCGCTTTCTGGATGACAAAGGACTGACGCTTGCGCGCACCAAGGTCGGTGACCGTTATGTCGTCGAACATATGCGCAACCACGATTTTAATGTCGGTGGCGAGCAGTCCGGGCATATCGTGCTGTCGGATTTCGGCACGACCGGCGACGGCCTCGTGGCTGCACTGCAGATTCTCGCCTGCGTGAAAAAGCTCGGACGGCCGGTCAGCGAAGTCTGCCGTCGGTTCGAGCCGGTGCCGCAGCTTCTCAAGAATGTCCGCTTCTCCGGCGGCAAGCCGCTTGAGGACAGCATCGTCCGCCAGGCAATTGCCGATGCGGAAGCAGAACTCGGCTCCAAGGGTCGTCTCGTCATTCGCCCGTCCGGCACCGAGCCGCTGATCCGGGTCATGGCGGAAGGCGACGATCGCGACCAGGTCGAAAAGATCGTCAATGGTCTCGTCGACGTGATCGGCAACGTGCGGTCGGAAGCCGCCTGAGATTCAGGGAGCGGCTAAGGCCGCCATTCCCTGAATTTGCCGTCCAGAGCGCCGTCGAGATAGAAGGCGGCGCTGATCAGGGCGAGGTGAGTGAGCGCCTGAGGAAAATTCCCGAGGAACTCGCCGCGCGGATCGAACTCTTCGGCGTAGAGCTGCAGGTGATTGCCGAACAGCAGCAGTTTTTCCATGTTGATCTCCGCTTCCTGCAGCCGGCCGGCGCGGGCGAGGCATTCGACGAACCAGAAGGAACAGGCGCCGAAAAAACCTTCCCTGCCGTCGAGACCATCCTGCCATTTATAGCGCATGACGAGGCTGTCGTCGGCGAGTTCCCTTGATATTGCGTCGAGCGTCGCCAGCCATTTCGGGTCGGTGGCGCTGATGAAACGGACGAGCGGCATCATCAACATCGAGGCATCGAGTTGCGTGCCGCCTCGGGCATGGACGAAATGACCGTGCTTTTCGTTCCAGAAATTCGCCCAGATGTCCTCGGTTATCGCGTTGCGGGCCTCTACCCACCGACCAAAAGGGGCGGCCAGTGATCGTTTTTGTGCCAGCCGAAGGGCGCGATCGACGGCGACCCAGCACATGAGACGGGAATGCAGGTGTTCCTGCGGTTCGCTCCGCGCCTCCCATATTCCGGCATCCGGTTCCTTCCAAACCTCACAGACGTGATCGACGACATTGCGGACGCTCAGCCAGTTCTCATGCGAGATCGAGCCGCCATATTTGTTGCTGATATAGATGGAATCGAGCAACTCGCCGTAGATATCGAGCTGGATCTGACCGGCCGCATCATTACCGACCCTGACGGGGCGGGCGCCGCCATAACCGCAAAGATGATCAAGCGGCAGTTCACGCGCGACCCTTGAGCCGTCGAGATTGTACATGATCTGGACATTGCCATCGGAGCGGTCGGTCCGTTCGCTGATCCAGCGGCCGAAGGCGTTTGCTTCATCGAGATAGCCGAGCCGCATCAGCGCATAGATGGAGAAGGAGGCGTCGCGGATCCAGGTGGCGCGGTAGTCCCAATTACGCGGACCGCCCGGCGCTTCCGGCAGGCCGAAAGTGCCGGCTGCGGCGATCGAGCCATATTCGGCGGAAGTCAACATCTTCAAAGCAAGGGCCGAGCGGGTGACAGACGACCGCCACCGGCCGCGATAGGTCGATTTCTTCGCCCAGCCCTGCCAATATTCGTTCGTCTGGCGCAGGATGTCATCGATCTTTTCAGTGTCTGGCGCATGGCGCGTTTCGTCCCCATCCAGGGTGAAGTCGATGGTCTCTCCGCCCTTCAAGGTGAATTCCGCAATCGCTGCACCGTGCTGCGTATGGAAATCCACCGCGCCGGACAGGCGAAGCGTGAAGTCGTCGCAATGGAAGAAGACATGGCCCTTTCCAGTCTTCATCTTGGGTGTGTTGCGGGCGTAGTCGAAGCGCGGCCAGCATTTGAGCTTGAAGGTCACCTTTCCGCGCGTGACGGTCACGCGGCGTATCAGCGAAGATGGCTCGTCCGGGCTTTTCGGCAGCGGCATGAAGTCGGTGATCTCGGCGCTGTTGCTCGTCCCAAGCCAGCGAGTCAGTAAAACATTGCTTTCGGGGATATACATCTGAAGGCGCCGGGCGCCCTCTATCTGCGGCATCAGTTCGAATGCGCCGCCCTTTTCCGGATCGAGCAGGGCGGCGAAGACGCTCGGGCTGTCCAGGTTTGGCCAGCAGAGGTAATCGATGCTGCAATCCTTGGCCACGAGCGCCATCGTGCGCATGTTTCCGATGGCGCCGTGCTCGGCGATAGGGCGGGGGACATCGACGCTGTTGACGATCGATTTTCCCGCATCGTCTTTAAGATGCTTCAAGACCGGTCCTTTCACGTTGAACCAGTCAACGTGGGACAGGGACATCTGCTCCATCACTGTGATGCTGAACTTTACGTGAAGATCCAAGTAACGCGTCTGTTCCGCAACGGAGCAGAACGGTAAACAGCTATGGTTAAGTGCGGCTTAACCTTTATCATTCATTCTCCATGGCAAATCGGGTGGTCGTGCTTGTGGCACGCCATGCATGACGAAGCTTGGAGAAGCGAATATGAAGATGCGCCTTGCAGCCACGGTTGCTGCGGCAATGCTGTCGGCCGGCGTTGCCCAGTCGGCAGACCTCTATCAGGCTCAGCCCGAACCGATCATGGATGCACCGGAAGTGACGGTGCAGGAGGCAAGCGGCTGGTATCTTCGCGGCGACGTGGGTTATTCCTTCAACAAGATCCGAGGCGCCAAGTTCTTCCAGGGAGGTTCTTCGGCAAACGAAGTCGGTTTCGGTTCTACGGATATCGATGACAGTTTTCTGCTGGGCGGCGGTGTCGGTTACCAGATCAATAATTACCTTCGTACGGACGTGACGCTCGACTATCTTTCCAAGAGCGATTTCCGCGGCTCGACTTCCGGCGGTTGCGGTACGATCCCGGGCAATTGCGTCTCGGACGATCGTTCATCCTTCTCGGCCTACAGCCTGATGGCCAATGTTTATGTCGATCTCGGCACTTATGCCTATTTCACGCCTTATGTCGGTGCTGGTTTCGGTGCTTCATACGTGAAGTGGGACAAGCTGCGGAACACCTCTTGCTCGGTCACTGACCCGACCGCTTGCGATCCGACGTCGGAACATGACGGCAAAGGCAAGTGGCGTGCGACGGCTGCCCTGATGGCCGGTGCGACGATCGATGTGACCTGTAACCTCAAGGCCGATGTCGGTTACCGCTTCCGTTATATCGATGGCGGCAACATGTTCGGTTATGCCAATTCCGGCGGCCCGGGCCGCGACAAAGGTTTCTACAGCCACGAGGCCCGCGTTGGCGCCCGTTACATGTTCAACAATGCATGCGACACACCTGTCGCTTACGAACCGGCTCCGGAACCGATCGTCTACAAGTGAATTGATATCACAAAAAGCAGGGCCGCCTTCGGGCGGCTTTTTTGTTTTTGCGATCAACTCAGGAGAGCTTGCATGCACGCGCTTATCGTCCTGTCCCATCCCGGTCCGACGTCACTCTCCCATGAAGTCGCAAGCCGGGTAGGGCAGGGCATAGCTCAATCCGGAACTCATCCCGGTCTCACCAACACGTTCGAGATCGCCGATCTCATGGCCGAGGGGTTTGATCCGCGGTTTTCTTCCACCGACTTTGCAGCGCATCGGCATAAGGGTGACACCGCGAAGGATGTCGTCTCCGAGCAGCAGCGGATCGAGCGTGCCGACGCCGTCGTTCTGGTTTTTCCTGTTTATTGGTGGGCGATGCCGGGTTTGCTGAAAGGGTGGATCGACCGTGTTTTTGCAAATGGTTGGGCCTATGACGACAGCGGTGAGAAGGTGATCAAGAAGCTCGGCCATCTGCCGATCCATCTGGTCGGTATTGGTGGTGCGGACATGGGTACTTACGAGCGACACGGCTATCTCGCTGCGATGAAGGCACAGATCGACCACGGGATTTTCGATTATTGCGGTGCGCCGGTGGTCACGTCCGAACTTCTACTGGAGTCCGACGAGGCGGACCAGTCGGCCAATCTTGAGGCGGCACGTCGCATCGGCTTCGGGACTTTCCGGCAGGAATAGAAGGCCGCCGTCTTACGGAACTGCGTCGTTTAGGTCGTTACGGCAAAATATGCCTTGCCGGCGAGACGAGCAGCTTGACTGTGAAAGCAGGGAAATATATCCCCATTGGCGGGACACCTCTCCCCAACGAGAGGCTAATTACCTGGAAGGGTATCTATATGGCCAATGCCGCCGCAAAGCCGGACGTCCGTCCGCATAACGCCCATTTTTCTTCTGGCCCTTGCGCCAAGCGCCCCGGTTGGTCGCTTGAAGCGCTCTCCGATGCCCCGCTCGGTCGTTCGCACCGCGCCAAGGTTGGCAAGGACAAGCTGGCACAGGCGATCAATCTCACCCGTGAAGTGCTGAACGTTCCGGCCGATTACCGCATCGGCATCGTTCCCGCGTCCGATACCGGCGCTGTCGAAATGGCGCTCTGGTCGCTGCTCGGCGAGCGCGGCGTCGATATGCTCGCCTGGGAAAGCTTTGGTGCCGGCTGGGTCACCGATGTCGTCAAGCAGCTGAAGCTCAAGGATGTTCGCAAGTTCGAGGCCGATTACGGTCTCCTTCCGAACCTTGCCGAAGTCGATTTCGACCGTGATGTCGTCTTCACCTGGAACGGCACCACCTCCGGTGTGCGCGTTCCCAATGCCGATTTCATCCCTGCTGATCGCAAGGGCCTGACCATCTGCGACGCCACGTCTGCCGCATTCGCGCAGGACATGGATTTCGCCAAGCTCGACGTCGTTACCTTCTCCTGGCAGAAGGTTCTGGGCGGCGAGGGCGGTCACGGCATGATCATCCTGTCGCCGCGCGCTGTCGAACGCCTCACCACCTACGTTCCGGCCTGGCCGCTTCCGAAGATTTTCCGCCTGACCTCGGGCGGCAAACTGTCGGAAGGCATCTTCAAGGGCGAGACGATCAACACGCCGTCGATGCTCTGCGTCGAGGACTATATCGATGCTCTGAACTGGGCAAAGACGGTTGGTGGCCTCAAAGGCCTGATCGCCCGCGCCGATGCCAACGCCAAGGTCATTTTCGATTTCGTTGCGGCAAACGACTGGATCGCCAACCTCGCGCAGGTGGATGAGACCCGTTCCAACACCTCCGTCTGCCTGAAGATCGTCGATGCTGACGTCGCCGCTCTCGATGCCGATGCGCAGGCTGCCTTTGCCAAGGGAATGACGTCGGTTCTTGAAAAGGAAGGCGTTGCTCTGGATGTCGGCGCTTACCGCGATGCTCCGTCAGGTCTTCGCATCTGGGCTGGCGCGACGATCGAAGCTGCCGACATGCAGGCTCTGATGCCGTGGCTGACCTATGCGTACGAAACGCAGAAGGCTGCGCTCAACAAGGCTGCCGCCTGAGCCGATTTCCGGTGCCACGGAATGTGGCACCGTTTCATCCCGCATTCTCAAGACTGAACCCTTTATCAGGAGCCCAGACCATGGCACCTCGCGTACTCGTATCCGACGAACTGTCTGAAACCGCCGTCCAGATCTTCCGTGATCGCGGCGTCGAAGTGGATTTCCAGCCGAAGCTCGGCAAGGACAAGGACAAGCTGGCCGAGATCATCGGCAACTATGATGGTCTCGCCATCCGCTCGGCCACCAAGGCGACCGAAAAGCTGATCGCTGCTGCGACCAACCTCAAGGTCATCGGCCGCGCCGGTATCGGCGTCGACAATGTCGATATTCCGGCTGCTTCCAAGCGCGGTATCATCGTCATGAACACCCCGTTCGGCAACTCGATCACCACGGCTGAACACGCCATCGCGCTGATGTTTGCGGTTGCCCGTCAGCTTCCGTCCGCTGATGCCTCGACCCAGGCCGGCAAGTGGGAAAAGTCGAAATTCATGGGTGTCGAAATCACCGGCAAGGTTCTCGGCGTCATCGGCGCCGGCAATATCGGCGGTATCGTCTGCAAGAAGGCGATCGGCCTCGGCATGCATGTCATCGCCTATGACCCCTTCCTTTCTGCAGAGCGCGCGCAGGAAATGGGCGTCGAAAAGGTCGAACTGGAAGAGCTGCTGCCGCGCGCCGATTTCATCACGCTTCATGTCCCGATGACCGACAAGACCCGCGGCATTCTCGGCGCGGAAAACCTTGCCAAGACCAAGAAGGGCGTTCGCATCATCAACTGCGCCCGTGGCGGTCTGGTCGATGAAGCGGCGCTTGCCGAAGTCATCAAGTCCGGCCATGTCGCCGGTGCCGGTTTCGACGTGTTCGAAGTCGAGCCCGCAACGGAAAGCCCGCTCTTCGGTCTTCCCAACGTCGTCTGCACCCCGCATCTGGGCGCTTCTACCACGGAAGCACAGGAAAACGTTGCCCTCCAGGTCGCCGAACAGATGTCGGACTACCTCGTGAAGGGCGCCGTTTCCAACGCCATCAACATGCCGTCGATCACCGCCGAAGAAGCGCCGATCCTGAAGCCGTTCATTCGTCTTGCAGACGTTCTCGGCGCCTTCGTCGGCCAGGTTTCTGACGACCCGATCAAGGAAATCGAAATCCTGTTTGATGGTCAGACGGCCAACATGAACACCCGTGCGCTGACATCCGCGCTGCTTGCCGGCCTGATCCGCAACCAGGTGGCCGACGTCAACATGGTTTCGGCTCCGATCATGATCAAGGAAAAGGGCATCGTTCTTTCCGAAGTGAAGCGTGACAAGACCGGCGTTTACGACGGTTACATCAAGCTGACAGTGAAGACCGACAAGCAGACCCGCTCCGTTGCCGGTACCGTCTTCTCGGATGGCAAGCCGCGCTTCATCCAGATCAAGGGCATCAACATGGATGCCGATGTCGGCGCTAACATGGTCTACATCTCCAACACCGACGTTCCCGGAATGATCGGCTTCATGGGGACGACGCTCGGTAATGCCGGGGTCAACATCGCCAACTTCCAGCTCGGTCGCGAGAAGGAAGCTGGTGACGCGATCGCGCTGCTTTATGTCGATGCACCTGTGTCGGAAGATGTTCTCGCGCAGCTCACGGCTAACCCGGCGATCCGCCAGGCTCGTCCGCTGGTGTTCAACGTCGAATAAATCGCTGCAAGGCGTTCAGATGACGGGGCGGTTGCTCCGTCGTTCCTCCCAAGGAAGATGCAAAACGGGTCTGGTGCTCTTCGCGCCAGGCCCGTTTTGCTATGTCTGACGATTATGTGATCGCCTTTCGGGCAAAAACGCCCATCGGTTGTATTTCCGTCAATTGGCTCCCGTCTTGAACTTTTGTAACTACTAAAGCGGGAAAAAATGTTGGAGCTACTGAAAACTCCGTCATTGCTCCCCATATCAGGGTCAAGGACCGCATAGGGCGGCCAGAGGAGAAATTGATGTTGTTCAAGCTTCGGCGTTTCCAGAAACTCTTCGCGATCGCAGCGATCGGAATGGCAGTTTCGCTAACGGCCGTCGATTTTGCGGAAGCACGCCGCGCAGGCGGCGGTTCCAGCTTCGGCAGCCGCGGCACCCGCACATTCGCAGCTCCGCCTGCCACGAACACGGCACCGGGTGCGGCTGGCGGCATCAACCGCTCTATGACGCCTAATACGCAGCAGAACGCAGCAAGCCCGGCCAATGGCATGGGCGCGCAGGCGGCTCAGCAGCGTCGTCCCGGCATGTTCGGTGGTATGTTCGGCGGCATCCTCGGTGGTCTCGCACTCGGCGGCCTGTTCGGCATGCTGATGGGCGGCGGTTTCGGCGGTATGGCAGGCTTCTTCGGCATGCTCCTGCAGATTGCACTGATTGCCGGTCTTGCCATGCTGGCTTTCCGTTTCTTCGCGCGTCGCCAGCAGCAACAGGCAGCCGGTCCGGCCGGTAACGCTCGCTCCTACGGCAACGGCGGCAATGGCGGCAATGATGGTTTCGGCCAGAGCCAGAACAACGCCTATGAGTCTCCGCAGCAGAACCAGGGCGGTTTCCAGATTCCCAAGATCGGCTCGGGTTCCGGTGCTGCCGGTTTCGGTGGTGGCCATCAGGCAGCCCCGCGTCAGGCAGGTCCGGATACGGACGAGGTCGGCATCACCAATCGCGACCTCAGCCAGTTCGAAAAGCTGCTGACCGAGGTGCAGGGTGCCTATGCCGAAGAGGATTATGCCAAGCTGCGTGGTCTCACCACGCCGGAAGCCATGTCCTATCTCGCCGAGGAACTGGGTGAAAACGCAACCAACGGCGTGAAGAACGAAGTTCGCGACGTTACCCTGCTGCAGGGCGACCTTTCCGAAGCATGGCGCGAAAACGGCCAGGAATACGCAACTGTCGCAATGCGTTATTCCTCGATCGACTTCCTGCGCGATCGCAATACCGGCGAAGTTGCCGAGGGCGATCCGAACGAAGTCACCGAAACCGTGGAAGTCTGGACCTTTGTACGCAAGCCGGCCAATGACTGGAAGCTTTCCGCAATCCAGTCTGCCGCTTAAGGCGCCTAGATCCTAAGGAGTTCGGCGGTTTTGCCGTCGTGCTCCCCTCCGTAGAAGATGTGAAGGGCTCGCTCGTAAGGTGAGCCCTTTTCGCTGACCAGGTGAAAGAGGGTCATCGAGCTTCTGAATTTCATGTCATCGGTCGTGCCCAGGATCTCGCCTGCGCTGCGTCCTTCATGTCCCAGCATGACCGCAGTACACTCGCCAAGCCGCCAGCCGAGCAGGGGATGTTCAAGATAGGCGATAGCTTCCGCCCTCGAGCGAATGGCGAAGCGCTGCGACATGGACGAGGCGCCCAGGCCGTGAAGCTGCGGAAATATGTACCACATCCAATGGCTGCGCTTCTGCCCGTCACGCAGTTCGGCAATCACCTGATTATATATCGACGCCTGTGCCTCGACGAAGCGGGTCAGATCGAAAGGGACAAATTGTTCGTTCATGAATCGCTCCTCATCCCAATTACGGCATGAAGTCGGAGAAAGATGATATTTTTGCGGCCGGTCTTTTCTATGTTGCAGCGCACCCTAACTGAGCGGGGATGGACCAGTTTATCGCAGAATTCCGCCAGTATACAGATTGGCTGCCGAACTGGATAGTGAGCCTCGGAGTGCTCGCTGCCGCAATCCTGATCGGCCTTGCCATTCACCGGCTGGCGTTCCGTATCTTCACCAGACTGGTTGAAAACAAGGACCTGTTCTGGCGCTCCCTCGTGTCTCGCGGAAAGATGCCGCTCAGGCTCGCCATTGTTACCTTCACACTATCCTTTGCTGCCTCTGTCGCGCCGCTTGCCGCACGCCCGGCAGAGATCATCCGGCATCTTCTCCTGATCGCCTTCATCCTCGTTCTCGGCTGGTCGGCGAAGGCAGCCTTGCATATCTGGATGACCGTCTATCTGCGTCGTTTCAAGCTGGATGCGGAAGACAATCTGCTGGCACGCACCCATGTGACCCAATCGCGGATCGCCGAGCGCATTGCGGGGGCGATGATCGTGGTGCTGACGATCGCCGCGATGCTGATGACGTTCCCAGCGGTGCAGCAGTATGGCGTCAGCGTTCTCGCTTCGGCGGGCGTTGCCGGTATCGTTCTCGGTCTGGCGCTGCAGCCGATGTTGAAGAATATCTTTGCCGGCATCCAGCTCGCGATCACCCAGCCGATCCGCATCGACGATGCGCTGATCGTCGAAGGTGAGTGGGGCAATGTCGAGGAGATCACCTCGACCTATGTGGTGGTCAAGCTCTGGGACTGGCGGCGGATGATCCTGCCGCTGTCCTATTTCATCGAAACGCCTTTCCAGAACTGGACGCGCGAAAGCGCGTCGTTGATCGGCACCGTGATGATCTATCTCGACTATACGATCCCGGTCTCGGTGGTGCGCAGGAAGGTGGAAGAGATAGTCGCGGCGTCGTCTCTCTGGGACCGGCGGGTGGTTGCGGTTCAAGTGACGGATTTCCGCGAAAATGTCATGGAAATGCGTATTCTCGCATCATCCACGAGTGCACCGAAAGTCTTCGACATTCGCTGCGAGGTGCGGGAAAAACTCGTCGAGTTCATCCAGCGGGAATATCCTCATGCGCTGCCGAAGGTGCGTACGGATCGTAATCTGGATGGTCGCGACGCTTCGGTTGTCGGAGCAGTGCAGCAGTCGGCATTGCAATCGTAAGCGCCGCGGCATTCGTTAAAATTAACTGATATTAATTTAGTTTTGTGTAGCTTTTGGTTGTTGGCGGCGGTGAATCGCGCTAGCCGTCAGCCACGGAGGACGCGCGGACTACTCGATGACTCAGATTCAAGACTTGCTGCCCTTGTTGGGCTTTTTTTTCTGCATCTACCTGTTCTTTCGCTGGGTCGTATACGACATGAACCGGTCATCCGACTGATCACTGGTGACGATCAAGCCCCTGCTTCGACCGCGCTGCTTGCACGCGGGTCGAATAGTTTCTATATGCGGGCAACAAATGCCCGGTTGGCGGCCGATCCCGCGCCCGGTTGAGAAAAGTCGTTTGAGATTGACGAACGCAAGATTGCTGCAGCGAGAGTTTGCCCGTGAATACGCTGGATTTTGACAAGAAGCCGGAAGATACGCGCGTCGTCGTCGCCATGTCGGGCGGCGTGGATTCCTCTGTCGTGGCCGGGCTTCTGAAACAGCAGGGCTACGACGTGCTGGGCATCACGCTGCAGCTTTACGATCATGGCGCCGCGGTTCATCGCGCCGGTTCGTGCTGCGCGGGTCAGGATATCGACGATGCGCGCCGCGTCTGCGAAACGCTCGGCATTCCGCATTACGTGCTGGACTACGAAAAGCGGTTCCGCGAGACGGTGATCAATCCGTTTGCCGAAGCTTATGCGATGGGCGAAACGCCGGTTCCCTGCGTCGCCTGCAACCAGACGGTCAAGTTTGCCGATCTGCTGGCGACCGCGCGTGAACTCGGTGCCGATGCGCTGGCAACCGGCCACTATATCCGCTCGGCTGCCAATCCGACCGCGGGCAATCCCAGCCGGCGCGCGCTCTATCGGCCGATCGACAGCGATCGCGACCAGAGCTGGTTCCTGTTCGCCACGACGCAGGAACAGATCGACTATCTGCGCTTCCCGCTCGGCGGCATGTCCAAGGCGCAGGTGCGCGAGCTTGCCGAAGAAATGGGCCTTGTCGTCGCCAAGAAGGCCGACAGCCAGGACATCTGCTTCGTGCCTGCCGGCAAGTATGCCGACATCATCAACAAGGTGAAGCCGAACGCGGCGCTCGCTGGCGATATTGTTCACATGGACGGACGCCTGCTCGGCCGCCATGAGGGGATCGTTCACTACACGATCGGCCAGCGGAAAGGCTTGGGCGTTGCGACGGGCGAACCGCTTTATGTGGTTTATCTCGATGCGCGCTCGCGCCGCGTGATCGTCGGGCCGAAGGAAGCGCTCGATACTCATCGCGTCTATCTGCGCGACATGAACTGGCTCGGTGATTCATCGCTCGAAAACGATGCGCGTGAAGGCTTTGCGTGTTTCGCAAAGGTTCGCTCCACCCGTCCGCCGACACCGGCGGTGCTGCATGTCGACGAGCGCGGTGTGTATGTCGATCTGTCGATCGGCGAAGCGGGTGTGGCGCCCGGCCAGGCCTGCGTGCTTTATTCTGCACCGGGTGCAGATGCGCGCGTTTATGGCGGCGGTTTCATCGAACGCTCCGAGCGGGCGGAAGAAGCGGAAGCTTCGCTGAAACAGCTTCTGGCTCAGCCGGTTGCTGCCTGAGGGCGGCGATTTCCCTGCTTTTGAAAGAGCGGGAAACTGGAGAAAAACGAAGGTTCGCAACTCCTCAGTTTTTCTCCAATCATGCGCTTGACACTTTGGTGACACGGGCTTTATAAGCCGCACATCCAAACGGGCCGAGCCAATCGCACGGCCCTTGTGGCGGGGTAGCTCAGGTGGTTAGAGCAGCGGAATCATAATCCGCGTGTCGGGGGTTCAAGTCCCTCTCCCGCTACCAAAAATTCCTTAGCGATTACAGTCGCTTAGCTCGAAGCCCGCCCCAGAAAGGCGGGCTTTTTGCTTGCAACACGTTGTGAGCCAGATCCGGGCATTTCCAGGCATTACAAGGTGTTGCAAACTATTCGATGCAACACGCCTGCAACACGAATGGCATGGAAAAGCCGCCCTGCGCTGGCAGGACGGCCTAGGTGCCGGTGGTGACGGCATAACGCTGGTGGTGGCAGCGATTGTTTTGACCTGCGGGACTCGAACCTGCGATCTACTGCTTAGAAGGCTGCTGCTGATCGACTAGGGCCTCCAATTCTTCAAAGGCCTCCCATACACGATAGGCTTGCCAGCTCTCAATCTCGTTGTCGCTGCCGGCCTCCTCGGCGTAGGCGGTAAGGGCGGACATGATGCGGATCTCGATGCCAAGGGTCCGTACGATCGCGTGGATTTTGTCGGTCGCGTTCATTGGCGGGCCTCCGCAAATACGTATCCATCATTTCTGGGATCGGAATAATAAAGGAGGCCCGCCTGCTCGCGTGTAACGCCGCTTGTCTCTTCGATGTACCTCGTCAGCTGAATAAGGAGGCGCTCTAGGTTGCGGTACAGATTAGTGCCAACGAGGTCGTCGACGTAGTTTGCAACGAGGGTGTCCGCATGCGAGCGCGCTACGCCTAACTGATAGAGCGCCGCCTCCGGCGTGGAGGCGATATAATATGATGCCTCCGTCTCGAGCTGCGAAATCCTCTCAGCTAAAATCTCTCGTTCGGCGTTACGGTGATTTTTGTCGGCTTGCTGCCAGCCATCCATCGTCCTTACCGCTACAGCGGCGATGGCCTCCACCGTTAGATTATCGCTAACCATATTGCGCGTCATTTCAGCTCACTCCATTGCGTTCCGCTTGCGACTTCGATACTAATAGTATCAATATCACGGAGTAACGGTGTGTCAATACTAAAAGTATCAATTCGACAAGTGAAGGCCGCGCGAGCATTGCTAGGGTGGTCACAGGCCGATTTAGCAAAGGCTTCAGAAGTCTCTGAGGCCACCATCAAGCGACTAGAGGCCGGCGATGGCGAATTAGGCGGTCGACCAGACACCGTGGGTAAAATCGTTGACGCTCTAACTAATGGAGGAGCAGAGTTCTTCGATGGGGAATACTCTTCGTCTGGCGGTCCGGGGGTTCGCCTGCGCGCGTCGAGGTGAAGAGTAGCCGGGACCGGGTGACAGCTTAAGCATGTGCTAAATCTCGTCATGGATTTTCTGTGGCAGTGGTGTTGCCTCGTACTCACATTGACAAATTTGTAAAAACCCTCATATATACGGTTATCGTGATTGTGGTGGTCACGATGTTTCGCGGGGTGGTTCCCGCATGGCGCTTGCGCCTTAGTTGCAGGGAAAACCTGCCCGTAAGCCCGCGGATCGGGCGGCGTTTTTTGCGTCGATCAGTGACCGGACCGGCAAGAAATGCCGGAGCACCATACTTCCTTAATTTCAGTGCATAGGCACTTTCGCTCGAGCCGTATTGCGCTCCGCGTTTGTGTACAGCCCAATACGATTGACCACGAAATTTGCGACCGGCCTCAGTGATGATGCCGATTGTGAACGCGGTCATTGCACATGGTCAATGTAACCGCCTTGATCGCTACACCACCAACCACCACAGAGGAGACCATATGAATTCTGCAAACGATAACCTCGCCGACGACGTCCTGAAGGGCGCTGAGGCAATTGCCGCGTTCCTTGGCGAAGACATGCGCGCCGTATTCTACCAGATAAACAAGGGCACCATCCCCCACTACCGCGTGGGCAAGTTGATTCGCGCACGTAGGTCCGTCCTGACCGCCTGGATTGCAGGGCAGGAGAGTGCGGCGAGGACTGCGGCATGAGCGGTGTTCATCACCTCCATAGACACGATCGAGGACAAAAGCTTGCTGATAAGCTGGGTGCGATGGCTGCCAATATGACGGCGCTCTTGGCGGATGCTGACAACGAACACTTCTACCTTGAGGTGGAACCAGAGGATGCGTTCGACTTCGCCACGATCCTGACGGAGGCAGCGGAAGCGCTAAGGGCGCCGCACTCCGTATCCGCCTAACTCAACGCAATTTTGCACCCAGTAAATTCAACACCATAGCCGGCCTTCGCGCTGGAAGGAGGATCTATGCAAGTCACGCCGATTCAGCCGTTCCGTGGACACGCCCACGCTCACCAGAACCCTTTTTCTAACGGCGCGTGGGAATATCTGCCGGTCGAAGCAGTGGGCATTGTTGTCCACGGCAGCCTATCTGAGCGCCCGATGTACTTGGTCCACCTCATTAAAGGTGATGAGAGGAAGCCAGGCTTTGCTTACGTGATTGACGCTGATGAGGCCACTGCGTGAGGGTCAGGAGCGTCACGAGGAAAAGCCATGAGCCTTCGCCAAGCGGGTTCCGCACGCTGGCGCGGTTCTCTTTCGAGCCCGCCGAGGGCGTGCTGATCTACGACTGCACCATCGTTCAGGCGCCCGACGGTCGCCTCCTGGTCTACGGGCCGCCCTCTCGGGGCGGTTCGCAAATCATCAGCCTCGCGCCGGAAGTGCGCCGTGAATTACTCGATATGATGCAAGACGAGGTGGAATTTGAGCATGACAGCAAGCGCGCCGCCTAAATGCGACTGGAAGGCCGGCGATCGTGTGCGCCACTACATGTGGGGCGAGGGCAAGGTTATCTCAGGCGACTCAGATCGCGCGATGGTCAGTTTCGATGACGGGGAGGTGAAGACGGTCAAGGCCAGCTTTCTGGCTGAGGGGGCGGCACCAGATAACCGGAAATTCCGGACAACTGCAGCCAACGACAACCGGCCCGCCTTGGTCCCAGAAACTCGGGAGCAAGCCACAGAGGCATCCGACGATCAGCCCCCCCTTGCCTTTGTTGATCCTACCGAGTGGCACGGGAAGCCTGTACCGACCCGCCAGTGGTATGCGCCAGACCTTGTGCCTCTGAGGCAGGTCACGATAGTGAATGGTGATGGCGGCGTGGGAAAGTCGCTCCTGACGCTGCAGCTCGCCGCTGCGGGAGCGATGGGGGTCGACACGCTTGACATGGCGCCTTTGCCGGGCAGGACGCTGTACGTTGGAGCCGAAGACGAGGCCGAAGAGTTCTGGCGACGCCTTCTCGATATCGCGAAGATGCACCGTCGGACCCTCGAGGACCTTGGCGGCTTCCGGCTTCTACCGCTAGCTGACCGCGATGCTCTTCTGTCGGTGCCGAACAATAAGGGCAACATGCTGCCTACGCCGCTCATGCAGACCATCGTCGAATATGCGGCGGAGTGGAAGCCGCGACTAATCGTGTTCGACACGGCGGCCGACCTTTTCGGCGGTGACGAGATCAAGCGAGGCCAGGTCCGTCAGTTCATTGGTCAGCTTCGCAAGCTCGCTATTGGGCTCGACTGCGCGGTTATCTTGCTTGCCCATCCGTCCGTGTCCGGCATGCAGAGCGGCAGTGGCTCCTCGGGGTCGACCGCGTGGAATAACTCGGTGCGCTCGCGTCTTTACCTGACACGGCCAGATGACAAAAGCGCGGACCCGGATCTGCGTATCCTCAAGACTATGAAGGCGAACTACGGCACGACCGGCGGTGAGATCAAGATCCGTTGGAAGGATGGTGCCTTTGTGCTCGATGACGGCAAGCCGCCGGTCGGCATGGCTATGGTGGCGGCGCACGCCGAGCGCGTCTTCAAGGAGGTGCTGTCGAACCTCAACAGGAGCGGTATGCGCGTGTCCACAGGCAAGGGGGTCAACTACGCGCCGACGGTGATGGCCGATATGCCTGGGGCCGAAGGCGTCAGCAAGAAGGCTCTCGAAGCCGCGATGAAGTCGCTACTGTCGCGCGGCGAGATCAAGGTCGTCATGGAGGGGCCGCAATCAAAGCAGCGGCAAAAACTGATGGTTTCGGCCGAAGATTTCAGCGTACCCCAGCAGCATTCCAACTGACTTTCCAACTGCCTTCCAACTGGCTTCCAACCGGTTCCAACCGGGTGTTCCTTCCACCCCCTATAACCCCCGGTGGGGTGGAACACCCCTGGAAGGGTGGAAGCCCTTCCGGTGTTCGCACGCCACTAAGCTAAATCACCCACCACCACAAGCGAGGAGACCATGGAATTAGGAATAGCCGACACTCTTGCACCTAAGAGCCTGAAGCGTCAGAGGCCGTATTGGCGAGAGAGGTTCAGGCATCTAGACATTGCGATAGAGCAACTGCAGCTTGGCGCTTCTTCCGCCAGCGCCACGATCCTTGCGAAATGCCAGTAAGATCGAAGTGCGGTAGCTTGCGCGAAGCTGGCGCGCCATACCGTTGTCACGTCGACTGTCTTGAAAATATCAATATTCGGTGCTTATAATGTTTTACGAGCTCGGAACAAGCGCCTTAGCTTTTTGTTAAGCAGCCTAGAGCAGAATGAAAAAAACGGCGGGTGCAAGCCGCCGTTTCTCAAGCGCATCACTCAAGATTATCCGACCGGAAGATTGTGGGTGATGACTTGTGTCAGTACAGTGACAAAAGCCGGGGCAAGGTAGGCTAAAACCACCTTAAAGCGTCCTCGGCTTTTGTCTTTTCTGGCTTGCTCAACGTGCAAGGTCATAGCTTGTCTCTCGGATTCTAGATACTCATCGCAGTCGTCGAAGCGGCCTTCGGCCTTGAGGAACGCGACATACTCCTCGAGCCCCTTAATTACAGCGAGTCGTTCAAGTGGCTCCGGAACCATCTCGTAAATGAGAGCCTTGATATCGGGTGGAAGTGCGTGCCGCATCGGCGGATCCTTTCCAGGTAAGCGGCTAAGCCGCGTTGTACTGCGTAAAGCTTCCATGGTAGCCTCGTTCTCCCAGGGATTAGATGTGCCACAGCCGCCGTTGTTTAGGCGGCGGCTGGACTTTTCGAACCGGCCAAAAGCCGGGAGTTCAGAACTGCGAGCTTGAACGCCTCGCGTCCCGATCCGTGTATCTTGTAGATACGAAACTTGTTGCTTCCCCCGTCGCGGCTTTCATCCAGTGCAAGGAGTCCGCGGTCCACCAACCTCTCGATTGTCTTGTAGACCATGGTGATGTTCATGGCTTTGCCAGAAAAACGATCCGTCAGACGGAGAATATCTCCATAGGCAAGAGGGAGCATCTGCTTATCCATGTAAAGGGCGCACGCCAATACTTGGACTTCATGCTTGGTCAGCGGCTCAATGAACATGTCCGAAGTCGCCCCAAGTTCAATCATTGCCTCGTCGTCCGTGTTAGAGCCGACTGATGAAGACAGCAGACCAAGCAGGGCATCCATTGAACTCGCGACAGCTCGCTCAAGTCTTTCGCGTTCACTAGATGCTAAGCTTATCGGTTGGTGGGGAGATCGGTCCGTCAGTCCGCCCCCCCTAAATAGCGTCACACTCATGGCGGTTCCTTTCGCTACTTGTGCTGGTCTTACCGTTCACTGCCAGCAAAGACAGCCTGTCATTTTATGGTCGTAAAATCAAGAGCCATTTTATGACCGTAAAACGCTCATATCTCCGTCATGGCTATTATCTTTGCACCTACGTTTAGAAGTTTGAAGTAGCGCCATCGATTTATCCACAGGCAATTTCACAGTAAACATTACGTTTTTTGCGCCGGTTCAAAAGTTATCCACAGGCCTTGACGCTGTTTTAACACGATATTTCTGAAATGCGGGGGCACTTATCCACTGGCGGAAATGGCGCGTTGCGATCTGACTTTCCACAATCTCGGAGAGAGTAGGGCTGGAAACACTGTCACCGGGGCGTGAGCGTGTGAAGGGAAGTTTTTCGCGGTTCATGCCCCTTTATCGGTGACGGGGTGCCGCTTTCCGGCTTTTTCCATACAGTAGGGTAGAGCCACCTGACTTTTGCTGATCTCCCCACCTGTATATGTGAAGGGCGCCAAAAATCGTGCCACGCTGCAGCGTATCTCTATAGATAGCGCATGACCTGATTGGCCCGCCGAGCGGTAATAATGAGGTACGCTGAAAATTCAGCACACCGATGTGCCTTTTTGGGCCGCGTTATTGCGTACTCCTATGGAGAAATCTGCGCGCCGTATGCCACGCCGTTTCAGGGCCCTTAGTGTGAGGGACCGCCACGCGCACTCAAGTCATCTATAGGTGAGAGGGTTGGCCTGGCTCGCGCCCCAAGCAACATCACTGATCAATCAAACAATAAGCGGTTACGGCCGCCGCATCGTCATGCTGCAGTAAGGTGCGGCCGCTGAACGATGCGTAACTATTGCCACGGCGCGCTCTCCTCTCGCAGTCTTGGCAGTCGTGCCGCCGGTTGAGCTACTCCTGTCGCTCCCGGCGGCCACGATATCAATCGGCTTTAAGCCGCAGTCAACATCTCGGCCTTGAAAGCGCTGCCCTTAGGTTCGCTAGAGTTGCTGGGAAACCAGACACACCAATACTCACCACTGCCTATCGCGCTATCAATAGTCATCACTGGTCCACCGGACTTGAGTTGAACGGTGTCACCCACTTTGAATTGCATTGCATTCTCCTCTTTGGTTGCGCGCCAATTATCTTACAACCGACTGATTCGGTCACGCCGAATTCTGCGGCCGCGACAATATCCCCCGCTATCCACAGGATCATTCATGACCGACGTATTCCTCGCTGCATGGCTGTTCTTCTACACCGCAGCGCCTCTCGTCGTTATGCGGCCATTCCGCAAAGGCGGCATCAACGACACGCCAAGCGCTGTCGTCACTCGACCAGAACCACCAGGACGAACATGGCCAAGATCACAACCATCAAGCCACTGGTAGGCACGCTCAAGCCGCTTGTAGGTAGAGTGCCGGGCGAGAAGGCCCGAGACAAGTACCGCGACAGCACACAGCCATGGCGCCCATGGTATCGCACTGCGAGGTGGGAGCGGCTGAGGCGCAAGGCGTTCGAGCGTGACAACTATACCTGCCAGCGATCCGGTGAGATCTGCGCAGGCACAGGCAATGACCCGAACAGCCCGGTGGCTAACCACAAGATCCCGCATCACGGCGATCCGGCGCTGTTCTGGGACATCAACAACATTGAGACCGTGACCAAGCGCATCCATGACAGCGAGATCCAGGCCGAGGAGCGCAGGGCGGCAAGGCTTGGGTAGAGCTACCCCTCAGTTGTAGTCCATACTCTGTTCGCAATTTCGTTGAGTGTCCCCTGAACTTTTATGCTCGCGCCACCAACGAAATAGACGGCGCTTGAATTGACCGTGTCGACGACGATGTGGGTGATCTGTGAGGTGACAATGATGACTGGTTCCCCATCGACAGTGTTTAGGTCTATTATAGGTTTAGCCACTATGTATCCTCCGGTTGTAGGCAACTAATCGCACGCGTCCGGTTCGCGTTCAAGGGGGGGAGGTCTGGCTGGAAACCGGTCCGGCCGCCGAACCCGCGTCCCCCGCATCTAGAGATTTTTTTCGTTCTGAATCCGGCAGCCGGAAACCGGAGCCATTTTCATGCCCCAAGAAAACAAGCCGATCGACTGGCACGGCGTCGAGAAAGACTTCCGTGCCGGTGAGATGAGTGTGCGCGAAATCGCCCGCTGGTACGGCCTTTCCCATACCGCCATCAACAAGAAGGCGAAGGCGGAAGGCTGGACGAGGAAGGCGCAGCCGAAGCACCTTGACCGGCCAAAGCCAATCGAGGTTCCAGTGGCTCCGGTGGAAACTGCGCCGCTTGATCTGGCCGAACGCGGCCGCGCGCTCGCTGGCAGGATGCTGGACGAGCTAGACGCCGTCACGTCACAGCACGGCGAGCTCGAGGATATGATCTGCGCCGAGGAGAGCGATCCCCGCCGGCGAGCATCCCTGCTGAAGTCCATCTCGCTTGGCGAGCGAGCCCGAACGCTGAAAGACATCAGCGCCACCCTGAAGACCATCAACGATGCGTCCGCTCCTTCCGGCAAGAAGGCATCCCGAAAGGATGCTGCGCTTGCTGGCGGCAATAAGTTTGCGCAGCGCGCGGGACCGAACATGACGGGTAGCCGATGACCTTGCAGTGGACGACCGCTTGCCCAGACTGGGAAAAACGTATCGTTTCGCAGCGCTCCCTCATTGCCTTTCGCCCACTATTCCCCAGCGAGGCGGACTACGCCCTCGGCGTCTTCAAAGCGCTCAAGGTCACGGACCTGGCAGGTCAGCCAACATTCGGCGAGGTGTGTGATCAATGGGTGTTCGATTTCGTATCGGCCATCTTCGGCGCCTATGACGCGGAGAGCGGCAAGCAGCTGATTACTGAGTTCTTCCTGCTGATCAGCAAGAAGAACACCAAATCGACGATCGCGGCCGGCATTATGCTGACGGCGCTGATCATCAACTGGCGGCATAACGAGGAGCTCCTCATCCTCGCGCCGACAATTGAGGTCGCTGCTAACAGCTATAAGCCGGCCGCCGCAATGGTGCGAGCTGATCCGGATCTCGACGCGAATGCGGACGAGGGTGGCTTCCTGGTCGTTCAGGATCACCTGCGAACGATCAAGAACCTGCGGACCGACGCGGCGCTCAAGGTCGTTGCTGCCGACACCGACACGGTATCCGGCAAGAAGGCCGGCCGGATCTTGATCGACGAGCTTTGGGTGTTCGGCAAGCGACCGAATGCCGACGCGATGCTCAGGGAAGCCACCGGCGGCCTTGTGTCGCGTCCGGAAGGTTTCATCATCACGCTTTCGACGCAGAGCGACGAACCTCCGGCAGGCGTGTTCAAGGCGAAGCTCGACTATGCGCGCAACGTGCGCGATGGCGTGATCAGCAATCCGAAATTCCTGCCGGTCATCTACGAGTTTCCGAAGAAGATGATCGAGGGAAAAGCCTACGAGGACCCGTCCAACTTCTACGTCACGAACCCAAATATGGGGCGCTCTGTTAACCAGGAATGGCTGCAGGACGAAATGACCAAGGAACTGTCCGGCGATCGAACGACGCTCGCGACCTTCCTTGCGAAGCACCTCAATGTTGAGATCGGCATGAACCTGCGCTCCAATAGGTGGCCGGGCGCGGATCTCTGGGACGGAAGGGCAAACAAGGACATCACGCTCGACTACATCCTCGCCAACTGCGACGTGGTCGTGCCCGGCCTGGATGGCGGCGGCCTCGATGACCTTTTCGGGCTCGCCGTGGTTGGTCGGCACAAGCATACGCGCGACTGGCTGTGCTGGACGCGCGGCTGGTGCCACAAAGGCGTGCTGACGCGACGCAAGTCCATCGCGACCAAGCTTCGCGAGTTCGAAACCGCGCGAGAGCTAAAGATCGTTGACGACGAGCTCGACGACATCTCTGAGATCGTCGACATCATAGGGCAGATCAAAGACGCCGGCCTGCTGGCTTGCGTGGCGGTTGACCCTGCCGGCCTCGGCGAAATGGTCGAGGCGCTTTCCGAAATCGGCATTACCGAAGAGGAAGGCCTGCTCATCGGTGTGCCGCAAGGCTACCAGCTCATGAACGCCATCAAGACGGCAGAGCGGAAGCTAGCCAACGGGACGCTGCGCCATTGCGGCGCGGGCATCACACAGTGGTGCGTCGGCAACCTCAAGATCGAGCCCACGGCTACCGCCATCAGAGCGACGAAGCAGAACGCGGGCGACGCGAAGATCGACGTCGCAATGGCTCTGTTCAACGCCGTGACGGTGATGAGCCGAAACCCAGAGGCCAAGCGCGAACCGACATATCAAATGATCGTCGTCGGATGACCCACCCACAACCCCTACAACTCCGGAGGTCGTCATGACAGTGACGCGCCGCGCTTACTCGTCGCTTGTCATCAAGTCGGTCGACGAAGGTAAGCGCATCATCCGTGGCATTGCCACGACGCCTGCGCCAGACCGCGTCGGCGATATCGTCGAGCCTCTCGGCGTGAAGTTCACCAATCCAATGCCGTTCCTGTGGCAGCACGATCACAAGAAGCCTATCGGCCAGGTGAAGTTCGACAAGCCGACGGCCGAAGGCATCACGTTTGAGGCCGAGATCTTCTCGCTGGACGAGCCCGGCGTGGTGAAGGATCGCCTCGACGAAGCATGGCAGTCTATCAGGATCGGGCTCGTTCGAGCCGTCTCAATAGGCTTTCGAGCGATTGAATACACCTACATCGACGCCGGAGGCATCCGCTTCACCGAGAGTGAAGTTTACGAGCTGTCGGCCGTCACGATCCCGGCTCAGGCCGAAGCGGTCATGACCAGCATCAAAAATATGGACGCGGCAGGGCTCGCGGTCATCAAATCTTTCGACGCGAACGCTCCCGCCGCGACTGGCACCATTGAGCGTCCTGCCGAAACTCGTCCCGGCGCTGCGGGAAAAGCCAAGCACTCAATCAACCTTATTCCGAAGGAAACATCAGCTTTGAAGACTATCGCTGAACAAATCGCGGCGCTTGAAGCCTCCCGTCAGGCAAAGGCCGCTCGCATGTCTACCGTTATGCAAAAGAGCATCGATGAGGCGCGTTCCACTGACGCTGCCGAACAGGAGGAGTTTGACACTCTGCAGGCCGAAGTCGAAGCCATCGACGGCGACCTGAAGCGTCTCCGCGCGCTCGAGAAGGCGAATGCTGCCGCCGCTACTCCTGTCGGTCAGATCAAGACTGCAGCCGACGCTGCCACTGCCCGCTCCGGTGTTGTGATCAAGGCGCCTGCTCCCGAAAAGGGCATCCGTTTTGCTCGTTATGCGAAGTGCATCGGCCTGGCGCACAAGACGCACCGCGACCCGATCGCAATTGCCGAGGAGCGCTACAAGGACGACCCAACTATTGCCGCTGTCGTCAAGGCGGCCGTGTCTGCCGGGAATACCGGCAACGCGAACTGGGCCGGCAATCTCGTTGGCGACGAATCCAGCATCTTCGCTGATTTCGTAGAATACCTTCGCCCGCAGACCATCCTCGGTCGCTTCGGCGCCAATGGCGTACCCGCTCTGCGCCGGGTCCCGTTCCGTGTTCCGCTCATCGGTCAGACCTCTGGCGGTGCCGGCTACTGGGTAGGTGAGGGCAAGGCGAAGCCGCTGACGAAGTTCGACTTCACCCGCACCACGATGAACCCGCTCAAGGTCGCCAATATCGCGGTCGTCACGATGGAAGTGCTGCGCGATTCCAGCCCATCGGCCGAAGCGATCGTTCGTGACCAGCTTGCCGCTGCACTCAAGGCCCGCCTCGACACCGACTTCATTGACCCGGCCAAGGCCGCAGTCGAAGGCGTGTCTCCCGCGTCCATCCTCAACGGCGTGGCTGGTATCGCATCCACTGGCAATACGGCAGACGCGGTTCGCGCCGACCTGCGCGCCCTGTTCGGTGCCTTTATCGCCGCCAACAACGCGCCGACCTCAGGCGTCTTCCTCATGGAAGCGACCACCGCTCTCGCGCTGTCACTGATGACCAATCCGCTCGGTCAGGCCGAGTTCCCTGGCATCACCATGAACGGTGGCACGTTGTCCGGTCTGCCGGTGCTCGTGTCGGAATACGTTCCGACTGGCGTCGTCGCTCTCGTCAACGCGTCCGACATCTATCTCGCCGACGAAGGTGACATTGATGTCGACATGTCGACCGAGGCGTCGCTGGAAATGGACAGCGCGCCGACCGGTGACAGTGTTGCACCGACTGCTGCCGAGCTTGTCTCGCTGTGGCAGACAAACAGCGTCGGCTTCCGCGCCGAACGTACGGTTAATTGGTCGCGTCGACGCCCGAGCGCCGTCGCGTTCCTGACGGGCGTTGCCTGGGGAGCTCCTGAAGCTGGCTGATCCTTAGCCTGAAACGCCGGTCGCGAGATCCGCGGCCGGCTCCAAACAGGAGATGACCTTGAACCAATCCTACATGACACGGGCTCTCCAATCGAGCGATCCACGGTTCGCCACGGTGCTGACGAGGCTCGGCCATCAGCGGCGCGACTTGGCTGCTGACGCAGAGCGAGACCGGCCCGATAACGAAGAACCGGTGCCGGTGGTGCCGAAGCGCAAGCGCACCACCACGAAAGACAAGGCGGACGATTGATGCGATTTCTCGGTCTCAACATCGGACGCACGCCGGCGCAACAGAAGGCAGCGTCTCCGGTCACTCAGGGCCGCGGAGGCTGGTTCCGGGTGATGGAAGGCTTTGCCGGCGCTTGGCAGCGGAATGTCGAGATCAAGTTCGATGCCGTACTTTCCAATCACGCCGACTTCGCCTGCCGCACGCTGATCGCTTCTGACATCGCGAAGCTTCGCATTAAGTTGGTGAAGCATGACGGCAACGGCATCTGGTCGGAGACGACGAACCCAGCCTATTCGCCGGTGCTGCGCAAGCCGAACCACTTTCAGACTCGAATCCAGTTTGTCGAAAGCTGGGTTCTTTCGAAGCTCCAGAACGGCAACACCTATGTACTGAAGGCGCGCGACAATCGCGGCGTCGTCAACAAATTGTTCGTGCTGGATCCCGCCTTGGTCACTCCCCTCGTGACCGAAAGCGGCGACGTATTCTACAGGCTTAGCGGCGACAATCTGACGGGTGTCAAGCAGAGCGTCGATGTTCCAGCTCGCGAGATCATCCACGATCGCTTCAATTGCTTTTACCATCCGCTTGTCGGCCTATCGCCTATCTTTGCAGGCGGCCTAGCCGCGATGCAGGGTCTCGCGATCCAGAACGACAGTGCAAAGTTTTTCCAGAACGGAGCGCGGCCAGGCGGTGTGCTAACGGCCCCCGGTGCAATTGGCGACGATACAGCGGAACGCATCAAAGAATCCTGGGAAAGGAACTATTCGGGCGAAAATTCCGGGAAAGTGGCGGTTCTCGGCGACGGCCTGCACTATGAGCCAATGAAGGCCAAGGCTGTCGACGCGCAGTTGATCGATCAGCTGAAATGGTCGGCCGAAATTATTTGCGGCGTCTATCACGTCCCTTCCTTCATGGCTGGAATCGGCGCGGAACCAACCTACACGAACGTCCAAAACCTGACGCTGCGCTACTACAGCCAGTGCCTTCAGATCCACCTGGAGGCCATAGAGGCATGCCTAGATGACGGCCTGGGCATGGACGGCGTTACGATGGGCGTGCAGTTCGAAACCGAAGAACTGCTTCGTATGGATGCGCTCACCCAAATGGAAGTTCTCGACAAGGGCAAGAACACGCTAACGCCGAATGAGGCGCGGGCGCGCATCAGCTTGCCGCCGACTGAAGGCGGTGACAGCGTTTACCGACAACAGCAGGATTATTCGCTTGCGGCGCTCGCAAAGCGCGATGCGCAGGAAGATCCGTTCGGAACCGCCCCAGCGCCACAACCAGCGCCACAGGCCACGCCTGACCCCGTAGTCGAGGCGCCTAAGGCGGTCTCGCCACTGACCGTCAAAAGCATGTTTGCCGGCGCCAGAACCAAGAAGGCAGCGTAATGGAATTGCAAGAAGCGTTCGAGGCTGGCTTTGAGGCCGTGAAGGCCTATGTCGACGCCTCATTCGATGCCTTCGAGGCACGGATCGGTGCCGTTGAAAAACAACTCGTTGAGGCCAAGCCGCCCGTCGGTGCGACTAGCGCGGTCATCGATCGCAACGGCAATCTCGTCGTCACCATGTCTGACGGCAGCACCAAGGATCTCGGCGTCGTCGTTGGCAAGGATGGAGATCCGGGCCGCAACGGGTTCAACCTCGAAGATTTCGATGCCTCCGTCATGGAAGACGGCCGCACGGTCCTCCTGTCATTCACGGGCAAGGATATGGACTTCAAGGTGGAACTCGGCTTCCCGGTCATGCTTTACCGCGGCGTTCATAAGTCCGAAGCGCCTTACGAGCGCGGCGACACAGTCACGTTCGGCGGCTCGCTCTGGCATTGCGACAAGGCAACCACCAGCAAGCCGGGGGATGGCTCTGGCGATTGGACGCTATGCGCAAAGAAGGGCAGAGACGGCAAGGACGGCATCGTGAAGGAAGTCGGGCCGCCCGCACCAATCCGCGTCGGCATTCCTGCGAAAGGAGAGTGATATGGCTCTTGTCACACTCTCGCAGGTCAATCTCGCCCTACGCCTCGACCTCGTCGATGGCGATGAGCGTACCGCCGATATCGAGCTCAAGATCAGCCAGGCGGAAGACGCAGTCATCGACTACCTGAAAAAGCCTGACCACGGCTGGACGGCCGAGACCGTTCCAGGTCGCGTGTCGGCTGCCATTCTGCTCGTGATCCAAAGCCTCATGGATGAGGCTAACGCCGGTAGCTTGCTGTCCGGCCTCGGCACCGGCGACCCCAACAACCGTATCGTGGCGCTCCTCTACCGCCTCCGCGACCCGGCCTTTGCATAGGAGAGCGTCATGCGCGTGAAGTTCCTAGAGGATTTCGATTACAAGCCGACACCTCAATCGACGATCGGCTACAAGGCCGGCATGGCTCTCACGGTCAAGCGTGAATGCGGCGAGCAGGCAATTGCCGCCGGCAAAGCGGAGCTTGAGAAGCCCGCAGGGCGTGCCGCCGATGACGCTGAGTAATCCACCGACGGCGCAAGAGCTTAGGCATCGCGTTGTCTTTGCGAAGCGGGTGACGATCAACGACGGCCTCGGCAATACAGAAGGCGGGTTCGCGGATCAGTTTCCGCTATGGGCGGCTTTCCGGTCTCGCGGCGGCAGTGAGGCCGTGGTTGCGGCTCGCCTTGAGGGCCGGAATATCATCGGCGTCTATGTCAGATCCACGCCTCGATCGAGGCTGATCGACAACGACTGGCGGATGACCGACAGACGGACCGGCCAGCAGTACGCCGTGAAGTTCGTCGACGGCGTCACGGATTCTGCATGGGTGTACGTCGAAGCCCAGACAGGCGGTGCGGCATGAGTGCAGGCAAGGAACTGTGGCGGGCGATCTTCGAGACGCTCACCGCCGACGCGGCGCTTGCGGCGATGGTCGACGGCATCCACGACAAGGCGCCTAATGATCCCTGGGGCGAAAAACAGGCCTATATCAGCCGAGGTCCATTCTCCGGATCTCCTGATGATGCGGACTGCATCTTTGGACAAGAGATTTCCGCGCAACTGGATATTTGGTCGCGTCAGAATAACCGCTGGTCCGTCGATGAGATCATCGGACAGGTGCGTAAGTCTCTGCATGAGGCGGAGCTGCTCCTCGATGAAGGCGCGCTCGCTACGATACAGGTCCGCCTGTGGCGTGTGACCGATGATCCAGATCCGATGCAGCAGCACGGCATAGTCCAAGTCTTAGCCCTCATTGAGGAGGTCGAGGATCCATGAGCGCAAAAATCCTGCGCCTGAAAGAGCTTCAGAGAAAGCTCGATCGGCTGCCGGGCAAGGTAAAGGCTCGCATCCGCGAAGCGATGGAGCAGGGCGCTAACGAGATCGTCGATATGGCGAAGTCGCTCGTCCCGGAGGACACCGGCGCTCTCCGTGACAGTATCGGCTGGACTTACGGCCGCGCTCCCAAGGGGGCGATGACGCTCGGCAAGGTCGAAGCCACCGGTGGCGATCTGACCATCACCATCTACGCCGGCAACAGTGATGCCTTCTATGCCCGATGGGTCGAGTTCGGCACGTCACAACATACAGCCGGCGGTAAGTTCGCCGGTTCGACGATCCCCGCCATTCCTGCAAGCCCCTACTTTTATGTCAGCTTCCGGACACTCCGGAGGAAGGTAAAGGCTCGCATTTCGCGCGGTATCACCAAGGCCGCCAAGGAAGTCGCCGCCAGCAGCTGAATTCTCAGCCGAAACAAATCAACGTCCTAACGCCATAAGGAGAAACACTCATGGCTCCTCCTATCACTGCGCGCGCGGGCAAGTTCCGCGTTCTGCTCGGCAACTCTGCATCGCCCATCGTTTACTCCGCACCTTGCGGCTTTACCAGCAAATCGCTTTCCCTCGGCAAGTCCCTTTCCGAAGTCCTGATTCCGGACTGCGAGGAGCCGGATAAGCCGATGAGCACTGGTCGCGACGTTGAGAGCACCACTGCATCTGTCAGCGGCGAAGGCGTCCTCGCAGCTTCGGCCGTCATCACCTGGCTTGACGCTTATGACAGCGTCGAATCGGTACCTGTAAAAATCGAAGTCGAGTTCTCGACGGGAATTGTCACTTTCACTGGCAACATGCACGTCGAGACCCTCGAAATCGGCGCAGAGCAGGGCGGCCGCGTGACGCTCAACGTCTCGATGCAGTCCGACGGCGAACTGGTCCGCACGGATACCTTCGCCTGATGAGCCGCGACGCTTCCATTTCGCTCACGTGGGGCGACGGCGACTTCAAGTTTCGGCTCGGTTGGGGCGAGCTTGAAGAGCTGCAGGAAAAGACTGACGCCGGGCCATACGTGGTCCTGCGTCGGATCTTAGATGGCTCGTGGCGAGTGCAGGACATTTCCAACGTGATCCGGCTGGGCCTAATCGGCGGCGGGATGTCGCCGACGGATGCAATCCAGAAGGTGCGGGCCTATGTCGAGAGACGGCCTCCGATGGAGAACGTCATTCATGCCAGGGCTATCCTGTCAGTCGCCCTCGTCGGCACCGCGGACGAAAAGCTGGGGGAGCAAGAGGCGCCGGATCTGGTGGAGGATCAATCGATGACCTCCCAAATGGAAAAATCCGATACGGCGCCATCTACGGAACCGGAGCCGCTATAGGGTTCACCCCTCAGCAGGTCCGGCAAATGTCGCTCTGGCAGTTTCAGGCTGCTGTCGACGGATACGTGAAGGCTCATTCCCCGGATGACGGCAAGATGACCGCTTCCGAGGTCGACGATGTCTGGAAGTGGCTGCAAGAGAAGGGTGACGGCTAGAGATTGCAATACGCGATTGAATTACCGTTGCTGTACGGAGAGACAATTTGAAGGGTCCACCCCTTCGAAAACGCCATACCCCGCTGGTTGATGAGCCCCGTAATCTGCGGGCACAGCTGGCGGGCTTCTCCGCTGTTCATGTCGATTGTGGCTGTCACGGACTGACTCCATCCAGACACCTCGCAAGGCTTGCTCGCAAGCCCAGTGTTGTCGATCATTTTGCAGAGCATGTAAGCATTCTCGACTGTGTTGTCGGAAGCTAGCGCAGGATGCTGACTTAGCGCGACGCCTAGAAGCGCCGCGACAATGATTGATTTCATTCGATCTCACCCCTCTAAAAACACCCTTTCTATAGGACATGACCTGAATGGCGGCAACAGACCTTGAACGGCTGGTGGTGCAGCTTTCTGCTGACATCAAAAGGTACGAGAACGCTCTTAACCGCGCGCAGGGGCAGACCAATCGGCAGGCTCGATCCATCGAGAGACGGTTCGAAAAGATGAACAAGGCTATTGTGTCTAGTTCATCGGCAGCTGCGGCCGGCTTTGCAAAGGCGTTCGCAGTCATCGGCGGCGCGCAGGGCTTGAAGACGCTGAGTGATTCGGCGACTAAGGTCGACAATTCCCTTAAGGTCGCAGGCCTTTCCGGGGCAGAGCTCGAGAAGGTCTATAAGTCCCTCCTCGATGCCGCCAACAAGAACGCCACGCCCATCGAGACGCTAGTGAACCTCTATGGCAAGCTTGCCTTGGTTCAAAAGGAACTAGGTGTGAGCTCGGAGCAAATCGAGAGCTACGCGAAGAATGTTGCTGTCGCGCTTCGGGTTGGAGGGCAGTCCTCTACTGAAGCGGCCGGCGCACTCACTCAGCTGGGACAGGCCATGGGGGCTGGCATTGTCAGAGCTGAGGAATTTACGTCCCTCATTGAGGGCGCTCCGACGATCCTACAGGCCGCCTCGGCAGGCATTAAGGAAGCCGAAGGTTCTGTTGCAAAGCTCAGAAACATAATGCTAGACGGCAAGTTGTCGTCAAAAGCCTTCTTCGATGGTTTCCAAGCTGGTGCGCCAATGCTTGAGGAGAAGCTGGCTGGGTCCGTAATGACCATCGAAGGTCGACTAACTAGCCTCACCAATAATCTTATAAATGCTGCTCGCGACTTCAATACGTCCGCCAAGGCGGGCGAGACATTCGGCAACGAAATCGACCGCGTCTCTCAATTCCTCAACGGCCTGGATTTCGACAACTTCATCTCCGAGATCGAAGAGGTTGCGGCAGCCTTCAACAGCGCGAAGGGCGCCGTGAACGGATTCTTCGCCGAGGCTGGCCGTCTCTCCGGACTAAGCAGCATCGGTGATACGCTTCGGCAGACGTTCGGCGGACCTGATGGCAACATCAGCCTCTTCGGCGGCGCACTGACAATATCCGGAACCGACGGCAACCAGGGCCTTGCAGACCGCCGCAGGCGCGAGATCGAGGGCCTGATCTCTCAGGAGACCGAACTTCAGAGAAAGTTCGAGAACGCGCAGAAGGGTACGCCGGGCAACGCCACGGCCGAGCATTATCAGCAGCAGATCGCCGACGTCCAAGCCGCTCGAAAGAAGCTTGCCGACGAGATCATATTGCTGAACACTCCCTTCAAGCCGCTCACTGGTGCGCCGAACGTTCCAGCCGAGCGACAGTCGTCCAAGCCTACGGTTCAGACGATCTCGGTTAGTGATCCTAAGTACACGGTAGCCGACACCGGCACGAAGAAAACGAAGTCCGGCCGAGGGTCGACCGACGATCTGCAGCGAGAGATCCAGCAGATCAAGGATCGCACGCTGGCGCTGCAAAGCGAGACCGAAGCGCAGGCCGGCCTCAACCCGCTGCTCAACGACTATGGGTTTGCGGTCGAGAAGGCAGCAGCAAAACACGACCTCCTCACAGCCGCACAGCAGGCCGGCAAGACGGTAACGCCGGAACTTGCGGCCGAGATCGACGGGCTGGCAACGGCATACGCGAACGCCGTCGTCGCATCGGAGAAGTTGGCGGAAAGCCAAGACAAGATCCGGCAGCGCGCCGAAGAAGCCCGAGAATTCAACAAGGATCTGACCCGCGGCATCGTTGACGGATTCCTTGAAGGAAAGGATGCGGCGGATATCTTTGCCGACGCTCTAAGCAAGATAGGCGATCGGCTCCTCGATCTTGCCTTTAATGCTGCATTTCAAGCACCAAGCTCGGGCGGGATCGACTTCGGCGGCCTCTTCAAGGGCCTTTTCCGCGAAAAGGGTGGACCGGTTAAGGCCGGCCAGCCTTATATCGTCGGTGAAAAGCGTCCTGAACTATTTCTGCCGAACCAAAGCGGACGGATCGTTCCGCAGGTTCCAACTGCTCCGAAACTTCCGTCGGTCTCAAGCAAGTCCGCAAGCTCCGCAACTTCGGTCTCGATCCCAATCACGATTGACGCCACAGGTGCCGACGCGGCTGGCCTTGCTCGTGTGGAGCGTCAGGTGGCGCAGCTTAAAGCCGAGCTACCGAAGAGGGTCATGAAGGCGGTTGAGGATGGCCAGAAACGCAGGATAATCTGATGGCAATCACATTTCCCCGCGAGATCCCTGCCGTCGACTATGTGACGGCGGACTTCATCTTGCGCGATGGCGTGAAGGCATCGCCCTCTGGTGCGCGCCTGATCAACTATTCGCAAGTCACCGACCCTGCATGGGAAGCCAGCCTCGTCACCAAGGGACTGCGTTACAGCGAGTTCGCCGAGGTCGAGGCGTGGTGGTTGTCTCTTCGCGATGGCCTCAAGCGGGTTCTCTTCCGGCATCCTCATGTCTGCTATCCGAAGAACCACGGCAGCAACCAGGCGCCAGCGGATGATCCCGGTAACCTGGTGTCCGTGGCGAGCGGCAACATCCTCACGGTCAACAGCGTCGATGCTGGTCTCTCCCTTGCGGTCGGCGATCGGCTCGGCCTTGAGCGGGCAGGGCGATATCATGTCGGCCGCGTCACAGAGGTCGCAGGGGCCGGCACGACCCGGACCATCACAATCGACCCGCCGCCCTTCGCAGCCGTGGCTCAGGCAACTGCCGTGGTGCGGTTCGCAAAGCCTGCGCTGGTCATGCGCCCGGTGCCGGGCAGCTGGGAACCTCGGCAGGTCAACGGCCTCTACACGGCCTCTTTTCGTTTGGTGGAGGCGGTGTGACGCTCTCGACAGAAGTCAAAGACCTTTATGACGAAGGCCGGATCTCGACGCGGCAGATGATCCGCTTCCAATTCGGAAGCGGGAGCTACGGCTTCATCGCTCGATCCGATGAACTAGAGCATGCCGGCCTGACCTACGCGCCGTTCGGCCTCATCGAGGTTTCGGACATCGACGGTGGCACCGGCACGACAGGATCGGGCAGTTTCACCCTTACCCTCGCAGAGAGCAAGGACGACGGGCTAACGCCTGAGATCCTGATGCAGATCGAGGAACAGGATTATCGCGACCGTCCTGTGGTCGTGATGGATGCTCACTTCCACCCTGACACCGGCGCGCTGATCCAGGTCGAAACAGTCGCGCGTGGCTACCTCGACGTCATCAACCACGAGACCGATCCTGAGAACGGTTTTCGTCTGACCGCTCAGTGCGAAGGCCGGCAGCTCGACTACTCACGGAAGAACGGCCGATACCGGTCCGTCACTGATCAGCGCCGCCGGGCGGCGAACGATAACATCTTCAAGCACGCCGCCAAGGCGGGTCGCGAGGAGGTGTTCTGGGGCCGCAAGGCCGGGAAGATCTAAATGACACGACATGCTGACTGGGAAGACCGCCTCAACGACGTTGTGGCGAAGCACCAGGCTATGCCCGGTGAATGGGGCAAGTCTGATTGCTGGATCATGGCAATGGACGCGATCGAAGCTGTTACCGGTGAGCGGATTCTCCCGCATCTGCAGAGCTACGCAACCGAAGCCGAGGGCTACAAAGTCTTCCGCAAGGCCGGCTTTAAAGAGACGGTCGAAGAAGCACTGGCCGAAGCTCTCGGGGATCCGATCTCGCCAGCATTGGCGCAGCGCGGCGACGTCGGCGTCATCGAGCGCGGCTCTAGCGTTTCCTGCGGCGTGTTCACGTCCATCGGCTTCGCCGTCCGCACGATTTACGGCCACGTCGAGCGACAAGCCGGAAAGCGCGTCGAAGTCACCACCGGGTACGACATCCAGTTCCTGCCGATCACGGCAGTCGCCCGAGCTTACAAGGTTCGATAAATGCCTTTCATCTCTGCAGCAGTTGGCGCGGTCGGCGCAGCGCTGGGGCTTGGCTCCTTCGGTGCCAGCCTTGCGGCCGCTGCCGCTGGTATCGGCCTGAATTTCGTTGCCGCAAAGATTCAGGCGGCCAGGGCGAAGAAGGCTTCGAAGCAAGCCTCCGGCACTCAGTTCGAAAAAGAGTATGGCGAAAACGTCAGCCGCAAGGCTGTCTGCGGTCTCGTCGGCATGGCCGGCCACGACGTCTATGTGAACACCTACGGCAAGTCCAACAAGTACCTCGAGCAAGTCTATGTCCTGTCGGATTATCCTTGTGATGGTCTGTCGAAGATCTGGGCCGGCGGCAAGCAGCTGCAGATCGAGAGCGAGGACGGCAAGAACTACAGCGTGACCTCTGGCGACTACGCCGGTCGTATGTCGTTCGTCTTCTACGACGGCACGCAAACCGTTGCCGACGGCGGTCTCATCACCAACAGCAATCCGATCGGCCGGTGGGAGTCCGGGGATTACGGCAGTGGCATCTGCTACCTCATCGTCCGGATGACCTACAACCAGGAGAAGCTGTCTCAATTTCCTGAGTTCTTCTTCGAGATCCGCGGCGCGCGCCTGTACGACCCGCGCAAGGATAGCACGGTTGGCGGCTCTGGCGCTCATCGGTGGGGGCAATACTCCACCTATGAATTCTCCGAAAACCCGATCGTTCAGGAATACAATTACCGCCGCGGCTTCTCTTGGAACGGTGACCTGTTCCTCGGCATCGACATGACTGCTTCGGATCTGCCGCTCGACCGGGTTTTTACGGCCATGAACATGTGCGACGAGATCGTTGATGGAGAGCCGCGTTACCGCTGCTCGATCATCCTCGACGCTGACGTCGACCACGGCGATAACATCGACGCACTGATGACGTCTTGCGGCGGCATTGTCGTCGACAGCGTCGAAGGCTCGTGGCCGCTGATCGGTTCGGTTCAGCCGATCGTCGAGACGTTCACTGACGACGACCTCATCACCACAGAGCCGGTTCGCTTCCAGCGTCGCCGCTCGATGGCGGATCTCACGAATTCGGTCTCCGGCACGTACCTCGACCCGGGCAACCTCTGGTCTCCGGTGGGATACGACACCCAGAGCGATCCGACGCAGGTTGCGATCGATCGCCGCACGCGTGATGTCCAGATCAATTTCGAGACTGTGCGCAGCAAGCGTCAGGCCAACCAGCTGGCTTCGATCTACTACAATGAGAACCGTTACGAGGCGACGGCTGACATCGTGCTCCGCCCTCGCTTCCAGACGATCAAGGTCGGTGACTGGGTAAGGTGGAACTCGGCACGCTACGGCAACCGGGTTTACATGGTTCAGTCTCGCTCGATCCAGGCGCTTTCGAGCGATGGCCCGCGCAACGTCGTCCTGTCCCTTCAGGAGCGTGATGCGGCCATCTATGCGAAAGCTGGTTTGGTTGCGCCTGTCGTGCCTATCCCGAACGGCGATCCGGTCTACCTGAATGAGCTTCAGGACTGGGCCGTCCTTCCGGTCATTGGCTCAGGCGCCGATGGTCGAGCCTATCCCGCTTTCCGCTCCTCATGGGCAGCCATCGACGATGTGACGGTCCGCTCGATCTCGTTCGAGTGGTGGATCGCCACGGAACCGGCCAACAAGTTTCGCCGGCAGATCGAGCCGGACGAGACAATCGCGTTCTTTCAGGAGGGCATTCTCGGGCTGACCGACTACGTCTTCCGCCATAAGCTCATCGCGGACCGCACTACGAACTGGTCGGCGCCGATCACGGTGAAGTCGCTCGACGCTGGAATGGATGACATCACAGTTGGCCTCGGCCAGGTCCGCGATGATATCCGAAACCGGTTCGAGGAGCTGCAGGCCGTTCAAGACGAGTTCTGGCAGCGCATCGAGGATATGACGACCGCATTCTCGCTTGAGGGCGCAGTCGGTCACGTCGACCGCACGAAGATCAGGGCTGAGGTCGGCAAGGCATTTGCAGAGATCAGCCAGGAACGCCGGGTTCGCATCACGGATCAGGAGGCGCTTGCGCAGCAGATAACGCTTGTGTCGGCTGGAATTGCCGGCGCTCTGGCTAGAATCGCCACAGAAGAGACTGCAAGAGCAACTGGCGACAGCGCGCTTGCCTCCACGATCACAGGCGTTCGCGCTGATGTCGACGGCAGGTTTGCGGAAGGCCTCGTCCAGTTTCAGGCGGTCAGTGCACCTTCTGGCGTCGATGCCCGTTTCGCTGTCATGCTGAAGGCGGGAACCTCGCAGGCTTTTCGACAGAGCGGCTTCTTCATCGAGATCTACACCGATGGCAGCACGCAGAAGAGCCGCATGGCGGTCCAGGCCGATCAGTTCGTGGTCGACAACGGCGGTGGAACCTCCGTTTATCCGCTCGTCTTCGAAGGCGGCGTGCTGAAGCTGCAGGTCGCTAACATTGGCACGGTGAATGCAGGCCTGATCACAAGCCCGAACGGCAAGATGCAAATCAACATCACGGCAGGGACGATAGTCATCAACTCATGACCAGAACGCTTATTGGCCTCGATAGCCAAGGTGTGGCCAGCGTGAAGATCACGAAGGGCTCAACAAACCCAGTGGCGGAGCCAGATGCAAATCTGGCTTCGTTCTACTACAATTCGAAGTGGGCGGCCGACATCAAATTGAACGCGATCGAGACGACGCTGTCCCCGGCCAATCGTTCGACATATGCGGTCTACTCGCCGTCAGGCTCGAACGTGAACACCTACAAGAAGGTGGTGGCGGACGAGGATGCCGGGTTCGAATTCGACAACTACAAGGTTTTCCTGAGGAATAGCTTCTTCAACTACATGCCTTACTCTATGCCGCTTTACGACATCAGGTGGCGTCGGCTTTCTGACAATCGTTACATCGAATTCAACCGTATCGCGATTGACGACGCCGACGATAACTCAGGACGCGAACCGGAATATTACCTGACATTCGATGCCGGTCGCTCGGCGTGGTATCAGGACTATACAGAAACTCAATCGGGGCTGGCGTCGCGCATAGGAAGTAATCCCGGAAACGGCCTGTTCTACTACTGCTACAGGGCGCTTCTCGGTGGTCCGGGTGATTCTCGCCTCTACGAGACGACGGCGATCGTCTGGCGTCTGCCAGGCAACAACGTTCCGCTTCTCGACTCGACGCCGAAGGCTCCGGTAGCAGGGCAGAGGTCTGTCGAGATCACAAGCTCTGCTTTGAGGGTGGCAAAGCCCGGCTATGATGTGCGGACCGCAACGCCGACGCAGCTCGCTTTCGATTCTTCGGGTCGGCCTCTCTCCATCATCTACGCGGATGATGTGTCGATCGCGTCGGGGATTAGCTCGGTCAACATCGGCTTTGCCACTACGCCGAATATGCTCGCGGACATGTTCCCGTACACGGGTAGCGTGCTCACGTTCCCGATGGCTCGCGAGCGCCGGTCGCTGCGTCTAGATTACTGGTTCTCGGGAAACAGCATCTTCTTCGAGAACAAGGAATCGTTCGCCATGCGGGTCCGGTTCCTCGTGTTCGCGAATGACCCGGAGCCGCTTAGCAGCGGATCGAACAATGTGCTTCGACAATTTACGGCCAGCGGCGAGAACGTCGTTCAGTTCTTGCGCCCTGGTGCAGGCAACCCGCCAGCGTTGCGCGACATCGTCGTCGATAGTCGGTGGCCCTGCCTGCAGATCCTGAAGGATGGCTATATCACCACCAAGACGAACTCCAACCGCAACGGGGTCGGGACGTACCAGGACACTTACGAGGTGACGTTCGACGATACCGGGTTCTTCCCCATCGTGAAATATGCGACCTTCCACAACACATCGGCCTTGGGGCAGCACGTCAAAAACCCGATCTGCGCAATCACCCGGGACTACACCGACAGCTTCGACTACCACCAAGGCCGGTCAACGTTCTGCCAGCTGTCGGCCGGCAAGGCCACGTTCTACACCCACAACGGCAACGCTGAGCGCGAGATCTATCGGAGCTCGACCGGCTGGCAGTACTCGTTTGCTGCAGCCCAGGTTCTAGGCATTCGGTATTACATCCTCGGCTTTCCCCGCTGACCATCTCCTCCTGAGGAAAAAATCATGACAACCCCATACATATCCGGCACGGTTTCCGTGACGGCAGGCAACGCTGTGGTGACTGGCGTCGGTACCGGGTGGGCCACGGCCCTGGTTACCGGCGGCATGTTCGGTCTCGATAGTGCCAACGGTAATCCTGTCCCGATCGCCAGCATCGACAGCGACACGCAGCTGACGCTCGCAAAGCCTTGGCGCGGAACAACTGCAGCAACGCAAGCCTATTGGATCATGCGCGACACGTCGTATGGTCAGCAGACTGTCGCCAATGCTACAGCGCTTGCGCAGATCATCAACGAATTGCGGTCGGCCGCTTTGGCCGCCTTCGCCGGATTGACGCCCGCAGCCGACAAGGTGCCGTACTTCACGTCTGCGGGGGCTGCGACATTAGCAGATATGAAGGCCAAGGGTCGCGATCTGCTGGCGGCTGCTGATGCCGCCGCAGCTTGGCAGGCGCTCGGCTCGATCCCAGACCAAAGACTTCCGACAAGGCTTCAAGTTGCTGCAGCTCAAGTCTCGACGACAGGTGCGTTGGATGATGTCGCGGAAAGCGGATGGGTTGCAGTCTCCAATGCAAACGTAGCAACCGTTAACGGCCCTCCCGGAGCTTCAGGAGGTGTCGTTTTTACGGGCCGATATGACTCGACGAACTCCGTGCAAATCTACAGCCATGTCACAGGTAACAATAGGCAGTGGATGAGGTTTCGAAATGGCTTGGGTTGGCAGCCTTGGACGCTGATATCGCTGCCGATCTTGGGATCGGTCGCCCAGTCTGGCGGGATCCCAACGGGTTCGGTGATCGAGCGCGGATCGAACGCGAACGGCGAATACGTCAGGTTAGCGGATGGTACCCAGATTTGCTACGGGACGGCCCAGCCGACATTGTCGGAATTGTTTGATTCCTACTTCTACATCCATGGAAGTCCGCCGACATGGACGTTCCCCGCGCCGTTTGTGGGTACGATACCGCAAGTGAACGTGAACAAAGCTACGGGCGCGGCAGCCGTATGGGGCGTCCCTTCTGGGGTCGGCCTTACAAGCTGCTTAATTGGCGGTGTTGCTAGTCGAAATCGAGGCGCCACAAACATGTACTGCACAGCGATAGGGAGATGGTTCTAATGCAAATCATCCTTAGCCCCCAACGCCGAGATGACGCCCTCGTGGTCACCAAGGCAGGCGACATTCTAACCATCAACGGCGACCAGTTCAACTTTTCGACCCTGCCAGAAGGGGCGACGATCGAGGCAGGCGTCGTTCCCTGCGATTGGATTGTCGGACCTGTCGAGCGGATCGACGGTAAAATCCACCTGACCCTGATCCTGCCTCATCGCCCGAACCCATCCCAAGCCGTTGCTTTTCCCGCGGCCATCAGCAATCCGCCTGATGGGCCGATTGCCCTTCCATTCGACCAGGTAGAGGAGGCCACTCATGTGGAAGCCTGACGCATCCTGCATCATCACTGCCGAGCAGAAGGCGGCCGAGGCGCGCGCCAAACTTCTCGCCAGCTACAAAGCCGAATTCGATGAGCATCTCGATGTCGTCGCTAAGCAGCGCCAGTATGATAACCGCCTGACCGTGCCGGCCTATCTTGGCAGCACCAACCCGCAATGGGCATCTGAGGCGCTAGCCTTCATTGCGTGGCGCGATGCCGCGCTGATCTATATGTTCCAACAGCTCGCGGCGGTCGAGGCCGGTGAGATCGATCCGCCAAGTGTGGCGAACTTCATCGCTGGAATAATTCCGATCGAATGGCCTGAGGCCTAGTCTAATCAGCCTGGAGAAAACCAATGAGCAAGAACGTGCCGGCCGGCGCGGCGATGGTCGTCGACTATGACGTCGCTATGGAGGTTGCCAGCCACGAGGCAATCATCCGTCAGGCCTATAAGGACAGCAAGAATATCTGGACCTGGTCCGTGGGCCTCACATCGGCTACCGGCCATCTGGTCGAGCGCTACATCGGTAAGCCTCAATCGCTCGAGCATTGCCTTCGCGTCTATGTCTGGGCACTCGACAACTATGCCGATGCGGTTCGCGAGGCTTTTGCCGGTGTACCGCTCACCAAGGCGCAGTTCGCCGCGGCGCTGTCCTTCCACTGGAACACCGGCAAGATCGGTTCTGCCTCATGGGTGAAGCTGTTCAAACAGGGCAAGCTTGTAGAAGCTCGCAAGGCCTTCATGAACTACTCGAAGCCCAAGGAGATCGTGCCTCGGCGCCAGAAGGAGCGCGACCTGTTCTTCGACGGCAAGTGGTCGAATGCCGGCGCCATGACGGAATACACCCGGGTGACCGCAAAAGGCACTCCGGACTGGGGCAGCGCCAAGCGGATCAACGTCGAGCGGGAGCTGAAGGCGGCGTTGGCAGGCGAGATCCCCGCCGCTGACAAGGTGATTGTGACCGAGCAACGGCTCGTCGAGGTGCCTATCGAAGTCGAGAAGCCTGTCGTTCCGGTGAAGGTCGAGGAGAAGGTGAAGGAAAAATCCAACCTGCTGACCTGGCTGACAGGCGGCGGCGGTCTCAGCACGCTGGGACTCGGCTGGTTGACGGGGATGGATTGGCAGGCCGTGGTGGCCGGTGGCGTCGTGCTGGTGGTCGTGCTCCTGCTGTTCGTCCTTCTGCGGACCCAGATCGTCGCTGCAGTTCGCGAGATCAAAGCGGAGGTCGGCTGATGTCCAGCTCCGTTCGCATCGTCGGTGTGTTCCTACTGGCCGCCGCCATCCTCGCCGTTGCAATGTGGATTTACCGCGCAGGCGGTGAGGGCGTCTCTAACTCCATCGAAAGGCAGAACAATGAAGCCGCTCGCCGCGCTGACGAAAGCGCTCTTGATTATGATGCCTGCCGCGATGCTGGTCGGGTGTGGGATTTCAGGGCCGGGAAATGCACAAGGGTTGCGGCAGGTGGTCGGAATTGACCTGATCGGCGCTCGCGGTGCGACTGATGCCGATCAGCGGAAGATCGATCGCACCGTTGTTCGACTTTGTGCTGGTCGCGTCTATCGGTCCGACGAATGCGGACGGCATCAGGCCTCACCCTGACATCATGTGCGCCATTTATTCACTTGGGGCTGATTTTGAGCCAGGAGCTTCTCTTCGGCGCCGAGCTGATACCCTTCCATCCAAGCGTTAAAGCGCGCTTTACCTTTGTCGCAAAAGTACGGGCACGTAAGGGCACCGCGCAATCGGAGACCGGCTTGTCGTCCATTAGCTTCAATGGCGGCACGTTCTTGTGGGCTAAGAATCATTCTCGCCAAACTCGGTATACGGAAGGATGTTCCTTCGCTCCACAATGCCTGCCGGCATCACCTGACGCCTGACATCTTGGTCAGTAGCCCTTATATTTACGGCATGACAGAAGAGGAATTCACACGCCGCTTCACCCAAGCAATCATTAGGACGGCGTTCCAGAAAAAATTACTGCCGTTTGGGCGGGATCCGGGCAAATACGCCGCAGAAGTAGTGCGGGCGTATTGGCGTGAACATCGGTCTTATGGTGGAACGCCAGAAAGGTATGCTCGGGAGGACGCTAGCTTCTGGAAGTAAGTTACATCCGCTCTGAGATCAATTGAGGCCGGGTGCCTGCGTCGCTTCGGTTGACGCAGCAAAGTGCCGACTTCCCGCTTATGCGGGTATAGGGAAGAGACGAGCGTCTTCCGCACCCGGCACACGGTATGGTGATGCGCTGTGACGCATGCAACTCCTCGCCGCCCTGACATCGACGCAGTTAAGCCCGCGCAATCGCTGGATGCACGGGCTTAACAGAAAGTCGAGGCTCGATCGCTGCTCGACTTTCGAAGGATACCCTTTATCCGAGCGAGCGATACCTAGCTTTAAGGAGTACAGAGAACAATCGCAGCGCCATCGCCGTGAGGCCGGCTGAACTCGTCGCCCATCCTAAGTGTAGATCCAAAACAAAGTCATCATTCCGCCGACCCACACAATCGTGAGGAGGAAGGCAGCTACAAGAAAAAGTTTGCCTGACATGCCAATCACGGCTCCTGATGTTCGGTGATAATTATCGGTAGCTGAAAAAGCGCCCCTCGCAGGAGGTTGCTACGAGGGGCGATAAGTTAAGGCCGCACGAAAGGCCCTGCATTCCGTTTATGTTGATTCGAGATTATGGCCGCGTGACATCTGCGTGACTCGCGTATCGGCCTTAATAACCGCCCTCACATCGAAAGCGCTCTTGGTTATGATGCCTGCCGCGATGCTGGTCGGGTGCGGGATTTCCGGGCCGGGAAATGTGGACGGCCCGCGCCGAGTGGTCGGTATTGATCTGATCGGCTCCCGTGGTGCGACTAATGCTGATCAGCGGAAGATCGACCGCACCGTTGTTCTGCTGTGCGCTGGCGGCGTTTATCGACCGGACGAATGTGGTCGGCATCAGGCCTTGCCCTGATATCGTTTCGGAAAGAGCAAAAAAGATCTTTAAATAGATCTTTCGTATGCTAAACACATGTTCATGACCGACTCAATCATTACGCCACTTCGCCCCGAACTGGAACCCGCTCCTTTGCCGAAAGTCGTAGGAGGCTTCGCCACGATTTTGGCCGATCCGCCGTGGCGTTTCGCTAATCGTACTGGGAAGGTTGCCCCCGAGCATCGCCGACTGGATCGTTACTCCACCATGTCACTGGATGCAGTCAAAGCTCTTCCGGTAGCCGATGCGGCGGCGAAGAATGCTCACCTCTATCTATGGGTTCCTAACGCCCTTTTGCCTGATGGGTTAGACGTGATGTCAGCTTGGGGTTTCAGATATGTATCGAACATCATATGGGCAAAGCGACGCAAGGACGGCGGACCGGACGGACGAGGGGTTGGCTTTTACTTCCGTAACGTGACGGAAATACTACTGTTTGGAGTCAGGGGGTCTTTGAGGACGCTTGGCCCGGGCCGTTCTCAGGTGAATATGATAGAAACCAGGAAGCGCGAGCACTCGCGCAAGCCCGACGAACAATACGAGCTAATCGAAGCGTGTTCTCCTGGACCATACTTGGAAATGTTTGCTCGGCATCCCAACCCTGGTTGGGTGGGATGGGGTGATGAGTCCGATGAGGAGGTAACTCCTCGCGGCAAGGCTCATCGAGGATACGCAGGCGGACCAATCCTGCCCCCCATTAAAACAAGTGAGCACATACAAGACGACTTGGCTGAAGCGCTGAGCGTGGAACTCAGAATTCGATATGATGCGGGCCAGAGCGTGCGTGATCTCGCAGAGGAGTCCGGTTATTCTATCCAGCGAGTGAGAGCGCTATTGAACATCGCGGACACCAATATGCGTCCTCGGGGCCGTAAGGCGGGCTAGGTATTCTGATATGGTTGGCCGTTCCATGTGCTTTCGTTAGCGGCTACGATGAGCACGGGGCATGTTCCCATCACGCCCCGTTTCACCCGCAAAGCAGCTTTATCGAAAGCTGTCACAGTCGAGGTATTCAAATCGATTGGAAGCCTCATCGACCGCTCTTCATCAGGCAGAGTGGCTTGGTAACTAAACCAAATGGACCTGGCTAATTTGAGAAGGGCTCCACGGTCTTTCGTGATGATGACGCCAGCGGAGATCACTCCCGCATCGAACCATGACCGGTACGATGCCAGATCGCGATCTAGGTTTCCGTCCTTGGCGTTCCACTCGACGTCCAAAACTACTCTGTTCTTGAAATTATCGACCAAGTATCCTTCTTGATAGACCGGTGGAAGCTCTCCAACCTTCTTCCCGTCCTTGGAATAAAGAATACCTTTTGTTTCGAGATCCAGCCGAGTTTCCTGCCAACCTTTAGCAGCAAAGAGACTGTCGATCTGTGCGGCGATATCACCTCGGTTGCCACCTGCCTTAAGCCAATCGCGTGGATCGAGACGATAAGAAGAAAGAACTTCAACAATGTCGTTCCATTCATCTGGGCAAACCGCCTTCATGATCGCCGCAGCTGAGTTCGTCTCAAGAAATGCCCAGTGATCACGCGCCTCCGAAGGGAGTATGTTTGGGTCGTTGTAAGTTTCAGTCTGAAACATAATTGGCCTGCGACTCAGTGATGATGCCTTCTGGTTAGCAAATCCAGCTGCACCATTACAGGCCATCCCCTCGCCTTATGCGTGTCGAAGCACATCGCCACGACATCATTTGTTAAGGTGGTTCGTCCATGCCTTGGATGTATAAGTGAAGTGATATACCTAGTTTCAGAATCTATTAGGGTGGCTTTAGTGGCAGAGTTCGTCCGGTTTTTATCGTCTATGCGAGAGCAAATGAACGCGGAGCTGACGCGCTCTGACGTTTTGCGACCCCTAATTTGGCCCAACGCGGGCTTGATGTTTATGCTGGCTGGGGCTTTCGCAGGGGGCGTGCATGACTGGATTACTCAAATCCTATTGGGGCTGCTCGCTTTTTTTATGGCTTTGTACGCGCTCGCTTATATCTTCTTTGCACTAACGGATTCCGATGCCCTCAGGTCGGAAAAGTATAAGCTACAAAAGATGGCTATTGAGCAAGGCTTATATGGTGACAGCTCTATGGGACTGGAAAAGATCGAAAACATGCCGGACGAAGACAAGCTACTTGAGGCCCACCCTTCAACGAGTTTGGCCCATGACTAAGTATTTTTCAATCGCGACCGAAGGGATGACCGCTCCTCAGGAAAGAGCGTTAGCCGATCTATGGAAAGGTTATGGCTGGTGGCATGGGGTGGCGAATTTTTGGCTCCTACGAGACCATACTGACACTATGACAGCTGCCACGGTTCGCGATGCTGTTCGCAGTGTATCACCGGCAGTCCGAGTAATCGTGTTAGATTCCGATCCGACGACGTGGGCAGGCGCATCTATAACTCAAGCCAATAGAGATTGGCTTAAAAACTATTGGCCTCCAGAAGGTCGATAGTTCGACCAACCGCCCTGACATCAAAGGCGGGGCGGCAGTCCCTAAGGCAGATCAGGTAGGTATCTGCCTTATCTGCCATCCCTGCGGCGGACGGGACGCCATGAACTTCTCTGCACGTTGGTCCAGCTTTTGAATTGCCAATCGCTGCGCCTCGGCGAATGTAGTTGCGCTGACGCTGACTATCCACCGACCGGACTGGAAACGGTAACGTTTCGATACGCTGGCGGCCTTGCAGCCGGCTAGGAACGCCAGCCGCGCTTTGTCGCGCGCCTGTTTGGTCGGAATACGCTCGGGGTTGGCCTCCCACCAGTCGTCGAAGGCCTGGATAAGTTTCAGGTCGGTCATGTTCCTTAAATGTTCTCATATCGATAAAGAGTCAATATCTCAATTCCTTGCCTCATCGGGTGAGGTTTCCAGCATGAAAAGCATACCGAGGGGCAAGGGGACTAATGGCCGGAGATGACATGATGCAGATATCTGTTCCCAAAAAAGCGGCGAAATTCGAGTGGAATTTAAACACGGTCATTCAGCTCATCACCCTGGCCGTGATGCTGATCGGAGGCGTCACGGTATGGGTTAACTCTAGGCGTGATATCGACGATCTGCTGAAATGGCGCCTCGCTCACGAGACGCTCCATAAAGAGCGCCTTGCAGAAGTAAAGGCAATCGAAGCCAGCTACAACGAGCGTATCCGCACCGGAGAGCAGCGCGATAACGAGTTCGATCGAAAGCTCGACAATCTCACATACCGTGTGACCGTGGCGGAGCAATCCGCGATCACGATCACCTCTTCGATCAAAGATCTCCAAGCCGGGCAGAATAAGCAGGGCGGTGACATTCAGGTCGTGAAAGAGATTCTTCAGAGGATGGAAGCGGCGCAGAGGCGTGGCACGAACTGACTACTTCTTTTCGGAAAGCTCCTGTAGCCGTGCGCTACAGTAGGCCATATGTTTTTCATGCTGCCTTCGGCGCTGCTCGCGCTCCATCCCCGCAAAGAGAAACATTAAAGCTATTGGACCAATCAGGCCCAAAAAAAACAGCATACCGAAAAGCGTTTCCATTGAGCAGTTCTGTCCATAATGCGGACCGCTTGCGGACCGCTTCGCTGAAAAAGCCAGGAACAGACTGAGATCAAATTAGGTAGCCTGCCCCGGAAAAGGTGGGTTTTCGCGAAGCCATCGCCGTTCGGGACGGGGGCTTCGTGTCATCGAATGCCCCGCCAACGTGAGTTACCCTATGCCCGTATGCGACCGCTATTGGCTCGGTAGTTCTCCTCGCTCTGGATCGTGCTGAAGTTTCGGTAGCGCTGATCTAGGACCGTCGTCATGCACCGGCGGCAGTCCAGTAGGCGTTTGTCTGAAGTAAAGACGAATGGATCTGGCTTCTGATAGACAATCGCGAAAAGATGAGGGTCGTCGCACGCCTGTTCGTTTTTAAACTGTGTGGTGGCCTCTAAGCGGTCGATTATCCGCCTGCATTCGGTCGGATCCGTATCCTCCCGCTTTCCCTTATCCTTCATCAACTTCAGAAATCTGGCTAAGAATTCGCTACTCAACACCTCCCCGCGATACTTCTCGTCGTCAGAGTAGAGGAATTTGACGTTGCTGCAGGTAGAAAGCTCAGTGACCGCCTTCTTGAACCAAGCTTCGCCTGCTACCGATTTATCCAGAAGAACCCTCGCCATTATAAGGTTCTCGCTAACTCGGCGACAAAGAAATCTTTGTATCCAGCTGGTGGCTCAATCAACTCTCCGGCAGGATCTATTCCGACTGTCTGGCAATGATTGCCTGTGCTGTCGCTTGTGCAGTACAGCACACGTGCTCGCAGCGTCCCCTTATTCTCTCTCATGTTCGCCCTAAAGCGATCGATTAGGAAATCGCTATGTGTTTCGACGATGAAGCGAGAGCCCTGGGCTGCAAGCTTAAACAGGAACTCTCCTAAGGCCGCTTGAGCTATAGGGTGAAGGTGTAGTTCAGGCTGCTGAAGCAGGGATATCGGTTTTACCTTCGCTGCAGAGTCGAACAGGGCCTCTACAATGATCGGTATTACTTGAGACACGCCGAAACCTACTTGACTCAATGCGAACTTCTTGCCGCGTTTTGTGATAGTCACTAGAAGTGGTGCGCCCGCAATCTCGTCGGAGAGGCTCTCCACATCCAACCCCTCAAAGAGTTGGCTTTCCTGCCCAAATTGTAAGGCAGCGTTCAAAGCATCCTTGTCTCCAGCGCGCTTCAAGTCACGCCACATGGCAGGGAAATGCTTTCCACTTTTGTGCCACTGACGATCAGGTGAATAAAACCTTTCAGGGAAGCCCCGGACGGGGCCTGTCGTGCCTGCTTCCGGCAGTGGGGGAAGCTGGATAGTCTGAAACAGTCTCTGGACGAAAGGAACATCATCCTTCTTGGTCGCAGCGATGCGCGCTATCCATCCAAAAGAACTTAGCTCGAGGTCGGATTCATCGTCCGACTTCAGGGATTCGAAGCCTTCCTCACTGTCGTGGAGGGCGAGGATGTTTTTGGAAGTAACGCTACTCGGTATAGGCGCAATCCGATAGGAGGCGTCACCCTGTTCTTTCTTCAGCGTGACAGCAACATCACCTTTGAAGACGGTGTACCTCTTGAACAAAGGTTCGTCGGGAAATGGCGCCTTTTCTATTGTAGATACTCTTCCGTACTTCGTTCCTCCAGCCTTCATGCTCGCAAGATATCCAATGGTGACGTCCGCGTTCTCGAAGTACGGAGAGAAGAAGTCGTGCTTGTCGTCGTGAAGATCAGGATCCAGACGAGGCAAGGATGCCAGTTCTGTATTGTAAACCGACGAGATAAGACTAAGTATCGACGTCTTCCCGGAGCTATTATCACCAACAAGAAATGTTGTTCGGTTTACATTCAAATTGAGCTTCTTGAACCCGCGAAAGTTTCGAGCAAAAATTATTGCCACGTGAGGCGCGCCCTTCTACCTGACCAAGACATAATCTGGCGCTACTAAGCAGCTCGAGCATAAGCGACGCGCTGTTCCCGCATACACGCCTGATGGTTGTGCATTTAGAGTCCTTACCTAACGGGCATCCCTGACGTCAACTCACGCATGCGCTTTAAAGCGGAGGGTGCTTGGGGGCATCTCGACCGAGACTGCCGATCTTCGCGTGTCAGGCGCCCCGTCGGATTGAGATAAACGCGGCGCCTTGCCAGTGAAACGCCTTAATGTTTTAGTTAGTTGTTCGCGAAGCTTCCCAAGCTGATGCGGAGCCTTCTGTCGCAAGTTGGAACCGGGCTTCGCGAGGGTTTACACGGCTAGAAATCTCCCGTAGTTGATCCGGGGGGATTGGAGTGATCGGTCTCCCGCTACCACTCATCTTCCAGATTGTTGGTGTGAGATCGTTCAGCTCACCTTCTCGGATGGCTCCACCGCAATGACTGCGCTTTCCGATGTCTCTCCTGTCTATCATCCCCCGCTTGATCCGTATCTGACGATCCTTCACCACGACCGGGATTTTCTGGTGTGTGACAAGCCGAGCGGTCTTCTTTCCGTTCCCGGCCGTCATCCTGCCCTGAGCGACAGCCTTCTTACGCGTGTGCAGAAGGAATTCCCCAAGGCGCTGATCGTTCACCGGCTGGACAAGGATACGTCCGGTGTCGTGCTGATGTCGCTGAACCGCAAGGCGCATGCTTTCGTTGCCGGGCAGTTTGAGGCCCGCACCACCAAGAAATCCTATGTCGCCGAAGTCTGGGGCAGGGTGCCGGAGGAGGAGGGGACGATCGATCTGCCTCTTGCCATCGATCCCGACAACAAGCCCCGCCATCGGGTCGACTACGAAAACGGCAAGCCTGCGCTGACACGCTGGCAGGTTCTGGGCTATGGCGAAAACAGAACGCGCCTCCGCCTGTTTCCGCTGACCGGGCGCACCCATCAATTGCGGGTGCACATGAAATCGCTGGGCCATGTTATCCTTGGGGATGAATTCTATGCAGAGGGCGAGGCGTTGGCTGCTGCGGACCGCTTGCTTCTCCATGCCGAGGAACTGACCTTCCGCAAGCCCGACGGGTCCGATATCACATTCAAGGCGCCAACCCCTTTCTGAGATCCGCAATCGTGCAGAAATTCGAAAAATCCGATCTGGTTGTCGATTTCGTTGGCGGTGCGGTCGGTCACCGGTTCCGATCCAATGAAGGGCGCAAGCAGGGACTGGCGAAGGCTGTCGGTTTTTCCGGCAACAAAGCTCCGGAAGTTGTCGATGCGACCGCCGGCCTCGGCCGGGATGCGTTTCTGCTGGCCTCGCTTGGCGCACATGTTACGCTGATCGAGCGCTCCGAGACGATGCATGCTCTTCTTGCCGAAGGGCTGAGGCGGGCCGGCGCGGAAGGCGGACGTCATGCGGAGACGGTTGCCCGGATGACGCTGATCCATGGCGATTCCTGTGCTCTGCTCCCGCAATTGAAGCCCCATATCATCCTCATCGATCCCATGCATCCCCCGCGCGATAAGACGGCGCTGGTGAAGAAGGAAATGCGATTGATCCGGGAGATCGTCGGCGATGACCCGGATTCCCGGGAGCTGATGCGGGTCGCACTGGAGAGTGCCCAGAAAAGGGTGGTTCTGAAATGGCCCCTGCGTGCGGATCCGATGCCGGGCATTCGCAAGCCCAGCCATCAGATCGTGGGAAAAAGCACCCGCTACGATGTCTTCGTTACCGCAAAGGTCGCCGGAGATGAGCCCTGACGTACTGCCGGGGGAGCTTGGCTCCTCCAGGCAGGCCGCTATCCCCGAATGAGTTCTTCGTATTGAAGCGCTGCGGTGAGCAGTTTCGTGTCGTCGCCAGCAACGCCCGAGAGAAGCAAGCCCACGGGCATTCCGGCGTCAGCGGTGCCGCAGGGAATTGAAACGCCGCACCAGTCGAGGAAATTGCCGAAGCCGGTGTTGCGCAAAGTCTTGCCATTGGTGGCGAAGAACAGGTCGTCGTCGGCGAGCAACGGATCGATTGCCGGTGCAATATGCGCGACCGAAGGGAAAGCCACAAGGCGCCCGGCCAGCAGTTCCGCGGTTTCCCGGCTCAGGCGGCGGCGGATGTCGAGTATCTCGATATAGTCGGCCATGGTCGTCTTTTCCCCGAGCTTGATGCGGGCGACGACGCGCGGGTCGATCCGGTCGGCAATGCTGCCCGTCAACCTTTCTCGATGAAGGGCAAAAGCCTCGGCTGTCACCAGCGCGCCACGGGCCTTGACGAGATCGGTGATTGCATCGAATGCGGGGATGCGAATGCGTTCGATCCGGGCGCCGGCTTTCTCGAGGCGTGAGAGAGCGGCTTCGAAAGCCTCGACGACACCGGTCTCGGCGCCGTCGAACACACCATTTTCCGGCACGACAATATCCAGCTTTACATCCGCGCTACGCAGGATTTCCGGTCGGGTCGCGCCACGCATGGCCGCATCCACCCAGATGGCGTCCTGGACGGTGCGGCAAAGCGGGCCGAGGCAATCAAGGCTCCTTGCCAGCGGGAAGACGCCATCCATCGAATAACGACCCCGGCTTGCCTTGTAGCCGACGATGCCATTGAAGGCGGCCGGAATGCGTATCGAGCCGCCGGTATCCGTGCCGATCGCGACCGGTACCAGGCCTGCCGCCACCGCAACCGCGGAACCCGAGGACGAACCACCGGAAACGCGGGGCACGTCCGTGCTTTTCGGATTGTGCGGGGTGCCGTAATGCGGGTTGATGCCGATGCCGGAAAAAGCGAACTCGCTCATGTTGGTGCGACCGATCGCGACCATGCCGGATTGCCGCATGAAATCGACCACGGCTGCGTCTTTTGCGGCGGGCGGATTGCTCGATAAAACGATGGAGCCTGCGGTGGTCGCCAATCCCTCGATGTCGAACAGATCTTTCCAGGCAATCGGGATCCCATCAAGCCATCCGAGTGAGCGGCCATCGGCGACGCGCTTGGCGGCCGCCGCCGCTTCACCCATCGCGCGGTCTTTCAGAAGCGTTATGAAGACGGACTTGTCGGAGTGGCGATCAATCGCGTCGAAAACGGATTCTGCTATCTCCACAGGGCTCATGATGCCCGAGTGGATCAACATCGACAACTCGGCAATAGACATGCCGGAAACGGGTCTTGGCACGGATGTTTCCTTGAATGGAGTGACTTCTTGGACTGGCTGGGTCCAAGATGTATCCGATATCTTCGGCAAGGGTAGCGGAATTATCCGCTCAGCCCTATTTCATCGTCACACTCACCGAAAGATCGCGTCGCCGATCTTCATGCTCAAGGATGACGCCATGAAACCGGCCCTTGTCTTATCCATTCTGGCGCTCGCTCTTGCGGGCTGCTCGGCCTCGGCCACGACTGTCGGCTACAGCTTCAACAGCGGATCGGGGCTTGCGCCCGTGCCGGGCAGCATCACCTATGGTGGCCAGCCACGCACCAAGCTGACCAAAGCGCCCATCGGAAGCACATTCTCCCATGAATTCACCAACCAGCTGGGTCGAGAGGTTCACGAAACCTACATGATACAACCGGATCGGAGCCTGAAAATCATCGATCGGTATATCAAGCGGGAGCGGATCTGGGACTAAGTACGCCGCAGTCTTTCAGATTTGCTCGTCGCGCTTTCACTTGTTTCTACGCATGTCTTTATCCCGAAACCGGGATCACTTCGGGAGACATGCTCCGATCTCCAACTAAAGTTGCATTTTTGATGAATGCACCTTTTCGGATGGGCAGATTGACGCGCTACATCTTGTTGCCTTGATGATTGCTAATGTTCGGGGTTAGGCATTCTCTGGATGATCTTCGAGAGGAAGCCGGATCCATGGGACATGACGCGCACTGGCCGACACTTTCGCCGTCTAATACCGGGTTGCGGGGGCGCTGCCCTCGCTGTGGGCAGGGCCATTTATTCGACGGCTTTCTTTCGATGAAGCCGAGTTGCGAGGTCTGCGGACTGGACTACGGGTTTGCGGATCCGGCCGATGGGCCTGCCTTCTTTGTCGTCTGTTTTGCCTGCGTGCCAAGTGTGGCGATGGCCGTCCTGATCGAGGCGATCTACCAGCCTCCGTTCTGGCTCCACCTGTTCACTTCGCTTCCTTTCCTGCTTCTAACCTGCATCCTGCCGCTTAGGCCGCTCAAGGGCTGGCTGCTGTCGAGCCAATATTTCCACAAGGCCGAACACGGAAAGCTCGACCGAAATTCGGGTCTCAGAAGCGACGGACCCTAGACCTCCATCGTCTTTAAAATGCTTTTGCAAATGACCGTCAAAGAGCGGGTCAATCCGGGAACCTTTTGAGGTTGCGACCGTTCACTTTTGCGACATCAAAAGGAGAACGTCATGAACAGCATCATTTGGTTGGTCGGAGCAGTCGTGATCGTCATCGCGGTTCTCAATCTCGTCGGTTTTGCCTGACGCAGAACGATCCACCTTGCGGTGTCAAACCTTTCAGGAGAGCATTATGAACAGCATTGTCTGGCTCGTCGGAGCCGTCGTCATCGTCCTCGCCATCCTTTCATTCTTCGGGCTGCGTTAAGCCTGAAACACTGAAAATGCGGCGAAACAGAAAACCGCTGGACGTTGAGGTCCAGCGGTTTCTTTTTGTCCTGTTCTAGACGGTCACTCCGCCACGAGGATGGCAAACGGATGGTCGGCAAAGGTCCAGTTGACCGATACGTCCTCGGCAAAGTCAAAGACCCGCCCCGTGAAAATATCCCGGTAACGCCGCCCAGCAAGCGGCCGAGGAAGTGCGATGCGCGTTTCGGCCCAATCTGCGGAGGAGGAGGATGCCAGGTCGTGCAATGCCTCGAGCACATGTCGCGGGGCGATGAGCAACACGGCGTGGCTGTCGTCATGCCGCGCAAAGGCGACGATGTTTCGCGCACGTATGCCGTTCGCATCCAACGGCAGATATCGGCCCTTGCGGAAAAGATCAGGCAAAGACTTGCGAAGCTTCAGCATCCTGCCGATTGCCTGCTGTTTAAGGCGGCCGCTCAACCAGTCCGCTTCCTCGTTCGAACTGAATTTCTCGTCTTCCGCAAATTGTTCCTCCAGCATGTCGAAACCGGGCTCTCGCCGGTTATCCGGATCGACGAGCGACAGGTCGCAGGTTTCGCTTCCCTGATAGATGTCAGGCACACCCGGCGCGGTGAGCTTGACGAGTGCCTGGGTCATGGAATTGACGCTGCCGGCGCGGATGACGGGACGAAGAGTAGCAGTGAAATCGCCGAGAAAATCCTGGTTCTCCGATGAGAGCATCGCGTGAACATAGTCACGGATTGCGGTCTCATAGTCAGCGTTTCCATCGGCCCAGTTCGTCCGGAGCTTTGCCTCGCGGATTGCCTTTTCGGCATAGGCCTGGAAACGCGCCTCCAGCCTCGCAAGGCCATTGGCGTCATCCGGAAGAAGGTCGGCCGGCCAGACGCCGGCAAGTGCCTGATACAGCATCCATTCGACGGCTGGTTCCGGGGCCGGGCCGTCTTCGAGCTGCGTCAGGGCGGCTTGGTTCATCAGTCGCCAACGCTCGACCGCATCGGCCCAGATTTGCGGCGCCTCGCTCAGGGTATAGAGCCGGGTTCGCGCATCTTCGCCTCGCTTGGTATCGTGGGTGGATGTGCCTGAAATCGCGTCCGGCTGGCGCTTTTGCCGTTCGATCATCTGCGCGTGGAAATGGTCGAGCGAAAACTCCCGTGTCAACGGCTCGGCGCCGACCTCGTTCAACGCAAGCAGCGCGTGCTGGCGGAAGAACAGCGTATCCTCGACCGATTTGGCCATCAGCGGTCCGGTGAGCTGCTGGAAGCGGGTGCGGAATGTTGCGGCCCTGTCGGAGATCGAGGGCGGAACGTCGCCGTTCAGCACTTTTGTCAGGAAAGGCAGAGCTGCCAGGTCGGCTGCCGTCTGGCGGCGGATATCGACGGTGACCTTTTCCAGCATTTGCCGGCCTTCGGGCGGCATGCCGTTGACGGTGCCATAGGTTCGGTAAACGGGGAAGGCGACGAGCAATTCGCGTAGTCCCGCCCTGATCGTATCGGGCGATAGCGGCACTGCGTCGGGCAGTTCCTCATGTATTGATTCAGCAAGCTTGACGAGGGTTGCAACTTCGCCAGCGAAGTTGTTGTCCGCCATCAACAATTTGGCGGCACGCAGTTCCTTTCTCATATCCGCAACCGCCCCGGTTGCCGCTGCATAGGCGGCATCGAGCTGGTGCAGTTTGGCGCCATCGATCAGAGCGTTGCTGAGTGTCGCGATGAACTCGTAACCGGTCGTGCCGGAGATCGGCCACTCGGATGAGATGTCCTCGCCTTCGCCAAGGATCTTTTCGACGGTGATGTAGCAGTCGGGTCCGGCTTCCTGCCGCATGCGTTCGAGATAGGCCTTGGGATCGGCAAGGCCGTCGACGTGATCGACCCGCAGGCCATCGACTGCGCCGGAATGAACTAGCTCCAGAATCAGGCGGTGGGTATCATCGAAAACCGAACCGTCCTCGACACGGACGCCCGCAAGGCCGGTAATCTCGAAGAAGCGGCGATAAGACAGATCGCGCGGCGCTTCGCGCCAGGACATCAGCCGGTAAGGCTGCTGGTCGTGCAGATCGGCGAGCCCGCCCTTGTCGGTAATCTGCAGAACATCTTCTTCGCTGCCGACATAAGTCTCCGGATTCAGAGGATAGAAGGTTTCGTAATAGGCAAGGGCTGGTTTGCCGGTCTTCGGATCCGGTTTTACCGAAATCTCGCCGGCTTCCAGCACGGCTTCGAACGTGTCGCCAAGGAAGGGCAGGGTGAGACGGCGCGACCAGTCGATGTCGAAATGCCGGGCATAGTGGCTCTTGTCGCCATGCTCCACCACATCTTGCCACCAGGGATTTTCCAGCGAAGCTGCCATGTGGTTCGGCACAATGTCGAGGATCAGGCCAAGGCCTTCGGCCTTGAGCGCCGCCACCATGCGGTCGAAACCCTCACGGCCGCCGATCGCCGGATCGATCTCGTTGGCGTCGGTAACGTCATAGCCGTGGGTGGAGCCGGTCGTGGCGTTGAAGATGGGCGAAGCGTAGAGGTGGCTGATACCCAGCTGTTTTAGATAGGGCACGAGACCGGTCGCGCGGTCGAAGGTCATGCCGTTGCGGAACTGGATGCGGTAGGTTGCTGTCGGGATCATGCGGCGGCTCATGCCTTCTCGAAGCTGACAATGACGGAATTGGGCGGGAGTTCGGTCACCCGCTCCGGGTGATCCCTTTTCGGAAAGGCATAGATCGGCTTGCCCGGCATTTCGGGCAGCGGCCTTGCCGCATCGCCGATATTGAGCGCGATCGAGAGCTTTCCTTTGGGAAAATCCCAGGATACGGCAAGGTGGCCGGCGCCGGTTTCGATGACCTTGCCGGAGCCGCCTTTCGCGGTCGGCAGCATCGGCACGACGATTTCCTGGCGAAGCTTCAGAAGCTCACGGGTAAACTCGAGCCATTCGCGACCTTGGGGGGAGGTAAGCTTGTCCCAGTCAAGTTTCGACGCGTCGAATGTCTTCTTCGCATTCGGGTCAGGCACCTTTTCGCCGTGACCGGCATGTCCCTCGAATTCCTTTGCCCGGCCCTCGCGTACGGCTTTGGCCAGATTTCCGTGGAAATCGGTGAAGAACAGAAACGGGTTCGTCTCGCCATATTCCTCCCCCATGAAGACCAGCGGGATATGCGGAGACATGAGCAAGGTCGCGAGAAGAATCTTCGTGCGGGTGTTTCCGGCGAGCGAGATCAGGCGCTCGCCCTGCGCGCGGTTGCCGGTCTGATCGTGGTTCTGGATGAAATCAACGAAAGCTACCGGCGGCTGGCCGGTGCTGTCGACGCCCCGCTTTTCGCTCGATTGCGGCGAGACCTCGCCCTGATAGGCAAAACCTTCGGCCAGGCAGCGGGCGACAAGCGTTTCCGGGTCTCCCGCAAAATCCTTGTAATACGCGTGGGTCTCGCCGGTGGCGAAGACATGGACGGCGTTATGAAAATCATCGTTCCATTCGCCGGTGAAAAGCGGTGCTGAGCCGTCCTCGTTGCGCGGATGCAGGAAAGTGACGTTGCGGCAGTCTTCGGTCGTCAGGTGGATTGGGCGGTCGGTGATCTCGGCACGGATGCGCTCGGCGATCTCGATCAGGATATGTTTCTCCGATGTGTCTTCGATCTGGTCAATGGCATCGAAACGCAGGCCGTCGAGATGGAATTCCTCCAGCCAATAGAGCGGGGCCTCGGCCATGTAACGCCGTGCGGCATCGACATCATAGGCAATGCCGGCGCCCCAGGGGGTCATCCGCTCCTTGTGAAAGAAGCCGGGCGCCAGAAGCGGCAGGTAATTGCCTTCCGGGCCGAAGTGGTTGAGCACGATATCGAGGACGACGGAGAGGCCAAGGCCGTGGGCAGCATCTACGAAGGCCTTGAAGTCCTCTGGCGGGCCATAGGCAGAATGGGGGGCGTAAAGCAGCACGCCGTCATATCCCCAGCCGCGGTTGCCGCCGAACTGGGACAGGGGCATCACCTCGATCATGGTGATCCCGAGATCGGCCAGATAAGGCAGCTTGTCGATTGCTGCGCGAAACGTGCCTTGCGGGGTGAATGTGCCGAAATGCAGTTCGTAAACGACTGTTTCGTCCCAGGGTCTGCCGGTCCAGCCGGTGTCCTGCCAGTCGTAGTTCGTGGGGTCGATGACGAGAGAGGGACCAGTGACGCTGTCCTTCTGCGCGCGGGAGGCTGGGTCTGGCACGACGGTGCCATCGGACAGGACAAAGTTATATTCCGTTCCCGCCGAAACGCCGGTCACCAGCAGTTCGAACCAACCGCCGCCGCTTTCGCTCATCTCGGTGTCGTCGCCATCGAGACGCAGGGTGATATTCTCTTGCCCAGGAGCCCAGAGCCGGAAGCGCACCTCTCCGACGGCGACATATTCCGCCCCCCATGTTTTTGGAAAAACACGAAATTCCTCGGCGGCATTGCTGTCCGTCATATGACCCGGTCCCTCGTTGAAAGAGACCGGCAAACGGACGAACGGGCTTCGGGTTCCATTATGGGTAAGGGCTCTGCGCGATTTTCGGCGGAGGTTCTTTTCAGACGGAGTTTGTCATTCCCCCTCTGGCCTGCCGGTCATCTCCCCCACAAGGAAGGAGAAACACGCGGCAATCACCAGCTTTTCTTGAGACCTGTCACAGCGCGGCTGGGTTAGCCCTTCTCGTTGTGGGGATGGTTTGGGAGGGGGCTCCTCGCTCTTCGGCTCACATATCAAGTAAGGCATAGGCCTTACCCGTCGGCTTCTCGATATGCGAGGCTACGTTATAAACCGGGGCGCCGCCGGGCGTTCTGCCTTCGTAAGTGCCGCGATGGGCGTGGCCATGCACAACGGCTTTTACCGGGAAGCGGTCGATCGTTTCGGCAAGCCGCGAGGAGCCGAGGAAGGGGAAGATCTCAGGCGGCTCGCCTTCAACCGTCTGCTGGATCGGTGCGTAGTGGAGGACGACCATGGCACGTTCCGAGCGCACCTGACGCAGCGCATTTTCGAGTCGCATCGTTTCCTCGACGCTTTCTGCTACCATTGCCTTGATCGCCGGCTCGCCGAAGGAACCAAGCATGTAACGGCCGAAGCCGCCGGCAAAACCCTTCACGCCGGCAAAACCGATGCCGTTAATCTCGATTGCTGAGCCTTCCAGCAGGTGCACACCGGCATCCTTGATGATGGCCTTCACCTCGTCGACATGGCCGCATTCATAGTCGTGATTGCCCAGAACGCCGACCATGGGGATGGAGCAGGAGCGCAGGTCGGCGGCCAGAAGCTCGGCTTCGGCCGGTTTGCCGAGATCTGTCAGATCACCGGTCAACACCAGAATGTCGGCTTCCTGCGAAATTTCGCTGAAAAGCTCCTTATAGGAAACCGAGCCATGTTCCTTGACATGCAAGTCGCCCATTGCCGCAATGCGCTGCTTGCCGTTCAACTTTTTCGAGCCGGTATCTGTTTCCTTCTTTTCCGGTGCTTTGCTCACGCAGGGCCTCCTTCTCTGTTTTCCTCGTCGACACCGTCGCGCAGATCGCCTTCGCCGCCGACATCGGCGAAGCCCCATTCCTTGACGTCAATCTCGAAGTCGACGCGGCTGAACATCCGGCCACGGCAGATCTTCATCTGCGGAAGCGGCAGTTCACGCTGGGCTTTAAGGCGATCGAGCAGTTCGTCGAGCAACCAGTCCGGCACCTTGTCGCGCTCGGTCGGGTAGATCCAGCGGAAGTTGAGGAGGTGGATTAGCAACACTTCCCAGTGCACTTCCATATGGTTCAGAAGCCTGTCCCAATCGATCTGGTCATGTGCGCGCAGGATCATGTGGACGATGTCGCCGCCATCGTAGCGATGGCGAAGCTGGACGAAACATTTCGACCAGATCAACTCCGTCGGTGCGATGATACGCACCTTGTGACCGTTCATCTCGATCTGGCGGGCGTTGTCGAACCAACTGTCACTGATCGGCATCGTGCCGTTGGAGGCGGCGAAGATGACATCGCAAAAGTGGCGGCCTTTTTTGATCTTGCCGAGCCAGCGGTCGTCCTCGACCTCGATCTCGTAACCCTTTTCCTTGAAATGCGCGAGGATGCGGGCGTAATCGCCTGCCTTGCAGAAGATATCGAGATCCTTGGTCGGGCGGGTGATGCCGGTATAGGCGCTTATCGCAAACGTGCCGGCCAGCAGGAAGGGAATATGGCAGGCCACAAGGTCTTCCAAAGCTTCGGAGACAAAGTCTTCGGCTTCCGGGTCGGCAAGTGTCGGTGCTGCCTTAACCTCCATCCCCGGCATCAGGTGCAGAGGATGAAGGTTGCGTCCCTTTTCCGGTTCGGGCGTCGGCCCCGACCCGGTGGTCGGTAAAGTGTCGGCGTCCATGGATCTCTCCGTTATTGCTTCGGTAAAGCAACACGCGAAAGGCCCGGTGGTTCCGTTCTATCCGCGCTCGGGATTGTCGGCGTTGCTCATCGGGCTGGCACGGCCATCCGGCTGGTCGCCGTCCTCGCGCTGATCGGCATCTTCGAGGTCGGTCTTGACCAGATAATTGTCATCGTTGCCGAGCCGTGCGGCTTCTCTCAGCGCTTCGGGATTGGTGGTGTCGAGCTGTTCGCGCTCGATATCGGTGCCGGTCTTCGGAGATGTCGGGATCATGGCTGGTTCCTTTCAAATATCCTGGTCGTCGGCAGCGCAACTGCAGACGTCGAAGAACAACCCGTCGCATGGAGAGAGGTTCCGCGCTTGTCGATTGGAACGAAAATCGGCCTCGGATGGTTGGACTGTCAGAAGCCAGATGACGGAGGCAGCGATGCCGGCAAAATCGAAAGCGCAACAGAAAGCTGCGGGTGCAGCACTGGCCGCAAAGCGCGGCGACATCAAGAAAAGCGAACTCCAGGGAGCCTCGAAAGGCATGGAAAAATCCATGAGCGAGAAGCAGTTGGAAGACTTCGCTTCGGCGAAACGTAAGGGCAAGCCCGAACACGTAGCTCATCACTGAATGACAACTTCCGGTCCGAACCCGGACTTCCCGGAAAGGCGGGTGCTGCAGCAGGTGCCCGCCTTTTCCTGTTTTTGCTCCACGACAGAGGGCATCATGAAGCAGGCAAGCATGGAGGGGATTATGCCGCCGAAGGAATTGGAAAGCACACTTGCGACGCTGCCATTGAGAGCGGGAGTCTATGTCCCGGAGGACCTCCTGGAAGACTGGTTTGCGCCCGGGACCGGCATGAACCCAGTCAGTGCCAAAGCTCTGGACGAAGCAGAAGCCTATGGAAAGCGCTTCGAATGTGAGTTCAAATATTATTCGGAGCGGATGGAAGGGGTGTTCTGGAAATGGGTGCCGGCACTCTGAGGCCGGGATTGGAGGGAGGCATATTCATGCCGCCCTCGTTCTTCAGCAGATCGGGTGTCAGCCTTCAGCTGTAGCTGGCCCGCAGCGCCTCGAACTTCGCAAGTTGTTCAGAAAGCAATTCACGTGCTTCGTCGCGCTTGACGAAAATCTTGAACATCGGTGCGCCCTTGGCGTTCATGAACCAGATGGAACAGGAGCGGCGGCCGTGGAAGGCGCGGTCGACAAAGGTGATCGAGGCGCAATTGTCCTTCTTGATGTGACCGCCGATCGGGCTGTCGCCATGGATGTTGAACCAGCCATGGCCTTCCGAACCAACCGGCAGCTCGCCATCGATTTCGGCAACGACGTCCTCGGTATGGACGAGGAACAGCACGATGCCCCAGGTCGTCAGCTGGTTCCAGATGTCGAGAAAGCTTTCCTTCGGCGCGATGACGGCCGAACCCTTTGGCAGGATTTCGAGAATCTCGGCGGGCGTCACATCAGCGGCTGCAGCGATCGACTCGACGATGCCGTCGGGCTTTTCGGCCAGCGCGGCCAGTGCGCGTTCACGGCGATCAGGAGTGATTTCGGATACGGCGTTCATCATTGATCCTCAAGCCGCATCGGCGGCGCGCACGCCGTTCTTGTCTTCATGGATGATGACCTCGAAACCCTCGAAATGCGGGCCGGAAAGGTATTCCACCTTGCCGCGGTTGTTGCCGGCATTGGCGTGGGCGGCGCGGAACTGCTCGGATGTCGTCCATGCCTTGAAATGCTCGAACGTTTCCCAAACGGTGTGGGACGCATAGAGGGAGTGATCCTCTGCCTTGGGGCCTTTCAGCATGTGGAATTCGATATAACCCGGCAGTTCCGCAAGGCGGCCCTGGCGGTCGCGCCAGATGGCTTCAAATGCCTCTTCAAAGCCCGGAACGACGCGAAAACGGTTCATTGCGATATACATGAAAACTTCCCTCACTTAAGTTTCACTTGCCGGTCAACTTATCTTCCGGCTCTCCCCTTGAAAAGCCAAAAAAACTTGCGTAGTCAACTCAAGTTATTGAGTTTTGCAGCGTTGCCCAGTCTTGTTTTTGTCGGGTCTGCGGTGACGCCAAAGGGTGGATCATCATGGTTTCCTGTTCCAGGTTCGGACGTCTGTTTGCAGTCATTCTGGTCGGATCGACAGTTTTGGCGGGTGGCGTATCAGCCGCTGAGAAAGGCAATCCAGAGGCGAAGCGTATCGTTTCGGTGGGCGGCACGATTACCGAAATCCTCTACAATCTCGGCGCGCAGGACCGGATCGTGGCCCGTGATTCCACTAGTTTCTATCCGGCGGATGCCAATTCCAAGCCGGATGTCGGCTATATGCGCCAGCTTTCGGCGGAAGGCATTCTCGGCCAGAAGCCGGACCTGATCCTGATGGAAGAAGGTTCCGGCCCACCGCCCGTACTGGAAATCCTCAAGGCCAGCGAAGTGCCGATGATGGTTGTCCCGACTCCGCCGGACGTCGGCAAGATTGGCCAGAAGATTCGTGATGTCGGTGCTGCCGTCGGCTTGTCCGACAAGGCCGAGGCGCTGGCGGCAAAAACCGAAGAGGGATTGAAGGCCGTTGCCGCAGACGTTGCCAGGATCGGCGAAAAGAACGGCGACCAGAAGAAAAAGGTTCTCTTCGTTCTGTCCGTTTCGAACGGCCGTCTGATGGCGGGCGGCGCCGATACCGAAGCGGGCGCAATCATCGAGATGGCGGGTGGCGTCAATGCTGCCCCGACGATCAGCGGCTACAAGCCGATGTCCGACGAAGCGGTAATTGCTGCAGCACCCGATGTGATCCTTTCCATGTCGCGTGGTGACCACTCGATCACGCCGGAAGAAATGTTTGCGCTTCCCTCAATGCAGACCACGCCTGCTGCCGCCAACAAGGCGCTGGTTTCGATGGACGGACTGTTGTTGCTCGGCTTTGGTCCTCGTACGCCGGAAGCGGCACGGACGCTGGCCACGAAGATCTATCCGGGCGAGATCGACTGATGAAAGCGCTCGCCATGCCCTTTCGCCGGACGGGTGAGGGAGACAGGACGTCTCAGGGCGTGCTGGTTCTCTTTCTTCTCTCCATCTTGCTTGTTGTTTCCTGCCTGATCTCGTTGCATGTCGGGCCGACCGGCGTGGGCTTGCGCGATCTGTTCGCCTATCTCACCGGTAATGGCGACAGCCTGACGACGCAGGAACGGGTGATCCTCGAAGCGGTTCGCCTGCCGCGCACGGCGCTTGGGCTTCTGATCGGGGCCGGACTTGCGGTATCAGGCGCGATGATGCAGGGCCTGTTTCGCAATCCGCTCGCCGATCCCGGCATTGTCGGGGTGACCTCGGGCGCGGGCCTTGCGGCGGTGAGCGCCATCGTGCTCGGCGGTGGCGCGCTTGCGCCGATCGCGCTGGCACTTGGCAACCAGTTCCTGCCGCTGATGGCGTTTTTCGGCGGTCTGGTGGTCACCTGGCTTCTTTATACGATCGCCACGCGCGACGGGCGCACCTCTACCACCGCGCTCATTCTGTGCGGGATTGCGATCGGGGCGCTTGCCGGCGCCGTCATGGGGCTTCTGATCGTCGTGGCCGATGACCGGCAGTTGCGCGACATCACCTTCTGGAGCCTCGGCTCGCTGGGCGGCGCCACCTATGGCCGCGTGCTGTCGATCCTGCCTTTCATCGTTTTCGTCATGGCCATCATTCCTTTTGTCGCCAAGGGTCTTGATGCGCTGATCCTTGGCGATGCGGCGGCCTTCCACATGGGCATTCCGGTGCAGCGGTTGAAGCGGGTCGTGATCGTTGCCGTTGCCGCGGCCTGTGGTTCGACAGTCGCGGTTGCAGGCTCGATCGGTTTCGTCGGCATCGTAGTGCCGCATCTCCTGAGGCTTGCGATGGGACCGTCGCATCGCTTCCTGCTGCCGGGTTCGGCCCTCGGGGGCGGTGCGCTGCTGCTGATCGCCGATGCGGTATCGCGCACGGTCGCAGCGCCCATGGAGCTGCCGATCGGTGTTGTGACGGCGCTGTTCGGCGCACCTGTCTTTCTGTTCCTGCTGATCGGCAAGAACGGCATCGGCTCGCGGGATTTGCCATGATCATTGCAGACAAGGTCACCGTCAGCCGTTCCGGTCGCAAGCTGATAGACACTATCTCGATCGAGCTGAGGCCCGGCCAGTTTACCGTCGTCATCGGCCCGAACGGTGCCGGCAAGTCGACGCTGATGAAGGTCATGTCGGGCGAGATGAAGCCGGATAGCGGTCTCGTTTCCTATTACGGCACGAGCGTCGATCTGTGCCAGCCGGCCGATCTTGCCAAACGCCGGGCGGTGTTGCCGCAGGCAACGCAGCTAGCCTTCCCGTTCACGGCGCTGGAAATTGCCCGCATGGGGTCAGTTGCGCACGGGGCGCTCAATCCGAACGAGGAGGCTCGCAAGGCATTGTCACGGGTCGGCTTGCGTGGCTTCGAGAGCCGGCCCTATCCGTCGATGTCGGGCGGGGAACAGCAGCGGGTACAGTTCGCGCGTGCGCTTGCGCAGGTGCCGCAGCCGGTGGTGGATGGTGTGCCGAGGGCATTGTTCCTCGATGAGCCGACCGCGAGCCTCGATCTCGGACATCAGATTTCGGTGCTGGAGACGGCAAGGGATTTCGCCTCCGCTGGCGGCATGGTGCTCGCCATTCTGCATGATCTCAACCTCGCGGCAGAATTCGCCGATCATCTCGTCGTGCTGCATCACGGCCGTGTGGTCGCGGCGGGCGCCTGCCACGAGACGGTGAGCGACGAGATGATCGCTTCGGTATACGGTATCGCCGGCGCTGTTGGGCGGGTGCCGGCAGCGCATGTTCCCTACGTTCTGCCACAGTCGCGCAACAGATAGGCTTCAGTTGCTTGGCCGCGTCAGCATGAAGATCGCCGGGCCGATCATGAAGGCTGCGACGAGGATCGCCAGCCAGGCGGACGGGTGCGAGCCGAACCAGAAACCGGCATAGCTCAACACCATCAGCGAGATCGCCGTGATTTTGGCGCGACGCGAAATCGCGCCGCGTTCGCGCCAGTTCCGGAGCGGCGGGCCAAAGGTTTTGTGGTTCATCAGCCATGCTTCCAGCTTTGGAGACGACCGCGCGAAACAGGCGACGGCGAGCAGCAGGAAGGGCGTCGTCGGCAGAACGGGCAGAAAAGCGCCGACTACGCCGAGCGCGACAAAGAACCAGCCGAGACAGAGAAAGATGTAACGCATAAAGGGCCTATGGCAAAATCCTGAACAGGATAGACAAGTTTGATTGCCGCGTCCTCATGTAAAGAGTCAACTTGTCCTGGCAAGATCACATCACAATTTTGGGCTGCTGTGCATGTGCAGCATACGCTCTTCCCATTTGAACCGCGGGAGCTATAGTGCCGCCGGCTTCAACAACCTTTGAGGACATGATGTCGAAGAAGAAAGTGCTTGTGGTGGGCGGTGCCGGTTATATCGGGTCCCATACTTGTCTGGTGCTGGCGGAGCGGGGTTACGAACCCGTCGTTTTCGATAATCTCTCGAATGGGCATGCGGAATTTGTCCGTTGGGGCGAGCTCGAAGAGGGCGATATCCGTGACCATGACCGTCTGGATGAAGTGTTTGCCAAGCACAAGCCGGAAGCGGTCCTGCATTTCGCCGCGCTGATCGAGGTGGGTGAATCGGTCAAGAACCCGGTCGGATTTTATGACAACAATGTGGTCGGAGCGCTGACGCTGATGTCGGCTGCGATGAAGGCGGGCGTGAAGGCTTTCGTCTTCTCCTCGACCTGCGCAACCTATGGCCTGCCGGTTCAGGTGCCGATGGACGAAACCCATGGACAGGCGCCAATCAACCCCTATGGCCGCACGAAATACATTATCGAGCAGGCGCTGAAGGATTACGGCCAGTATATGGGCCTGAAGTCGGTGATGCTGCGTTACTTCAACGCCGCGGGCGCCGATTTCGAAGGCCGTATCGGTGAATGGCATACGCCGGAAACCCATGCGATCCCGCTTGCCATCGAAGCGGCCCTCGGCCGCCGCCAGGGTTTCAAGGTCTTTGGTGATGATTACGACACGCGCGACGGCACCTGCGTGCGCGACTATATCCACGTTCTCGATCTGGCCGATGCGCATGTTCGCGCCGTCGATTATCTTCTGGCCGGCGGCGAGATGGTCGAGCTTAACCTAGGCACTGGTACCGGCACCACGGTGAAGGAACTGCTTGCAGCAATTTCCGAGGTTTCCGGCAAACCCTTCCCGGTGGAATATGTCGGTCGCCGCGAAGGCGATTCCACCTCGCTCGTTGCCAATAATGACAAGGCGCGCGACGTGCTCGGCTGGGAGCCGCAATATTCGCTCAACGATATCATCAGGTCCGCGTGGGACTGGCATTCGCGCTCGAACCACGTGTTGCAGTAAGGAATATACCCATGGCCAAACTGGTTCATTCGATGATCCGCGTTCTCGAAGAGGCGCGGTCGGTCGATTTCTACGAAAAGGCCTTTGGTCTGAAGATCGCCAGCCGTGTGCCCTTCGACGGGTTCACGCTGATCTATCTCTCGAACCCGGAAACCGGGTTCGAGCTGGAACTGACCGTCAATGCCGGCCGCACGGAGCCTTATGATCTGGGAAATGGTTACGGCCATCTGGCGGTGACGGTCGAGGATATCGAAGCCGAATACAAACGCTTCACTGATCTTGGCCTTACCGTCGGTAAACTCGTCGAGATGCCGCATGAGGGCAAGCCGTTTGCGCGCTTCTTCTTCGTCACCGATCCGGATGGCTACAAGACTGAAGTTATCCAGCGTGGCGGACGGTTCCAGTAAAGGGTGAATGATATGGCGGATGGTGAGATCAAGCTGGAGGAAAGCTGGAAATTCGCTCTGGAGGGCGAGTTTGCAGACGCCTACATGGCCGATCTCAAGCGCTTCCTCGTCGCTGAAAAGCAGGCGGGAAAGCGAATTTTTCCAAAAGGTTCGGAGTATTTTCGTGCACTCGACCTCACCCCGCTCGACGAGGTGAAGGTCGTGATCCTCGGTCAGGATCCGTATCACGGGTTCGGCCAGGCGCATGGGTTGTGCTTCTCGGTTCAGCCCGGCATTAGGACCCCACCATCGCTCGGTAATATCTACAAGGAAATGCAAGCTGATCTTGGCATTCCGCCTGCGCGGCACGGCTTTCTCGAAAGCTGGGCGGAACAGGGTGTGCTGCTCCTGAACAGCGTGCTGACGGTGGAAGAGGGCAAGGCGGCTGCCCATCAGGGCAAGGGTTGGGAGAAGTTTACCGATGCGGTCATCCGCACCGTCAACGATGAATGCGACGGGATCGTCTTCATCCTTTGGGGATCCTATGCCCAGAAGAAGGCGGCGTTTGTCGATCAGGAACGACATCTCGTGCTGAAGTCCGCCCATCCGTCGCCGCTGTCGGCCCATAACGGTTTTCTCGGCTCGCGGCCGTTTTCCAAGACGAACGAATATCTGCAGTCGATCGGCAAGGATCCGATCGACTGGCGTCTGCCGGATAATGTTCAATAGGTGAACGCCGTTGGCTTGATGTCAACTAAAAGCGAACAATCCGTTCGGATGTGCTTGTCTATCCAAGTCTGGCCTGATCGACCAAATATCACCCCATGAACAGCGGGCCGCATGGGTGGCCCGAAGGAACAAGGGGTTTGACATGCTTACCCAGATCAAGGGCCTGCACCACGTCACGTCGATGGCCGCGAGTGCTTCCACAAACAACAGGTTCTTCACCGACACGCTCGGCCTGCGCCGGGTCAAGAAGACCGTCAATTTCGATGCGCCGGATGTCTATCATCTCTATTACGGCGACGAGGTCGGCACGCCCGGTTCGGTGATGACCTATTTCCCGTTCCCGCATATTGCACAGGGCCGTCCCGGTACAGGCGAAGTGGGTACGACCGTGTTCTCTGTGCCGCAGGGCTCGATCGGTTACTGGACCGACCGGCTTTCCAAGGCCGGTGCCGATGGGCTGAAGGCCGATGAGGCATTCGGCGAAAAGCGCCTGCATTTCGCCGGTCCGGATGGCGATGGTTTTGCGCTGATCGAAGTGAAGGGCGACAATCGTGCTCCCTGGACAGGCAATGGCGTCGGTGCCGAAGAGGCTATCCGCGGTTTCCACTCCGCCTCGATGCGGCTTCGTGACGAAGGTTCGACTGCGGAGCTGCTGAAGTTCATGGGCTATGAACAGGTCGATGCCAAGGACGGTGTCACCCGCTTCGGTATTCCGGGCGGCAATGGCGCCGATTTCATCGATGTCGAGACGATGCCGAATATTTCGAGCGCCCGCCTCGGTGCCGGCTCCGTGCATCACATCGCTTTTGCGGTCGAAAACCGCGCAAAGCAGCTCGAAGTCAGGAAAGCGCTGATGGATACCGGCTATCAGGTCACGCCGGTGATCGACCGCGATTATTTCTGGGCAATCTATTTCCGCATGCCGGGCGGCGTGCTGTTCGAGATCGCCACGAACGAGCCGGGCTTCGACCGCGACGAGGATACCGCGCATCTCGGCGAGGCTTTGAAGCTGCCGACCCAGCACGAGCATCTGCGCAAGGCGCTCGAAGAACATCTGGAGCCGATTGCCTAAGGTTATTTGAGGGCAGGGCACCGTCGCCCTGCCGTCTTCATTCAGGAGAATTCAATGAGTTACGACAGTTATCTGCACCGGGTGCGCCCCGGTGCGCCCGGATCGCCGATCCTGTTCGTCTTTCATGGCACGGGCGGGGACGAGAACCAGTTTTTCGATTTCGCCAGCCGTCTTCTGCCGGGGGCGACCGTGGTTTCGCCGCGCGGCGACGTTTCCGAACACGGTGCGGCGCGCTTTTTCCGCCGCAAGGCGGAAGGCGTTTATGATTGCGACGACCTTGCCCGCGCCACCGAGCGGATGAGTGGCTTCGTCACCGCCAACAGAGAACGCTATGAATCCTCCACCGTGCTTGGCCTCGGCTTTTCCAACGGTGCAAACATCCTCGCCAATATCATGATCGAAAAGCCCGGCCTGTTCGAAGCGGGAGTTCTCATGCATCCGCTGATCCCGTTCCAGCCGGCCGCGCGCAAGTCGGCGGAGAAGGCGCATGTGCTGATCACCGCTGGTGAGCGTGATCCGATTTGCCCGGTGCCGATGACGCTCGAGCTTGCCGAATATTTCAAGCGACAGGGCGATACGGTGACGCTCGACTGGCATGCCGGCGGCCATGAGATCCGGCCGAACGAGATCGAAGCGATAAAGACCTTCCTTGCGCCTTATGGCGGGCAGGCCTGATCCTGCGATCCGTCCTTTCCGGGCTTGCAGAAGCGCATGGACTTGGCCGATAGTGCCGGGGTCAAAGCGGCAAGCCCGGAGGACGTCATGAGCAATCACCTGAAATTCTTCATCAATGGCGAATGGGTGGAGCCGGTGGTTCCCGTCGCTCTCGACGTTATCGATCCTTCGACGGAGGAGCCTTTCACGCAGATCGCGGTCGGCTCCAAGGCGGATGTGGACAAGGCGGTTGCTGCCGCCAAGGCTGCGTTCCCGGCCTTCTCCCGATGGACCCAAGCCGAGCGTCTTGCACTCCTGAAACGGATCCTCTGGGAATACGAAAAGCGTGCCGAGGATATCGCGCAGGCGGTCAGCCGGGAAATGGGCGCGCCGATCGCATTCGCGCGCGATTCCCAGGTCGCGGCGGGGCAGGGGCATCTGAGCGCGACGATCACGGCGCTGGAAACCTACAAGTTCACAGAGGACCGTGGCACGACGCGTATCGTCAAGGAGCCGATCGGTGTCGTGGCGCTGATCACGCCTTGGAACTGGCCGCTCAACCAGATCACCTGCAAGGTAGGACCGGCAATTGCGACCGGCTGCACGATGGTGCTGAAACCCTCCGAAATCGCTCCGATCTCCGGCGTCATCTTCGCCGAGGTGATGGAGGCTGCGGGTGTGCCCAAGGGCGTGTTCAACATGGTGAACGGCGCTGGACCGGATGTCGGCCAGGTGATGGCCGGCCATCCGGATGTCGACATGGTGTCGTTTACCGGCTCGACGCGCGCCGGCATCATCGTCGCCAAGACGGCGGCCGATACGGTCAAGCGCGTGGCGCAGGAACTCGGCGGCAAGTCGGCCAATATCATCCTGCCCGATGCGGATATCAAACAGGCGGTGGCCGATGGCGTGACCGGCTGCTTCGGCAATTCTGGCCAGTCCTGTGATGCGCCAACCCGCATGCTGGTGCCGCGCGACCGGCATGACGAAGCGCTGGTGGTTGCAAAGGAAGCTGCCGAGAAGCTTGTGACCGGCGATCCGCAGGCCGAGGGTATCGATCTCGGTCCGGTCGTCAGCAAGGTGCAGTTCGACAAGATCCAGCGGCTGATCGAGGCCGGGATATCGGAAGGTGCAACGCTCGTCACCGGCGGTCCGGGGCGGCCGGAAAATCTCAATCGCGGCTACTATATCCGTCCGACCGTGTTCGGAAATGTCACCAACGACATGACGATCGCGCGGGAGGAGATTTTCGGTCCGGTTCTGTCCATCCTGCCCTATGACAGCGAGGAACAGGCGATCGAGATCGCCAACGATACACCCTACGGTCTTGCCGCCTATGTGCAGGGAAAGCCGGATCATGCGAGGAAGATCGCGCCGCTGCTGAGGGCCGGGTCGGTCTATCTCAACTATCCGGATTGGGACCTGTTCTCCTCCTTTGGCGGTTATAAACAGTCCGGCAACGGCCGCGAATATGCCGACTGGGGCATTCACGATTTTCTCGAGATCAAGAGCGTCGTTGGGTATGGCAATTGAGAACTGTGTTCCGCGAGCGGTGGTGCCGCTCGCGGAGACCCGCTTGTGGAAGCCGGGCAACTCCGCCAGAAAAGATTCTGTTAACTCTGGTTAAAGCTTTTCCCCTCGGCTGAGATCTCCGCTAATCCAACCTTATGTGCGAAACCGTACAATGAGCAGGAAATGGTCAGCATGATGTTGGCGCGAGGGTTGAAGATTTGAACAGTCTCTGGGTCGGATTGCTTGCGAATATGGCGGTGGTGGCACTGGTCATTTCGCTGTGGTCCAATATCCGCTTGCCGGCCCCGGCTCAGAAGCAATCCGTTCAGGGCTATGCATTCGGTCTTCTATTCGGTCTCGGCGCCATCGGTGTCATGCTTATTCCCTTCCAGCTCGGTCAGGGCTTCTTCATCGATCTCAGGATGACGATGATTGGAACGGCTGCGTTCATTGGCGGGCCGATTGCAGGCCTTGTCACTGCGCTCATCGCCGCCGCTTTTCGTCTTTATCTCGGTGGCGCAGGGGCCGCTATCGGGCTGGTCGGAATTGCGTTCGCATGCGTCGCGGGGCTCATCGGCTGCCGTTTGAAGGTGAAGGAAGCACCGACACTGAAAGCGAACGTGCTGTTCTCACTCGTCATAGCCATCGGCGCCATGGCTCCGGGTTTTATCTATGCCTTATACCAGGATATCGATACCGGTCCGCAGATCCGCCTGCCTTACATGACGCTCGTCTTCGTTGCGACCCTGATGGCGTGCGTGGCGCTTTCCAATGAGATCAGGCGGCGGGAGACGGAGGCGCGAAACCACATGTACCGCCATGTCATCGACAGCCTGCCGGAAGCGCTGAACGTGAAGGATCGTGAAGGGCGGTTCATCATGGCAAATCCTGCAACCGCGGAGCTGGTGCAGGCGGAAAACGCCGATGCGCTGATCGGCAAGACTGATTTCGACTTCTTCTGCCAGGAGGTGGCTGCTGCTTTCCGGGCTGATGAGGAAAAAGCTCTGAAGGCCGGCAGCCCGATTGTCGAGGAGCAGATGGTCACCCGGATGGATGGCACCAGAACTTATCTCTCCACTCTCAAGGCGCCGTTCACCGATATCGACGGCAAGATCATCGGGCTGATCACCCATAGCCGCGATACGACGGACAAGAAGCTGCTGGAAACCGCCCTGACCCAAAGCGACCGGCGTGCTGCCGAGGCGCTGTCGAGCATTTCCGATGGTCTGGTGATGTTCGACAAGGATCTCATGCTGGTCTTCTGCAATGAGCGGTATCGCTCGATGTTCTCGATGACCGCAGATCTTCGCGTCCCGGGCACGCCCGCGGCCGCCATTCTCTACGCCTCCATTGCGCGCGGAGAACTCGTCGGCATACCGCAGGATCAGGTCGCCCAATGGGTGGATATCGCGCTCGCACGGTTGAAGCAGGGCGGCACGGTGCAGTTTCCGCTTGCCGATGGCCGTTGGATCGAATCGCGCACGCGTCCGACTCCGGAAGGAGCCTGTTTCGTCATCTGCTCGGACATAACGGCAGCCAAGCAGCATGAACTGGAGCTGCAGAACCTGAATGACCGGCTGTCCGTGCTTGCCGAGACCGACAGCCTCACCGGGCTTTTGAACCGTCGCGCCTTCGATGCCGTCATGGCGGAGGAACTCGACCGGGTGGAGCGCGGCGAAGGCTCGCTCGCGCTTCTGATGATCGATGTCGATTACTTCAAGCGGTTCAACGATACCTATGGTCACGGTGCGGGCGACAGCTGCCTGAAGATGGTTGCCGATTGTCTGCGCGCCGCGGCGCGCCGGACCGGTGACCGGGCTGCCCGCTACGGCGGCGAGGAACTGGCTCTGATATTGCCGGATACGGATGAGATGACAGCCGTCACGATTGCCGAGGAATTCTGTGATCGGCTGCGCGGGCTGCGCATTCCCCACAGCGAAAGCGACAAGGGGATCGTGACCGTCAGCATCGGCGTTGCTACGCTCGGGCGCGGCTCGGGTCCTGCGGACGCCGTTCGTGTCATCGCCCGCGCCGACGAGGCACTTTACAGCGCCAAGTGGGATGGCCGTGATGGCGTCAAGGTATGGGAACCCAGCCGGCCGCGCATCGTCCATTCAGATGGCGCGCGCTCCTGAGCCCTCGGTTTGTGAGCACGCAAGGAAAGGCCGGACGCTGTCTCCGTCGGTGCTGCGTGTGGAGAACTCGAAAGCCCGCTCAGGCTTTCGTCACAGTCAGTAGCCGCAGCCCTTCAACTGCGCCGCATAACGGGCAGCCATGCCGGCCGATTTCTGGGCGGTCTGCTTCAGGCTGCCGCTGAAATTGCCGCGGTTATATCCGGCATGTCCGGCATAATAGGCGAGATAGAGATTGTAAGCATCATTACGCGCAACGCCGTTCCGCGCGGAGGTCTGGTTGTGATACCAGCCCACGAACCGTATTGCGTCGCCAAAATTATTGCGACGGGCGCCCCAGCGGCCAGTGGCGCGCTGGTAGGTTTCCCAGGTGCCGTCGAGCGCTTGGGCATAACCATAGGCGGACGACGCACGCTTGCCGGGAATGAAACCGAGGAACCATTTGCGCGGCGGGCGCGCATTCGGCCGGAAGCTCGATTCGACGTAGATCGTCGCCATCAGGATCGGCACGGGCACACCGTATTCACGCTCCACGGCGCGTGCCTGCTTTTGCCAGTTGTTGAAGAAGCCGTCTCTCTGGTCGAAAATCGCACAGACATTCGAGATCCGGCTCGGCGCGCTAGCGCAGCCGGCAAGAGAGAGAAGCGCGATGAAAAACGCAATACGCATCGCAGAAACACGGGTCATGCCCGATAGATGACTCTTAAGATTTAATGAAAAGTTTAAGCACCGGACGCTTGGCCTGCTGTCCGCGGCCGGAAGCATCTTGCAAAGTGGTGGGGAAGGGCGTTTTCTGCGGCAAAGCGCCACGTCGTGCAGTCACGGGTATTTGATAATAGTCAATCGCGAAGACCGGCCACGGCGGCGGTCAAGGACCCTCTTGAATGTCGAAGCGCAGTTTCTCGTTCCCGGTTGCAGATGTCAGGGCGCGTGCGCTCGGCGAAATTCATTCGCGGCCCTATACCTTGCTGCCACTGCCGCGCGTCATTTTTCAGGTCGCTTTCCTGACTGAAGCGAATCTGGCTGCCGACCACTCCATCCTCGCGGAACTTTCACTGGGGCAGGGCGTACCGGCACCGTCAGCCGACACCAGTCATCACACGATGAGCTGGGGCAGCGGCACTCTGCGCTGGGAGCGGCATACGGAGTTTTCGACCTATTTCTGGGATACGCCCGCTCCGCCTGCATTCGGAGGAGAAATCCCGGTCAATCCGTTCGGTGCGAGTTTTGCCGCACCAGGCCCGTTCATTTCGGGTGTCCGCATCGAAGTTCGACCTGCCAGCGACGATATGTCGGATATCACGTCCCGTTTCGACCCGACCAGCCTCTGTCAAAGCATGGTCGCTGACAGCCAGGCGACGCTGATCACCGATTTTCGCCAGGATGGCGATGGGCTGACGAAATTCCTGGTTCTCGATCACGGCATGACCGACGCTGCGCGCGGCATGCTCGTCCAGCGTATTCTCGACATCGAGACCTACCGTACGCTGGCGATGATGGGACTGCCGATGGCGCAGGGCCTTTCACCCGAAATCCGGCAGTTCGAGGCACGGTTTACCGCCATCACCCAACGCATGAAGCAGCACGCCCGCGATGAGGCGGACGAGATGCTTCTGGAGATCACCAGGCTTGCAGCAGAGCTGGAAGCCAATGCCGCGTTGAGCCTTTACCGGTTCGGCGCCAGCCGCGCCTATAACGATATCGTTCTCGATCGCGTGAGCATGCTTGCGGAAAAGGCTCTGCCGGGCAACGAGACACTTGGAGCGTTTCTGCATCGTCGTCTGGCGCCGGCCATGCGAACCTGCCAATCGGTCGAAGAGCGGCAGGTCAACCTGTCGCGTAAACTGGCCCGAGCCACGGCGCTGTTGCGCAGCTGGATCGATGTCGACCTGCAGAAATTCAATACCGAAATTCTTGCTTCGATGGACAAGCGGTCTCATCTGCAGCTGCGTCTGCAGCAGACGGTCGAAGGCCTTTCGGTGGCCGCGATTTCATATTACGTCATCGGCCTGGTCGGTTATCTCGCCAAACTTACCCATTATACCGGCATAGCAATCGCGCCGGAAACCCTCACCGGCGCTTCCGTGCCTTTCGTGGTGATTGCGATATGGCTGCTTGTCCGGCGGATCCGCAACAGGCATGACGATGGCGGTGGACGTAAACTCGGCTGGCGTCAACGCCGCGAGCAGGCGCATGAGGCTGACAGGCAGACGGCTGTCTAGCCTCGTTGGCCTTATCGAAGCGAATGCGTCCTGTGCCAAGGCGGGAAAAACTGCGATTTCGATAAAATTGCATCTTTCCATTTAAGCGACCCGAAAAGTTGTGCGGCCTAATGTCGTGCCAGAACGAAACGCGATGGCCGTAGAGCCGTCCGTAAAAAGGGTTCAGGCAATGATCAGGAAGCTCATCATTTCGGCGGCCGTTCTGACCGCGCTCATTTACGGCAAGGAAGCCGGCGCCGCCGGTCCAGCCAGTTTTGCGCGCGATCTTGCCTCCACCGTCGCCAATCGGGCCGAGTTCGCTGAACTGCAGCCTGCCCCGCTAAAGTCCAGGACGTTCACGACCGAACCGCTCAGCGAACTCATCCCGAGCAGCTCCGTAGCCGACAAGGCAATCAGTGAAGTCGACGCTTATCTGGATATGTTCGCGCAAGACGAGTTGACGACCGTCGCGCGGTAAAGCTGATGGTTCGTTCGTCTTCCGTAAAATGCCGGACCTCAGGTGAGGGCCGGTTTTCCGCGTTCGGCAATGGCGATGCCGCCCAGGGCGAGAATGAGCGCGGCGATGTGAAAAAGCTGCAACTGTTCGCCGAGAACGATAACGGAGAGAATCGTGCCGAAGACCGGCACGAGATTGATGAACAGTCCGGCGCGGTTGGCGCCGATCTCGGCGACGCCAAGGATGTAGAGAACCTGTGCCACGAGTGATGCGAAGATGGCGGTATAAAGCGCTACCAGCCAACCCGTCGTGTCCGGCCAGATCATGTTGCCCTGCGAATATTCCCAGCCGGCGAGCGGAACGCTGAACACGAGGGCGAAAAGGGCCGGCACCGCCATCAGGCTCTTCCAGCTGATCGGCGGGCGCCAGCGCAGCGCGATCGTGTACAATGCGTAGGCGGCGATCGCTATCATCATGATCGCGTCACCGAAGTTGACCGTCAGCGTGAGAAGCGTTGCGATGTCTCCATGGGCGGCGGTCAGCAGGCTGCCTATGGCGGTAAGGCCGAAACCGAGGATCTGCAGCCAGGAGACCTTCGTCCTGAACAGCGCGAAATTCAGCACAAAGATAAGGACTGGAATCAGCGTCTGTTCGACCGTGACGTTGATCGCGCTGGTATAGGTGACAGCTGTATAAAGCACCGCGTTGAAGACGACGTAGCCGACAATGCCGAGAAAGGCGAGGACGGGGATGTTTCTGCGGATGACCGGCCAGTCACGGCGCAGGTCCTTGAGCGAGATTGCGAAAATGATGACGACGGCGAAGAACCAGCGCCAGAAGGTCAGCATCATCGGGCTGATATGGCCGATCGCGAGCTTGCCTGCGACTGCGTTGCCGCCCCAGCATAGTGTCGCAATGACGAGGAACAGATAGGCCTGGCGATGCAAATTGCCTCCTAGATACGCCGCCCTGCCGACGCCAACATGCTTCCGTGACTTGGCCAATAACGTGTGGTTTCTGCCTTTGTCACGTAAAAACCTCGCCCCCGTCACAAACCGGTCGCTTTCGTCGCATCAAGGCATTATAGATGCACGCGTTTGTGGAGCCGTTGGCCTTGGCCGACCGGCATTCGAGAAAAAGAACTGGTATAAAAGCTTGCCGTCAAGCCAGGTCGGGGACCGGTTTGACGAGCGGGTTTCGTCCAAAGGGCAGGAAGCAGATATGACGAACTGTGTCGTAGTGGGTTCGCAATGGGGTGATGAGGGCAAGGGCAAGATTGTCGACTGGCTCTCGGAGCGCGCCGACATCGTCGTGCGCTACCAGGGCGGCCATAATGCCGGCCATACGCTCGTCATCGATGGCGTAAGCTACAAGCTGTCCCTGCTTCCTTCCGGCGTCGTGCGTCCCGGCAAGATGGCCGTGATCGGCAACGGCGTCGTCGTCGATCCCCATGCGCTGATCGCCGAAATCGGCCGACTTGCAGCCCAAGGCGTCAACGTCTCGCCGGAAAACCTGCGAATCGCGGAAAACGCTACGCTGATCCTGTCGCTCCATCGCGAACTTGACGGTATGCGTGAAGATGCTGCCTCCAACAGCGGCACCAAGATCGGCACGACGCGACGGGGCATCGGCCCGGCTTATGAAGACAAGGTCGGCCGCCGCGCCATCCGCGTCATGGACTTGGCCGATCCCGATGCACTGGAAGCCAAGGTCGAGCGCATTCTGACCCATCACAACGCGCTTCGTCGCGGTTTCGGTGCTGCCGAAGTCGAGCACAACACGATCATGGAGGAACTGACCTCCATCGCCGAGACCGTCCTGCCGTTCATGGACAGCGTCTGGCAGCTGCTGGACAAGGAGCGCCGCAAGGGCTCGCGCATCCTGTTCGAGGGTGCTCAGGGCTCGCTGCTCGATATCGACCACGGCACCTATCCGTTCGTTACCTCGTCCAACACGGTTGCCGGCCAGGCCGCGGCCGGTTCCGGCATGGGTCCGGGTTCGCTCGGCTACATTCTCGGCATCACCAAGGCCTATACGACGCGAGTCGGCGAAGGCCCGTTCCCGACGGAACTGACCGACGAAATCGGCCAGTTCCTCGGTGAAAAGGGACATGAGTTCGGCACGGTGACGGGCCGCAAGCGCCGCTGCGGCTGGTTCGACGCAGCCCTCGTTCGCCAGTCGGTCGCGACCAACGGCATTACCGGCATCGCGCTGACCAAGCTCGATGTCCTCGATGGTCTCGAAGAACTGAAGATCTGCGTCGGCTACATGCTGGACGGCCAGAAGATCGATTATCTGCCGGCGTCGCAGGCGGCTCAGGCCCGTGTCGAGCCGATCTACATCACGCTCGAAGGCTGGAAAGAGTCCACGGTCGGTGCACGCACCTGGGCAGAACTTCCGGCCCAGGCGATCAAGTATGTCCGTCAGGTCGAGGAGCTTATCGGTGCTCCGGTTGCACTGTTGTCCACAAGCCCGGAACGCGACGACACCATACTTGTGACCGACCCATTTGAAGATTAAACTCAAGAATTGATTATCCATTCGGCCGGCTTCCGCTGGCGACCATGAGAAAGTGCTGATGGCTGATTTTGTAGCGGTGATCCGCCGCGCTGTTGACGGTTTGGCGACGAACACGCCCGAGGCGCGCACGCGAGTTTATGAAAAGGCTCGCGGTGCCGTCCAGCGCCAGCTTGAGAACATGAAGCCGCGTCCGCCGGAGGAAATGCTGCGGCGGCAGATGGACAAGCTGGAAGCGGCCATCGTCGAGGTGGAGACCGAGCATTCGGAAGCGCTTCCGGCCGAACCGGAAGTCGCCGCCGTTCCGGTGGCGGTGCCGGAGCAATATCAGCCCCCGGAGCCCATCGAGGAAACCTCTGCCGAGCCAGTTGCTGCGTCGGAACCTGTGGTTTCTGACGACTATGCCTCGCATTCTCATTCCGAGACCTATCGCGAGGAAGAGCCCCTTGCTGCGGAGCCGGCTGCCGATCCCTATGAGGCACCGGAAAACCATTGGCAGGAGGCCCCGTCCGAGGCTGTCGAGCAGCCGGCCGAACATGTCGAGCATGATTGGCGGGACGTTCCCGAAGAGCCGCAGGTCGCTTCAACTTCAGAAGAGCCGGCAGCCGGGCGTTATGGTGACTGGCGCGACGACGTTCCCGAAGACAAGCCTGAATATCAGGAGCCGGTCGCTCCGGTTGAAACTGACTACAATTATCAGGACACGGCTCATGCCGAGGCTTCTCCGGTCGCTGAAGAGCGCCATGAGCCGCTCTCCCTTGATGAACGGGAAGCCGTTTCGTCCGACTGGCACACGGAGCAGCAAGAGCCTGCAGCGCCGGAAGCCGTTCCGTCGGAACCGTCCGCATGGCAAGAGCCCGAGCGCGAGCCTGAACCGGTTCAGCCGTCGGCTGAAAGCCAGGCTGCTGCGGTTTGGAATGAGGTCGACGATCTTACCCGCCATCTCGATGCCGGCCATCGCAGCGAGCCGGTGCAGGCCCATTTCGGCGAAGAGATGCGCGTCACCGCAGAGCCGGTACGCATGCCGCCTGCCGGCGATATCCCGCAGACGTCTCAGCAGGCGAGCGACAGCAATGCCGACGAAGATCCATTCGCGGCCTATGTCAACGCGCAGCCGTCCGCACCTGAAAAGCAGCCGCCGCAGTCGCAGCAGCCACAACAGGATGCTCGCGATCCCTGGAGTGATCTGGAAGATCTGATCGGCTATACGAAGGAATCGCCCGCTTCCGAGGAAAAGCCGCAAAAGGCGGCTGAGAACGACGATTTCAGTGATCTGCTGTCGCCGCCGGCCAAGCCCTATCGGGTGACGCCCGTTCGCAAGCGCAACTATGCCGGCCTTCTTCTTGGCCTTCTTGGCCTGATCGTTATCGGTGGTGGCGCTTACGGCGCCTGGATCTATCGCGACAAGCTCAATGACATGGTCGGCGGACTGATGCAGTCGAGCACTAGTGGCAGCGAGACTGCTGAGCAGACACCGTCTGTCGCCGCTCCTGCCGACACCACGCCTGAGACGCCTGCGCCGCAGACGCCTGCTGCCCAACCGTCGCAGAGCGCACCGGCACCGGCCCAGCCGCAGCCGAACACTCCGCCGCCGGCGGACGGTTCGTCGACCGGGACCAAATTTACCCAGCGACTGCTTGAAAACGGCAGCGAGGTTGATGCCGGTCCGGGGGATGCCGGCAGCCTGGCACAGAATGCCGAGGGCCAGTCCGTCGCGCAGCTCAACGCGCCGCCGACCGACCCCGCGCCTGCTACGCCTCCGGCCGACGGTTCGGCCCCTGCTGCTGGCGGCTCCACGCCTGCGCCCGCGGCTCCTGGCGCGGCAGCCACCGAGGTACCGGCTGCCGCTGGCGAAAAGATGTTCCTTTACGAGGAGCGTATCGGCCAGACTGCGCCGACGGCCATCGAGGGCTCTGTCTCCTGGTCGCTGCAGCGCGAACCCGCTCAGAATGGCGGACCGCCAGAGCCCGTCGTCCAGGGACGCATCACCGTTCCGGGTCGCGGCCTGACCGCGCTGCTGACTGTCAAGCGCAACAACGATTCGTCGTTGCCGGCGAGCCATCTGATCGAAATCGTGTTCGCGGTCCCGCCGGACTTCGAAGGTGGCGCTATCGACAGCGTTCTCCGCATCGCGATGAAGCAGACGGAGCAGGATCGTGGAAACGCGCTGGTCGCCGTTCCGGCAAAGATCACCGACGATTTCCATATGATCGCGCTCAATGACTTCCCGGACGCCCAGAGGACCAATCTCGAGCTTCTGAGAACCCGTAACTGGATCGACATCCCGCTGGCGTACCGCAACGGTCGCCGCGCGCTGCTGACGCTGCAAAAGGGACCGGACGGCGTGAAGGCCTTCGACGAGGCAATCCGTGAGTGGACCCAGAACAGCGGTGGCCAGACCGGCCAGTAAATACCGCTCATGCAACAATGAAGGCCCGCCGATTCAAGATCCGGCGGGCCTTTTCATTTTGAAGGTTGCGGTCGGGCCAAATGTCGCGCGACGATATGCATTAATGTCGCATTGACAATCATCAGCTTCATGGCGATGAACTGCGGTCATGCGCTTCTTTCGGCACCTGATCAGAGACGGATTTTGCGGCGGGCCGCTCGCCGCCCTGATCGGCGTCCTCATGGCGCTGCAAGCCCTGATCGGAGGCTTTGGCACGGGCGCTATGGCATTCGCCGCCGCAGAGGCAGCCGTCATCTGTTCCACCGATGATTCCGGCCAGAACGCGCTCCATGTAATCGATCCCCATGCGGGACATGGCGCGATGCACGGTTCGAGTGAACCGAAGAACGCCAAGCACGCCAAGGACTGCTGTTTGACCGCCTGCCAGGTTGCGGCTGCGGTCCATATAGGCATTCCGTCCAAGGCACCGGCGCCTGTTGCTCTCATTGCCGCCCGCTCGACAATGCTCGTGACGGTGCTCGAGGCTAGCGTTCCGCCGCGGCAACTCGGTCTCAGCGGCGATGCACGCGGTCCACCCCTTCTTCCAGTCTGACGTCATTTTCTCTGCCGGCTTCCGCCGGCTGTCGTCCTATTGGAGATCATCATGACCTTTTCACGGATTTTTCTTCCGGCATCGCAATGTGCGATCGCCCTGTCGGGAGGCGCACATGCAGGCTGACCCAGTGCTCTCGCAATCGGCTTTTGCCGCCATCCGGCAGTTCATCACGCGCCTGCACTTTTATGTCGGCCTTTTCGTCGGGCCTTTTCTGCTCGTTGCGGCAATTACGGGCACGCTTTACGTGCTGACGCCGCAGATCGAAAACCTGCTTTATCGTGACCAGTTGACAGCCCGCACGGATGGTCCGGCGCGGCCGTTGTCCGACCAGATCCAGGTTGCACGCCAGTCGATCGGCGAGGGACCACGGCTGTTTGCCGTGCGGCCGTCGACCGAGCCGGGGCTGACGACACGAGTGATGTTCACCGAGCCGGACCTCGGAGAATCGGAGACGCGAACGGTATTTGTCGATCCGGCATCGCTGGCGGTGCAGGGGGAACTGATCACCTATGGGACGAGCGGCATCCTGCCGTTCCGCATCACGCTCGACTATCTTCATCGCAACCTGCTGCTTGGCGATATCGGACGGCATTACAGCGAGCTTGCCGCTTCCTGGCTCTGGTTCTCGATCCTCGGTGGCCTGTTGCTGTGGTACTGGCAGCGAAGCCCGAAGCGACCCAGGGCTGCCACGATGACGGCTTCGCTTCGCGCCCGGCGGCTGCATATGCTGATCGGCCTTTGGACCGCCGCTGGCCTGCTGTTTCTCTCCGCCACCGGACTTACCTGGTCGCGCTGGGCAGGCGGCAATATCGATGCCTTCCGCAATGAAGTCGGCTGGATCACGCCAGCAATCACGACAGCACTCAATCCGGAAGCGGAAGCGCCGGTTCTTGGTGAACATGCGGCGCATGGCATGGGAGCCGCTGTCGAGACGGCGTCCCCGGTTTTCGAACAGGATATGGTTGTCCGTTTTGACAGCGTGGTGGCATCGGCCCGCGCCGCAGGCATTGATTCACCGATGATCGAGATACGGCCGCCGCGAACCGTCGATCAGGCTTTTCGTGTTAGCGAATACGATCGCAGCTGGCCCACGCAGGTGGATACGATTGCTGTCGATCCGACCAGTTTCAACATCACAAGCCGGGCGGATTTCGAAACCTTCCCGATCGTCGCAAAGCTGATCCGCTGGGGGATCGATGCGCATATGGGCGTGCTGTTCGGCGTCGCCAATCAGGCGTTGATGGCGGCGTTCGGCATCGCGCTGACGGCGATGATCATCTACGGCTATCGGATGTGGTGGCTGCGCCGTCCCGCCCCCGGCAGTTCGCCGCGCACATTGATCCGCAGCTTCTCCCATCTGTCGCCCGTGGCCAAGGTGATTGCGCTCGCCGTTGCCGTCGTCTTCGGTGTGGCCCTGCCTGTCATGGGCGTAAGCCTGCTGGTCTTTCTGCTTGTCGATTTCTTCCGTGCGGCATTGGCGGAGATGATGGCTGCCGAACAGCGCAACTTGCCGCCGGGCATACGCTGAGACGCGGCGCAAGTTTAAAGAAAAAGCCCGCAGACAGGTCTGCGGGCTTTTCGTATTTCGAGCAGTTGGCTCGATCAGTCCGGCGAACGGACCAGGATCTTGATCTGGCTCTTTTCAGCAACCAGCGTGTCAAAACCCTGAGCCACGATATCGTCCAGTTCGATGCGCTTGGTCACCAGCGTTTCGGCCGAGAAGTAACCCTGCACCATCAGGTTCATGACGGCGGGGAAGACGTCGCGATAGGCGATCGTGCCCTTCAGGCTCTTTTCCTTCAGCACGACCGTGTTGGGCTGGAAAGACGCTTCCTTTTCCCAGATCGAGACGATGACGGTCTCGCCCTCGTAGTGGGTCGCGTCGATGCATTGCTGCAGGACGGCGGGCACGCCGGTGACCTCGAACGTGACATCGACGCCGCCGGGCGTCAGCTCGCGGATGCGCTGTGCGGCATTTTCCTTGGATGGATCAATGATGCTGGTCGCGCCGAGTTCGATTGCCTTGGCGCCACGCTGCGGCGACAGTTCGACCACATGGATCGCGGAAGCGCCCGCAACCTTCAGAGCCTCGACCACGAGCAGGCCGATCGGGCCGGCGCCGAAGACGGCAGCCGTGCCGCCGGCCTTGAGGCTGGATATGCGCACGGCGTGCAGGGCGACGGCCGCCGGCTCGACGAGGGCGCCCTGTTCGAAGGAAAGGCCTTCGGGCATCTTGTGGACCCAGCGCTCGCCGACAGTCGTGTAAGCGGCAAAACCGCCACCGCCACCGGAAAGGCCGTGGAAGCCGAGATTGTCACAGAGATTGTACTTGCCGTGGAAACACGCGTCGCACTTGCCGCAGGCGAGGATCGGCTCGACGACAACGCGGTCACCCGGCTTGACGCGCTCGACGCCTTCACCGACTTCGGAGACCTCGCCGGAGAATTCATGGCCCATGATGATCGGTGCAATGTCGTGGCTGACGGGGTGCGGCGCCTTGACCGGCACGAAGATCGGACCGGCTACATATTCATGCAGGTCGCTGCCGCAGATGCCGGCCCATTTGACCTTGATCTTCACCTGTCCGGCGGCCGGCTTCGGCTCCGTGACTTCCTCGACACGGATATCCTTGGCGCTGTACCAGCGTGCTGCTTTCATCGCTTCATTCTCCTCTAGGCTCTGACTGACGCAGTCCAGAGGTTCTAGCGGGGAAGCAGGTTGAACTTGATACAGGGCAAATTCCGCCGGATCCGAAAATTGCCAGATGTGTCGCATCCTTGAGACAGATAAGGGTACAAAAAAACCGCAACCCGAGGGTTGCGGTTTCTCTAAATTAGCAACGCTTTTGAAGCGCTTAGGCGTCGACCACGCGCAATGCTTGGGCCTGTGCCAGCGCTTCCTTCTGAACGGCGTCCTGCACCTTCTCGAAGGCGCGGACTTCGATCTGACGTACACGCTCGCGGCTGATATCGAATTCCGACGACAGCTCCTCGAGAGTGATGGGATCTTCGGTCAGGCGGCGGGCCTCGAAGATGCGCCGTTCGCGATCGTTCAGTACGCTGAGCGCCTTGGCCAGCATGCGGCGACGGGTGTCCAGCTCGTCCTGTTCGATCAGCACGTCTTCCTGGCTGTCGCTGTCGTCCACCAGCCAATCCTGCCACTGGCCGGATTCACCTTCCGAGGCGCGGATCGGGGCGTTGAGCGACGCATCGCCGGAAAGCCGGCGGTTCATCGAAATGACCTCTTCCTCGGAGACGTTCAGCTTGGTGGCGATCTCGGCCACCTGATCAGGCTTCAGATCACCCTCGTCGATCGCCTGGATCTTGCCCTTGAGGCGGCGTAGGTTGAAGAACAGGCGCTTCTGGTTGGCGGTCGTGCCCATCTTCACCAGCGACCACGAGCGCAGGATGTATTCCTGGATCGAGGCCTTGATCCACCACATGGCGTAGGTGGCGAGACGGAAACCGCGTTCAGAATCGAATTTCTTCACGGCCTGCATCAGGCCGACATTACCTTCGGACACAACTTCGCCGATCGGCAGGCCGTACCCGCGATAACCCATGGCGATCTTTGCGACGAGGCGAAGGTGGCTGGTCACCAGCTTGTGGGCGGCGTCGCGGTCACCATGTTCGGCATAACGCTTCGCAAGCATGTATTCCTGCTGAGGCTCCAGCATGGGGAACTTGCGGATTTCGTCGAGATAACGATTGAGGCCGGCTTCACCGGCGGTAATGGAAGGCAAAGTATTGCGGGCCATAAAGCACCCCTTTCCAAACGTTGTCGGCTCCCTCAGACGTCAACTGTCCCTGCTTGAAGGCGAACCGAATATGGCGCGGATCGTTCCCGATCCCGCACCAATGCAGGTAACAAATAAGTACGGCGGAACAGTGATTCAAGACATCACGAAGGCGTTATATCATTACGTTTTGGTAATGCTCCGGCGCCTTTTCAGGTCAGCGATAAACCCGTTCCGAAAGCGATCGCATGCCTGACCTGACCATCATTTCATAGACCATGCGGCGGGCCATCGGATTGTGCAATCTTATTGCTTTCGAGCCGAGGAAATCGGTTTCGACATGATCGAAAGCGAACAGATCCGGGGCTTCGTCGATGATGCGGGAATAGAAGTCATGAAACTCCCTGCGGCATACGTAGGTCTTATATTTCGTCATGCAGAAGGCCGCAAGTTCGTCCTGTCGCTGCCGCAGGACGTCGGTCACTCCAACCGTCACCTCCGGCCATGCCGGATTGAATGTGTCATCGAAAGCGATGACGCCGTGAGGCGCGAGCGTATCCAGAGCCAGGGCGCTGTCGGAAAGCACATGATGCAGCATGTGGCCGCCGTCGATGCTGAAAAAGCGCGTGTGGCCGATTTTCTCGGTGATGTCTTCTGGCCGAAGCTGGGTGCTATCACCGCGGATGACCAGGTCCTCATTCACCGGCAGTTGCAACCTCTCGCCGTTCTCTATGAAACGGCCATATTGCGTGACCGTCTCACCTGCTTCCTGGTCGATATCGAACAGATCGATCGCCAGGATCTTTTCGCTGTCGCCGCAGACTTTCCTGAAAAGGAAATAGGAGCGTCCGTAGAATACGCCTATTTCAGCCACACCGCCGCTCAGGCCCTGCATGGTTTGCGCCTGGAGCAATGCCAGGAACACCAGCGCATCGGGCGGGTCGATATACCCCTCGACGGTCTGCAGATCCTTGAAGATGAATTTCCGGATGTCACCGTTCATGCTGCGCGTCTTCCGAATGCTGGAGCGCTGATCTGGCGAAGATGACGTTGCAAGGGATTTCGATGCTGGCGATGCCGCAGAAGAGACCTTCGTATCCTGCCTATTCATTCTGCATTGCAGCAAACAAGACAAATCAAGCAAAAGTTTGTCGCCTTGATAAAGGAATCATCCTCTCTGTGGATATATAATTAAGTACATTTTTTCGTAAATAAGAAATTCTTTCTTTGATGTGTTTCGTATTCCGCCATATTTATTGACTGAGTCTCGGATATTGACTTCCTGTCAGGCGTATTTTCCTTCGATTTGTCGTGTGGGTGAGGAGCGGGCCGGGTTTTAGCCCTGCAACCCGCCCCCCAACCCGTTTTCGGTGATCGGAACGCAAGGATCGATCTAGCGGCATTGACGCTCCAGGAAATGTGAGCCGCTTTTTCGGTAGCGACTGTATCCGCCATAGGTCTGGCAACGGGAAATGCCGATGTCCTTGAGTTGGTCATCGCTCAGTTCCTGCAAAGCGATGGAATTGCGGCGCTGGCGAAACCTTGCCGCAAGCCAAGAGATACAGCGGACAACGGCATTTTTTCGCGGTGCGGGCGTGATTCCGCAGTCTGTCTCGCCGGTATTTTCGACAGACGGCTCGAACGCATAGTCTATGGGCTCCGGCGCGCGGTCGAAGACCGCCCGGTTCTCGTTTTTCATGATTTCCTCCTGGGAATAAATTTGTTTGCGCAAGCCCATCGGGGCTAGGCGGGCAGGGGCGGTAACTCGAACGCCCCTGCCATTACTTGCTCAGCCGATCCTCAATGACCGACATGGGCTGCTGTTGCAGCTACGGCGCGCGTTGCAGCTTCGGCTTCGCGCAACGCAATGGCACATTCCTCGCAGCAGACCTCTACGGTCTTGCCGCCGATCTTTACGGCGATACGTGTGTCGTCGAGTTCGCAATCGCAGGCGGCGCAGGTGTTTTCCTTCATGTCATCTCTCCTCTTCTCTGTGTGGACGATGTCAGGAAACACCGATCAGCGATTTCGCGCTGTCAGAATCTTTAGCGATCTTGCTTTGCGCGTTGCCGCAATCCGGCGAAGCGCTGGAACTCGGCCGGTGTGCGGCCATAGGCCTGCCGGAAGGACGAGGAGAAGTGGCTGTGGCTGGAAAAGCCGAGATCGAGCCCGAGTTCGGTCAGATCGTCATAGCTGCCGAGCAGGTCCAAGGCACGCGCCAGCCTGAGACGCAGCTGGTAGCGATAGAGCGGCATGCCTTCCACCTTGCGGAACACCTGGGTGAGGTAGACGGGCGAGACACCGGTCTCTCTGGCGATCTCGGACAATGTCCAGCGCCGGGCGAGATCGGATGACAGCAGGAGCTTGGCGCGGTTGACAAGTTTCTGGGTGCTGAAGCCGGGCGTCGGCGGACGCGCAGTCCGCTCGCCGACGGAGCGGCGGACAAGCGTGAGGGCCAGCGCTTCGCCCTCCAGCGGTTCGGCCGTCCGGCTGAGCAGGCTGTGGCGCAACAGGGCGACCTGTGCCTGCGCGCGGGCATCGATGCCGAGACGCTGCTTGTTGAAGGCAAAGCTTCCTCCCGGGCGGCGATGGACATCCGGCACCAGTTCATCGAGCAGCACTTCCGGCAGATTGAGGCTGATGGAGGCGTCGCCCCCTTCGACCGGATGGCTGATGCGATAGAGATCGCCCCTGTTGAAGAACAGTACCTGGCTTGCCTCGGCCACAGCCTCGTCATCGCCGAAATGGCGCATGAAGACGCCACGATAGGGGAAGACGAGGCATGTATTGCTCGACGTCTCCTCCTCGCTCAGATGCCGGCATGCGCCATCGCAGATAACGTCCCAAACCGTGACGAGATCGGTCTCCAACAGTTTTGTCGAATGCATTTGGCTGACAGACATGGCAGCACGGCGTCCTCTTGGTGAGCTTGCCAAGATATACGCTTGTTCGCGTTTTGTTTCCATCTCTTTCGGCAGGACTGGTGCTGATAGTCCTGCACAACAAGGGATCCCGCTTTGCCGGGTTTTTCTTTAGCCCCGCAACGCTTCGACCAGCGCGGCCATGTCTTCGGGCATCGGCGCCTCGAATTCCATGATCTCGCCGGTGCGGGGGTGTTCGAAGGCCAGCAGGAAGGCATGCAATGCCTGGCGCGGGAAGGCTGCGACCACGCTTCTGACCGGTTCGGGCAGGCGGTTCGCCTTGGTTTTGAAGCCGCCGGAATATTCCGGGTCGCCGACCAGGGGATTGCCGACATGCGCCATGTGCACGCGGATCTGGTGGGTGCGGCCCGTCTCCAGGCGGCATTCGATCAGCGAGGCGAGCGCCGTGGCGTCGGGCGTCTCCTGGAAGCGCTCCATCACCTCGTAATGGGTGACCGCATGGCGGGCATCGGCCGAATCCTCGCGCTTGACCGCGCGCTTGGTACGGTCGCCGGTTGCGCGCCCGAGCGGTGCGTCTATCGTGCCCTTTAGCTGGCTTGGGCGGCCCCAGACGACAGCCTGATAAGCGCGTTCCAGATCGCCCGAGCGGCCGTGATCTGCAAATTGCTCAGCGAGATGGCGGTGAGCGATGTCGTTCTTGGCCGCCACCATGACACCGCTGGTTTCTTTGTCGAGCCGGTGGACGATACCCGGTCGCTTGACGCCGCCGATGCCGGAAAGGCTCGCGCCGCAATGGTGGATGAGCGCGTTGACCAGCGTGCCGCTCCAGTTGCCGGCACCCGGATGGACAACGAGACCGGCCGGCTTGGAGATGACGATCAGGTCGTCGTCCTCATAGAGAACTTCGAGCGGAATATCCTCGCCTTTGGGTTCCGGGTCCTCGGGTTCTGGCTGGACGAGTTCGATCACGTCGCCGGGCTGAACCTTCTTCTTCGGCTCGGTCACGACCTTGCCGTTGATCGATACGGCACCTTCCTCAATGAGCGCCTTGATGCGGTTGCGGGACAATTCTCCGTCAACCTGCGCCGTCAGCCAGGCATCCAGCCTTCCGCCGTCATCTTCCCCGGCATTCAGGACTTTCCTTGGCAGCCCGGCTTCGCTAAAGGTCTCGCTCATTCAATCATTCCGTTTAAAAGGACAGTCCATGCCGCAGCCCGATCTAGAGGACCAGGAACAGCCACTCGATCCGGCCATGGAGCGTATCCGCCAGAAGATGGTGCGCCTGCAGCTCATTTCGGGCGGTATCTTGTTGGCCTGCTTTATGGCGGTCATCGCCGCCATTGTCTACAAGATCTCCCAGCGCCCGGAAGCGCCAGCGATTGCTGCCACTTCCGGTGGTTTTTCCGTTCCGGCCGATCAGCCGCTCGCCGCAACCGCCGCCCTGCCGCCCGGCTTCGATATCCAGCAAGTTTCGCTCTCCGGTAGCCAGGTGCTTTTCTACGGCGCGCTGAACGGCACTCCGAAGCTTTTCATCTTCGATCTTTCGGTTGGCCGCGTGATTGCCGACGTGACGGTCGGCCAGGGCCGGTGATGACTGTGATCCGCATCGAGAATGCGGACGATTCCCGTATCGACGAATTCCGCTCCATCCGCGAGCGGGATCTCGTCGGACGGCACGGGCGCTTCATCGCCGAGGGAACGGTGGTGCTGCGCATGCTGGCCGCCGCACACAGGCGTGGCGGCGAGTTCGCTGCGGAGAAAATCCTGATCCTCGAAAACCGGCTCGCCGGAGTGGCCGATATCCTGTCGGAGTTTCCGGACGATGTGCCTGTCTATGTTGCCGACGGCACGGTGCTGGACGATATCGTCGGATTTCATCTGCATCGCGGCATTCTGGCAGTCGGAAAGCGGGTGAGGGAGCCTTCTTCCTCGGAGCTGCTTGCCTCGCTTCCCGAGCGCGCACTTGTTGCGGCCGCGATCGGCATTTCCAATCACGACAATATCGGCTCGATCTTCCGCAACGCGGCGGCATTCGGCGTCAGTGCCGTGCTGCTCGATGAAAGCTGCTGTGATCCACTTTACCGCAAGGCGCTCAGGGTGTCGGTCGGCGCGGTGCTGCAGGTTCCGTATGCGCGGGGCGGCACAACGCTTGAGCTTGTATCCGGGCTTTTCGAAAATGGTTTTGCCGTCTGGGGGCTTTCACCTGCCGGGCGCACCGAGATCCGCAAGGTTCAGCCGGCACCAAGGATGGCTTTACTGACCGGAAGCGAGGGACATGGCCTGCCGCCGGCGCTTATGCAGAAAATCGAGACCGCCAGCATCGCGCAGGCCCCTGGCCTCGACAGCCTCAATGCCGCAACGGCGACCGGTATCGCGCTTTATCAGATCGCCAGCGCCCAAGGGGTAGTTTGAGGGTTATTGACCGTTGGTCGATCCGCTCGTCGTTTCGAGCAGCGAACGAACTCGGGCGGCAAGACTTTGGCGGTTGCCGCCGGCAGGCTTGCCGGCAATCATGGCATTGATCGGCGAAGACTTGCCTTCGGAAAGGGAGGTCATCGCCACCATGTTGGCGGCGATCGTTGCCATTTCCTCGCGCAATATGTCATCGCTGGCGGTCGTCTTGCCATTCATCACGCGCTCCGAAAGGGCGGTTGCGCGGTTTCGCGAATCTCCGGCGAGTTGCGTGATACGGGCTTCGATATCCATCTCCTGATCCGCTTTCGAAGGGGCGGCTTTTGTCGAGGGTTTGGGAGCCGTGCTGGTGTCCTGTGCAACTGCCAAAGCCGGTTTCGCCCCGCTGTTGACGCTCATCTTGTCACGCAAGCGGGCTATCTCCTCGTTGCGGCGCTCCAAAGCCGTTTCCTTGTCGGTGCGCAGGGACACTTCCTTGGTCAGCTTGTCTTCGAGCTTGGTGGAGCGGTATTCCTCATTGGCAAGCCGTGTTTCGGCTTCCTTGGCCCTTGTGGTCTGGACGCGCACATCCTTGCGAAGATTGTCGCGTTCCTCACGCAGGGCACTGACACGGAACTTCAGGTTCTCGACTTCCGTCTCACGCGTCGAAAGGTCGATCCGGGCATTGTCCTTCTTGGATGCCAGAAGCTCGATCTGCTGTTTCAGCTCTTCTATATCCAGGTCCTTGCCGATGCTTTGCTCTTCCGAAGCCTCAAGTGCGGCCGTCAATTCCGCGATATGGCTTTCCTCCTGACGCAGCTGCGACCTGAGGTCTGCCGCTGCCACGTCGAGGTTTTCGGCCACGGCCTTCAGCTCGATATTGTCGGCGGTCAGATTGCGGATCTCGTGCTTGAGCTTGTCGCCCTGCAATGTCAGCGAGACGACCTTTTCCTTTTCCTGCACCAGTTCCTGCTTGGTACGAGCATTTTCCGCAGCATAAACGGCGCGTGCCATGTCGCGCTGGGCGCGCACTTCCTGCGGGCTGATCGGCACGGTGGCCCTGATCCGGTTTTCAGTGAAGACAACGATCCGGCGATGGATTGCAGGAGCAACCAGCATCGCGATCAGCAGGGCGCTCAAAAAGCCGAGGCCAAATAGCAGAGCAAATTCGATCACGATCGTGCCGTCTTGGTGTGGGTATGCAGGAATACACGTTTAAGCATGCGGGGGAGAATGCAGCAAGCACACTTCGCGGGCGGTTCACCGCAATCCGCGCGGAGAATCAGAAAGGATTCCAGGTGGGCGAGCGGGTCAGCTTGAGATAGCCGATATTGACGCCCAGACGCGCGCCGACGCCGGTGCGGATCGGAACGAGAACCACGTTCTCGTTGCGCAGCACGGTCATGCCGACGCCTGCAACGACAAAAGCGGAGCCCGATACGCCGCCGAAACGGGCATAAAGCGAATCCACCGAAGGCAGATCGTAGACGAGCATCATCACGCGTGTGCCCTGGCCGCCATAATCGATACCGAGCGAAGGGCCCTGCCAGAAGCTCGGATGCTGACCGGCATTCTTGGTATAAAGCTGACCTTCACCATAGGTAAGGCCTGCGATAAAGGCGCCGGAGCCTTCCTGGCCCAAGATGTAGCCGTTCGGCAGGCCGAATTTCTGGAAGGCGTTTTCCACGACCTTTGCCAGGCCGCCGCTGGTCGAGCCAAAGAAGCCGTGACCCGCGTCAACGACTTCCTGCAGCGAATACTGGCTGCTGTTCTGCTGAGCGGCAGCCGGCATGGCAAAAATCCAGACAGTCGCAAAGGCGACGATCAGGGCTTTCAAGCGAAGGGCGAGAGCGGAGACGTGGAGGCGGCGCATGTTCAGGTCCGTTTTTAATTCGTCCATAGGGCGTAGCATCATGCTTCAGCTCGCACCATTCTGGAGCCATGATATTAACAACCAGTTAAGCATTTCAATTGTTAACGTATTGATATCATTGATGGCAGGTACGGCGTCGCCCCGTCGTTCCGATCCTCATCGGTCCTTCGACGCCTTTAGTCGGCCTGCTCTGGCAAGATGATAGGCTCGCCGATCCTGTCTTTGTTATGGCGTTTCCCGGCACCTTGATGATGAAGAGAATGTCGAAATAAGACAAATCCACGATCTTTGTCGTCTTCTTGCGTGTGGATTTAATGGTCAGTTTACCAAACGTAGTGTCATTATGCCGGCCTTATCGTTCCATCCCCACGCAATCTTGCCATGGCAAAGAGCGGCGATTGGCACCAGATGCATCAGGAGAATAGCATGCCGAAAAACCCCAATCTCACCCTGAGCGGTCCGGATCTGGCGGCACTCCTGTGCAGCCGCGTCTGCCACGATGTGATTTCGCCGGTCGGCGCGATCAATAACGGACTTGAACTGTTGGACGAAGGCGCGGCTGATGCTGACGCGCTCGACCTCATCCGCACCTCGGCTGTCAATGCATCGGTTCGCCTGAAATTCGCCCGGCTTGCCTTCGGTGCGTCCGGCTCGGTCGGTGCGTCGATCGATACCGGCGAGGCCGAGAAGGCCGCCAAGGATTTCGCTGTCGCGGAAAAGAAGACAGAAGTGACCTGGAATGGCCCGCGCGCAATCATTCCGAAAAACCGGGTCAAGCTGCTGCTCAACCTGTTTCTCGTCGCCTATGCCGGCATTCCGCGCGGCGGCTCGGTCGATGTGACGCTGGAGGATCCGGAGGGATCCGCCCGGTTCGAGATCGTGGTCAAAGGCCGGATGATGCGCGTGCCGGCCAAGTTCGTCGAAATCTGCAGCGGCACGCTGGAAGAGGCGGTCGATGCCCATACGATCCAGCCCTATTACACAGTGCTTCTCGCCGAAGAATGCGACATGGAACTGAGACATGTCGTTTCGGAAGACAAGATCACCTTCATCGCCGAAATGGCCGCGGCCTGAGACCCGTCCGAACAGACCTCCGGTGGTGCGCACAGCGCTGCCGGAGCTGCTAACCTTTCGTTAGCTGCAAGGGGCTATACGTTAACGGTCGACCGCCGGAGCGGTCGCTGAAGGGGAGCGGGTCATGCAGCGTCTGATGATCGCAGACAATTCCGATATTGTGCGAAAAGTCGGCAAGCGCATTCTGTCCGAACTCGGTTTTCTGATCGCCGAGGCAGGCGATGCACACGAGGCGCTGCGCGGCTGCCAGGCCGAGCTGCCGAATTTCATGATCGTCGATGCGAGCCTCGACGGCGCCCTGGACCTGATTGCAGCCGTCCGCGCGCTGCCGGAAGGCAAGAGCGTCAAGATATTTTATTGTGTCATCGAAGCTGATCTGAAGAAGATGATGGCCGGCAAGCGGGCAGGGGCCGATGAGTTCCTGCTGAAGCCGTTCGATCGCAAGATCCTGACTTCGGTATTTTCCCCCTACGCAGCTGCCGCTTGAGGGCGAAGACGTATTTCAAAAGACCATCACGGCGACTTCGGTCGCCGTTTGCGTTTATCGACGGACAAACCCCTGTGTCGCAGACAAAATAAAACCCGCCCGGGCGCACCAGGCGGGTTCTAAGGCAAAGGGGGAGGATCTCTGCTTTATGCCGTTTCGGCGTATTCCGCACCATCCGGCTCGCGCAGAACGTAGCCGCGGCCCCAGACGGTTTCGATGTAGTTTGCGCCACCGGCAGCATTTGCAAGCTTCTTGCGCAGCTTGCAAATGAAGACGTCGATGATCTTCAGTTCCGGTTCGTCCATGCCGCCGTAAAGGTGGTTCAGGAACATTTCCTTGGTGAGCGTGGTACCCTTGCGGAGCGAAAGCAGCTCCAGCATCTGGTATTCCTTGCCCGTCAGGTGAACGCGCTGGCCGCCGACTTCGACGGTCTTTGCGTCGAGATTCACGATCAGTTCGCCGGTGATGATGATCGACTGTGCGTGACCCTTGGAGCGACGGACGATCGCATGGATGCGAGCGACCAGTTCGTCCTTGTGGAAGGGCTTGGTCATGTAGTCGTCGGCGCCGAAGCCGAGACCGCGGACCTTGTCCTCGATGCCGGCCATGCCGGACAGGATGAGGATCGGCGTCTTGACCTTGGACAGACGCAGCGTCCGCAGAACTTCGTAGCCCGACATGTCGGGCAAGTTCAGGTCAAGAAGAATGATGTCGTAGTCGTATAGTTTGCCAAGATCGACGCCCTCTTCACCAAGATCAGTGGTGTAGACGTTGAAGCTTTCCGATTTCAGCATCAGCTCGATGCTCTGCGCTGTCGCGCTGTCATCTTCGATGAGTAGAACCCGCATAATTTTCCCCTTTACCGCCGCGCAAGGTTACCTTTTGCCCCCTCACTCGTTACGGATCCAGACTGTGCCTGATTTGGAAGCTGCCATCAAATGGTTAACAAACTGTGACCTGATTTGGCAAGGTGCATCAATTTATTAAGCAAAATAAGTAGCAGCCTGTTTTCCTTTACGGATTGGACATCACCATGTTGAATCAGCGGTAGAGGACTTCCCGCTAAGTGATTCTTGCGACTGACACATTGCCGCTGTCCAATTTGGACTTGGTATTTACCGACCCTTAAACGATCGTCTTTATCATTAATGATGCCCGTAAACGAAAAGTTAATGCCGCGTCAAATTTATTAACGTGTCGGAAATTTTTTGATCTGCAGTGTAACAGGCAGATCACGGGCCGGGGTGTTGGTATCCACGGAGTATTGCGTATGAAATCGCGTGACAGCCTTGTTCGCCTGAAGGGATTTCAGGTTAACGAAAAGCGTCGTCAACTGCAGCAGCTGCAGATGATGATGGCAGAATTCGAACGGATGGCGAAGGAACTGGAACACCAGATCACGCTTGAAGAGAAAAAATCGGGAATTACGGATCCCGGTCATTTCGCTTATCCGACCTTTGCAAAAGCCGCACGCCAGCGCGCGGATAATTTGCAGGTCTCGATTCGGGAACTGAAAGTCCAGCAGGATAGTGCCGAACTGGCACTGGAGGAAGCGGAGGCGGAACTCGCCAAGGCTTCGGCGCTCGAAGAGCGTGACGGCGGAATGCGCGCCCGCGCCTAACGCGTGGATGCATCGAGAGGGATAAAGAGGGCGACCCGCAAGGGGCGGCGCCCTTTTTCCATTTTCCGTACGGCTGCAGGTCATCCTGTCGCAGCGTTTCCCGCTTCGAAACGAGGCGGTGATTTATTTGATGACGTCCCGCCATTCGGGATGACGTTCAACCTGGGCCTTGAAAAATGGGCAGAGCGGAATGATCTTCCAGCCGCCTTCACGCGCATCCTCGATTGCAAATTTTGCCAAGGCCTGACCGACGCCCTTGCCGCGCAGGGCATCCGGCACACCGGTGTGATCTATGATGATCAACTGCGGCGAGGTCCGGGAATACGTCATTTCCGCCTCATGCCCTTCGATGTTGGCGGCATACCTCCCGCCCGATGTTTTTTCTTCGCGGCTGATGTCCATTGCGGATATTGCTCCTCATCGAATTTGGGTGTCGGCTTGGAGCATAGACTGATTTGGGCCATTATATGAAGGATCATCGGGGACGCGGTTCGTGATGATTGTTTCGGGGAGTTTGCTTGAACCGGATTTTGCCGTTTTCGATGCTGGCGTTATCCGCCGTGCTTCTGGTGCTTGGCGTGACATTGCCGATCATGCGGTTCGAGCAGCTTTACTTTTTCAGCAACGAGCCGTCGCTGCTGCGGCTGGTCGGCGAGTTGTGGGTGGACGGCAGTGCCGGGCTGGCGATTGCGGTCGGCGCATTCTCGCTCGTGTTTCCGGCCGCAAAGCTGATCGTGCTTACCGCTGAAGTGGTGGCCGGAGATTCCCGGTCGGGTTTGCTGCATCGCGCGATGCCGCATCTTTCCAGATGGTCGATGATGGATGTGATGCTTGTCGCGATCGTCATCTTCGCCGCAAAGACCAGCGGACTTGCGACAGCCATAACACTTCCGGGTTTCTGGTGTTATGCGGCATCCGCCGTGATTGCGGCCATCTTTCCCTCTGTGGTCAAACTGGGAAAGACGGATCGGCAATCGGAAAAGAGATAAAACAAAGGATGCCGCGACCTGGGTCACGGCACCCTTGAAAAGGGCGGCTTTTCGCCGGAAGCGCCTAGTGGCGGTACTGCTGGATACGCGTCGTACGCAGGCCGGCAAGGCCATGATCGTTGATCGACGACTGCCAGGAGAGGAATTCTTCGACGGTAAGCGTATAACGGTCGCAGGCTTCCTCCAAGCTCAACAGGCCACCGCGAACAGCCGCGACAACCTCTGCTTTACGACGGATAACCCAACGGCGCGTATTGGCCGGCGGAAGGTCAGCAATCGTAAGCGGGCTGCCATCGGGGCCGATGACATATTTAACTCGTGGACGGATCATTTCGGTCATTGGAACTCTCTACACAACACAAGACCACGCCGGAGAGCCTAGTCCGGCAGTTTTAACATTTGACTAAACAGGTTCGGCAAATGTGACCTAACTCGCAAAGGTCGTATTTTTTGCGGGTTTTGGGGCCGGATCCCCTGCAAAACAAGGCCGGCAGGGGAGGGGAAGGTGACGCAAAACAGGGTATGGAGGCCTTCGGCTGTGCAATATTGGCACGGCTGCTGCATCATTTTTTGAAGTTTTTCCGCTAAATCATTGCCAGTGAAAGGATAGTTCCTGTTGCTCCGGCATTGAATGTCGCAGAACCGGAATGGGTGAATGCCAGCGTATCCCCTTGTTGCAATTGAGCGATGGCGGAAGAGGACAGTGTCGTGGCATTTCCGGTCGAACCCGCAAGCGTCAGGACGCCCGGACTACCATTGCGCGAAACTGTCACACCATAAGAGGCTGATGCCGCGGCCACCGACAGGGTGAGGGCGAGAAGATAAAGACCGGTTGCAGGCACGACGAGCGTATTGCCGCCACCCGTGACAGCGGAGCCGAGCGTGAAGCCGCCCTGGTTTAAAGTAAAGGCCGATACCCCGCTCTGCTGCCCCGCTGTCGGGGTGAAAGTCGTGCCGCTACGATAGACGCGCACTGCCGGCTGGTTGGGTTTTGTGACACGCCCGGCGCTGTCGATCGAAAGGCCGGTCTTCCACTCGCTGCCATTGCTGACCTTGATGGAAAAATCGGTGTTTCCAGCCAGCCCCATTTCCGCGTGTCCGGTCCAGCCCGACTGGAAAAGCAATGTCGCCGTGTCGGTCGCCGCAGCCTTGTTGATCTTTAGCTGGTGGCCGCCGCCGGCATGATTGAAAAGGCTGGCGGGAGAGGAAACAGCAATCCTGTTGGTGTCGTCGGCCGTGGCGGAGATGCCGAGCGTCATCACGCTTGCATGCTCGGGCAGGGGGAGGTCCTGCCATGCCGATCCGTCGAAGATTTTCAGTCTGCCGCTTGTTTCGAACCATGCGCACCATCCCGCTTTGGGCGTGACATAAACCCAATAGCCATCCTGCCAGATCGCGATCCGGCCGACGCGGCTGCTCCATGCGCCCGTGGCGCCGGTTGCGATGACAAACCGCTCTCCAGGTTGCGGGGTATCCGGTGGATTGCCGCGTTCCTCGATCACGGAAAGCTGAACAATCGCGTCGAGCAACAGCAAGGCCTCGTTATGGGTGACATGCTTTTGTGCCTGCGAAGGCATGATGAAGGGCATTTCTAGATTGGTGCTGCGGTCGTCCATGGTTCTCTCCGGCAATGGCGTCTGCCGGATTTTAGGGTCAAGTTTTACAAGTGGGGACGAAGTTTCGGTCAAGCTATTGAAAGCACTCAGGCGACCTTGCTATTCATCCCCACGGTCTGCGTCGTATGGGCGCAACAGCCTGATGATGCAGGGGAAGCTGTCGTAAACGGAACCGTTGATGTCCTGATTGCGCTTGTCCTTTCTCTTGCATATGCGAAGGTGGACCGGGCATGAACGGGACGGATGGATGCGATATTCGGCATATTCGATCATCAAGCAGGCGCTTTCGGGCAACCGGCTATGGACGCCGGCATGGCGTGAACCGGAACCGAAACCGCATTACGACGTGATCATCGTCGGCGGCGGCGGGCATGGCCTGTCGACGGCCTATTATCTCGCCAAGGAATTCGGCATCACCAACATCGCCGTCTTGGAAAAAGGCTATATCGGCTCGGGCAATGTCGGGCGTAACACGACGATCATCCGCTCCAATTATCTGCTCGAAGGCAATGTCCCGTTCTACGAACTTTCGCTGAAGCTGTGGGAAGGGCTTGAACAGGATTTCAACTATAACGCCATGGTCAGCCAGCGCGGCGTGATGATGCTGGCGCATTCCGATGGCCAGCGCGATGCTTATGCCCGACGCGGCAATGCGATGCGCATGCATGGGGTCGATGCGGAATTGCTCGACCGCAAGCAGCTTCAGGCGCTGATGCCCTATCTCAATTACGATCACGCCCGCTTTCCGATCCTCGCAGGCCTGTTGCAGAAGCGTGGCGGAACCGTCCGGCATGACGCAGTTGCCTGGGGTTATGCGCGCGGTGCCGATATGCGCGGCGTCGATATCATCCAGCATTGCGAGGTAAGCGCCATCCGTCGTGACGAGCAGGGCCGGGTGACAGGCGTCGAAACCAACAAGGGGTTCATCGGCTGCAACAAGCTGGCGCTGGCAACGGCCGGCCACTCCTCCGAAACCGCGCGTATGGCGGGGCTGGAACTGCCGATCGAAACCCATGTGCTGCAGGCCTTCGTTTCGGAAGGGATCAAGCCGGCGATCGATCATGTGATCGTCTACGGCGCCGGGCATTTCTACATCTCGCAATCGGACAAGGGCGGCTTGGTCTTCGGCGCGGATATCGATTATTATTCGTCCTACGCCCAGCGCGGCAATCTCGCGACCGTCGAGCATACGATGGAGGAGGGTGTATCGCTCATACCGGGCCTGTCCCGCGGCAAGGTTCTGCGCGCCTGGGGCGGTGTCATGGATATGTCGATGGACGGTTCGCCGATCATCGACCGGACGCCGATCGACAATCTCTACCTCAATGCGGGATGGTGTTACGGCGGGTTCAAGGCGACACCCGCCTCGGGCTTCTGCTTCGCGCACCTGATTGCGAAGAACGAGAGCCACCATGTTTCGCGTTTTCTGCGGCTCGACCGCTTCGAGCGCGGCCACATGATCGACGAAGCGGGCAAAGGCCCCCAGCCGAACATTCATTGAGATAGACCATGGCAAGCCTCATCACCTGTCCGTATTGCGGGACCAGACCCAAGGAAGAGTTCTCCATCCGCGGCACGGCGCTCACACGCCCCCAGCCGGCCGCGAGCGAGGAGGACTGGCATCGTTACGTCTATCTCCGCGACAATCCGAAGGGGCGATATCAGGAATATTGGCACCACGCGGCCGGTTGCCGCCGCTGGCTCATCGTCGACCGCGATAACGTGACCCATGACGTCTTCAGCGTCACCGATGCTGCTCCAGCGCGGGGGGCAAGCGAATGACATCGTATCGTCTCGGATCCGCCGGCCGGGTCAATCGCGGCCAGCCGCTGACCTTCAGTTTCGACGGCAAAAGCTACAAGGGTTTCGAAGGCGATACGCTCGCCTCCGCCCTGCTTGCCAATGACCAGATGCTGATGGGCCGCAGCTTCAAATATCACCGTCCGCGCGGGCCGGTGACGGCCGGCTCTTCCGAACCCAACGCGCTGATGACGATCGGCACCGGCGCGCGTTCCGAGCCGAACGTGCGTGCAACGGTGGCCGAGCTCTATGACGGACTGACGGCCGTCAGCCAGAACCGCTGGCCGTCGCTGGCATTCGATGTGGGTGCGGTGAACAGCCTGCTTTCGCCGATGTTGGGCGCAGGCTTCTACTACAAGACCTTCATGTGGCCGGCAGCCCTTTGGGAAAAGCTCTACGAGCCGGTGATCCGCCGCGCGGCCGGTCTCGGCAAGCTTGCGATGCAGGCAGACCCTGATCGTTACGAAAAATCCTGGGCGCATTGCGATCTGCTGGTCATCGGCTCCGGTCCGGCCGGCCTGATGGCGGCGCTCGCTGCCGGGCGTGCCGGTGCACGCGTCATCCTCGCGGACGAAGGGTTTCGTCTGGGCGGATCACTTCTGTCCGAAAGCGCTTCTGTCGGCGGCGTTTCCGCTGCGGATTTCACCAATGCAATAATCGAAGAACTCGCTTCGCTTCCCAATGTCACGGTGATGCCGCGCACGACCGTGTTCGGCTGGTATGACGACATGGTGTTCGGCGCGGTCGAGCGGGTGCAAAAACATGTCGGCACGCCGTCACCTGACCTGCCGATGGAACGGCTCTGGCGCATCGTCGCCAAGCGCGCCATCCTGGCGACTGGTGTCGAAGAGCGGCCATTGGTTTTCGGTGGCAACGACAAGCCGGGCGTGATGACGGCAAGCGCGATGCGCATCTATGCCAACCGCTACGGCGTGGCGGCGGGCGGCAAGGTGGCAGTCTTCATCAATGGCGGATCGGGCTACCGGACAGCGGCCGATCTCGTTGCGGCCGGTGTCGATGTGACGGCAATCATCGATGCCCGAGCGCAGTCTGCGGATGTCGGGCCGGACGGTGTGCGAGTTATCCGTAACGGTGCAGTGGTCGGCACCAGGGGGCGCAGGCGTATCGATGCGCTGATTGTCGAGCGTTCCGGTTTTCAGGAGCAGATAACCTGCGATGCGCTTGCCATGGCGGGCGGGTGGTCGCCCATCGTGCACCTGATGTGCCAGCGCGGCGCAAAGCCTGTCTGGTCGGACGAGCTCCAAGCCTTCCTGGCGCCGGATGTCGGCTCGGCCTTTATTGCGGCTGGTTCTGCAGCGGGACAAGACAGGATTTCAGCCTGCCTGAAGGATGGCGCGACGAAGGCAACGGCGCTTGCCCGAGGCCTCGGTTTTGCCGCTTACGAGATGAACATTCCCGAGGTCGAAGGCGAATACGATCCGGCCTTCGCACCGGTCTGGTATGTGCCGGGGGCCAAGGACAAGGCCTTCGTCGATTTCCAGAACGACGTTGCCGTCAGCGATCTCGGCCTCGCCCAACGCGAAGGGTTCCGCCATATCGAACACACCAAGCGTTATACGACCGCCGGCATGGCAACCGACCAGGGCAAGCTTGGAAACGTCGCCACGATCGGCATCGTCGCCGGCATGCGGGGCGTATCTCCTGCCGAGATCGGCACTACGACGTTTCGGCCATTCTACACTCCGGTGTCCTTCGGCGCTCTGGCGGGAACGTCGCGTGGCGAACATGCCGCTCCGATGCGCACCTCGCCGCTGCATGACTGGGCCAAAAAGAACGGCGCCACTTTCGTCGAGGCGGGGCTGTGGCATCGCTCCGCCTGGTTCGCGCGGTCAGGGGAGAAGACCTGGCGCGAGAGCGTCGATCGCGAAGTTCAGAATGTCCGCCGCAATGCAGGGCTTTGCGATGTCTCGACACTCGGCAAGATCGAGATTTTCGGCAGCCAAGCGGCTGAATTTTTGAACCGCATCTATTGCAACAATTTCCTCAAACTGCCTGTCGGCAAGGCGCGTTATGGCCTGATGCTGCGTGAGGACGGGATGATTTTCGACGACGGCACGACCAGCCGGCTTTCCGAGAACCATTACGTGATGACCACGACGACGGCCTATGCGGCGGAAGTCATGGCGCATCTGGAATTTGCGTCGCAGACCTTCTGGCCGGAACTCGACGTTCGTTTCGTCTCGTCGACCGATCAATGGGCTCAGATGTCGCTTGCCGGCCCCAAGGCGCGGACCATCATGAGCCGTGTCGTGGAGGACGACATCTCCGATGCTGCCTTCCCTTATCTGGCGGCAAAAAACGTGACGCTTCGTGGCGGCCTCAAGGCACGTCTTTTCCGCATCTCTTTCTCGGGCGAACTCGCCTATGAGCTCGCTGTTCCCGCCGGTTACGGCGAGGCGGTCGCGGATGCGATCATGGAGGCCGGTAAGAACGAGGGGATCTGCGCCTATGGCGTCGAAGCGCTCAACGTGCTGCGCATCGAGAAGGGGTTAATCACGCATAGCGAAATGGATGGCCGCACGACGCCTGACGATCTGGGGCTTGGCCGGATGATGGCTATGCAGAAACCGGATTTCATAGGCAAGAGACAGTCGAGCCGCTTTGGCCTCACCGCCGCCGACCGGTTGCAGCTCGTGGGCCTGAGGCCACTGGAAAAGCTCGAGGAATTCCTGGCCGGTGCACATCTTCTGAAAGAAGACGCGACCCCTTCGATGGCGAATGACCAGGGCTGGGTTTCCTCCGTCTGCCATTCGCCGACACTCGGTCACACGATTGGCCTTGCCATGCTGAAATCCGGCCGTGAACGTTATGGCGAGACCATCGTCGTCTGGGATGGATTGCGAGGAAAAGAGGTGCTGGCGCAAGTTTGCCCGCCCGTCTTCGTCGATCCCGAAAACCGCAAGCTCCAGGGATAGGCTCGATGTCGCTCACCCTCTACCACCGGCATGTGCTGGAAGATTATCTCGCAGGATTCGAAGCCAAGGCCAATCCGAACCATCTTGCCGTCATCCGCCGCCCGGCGATTTTTTCGGTTATGGCGCATCGCGGAAGCGAGGCAGCCGTCGGGGATGCAGTGAAGTCTATCGATGGCGTTCATGTGCGTGACTGTGCACCGGGCGAATGGCTGGTCGCCTCAACCACAACAGGCGCTGCGGTGATCGAGAACCTTCTCGGCGAGGTCGCTGGGGCCTCGATCGTCGATCAGAGCGATGGCCGGGTACTGCTGCAGATTTCGGGGCCGAATGTGCGCAAGATACTGGCAAAATGCGTGGCGGTGGATCTGCATCCGGATGCATTCCCGGTCGGCGCTTCGGCCAACATGCTCTGCTGCCATGTCGCGGCCAATCTGGCCCGTACCGGTGTCGACGTATTCGAAATCATCGTGCCCCGGTCGTTTTGCGGCTCGGTATTCGAGGAGATGATGGAGATGGGCCGCGCGTTCGCGCTAACCACTGCGCTTGCGGACAAGTGAGGTGTATTCCCAACCTTTTGAGCGGCACTCTGATGGCGCTCACTGGATACGCATTTTTCGGTAAGCGACATTCGGCTTCGCAGAACGGTCTACTGAGCTGTTCTGATTGTCATTAGGCTGCGGTGAGTTGCAGCATTCAACGCATGACGAAAGTCCTGCTCTCACCGGAGAATTTGAATGAAGAGCCATGCACGGGTTGTCGTCATCGGCGGCGGTGTCGTCGGATGTTCCATCCTCTACCACCTGACGAAATTCGGCTGGAGCGACGTTGTTCTGGTTGAGCGTTCCGAGCTTACCTCCGGCTCCACCTGGCATGCAGCCGGCGGCATGCACACGATCAACGGCGATCCCAACGTCGCCAAGCTGCAGAAATACACGGTCGAGCTTTACCGGGAAATCGAAGCCTATTCCGGCCAGGATATCGGGCTGCACATGACATCCGGTCTGATGCTGGCGGCGACCAACGAGCGGTTCGACTGGTTCAAGTCGCTTCTCGCCAAGGGCAAATATGCCGGCGGCGCGGCGCGGCTTGTCTCGGTCGAGGAAGCGCATGAGATGATGCCACTGCTTGACCCGAAAGAGTTCGTCGGCGCCGTTTTCGATCCTCATGAAGGTCATCTCGATCCTTACGGCACCACCCATGCCTATGCGAAATCGGCGAAAAGGAATGGCGCCGGGATTTACCTCCATACCAAGGTCGAGGAACTGATCCAGCTGTCGGACGGCATGTGGCGGGTGGTGACGGATAAAGGCGAGATCCGGGCCGAGCACGTCGTCAACGCGGCAGGGCTTTGGGCGCGCGAGGTCGGGCGCATGGTCGGGCTGGAACTGCCGGTGCTTGCCATGGAACATATGTATCTGATCACCGAGGACATGCCCGAGGTGATCGATTTCAACACGAAGGCCGGCCGCGAGCTGATGCATTGCGTCGATTTCGACGGCGAGATTTATATCCGCCAGGAACGCAACGGCATGCTGATGGGCACCTATGAAAAGGACTGCCGCCCCTGGTCGCCGATCGAGACGCCATGGACTTTCGGCCATGAACTGCTCGCCGAGGATATCGAGCGGATTTCAGGCGAGCTTGAAGTCGGTTTCCGGCATTTTCCGGCCTTCAACAATGCCGGCATCAAGACGATCATCAATGGCCCGTTCACCTTCTCGCCGGATGGCAACCCGCTGGTCGGGCCGGTGCGCGGCATGACGAATTTCTGGTCTGCCTGTGCGGTCATGGCCGGTTTCTCCCAGGGCGGCGGCGTCGGTCTGGCGCTGGCGCAGTGGATCATCAACGGTGATCCGGGTTTTGACGTCTTCGCCATGGATGTCTGCCGTTACGGCGATTATGCGACACTCGGCTATACCAATGCCAAGGTGCGGGAAAACTATTCCCGCCGCTTTTCGATCCGCTATCCGAATGAAGAACTGCCGGCCGCGCGGCCGCTTTTGACGACGCCGATCTACGCCAAACTGAAGGCTGCCGGTGCGATGTTCGGGGCATCCTACGGGCTGGAGACGCCGTTGTGGTTTGCGCCGGAAGGTGTGGAAGACGCTTTCTCTTGGCGCCGCTCGACCGATTTCCACCATGTTGGTAGGGAGGCAAAGGCGGTGCGGGCTTCCGTCGGCATGATGGAGACGTCAGGTTTCGCCAAATACCTGATCGCGGGCGAGGGCGCGCGCACCTGGCTGGACGGCATGCTGGCGGGCAAAATTCCGCCGGAGGGCCGCATGGCTCTGACGCCGATGCTGAATGACGCCGGCAAGCTGATCGGCGATTTCACGCTCGCGACGCTCGAAGACGAGGAATTCCTGCTGATTGGTTCCGGCATTGCCGAGGATTATCACATGCGCTGGTTCGAACAGCACCTGCCAGAGGATGGGTCGGTCGAGGTCGATGCGCTCAATCTCGGGCTGTTGGGACTTTCCATCGCTGGTCCCAAGGCACGCGAGGTATTGCAGAAGCTGACACATCTCGATCTGTCGGATGCCGCCATGCCGTTCATGACTGTGCGTGAACTCGATCTCGGCATGGCCCCAGTCATTCTCGGGCGCGTGAGTTATACCGGCGATCTCGGTTACGAGATCTGGATGAAGCCGGAATACCAGCGCTATCTCTTCGACCTCATCATGGAGGCCGGCGAGGAGCTCGGCATTTCGCTGTTCGGTCTCAGGGCGCTCAACGCTCTTCGTGTCGAAAAATCCTTCGGCAGCTGGGCGCGGGAATATCGTCCGCTCTACGGACCGCTGGAAGCAGGACTTGGCCGGTTCATCTCTTATGGCAAGCCGACAGACTTCATCGGCAAGCAGGCAGCGCTCCAGGAAAAGGCCTCGGGCGGCGCGCTGAGGCTGATAACCCTCACCGTCGATACGATGGATGCCGACGTCATCGGCGACGAGCCGATTTCACTGAACGGCGAGGTGAGGGGATGGGTGACGTCCGGCGGCTATGCGCATCCATCGGACGTGTCGGTCGCGATGGGGTATGTGCCGAAGGAAATAGCCGAGGTGGCTGACGGCTGGCAGATCGAGATCTTGGGCGAAATGCGGTCGGCACGTCTGCAGCCGATGCCGCTCTTCGACTCGAATGGATCGCGAATGCGCTCTTGATAGTTGTAAACTCTATAGAAAAGCGCTGGTTGGAACTGTCGGTTTTTACACCGAAAACGCTTATTTTCTGTGAGTTTCGTGCCGCATTTCTGGCATTTTTGAGCGTAATTGCGCCATCGCGAGCAAAAGCTCGTGAAAATTGATCTGCCTCTTTCTTTTGCACTTCACATTTTTAACGAAACGGATAGGAATCAAAAAAATTGAAGATCTCATCAGGTCTTTGAAAGAATGGTGCGGCCGATCAAGGACCGCATTAGGGGAAACTATATGGAATATTTTATCCAGCAGCTCATCAACGGGCTGACTCTCGGATCCATCTATGGTCTCGTCGCAATCGGCTATACGATGGTTTACGGCATCATCGGCATGATCAACTTCGCCCATGGCGATATTTTTATGCTCGGCGGCTTCGCCGCTCTCATTATCTTCCTGATCCTGACCTCCTTCTTTGCAGGCATTCCGGTGGCGCTTCTTCTGCTGCTGATGCTGCTGGTCGGCATGCTGATGACGGGCCTATGGAACTGGACGATCGAGCGCGTCGCCTATCGGCCGTTGCGCGGCTCCTTCCGTCTTGCGCCGCTGATCACCGCGATCGGTATGTCGATCGCCTTGTCAAACTTCATCCAGGTGACGCAGGGACCGCGCAACAAGCCGATCCCGCCGCTGGTTACCGATACCTATCATCTCGGCGCGATTACCATTTCGTTGAAGCAGATCCTGATCGTGGTGATCACCTCGATCCTGCTGTTTGCCTTCTGGTATATCGTCAACAAGACGCCGCTGGGACGCGCCCAGCGCGCGACCGAACAGGACCGCAAGATGGCGGCACTGCTCGGCGTCGATGTTGACCGGACGATCTCGATCACCTTCATCATGGGCGCAGCGCTGGCTGCTGTCGCCGGTGCGATGTACCTGATGTATTATGGTGTCGCCTCGTTCAACGACGGCTTCATTCCGGGCGTCAAGGCGTTTACCGCGGCCGTTCTCGGCGGTATCGGCTCGCTGCCGGGTGCTGTTCTCGGCGGGCTGTTGATCGGCCTGATCGAAAGCCTCTGGTCGGCCTATTTCTCGATTGCCTACAAGGATGTGGCGACCTTCGCGATCCTCGCGATCGTGCTGATCTTCAAGCCGACCGGCATTCTCGGCCGTCCGGAAGTGGAGAAGGTCTGACATGGCTTACACTACGGAAAACAATCAGTCCGGCGTGATGGCGAAGGCCGTCAAGGAAGGTATTTTGGCGGGGCTAATCGCCTTCGGCATGTTCCTGCTGTTCGTCGGTATCGAGACCTATCAGGACATCAACAATCAGCTCGTCTGGCGCACCCGCTGGGGTCTGCTGGCCGTATTCGTGGCCGTTGCCGCCATCGGCCGCTTCGTCACGGTCGGCTTCATCAAGCCGCATCTGGATAACCGCAAACTCGCCAAGGCGAAGAGCGGCGTTCTGGAAATCTCTGACGAGAAGGGCTTCTTCCGCACGCATTTCCTCAAGATCGCGTTGATCTTCCTGCTCTGCTATCCGTTCCTGGCGATGCTCATCTTCGGCCGTCAGGGTTCACTGAAATACGTCGACAATTTCGGTATCCAGATCCTCATCTACGTGATGCTCGCCTGGGGTCTCAACATTGTCGTCGGACTGGCGGGCCTGCTTGATCTGGGCTACGTGGCTTTCTATGCGGTGGGTGCCTATTCCTACGCGCTGCTCTCTGCGAATTTCGGCTTCTCTTTCTGGTTGCTGTTGCCCATGGCCGGCATTCTCGCAGGCTTCTGGGGCATCATCCTCGGCTTCCCGGTGTTGAGATTGCGAGGAGATTACCTTGCGATCGTGACGCTTGCTTTCGGTGAAATCATCCGCCTCGTTCTTATCAACTGGACGGATGTCACCCGTGGTACTTTCGGTATCTCCGGAATCGCCAAGGCATCCTTCTTCGGTATCTGGTCTTTCGACGTGGGTGCCGCGAACAACTTCAACAAGGCCTGGGGACTTCCGTCTTCGTCGGTCTATTACAAGATGTTCCTGTTCTACGTCATTCTGGCGCTCTGCATGCTGACAGCCTATGTCACCATCCGCCTGCGCCGCATGCCGATCGGCCGCGCCTGGGAAGCGCTACGCGAGGACGAGATCGCCTGCCGTTCGCTCGGCATCAACACGGTCACCACCAAGCTGACGGCCTTTGCAACAGGCGCGATGTTCGGCGGTTTTGCCGGCTCGTTCTTCGCCGCCCGTCAGGGTTTCGTGTCTCCGGAAAGCTTCGTCTTCCTGGAATCGGCGGTCATCCTTGCCATCGTCGTTCTCGGCGGCATGGGGTCACTCACCGGCATCGCCATCGCGGCGGTCGTCATGGTCGGCGGCACCGAGCTTTTGCGCGAGATGGAATTCCTCAAGCATGTCTTCGGGCCGGACTTCACGCCCGAACTTTACCGCATGCTGCTCTTCGGCCTGGCGATGGTCATCGTCATGCTGTTCAAACCGCGTGGCTTTGTCGGCACCCGTGAGCCAACGGCCTTCCTGAAGGAGAGAAAAGCTGTCTCCGGCAGCTTCACCAAGGAAGGCCACGGCTGATGGCGACGGGTACGACAATGACAAAAGACGCAATCCTCAGGGTCGAACACCTGTCGATGAAGTTCGGTGGCCTCATGGCGATCAACGACTTCTCGTTCGAAGCCAGGCGCGGTGAGATCACAGCACTGATCGGCCCGAACGGCGCGGGCAAGACCACGGTGTTCAACTGCATCACCGGCTTCTACAAGCCGACGATGGGCATGATCACACTGTCACGCGAGGATGGCCGGGAATTCCTGCTGGAACGTCTGCGCGACTTCGAGATCAACAAGGTGGCGGGTGTCTCCCGTACCTTCCAGAACATCCGGCTGTTTTCCGGCCTGACGGTTCTGGAGAACCTGCTCGTTGCGCAGCACAACGTGCTGATGAAGGCGTCGGGTTACACCATCCTCGGTCTGCTCGGCCTGCCGGCCTACAAGACGGCGGCCAAGGAAGCGATCGAGAAGGCGCGCTACTGGCTGGAAATGGCGGATCTCATCGATCGCGCCGATGATCCGGCTGGCGACCTCTCCTATGGCGCGCAGCGCCGTCTGGAAATCGCCCGTGCCATGTGCACGGGACCGGAACTGCTCTGCCTGGACGAACCGGCCGCCGGCCTCAACCCGAAGGAATCGCTGACGCTCAACACGCTGTTGCGCGCAATCCGCGACGGAGGCACGTCTCTGCTCCTGATCGAGCACGACATGTCTGTCGTCATGGAAATTTCCGACCACGTCGTCGTTCTGGAATATGGCCAGAAAATTTCCGACGGCACGCCTGATCACGTAAAGAACGACCCGAAGGTGATCGCAGCCTATCTCGGCGTCGAGGATGATGAAGTTGAAGCAATCGAGGAAAAGCTCGATGAGGGGACCGTCTGATGGCCGGTGAAACCCTTCTGAAAGTCCAGGGCGTCGAAACCTATTATGGCAATATCCGCGCGCTTTCCGGCGTTGATGTCGAGGTCCAAAAGGGCGAGATCGTCAGCCTGATCGGCGCCAACGGCGCCGGAAAATCGACCCTGATGATGACCATCTGCGGTTCGCCGCAGGCCAAGAACGGCCAGGTCATCTTCGACGGCGAGGACATCACCAAGCTGCCGACGCATCTGATCGCCCGCAAGCGCATCGCCCAGTCACCGGAAGGCCGCCGTATTTTCCCGCGCATGACTGTGCTGGAAAACCTGCAGATGGGCGCCAATCTCGACAACCTGAAATATTTCAAGGAAGACGTCGAGAAGGTGTTTGTTATGTTTCCGCGTCTGAAAGAGCGCCAGAGCCAGCGCGGCGGCACGCTTTCGGGTGGCGAACAGCAGATGCTGTCGATCGGCCGTGCGCTGATGTCGCGTCCGAAACTGCTTCTCCTCGACGAGCCGTCGCTCGGTCTGGCACCGCTGATCGTCAAGGGTATTTTCGAGGCGATCAAGAAGCTCAACAAGGAAGAGGGGCTGACCGTCTTCCTCGTCGAGCAGAACGCATTCGCTGCACTGAAACTGTCGGACCGCGCCTATGTCATGGTCAACGGTAAAGTGACGATGAGCGGTTCCGGCAAGGAACTTCTGGCCAATCCGGAAGTCCGTGCCGCCTATCTCGAAGGGGGCCGGCATTGAGCGCGATCACCACCATCACGGCCAACGGGGGTTACTGAGATGCAGGGGCTGTTTTTCGAAACGGATACCGTTGTTCGTTATTTCCTGCGTGGCATCGTTCTGCTGCTCGGTTTCTGGACCGCATGGCGTTCCGGCAAGGCCGCGGCAGAGGGCTGGGACGGCTATCGCGAAGTCGTGATCTATACTGTGCTGCTCGCGGTCGCGATGCAGTTCCTGCATTATGCGCTGTTCCAGGGGCCGTTCATCAACGCCTTCTACTTCATTCTGGACCTCATCCTCCTGTTCGGCTTTGCGCTTGCGGGTTTCCGCATCCGGCGCACCCGGCAGATGGTCCAGAACTACTACTGGCTCTACGAGCCGACCTCCGCATTTTCCTGGAGGAAGAAAGATTGACAGCCGGTCTTTTCTGAATTCAGATCGGCTTGGGCAAATATAAGAATACACCAAAAGGTGGAACAGCTTCCGGCGCAGTTATGGTGGGTATTGCGCTGGACCCCAAAAAGACACTCACCTTATAATAACTGGGAGTTATTCTATGAAGAAGTCTCTTCTTTCCGCCGTCGCGCTGTCGGCCATGGTTGCCTTCAGCGGCAACGCATGGGCTGACGTCGTGATCGCCGTCGGTGGTCCGCTGACAGGCCCGAACGCAGCTTTCGGTGCGCAGCTGCAGAAGGGTGCCGAGCAGGCGATTGCCGACATCAATGCTGCCGGTGGCATCAACGGTGAAAAGCTGACGATCGCGCTCGGCGATGACGTCTCCGACGCCAAGCAGGGCGTTTCGGTCGCCAACAAGTTCGTTGCCGATGGCGTCAAGTATGTGGTCGGTCATTTCAACTCCGGCGTCTCGATCCCGGCGTCCGAGGTCTATGCCGAAAACGGCATTCTCGAAATCACGCCTGCTGCGACCAACCCGGTCTTCACCGAGCGCGGCCTGTGGAACACGTTCCGCACCTGCGGCCGTGACGACCAACAGGGCGGCGTCGCCGGCAAGTATCTTTCCGAAAAGTTCGCTGACGCCAAGATCGCCATCATCGACGACAAGACGCCTTACGGCCAGGGTCTCGCTGAAGAAACCAAGAAGGCCTATAACGCTGCCGGCAAAAAGGAAGTCGTTCGCGAAGGCGTCAACACCGGCGACAAGGATTTCTCCGCCCTCATCGCCAAGATGAAAGAAGCCGGCGTTTCGATCATTTACTGGGGTGGTCTGCACACCGAAGCCGGCCTGATCATCCGTCAGGCAAAGGACCAGGGCCTCAAGGCAACGCTCGTGTCTGGTGACGGCATCGTCTCCAACGAACTTGCCTCGATTGCCGGCGATGCCGTCGAAGGCACGCTCAACACCTTCGGTCCCGACCCAACGCTGATCCCGGAAAACAAGGCGCTGGTAGAGAAGTTCAAGGCCGCCGGCTTCAACCCGGAAGCCTACACGCTCTATTCCTACGCCGCCGTTCAGCTGATCGCTGAAGGCATCAAGGCTGCAGGAAGTGCCGAAGACGCCGAAGCTGTCGCCAAGGCTCTGCACGAAAAGGGTCCGTTCAAGACCGTTCTCGGCGAAATCGCCTTCGACGAAAAGGGCGACCCCAAGCTTCCGGGCTACGTCATGTACGAATGGAAGAAGGGTCCGGACGGCAAGTACAGCTACTTCCAGCAGGGCAGCTAAGCGCTCGCGATATCTGCAATCAAAGGAAAAGCCCGGTGCAAGCCGGGCTTTTCCCGTTTCAGGGATCGGTCACAGCCATGGTGTTCCCGGCAGGAGCTGAAAGCCAATTGTTTACCCATCAGAAACTGTAATTTACGGAGTTAGAATGTTCTAAAATAAGAAGGCTGGAACATCTCGAAAAAGGATTCGCATGCTGTCGCTGAATACCGAGCTTAGTGCCGCATTTTTATCTTGTGGAATGGCTTTTTTTAGCTGGGATCTGTCTCAAGACCGGTTTTACGGCGATGTTGCCCTGGCAGAACTCTTTGACATCGAGGCCAATGCCATGGCGGCCGGCCTGCCTATTCTATCACTGATGGAGCGGATTTCCGTCGATGACAGGGCGCGGGTCGCGGCATCCATCCATCGCGCGATCACCAGCGGGCTGGTTTATCAGGAACGCTACCGCATCGATCACGGCAAACGCGGGCCGATCGACGTGTTTTCGGTCGGGCGTTGTCTCAAGGACGACGCGGGAATTCCGTTTATCTACAACGGCACGATTATCGAGATTTCGAACAGTCTCGCGTCTGCCATTGCTGATCCGCTTGCCGGTTATTGCAAATCGGCGCTTGAACTGGCCCAGAAACGCGGAAATGAGCTTGCGGCGCGTTATCTCTCTTCAGCGCTCAAGGTGATCGGTGCCGCCTGAACATGAATGGGAAGCGGCTGGAAGACTGCCAGCTTCTCCATGACGTTCGAGATCCTTGCTTCTCTCTCGGAAGCCGACATGGACTGGCTTGCACCGTCTCGTTTCAACGACTTGACGAGGCTGAGGAGGGAGGCGAGGGAAGCGTTGTTCGTGTCAGAGGTCATCGGGCGGCCTTGTTGATGTAGCGATTCTCTACCCTTTTCGTTGCGGCGCAACAACGAATGCCTGATTGTACTTTGATATGAGCATATTCTAATTGGCGAATGTAACTTGGGCGCACATTTTTTTCACGACTCGCGCTGAGGCATAAAACCGTATTCTGCCAAGCACTTTCAGGATTCCTCGTGCAGCACATGTGCGGCTCTCACCGCTGCTGAGGCGCGGTTCTCGACACCGAGTTTGACATAAATCTGTTCCAGATGCTTGTTGACCGTGCGTGCGGACAGACCGAGAATTTCGCCGATGTCGCGGTTGGATTTGCCTTTGGCGATCCAGAGCAGCACGTCGGATTCCCTTGCTGTCAGCGGAAAGTGCTGGCGCAGCACTTCCACGTCGGGGCGGCGGTTGTTTGCCGTCAGCCGGAACAGGAACTCGTCGGCGCTCAGGCCCCCGAGGTAGGAAAGCTGGAGCCCTTTTTCTTCGCCGTCTTCCAACGAAAAGGCAGCGTCGCGTGAAAAGCCGGGGCGATCGCGGTCCGCCATCCATGCCGCGATGCGCCGGGCAACAAGCTCCAGTCCGTCGTCTCGATTGGTTGCCGCATTGATCAACCGGGTCGCCTGTGGCGTCGACCACTGAATGCTGCCGTTCGCCCGGACTGCAAGAAGATGACGACCGGCAGCATCCAGTGCCACGCGGGCGCTCTGAGCCGACCGAGCATTGGTCAGATGAACCCGGATGCGGGCACGCAGTTCATCGATGTTGATCGGCTTGGTGAGGTAGTCGACGCCGCCGGCCCCCAGAGCATGGACGACATGTTCCGTTTCGGTCAGGCCGGTCATGAAGATTACCGGCACCTGCGCGACACCCGCATTGGTCTTCAGCCGCCGGCAGGTTTCGAACCCATCCATGCTGGGCATGACGGCATCGAGAAGAATGAGATCGGGTGTGATCCTGTCGACGATGTTGAGCGCGGATTGTCCCGACGTTGCGATGAGGACGGAGAAGCCGGACTGCTCCAGCGCCTCGGTCAAGAAACCCAGCGCGTCCGGGCTGTCGTCGACGAGGAGAACGATATCGCGAGGCGTTGCGGTGTCAGCCATCGCTTGTCTCCTTGTCCAGGCGTTCCAGGAATTTCATATAGCCGGCCATGTCGAAGGCCTTGATATAAAGACCCAGCTCATCCGCAAAGGGGCGGTTCGTCTCGTCTGCGGCAAGATCGGCAAGCTTGGCTTCTATCCCCCGCACGTAACCAATCTCGCCAAGACGTAGCAAGTCCTGCAGGTGGCTCGTCCCCGGACTTCTGACCTGCTTTTTCGCCGCGGCAACGGGCGAGGGCGGTTGTTCGCCTTCATAGACCCAGGCAAGGGCGAGATGCGAGGCGAGCTTGTCGGCGAGCCGGCGCAGATTGACGGGCTTGGACAGGGTGTCGTCGTGGCCTTCGCCCGCAGCATCAGCCGTCGTGCCATCGCCGATATTGGCCGAGAGCATGATGATCGGTGCCGTCTGGTTTTCCTCGCGCAGGCGGTTGACGAGCTGCCAGCCGCTCATGCCGGGCATGGAAATGTCGATCAGAAAAATGTCCGGCTTCACCCCTTCGATTAGCGTCAGGCATTCCGGGCCGCCGGCTGCGGTCAAGACGACGAAATCCATCGGCGCAAGCACTTCGCGCATCAGGTCGCGATGGTCCTGGTTGTCGTCGACGACGACGACGGTGCGGCGCGGACCGCTATAGGAGACGATCTTGCGCTCGGCGGCGGGTGTCGTGTTCGGTCTTTCGACAGCCGACAGCATCAGCCGCACCCGGAAGGCAGAGCCTTCGTCCTTGGCGCTTTTGACCGAGATCTCGCCGCCCAGCGTGTTGGTGAGAAGCTGGGTGATGGTCAGCCCGAGACCAAGGCCGGGCATCGGCCGCACGCTGTCGGCCTCGCCGCGCTGGAAGGGTTCGTAGATCCGGCCGAGATCCTTTTCAGCAATGCCGCGCCCGGTATCCGAAATGGTGAAGGTCGCAACCTGACTGCGATAGGCGATCTCGAAACGTACCTTGCCTTCATCGGTAAATTTTATCGCGTTGGAGAGGAGATTGACGAGGATCTGACGCAGCCGCTTTTCGTCTGTCCGAACATAATGAGGCAGGGACGGCGCGCGGATATGTTCGAATTCCAGCCCCTTGGCCTGCGCCTGCAGCGAAAACATCTCGACGATCTGGTCGAGAAAGTCCTGGATGTTGATCTCGTTGGAATAGACCTGCAGCCGGCCTGCCTCGATCTTGGATATGTCGAGAAGTCCGTCGATCAGGCCCGAGAGGTGATCCGCCGAGCGCTTGATGACCTTGATCGCCGACTGCCGCGGGGCGGGGATCGTCTCGTCACGCTCGAGGATCTGGGCATAACCGAGCACGGCATTGAGCGGCGTGCGCAGTTCATGGGAAAGGCCGACGACATAACGGCTCTTGGCGCGGTTGGCGGCTTCTGCTGTTTCCTTGGCGTCCTGAAGCGCTGCGTCTGTTTTCTTGTGGGCGGAGATTTCCTTCAGGAGCAGCGTGTTCTGGCGCGAGGATTCCTCTTCCGCCACAACGCGACTGTCATGCGCCAGCACGTAGAACCACGACACGATGCCGGCGATGATGGCGAAGACGAAAAACACGATGGAAATCGTGCCGTAAATGATTTCCGCATTGGCGGGTGCCGCTTCACCCGCCTGATAGGCGACCATGGCGAGGATAGAGCCGATCAGCGAGATGGAAACGATGGCGGTTGTCGCATACCGCCCCAGCCTTGTCGTCAGCTTGGCGATGATATGTTCGGATAGGAAGGTGCGTGCCACCGTTCCCACCTGCGTATTGAGACGCGCATGCGGTTTGCACATGTCGTGGCAGCGGCTGTCGAGCGAGCAGCAGAGAGAGCAGATCGGCGCGGCATAGGCAGGGCACCAGGCCATGTCCTCGTGTTCGAAAGGATGCTCGCAGACGGAGCAAGTGATCGATCCAAGCGTCTTCCAGCTCTGGCGAGGTTTGCGGGCCAGATAATATTTGCCGCGGGTGGCAAAGGCGATGGCCGGCGAGATCAGGAAAGCCGTCAGGGTCAGATAGGTCGCGAGCGATGCCGTCAACTGGCCGAAGAGCCCGAAATGTGCTGCCAGTGCGATCGTTGTCGCGCCGAACATGGCGCCGAGGCCGACCGGGTTGATGTCATAAAGATGGGCGCGCTTGAACTCGATGCCGGGAGGCGACAGGCCAAGCTTCTTGTTGATGAAAAGATCAGCGGAGATCGTGCAGAGCCAGCTCATCGCAACGATCGAGAAAATGCCGAGTGTTTCCTCCAGCAGCCGGTAGATGCCGAGTTCCATCAATAAAAGCGCGATCGCGACGTTGAAGACCAGCCAGACGACGCGCCCCGGATGGCTGTGGGTCAGTCGCGAAAAGAAGTTCGACCATGCGAGCGACCCGGCGTAGGCGTTCATCACGTTGATCTTCAACTGAGAGACGACCACAAAGGCTGCCATCAAGAGCAGCGCCGCCGTCTCGTTGGGGATCATGTAGCCGAAAGCTGCCAGATACATATGGGCGGGATCAGCGGCCTCGCTTGCGGGGACAGCTGTCGACAGCGTCAAGACGGCAAGGAAGGAGCCAGCGAGCAGCTTCGGCACGCCGACCACCACCCAGCCCGGGCCGGCGAGGAAAACGGCGAGCTTGTGGCGCCACTTCCGCATGCCTTCGGGGGGAAGGAAGCGCAGGAAGTCGACCTGTTCGCCGATCTGCGGCATCAGCGCCAGGATGACGGCGGAGGCTGCTCCGAATTCGATGAGATCGAAGGGTGCGGTGCCGCCGATCTCGCCATTCGAATGTCCAATCCCGGCAAAGGCCCGCCAGAGGTCGAATTTCTCCCAATCCAGAAAGGCGATGAAGATGAAGGGCAGGATGTTCAGAACGATCCAGAAGGGCTGGGTCATAAGCTGGAAGCGGGAGATCAGCTGCACGCCGTAGATGACGAGCGGGATGACCACAACGGCGCTGATGATGTAGCCGATCCATAGCGGAATGCCGAAGGCGAGCTGCAGCGCTCCCGTCATGATCGACGCTTCGATGGCAAACAGCATGAAGGTGAAGCTCGCATAGATCAGCGAGGTGATCGTCGAGCCGATATAACCGAAGGATGCGCCGCGGGTGAGCAGGTCGATATCAACGCCGTGGCGAATTGCGTAACGACTGATCGGCAATCCGACCACCAGCATCACGACAGCCGCCGCCATGATCGCGAAAAAGGCGTTGGTGGTGCCATAGGAAAGCGTGATCGCGCCACCGATGGCTTCCAGTGCCAGAAAGGAGATCGCGCCGATCGCGGTGTGAGAGATGCGGCTGGACGAAAACCGGCGGGCACTCTTGGCGGTGAAGCGAAGGGCGTAATCTTCCAATGTCTGATTGGCGACCCAGCGGTTATATTCCCGCCGGACCGGAATGATCCGCTGCCTCGCTGCCATGCCTTGTTTTTGATCCTTTGGGAGGATTGATCGTTAAAAAGGCACTTTCAATGCTGGCTTCGGTTTTTGCAACTGAATTGACGTGCTTAGTGCGCGACGGTGTTGGAAAAAACGTTGACGATGACAACGCCGGCAATGATGAAGCCGAGGCCGATCATAGCTGCCATGTCGAGGCTCTGGCGAAAGACGATCAGGCCGACGACCGAAATCAGCACGATGCCGAGACCGCTCCAGATCGCATAGGCAATGCCGACCGGCAGCACGCGCAGCGTGATCGACAGAAGATAGAATGCCGCGCCGTAACATAGTGCCATGCCGAGTGTCGGCAGCAGGCGGGTGAATTGCTGGCTTTGCTGCAAAAGCGTGGTGCCGACGACTTCCAGTGCGATGGCGGAAAGCAGCGAGCCGTAGGTGATAAGGGCGGGATTCACGTCTGTGTCTTTCGTGTCATTGAGATCAGTTGTTCGATCAAGCCATCGTGGCCTGTCGCCTCGACGCCTGAATATTCCAGCAGGCCAGCAAGCCAGAGGCCATCCGCGGCGTAACGGGCAATGCCGAGTTCGGGTCCTGTATCCGTTTCTGCATGGCGCGCCAGACGCGAGGCGTACCACTCGGACCACATCGCCTTCATTTCGGGATCGGTGAGCGAGGAGAGGGGAAGGGCGTTCCAGTTGCTGGCACCTTCGCTTTCGGCGTTGGCGAAGGCGCGGATATAGGCCCGCGTGAAGCGGCCATGGGTTTCCGGGTCTTTTTCCAGCAATTGGTCGATCTGGGCATCCAGCTGCTTGAGCAAGTCATGGAAGACGGCCTGAACAAGCGCCTGCTTGTTCGGAAAATGATGCAGCAACCCACCCTTCGTCACATGCGCAGCATCCGCTACGGCCTGCAGGGTAACGGCAGGCAGGCCCTGTTCCTGCGAGATCTGCGCGGCGCAATCCAGCAATGCGCGACGGACGATCTCCGGCTGTTTCTTGCGTTCGTGAGCTTCGGTCATCAGAAAACATACCAGATGGTCGGTTTGTTTTGCAAGTAGGCGATTAATCACATGTTGTTGGGTTACTGCGAAGGCGATCGCCCGGGTGGTTCAGGAGGGCGAAGAGGGGGCTGCAGAAAGCCTGCCACGAATTGTGGAGACAGTTCGCGTTTCAGTTTCTGGCGGATGGCGATCGCATAATCGGCCTGGCTTTCGACCGTCATGGTGAAACCGCCGGTGCCGCGCACGACGTTCTGGGCGTAATAGGCGGCGAGATCTTTTTCATCATCGGCAATCGCCAATGCGTTGATCGTCACGCCCATCTGAATGGTCCGCAGACGGGCCTGATAGAGCGTTGCCCTGACACGTTGTTTTGGCGCCGTAGTCTCCCTGCCGTCGCCGGACAGGTTGATGATTGCGCGTCTGGCACAGATGCCCGGTTCCGACAGCTTGTCGAGCGCGACCCAGAGGCCACTGCCGATATTGGTGTCGCCGTAGACATGCCGTTGGTTGCGCTCGAGCTCGCGAGCAAACTCCTCTGCACCCAGTCCATCGCGGACGACGTACCAGTCGAGGTTTTCGGTGGGAAATTCGCCATCACCCCAGAACACGGCAGACAGCATCACCGTTCCGGCAGCCTTCATCGTGGAGACGATGCTGTCGTCCCTGAACGCTGCCGCGATCGCCGATTTCTGAAACCGATATTCTCTGTTGGTGACGCTCCCCGATCCATCTATCGCCAGTACCAGGGCGACCTCGGCGCAAAGCGGTGGTGCCGCCACCGCACTGCCGCACGCAGAAAGCAGCAGCGCCAGCGACGCCGCTTTCCTCCATCGAGACATTTCGTCCCCTCCAGCCCGCTCGATGTTTTTGTTTAGCATATGTCCGACTGCCGGAACACGGTGCAATCCGATCCGCACAGATAGGCGAAAGAAGGCGAATGACGCCGCAGTCCTATCCCTTTCGGTGTGTTCTGGAGGCGAAGCAGAGGCTGAGGTCGATGCGAGCTGCGTGGTGAGCCGAACTCCGGATTTGTCCACTGGGACCGCTTTTCCCCTCTCACTACGTCATTTTGCGTATGTGGTTTTGCGTTGTCGCGCCCGATAGTCCCCTCAGGCAGCGGTCAACGTCACCGTTGTGCCAACAAACCAATAAAGAGGGGGTTTGATACCATGAATTTCAGGGCGAAACTGGGCGGAGCACTGCTGGCCGCCGCACTTTCCACCACGGCCTTCCACGGCGCGTTCGCGGCTGACGATACGATCAAGATCGGCGTACTGCACTCGCTCTCCGGCACGATGGCGATTTCGGAAACGACTCTGAAAGACGCCATGCTGATGCTCGTCGAAGAGCAGAACAAGAAGGGCGGCGTTCTCGGCAAGAAGCTCGAAGCCGTCGTCGTCGATCCGGCCTCCGACTGGCCGCTGTTTGCCGAAAAGGCCCGCCAGCTGATTTCTCAGGATAAGGTCGCCGCCGTATTCGGTTGCTGGACCTCGTCCTCGCGCAAGTCCGTCCTGCCGGTTTTCGAAGAGCTGAACTCGATCCTCTTCTATCCGGTCCAGTACGAGGGTGAGGAATCCTCGCGCAACATCTTCTACACAGGGGCTGCCCCGAACCAGCAGGCCATTCCGGCCGTCGACTATCTTGCCAATACCGAAGGCGTCGAGCGCTGGGTTCTGGCCGGGACCGACTACGTCTATCCGCAGACGACCAACAAGATCCTGAAGGCCTACCTGATGTCCAAGGGCGTCAAGGAAGAGGACATCATGATCAACTACACGCCGTTCGGTCATTCCGACTGGCAGACGATCGTCTCCGACATCAAGAAGTTCGGCTCGGCCGGCAAGAAGACCGCCGTCGTCTCCACCATCAACGGTGACGCCAACGTTCCCTTCTACAAGGAACTCGGCAACCAGGGCATCAAGGCCGAAGACATCCCGGTCGTCGCCTTCTCTGTCGGTGAAGAAGAACTCGCCGGCCTCGACACCGCGCCGCTCGTCGGCCATCTCGCCGCCTGGAACTATTTCCAGTCCGTCGATGCCGAGGTCAATGCCGAGTTCATCAAGACATGGCATGCCTACACGAAGAACGACAAGCGCGTGACCAACGACCCGATGGAAGCTGCCTATATCGGCTTCAACGCCTGGGTTAAGGCCGTCGAAGCTGCCGGCACGACCGACACGGATGCAGTTCTCGACTCGATCATCGGTGTTGCCGTTCCGAACCTGTCTGGCGGTACCTCCACCGTCATGCCGAACCACCACATCACCAAGCCGGTGCTGATCGGTGAAATTCAGGCCGACGGCCAGTTCGAAGTGGTGCAGGAAACCGCAGCCGTCGTCGGCGACGAATGGTCGGATTACCTGCCGGATTCGAAGGACCTGATCTCTGATTGGCGCAAGCCGATGGAATGCGGCAACTTTAACGTCGCTACCGGCAAGTGCGGCGGAAAGGGTAGCTGATCTCTCACCGCTCGGGGCAAAGACCCCTCCCCACAAGGGGAGGGCTTTAACCCAGCCGCCTCGCCAGAACCAAGTGGGCCAAGGCGGTCCGGCAAGTCTTCTCCCCCCCTTGTGGGGGAGATGGCAGGCAGGCCAGAGGGGGAATCTCGCTCGGTCACACCTACCACCATCTCCATCGCAGGATGGTGCCGGCAGGCGGATGAGGGGCGGACGCACTCTCGACGCCCAGTCATCCGGGGGACAAAAGCATGCTTATCCGTCTATTCACTCTGATCTTTCTGGTCCTTGCCTCCGCCGCGACATCCCTCGCGCAGGGTGCAGACCCCAAACTGTTGTTCAACCAGCTGGCGGACGCCAATTTCAATCAGGCGGAAACCCTTGTCGGACAGATCGCCGCCACCGGCGATCCGCGCGTTGTGCCGGCGCTGAACGCCTTTTCCGAGGGCGATCTCTACTTCCGCAAGTCCGACAAGGCGGTGTTTTCCGCCAAGGCTGCCGGTTCGCAGCTTGAGTTGATCGACCCGGTGACCGGGGAGAGTGCTGGGCAGGTCGCCAAGGGCGCGGTCACCAAAATCAAAGTCAACAACAATCTTCGTCGTGCCATCCGCGCGGCTCTCGGTGGCCTGACACTGATGAGCCCGGATCGTGCTGCGCGTCTTTCCGCCGCCGATGCGATCCTGCGTTCGCCAAGTGCCGAAGCCCTGGAACTCGTCGAGACGGCTCTTGCCAAGGAAACCGATTCCGAAGTCAAAGCTCGAATGGAAGAGGCGCGGGCAGTATCGCTCCTTGCTTCCGACCGTTCCGTCGATGAAAAGCGACTGGCGATCGACACGATTTCCAGTCTCGGCGGTCGCGAGGCGATGCGCATCTTCTCGACCGTCTCGTCTTCGATCGATGAGAGCCTGAAGCCCGATGTCGATGCCGCGATTGCAAAGATTCAAGGCCAGCTGCAGCTGTGGGATCTGGCGCAAAATGTCTGGTACGGCATGTCGCTCGGTTCCGTGCTTCTGCTTGCCGCGATCGGCCTTGCCATCACCTTCGGCGTCATGGGCATCATCAATATGGCGCATGGCGAGATGGTCATGCTCGGTGCCTATTCCACCTTCATGGTGCAGGACGTGATCCGCACGCATGCGCCCGGTCTGTTCGACTGGTCGCTCGCCATCGCGCTGCCGGTCGCCTTCCTCGTCACCGGGTTTGTCGGCTTTGTCATCGAGCGCGGCGTCATCCGCTTCCTCTACGGCCGTCCGCTCGAAACACTGCTTGCAACCTGGGGGGTGTCGCTCATCCTGCAGCAGGCGATCCGCACCATCTTCGGGCCGACCAACCAGGAAGTCGGCAATCCGTCCTGGATGTCCGGTTCCTTCGCGCTCGGCGGCATGACGATCACCTATAACCGCATGTGGATCATCGTCTTCTCGCTGACGATCTTCTTTGCGCTGCTCTTCGTGATGAAGAAGACCGCCTACGGCCTCAACATGCGCGCCGTCACCCAGAACCGCCGCATGGCGTCGTCAATGGGCATTCGCACGCCCTGGGTCGATGCACTCACCTTCGCGCTCGGCTCCGGTATCGCAGGCATTGCCGGCGTGGCGCTGTCGCAGATCGACAACGTCTCGCCCAACCTCGGCCAGAGCTACATCATCGACAGTTTCATGGTCGTGGTCTTCGGCGGGGTCGGCAATCTCTGGGGCACGCTGGTCGGCGCACTGTCGCTCGGCATCCTCAACAAGTTCCTCGAACCGTCCGTCGGTGCCGTGCTCGGAAAGATCCTCGTGCTCGTCCTCATCATCCTCTTCATCCAGAAACGTCCACGCGGCCTCTTCGCGCTCAAGGGAAGGGCGGTGGAAGCATGATTACCGGCTTCATTCTTCGCGCGCTCGAAGGCAAAATCGTCATCGCCGTCGGCATTCTTCTCGCCGTCGCCATCCTCGTGCCGGCGCTCAACCTGCTGACCCCGCCGGGCAGCGCCCTGCACATCCCGACTTATGTCATGGCGCTGATGGGCAAGTATCTCTGCTATGCGCTGCTGGCGCTCGCGCTCGATCTCGTCTGGGGCTATTGCGGCATCCTTTCGCTCGGCCACGGCGCGTTCTTCGCGCTCGGCGGTTATGCGATGGGCATGTATCTGATGCGCCAGATCGGTTCGCGCGGCACTTACGGCAATCCCGACCTGCCGGATTTCATGGTCTTTCTCAACTGGAAGGAACTGCCCTGGTTCTGGTACGGGTTCGACATGTTCCCGTTCGCCATGGCGATGGTGCTGATCGTGCCGGGACTGCTTGCCTTCGTCTTCGGCTGGTTCGCGTTTCGCTCAAGGGTCAACGGCGTCTATCTGTCGATCATCACCCAGGCGATGACCTATGCGCTGATGCTTGCCTTCTTCCGCAACGACATGGGTTTCGGCGGCAATAACGGCCTCACCGATTTCAAGGACATTTTGGGCTTCCAGGTGCAGGCGGGCGGCACCCGCGCGGTGCTCTTCGCGCTGTCGGCCATCATGCTGGCGCTCTGCCTGATCGTCGCTTCGGCCATCACCCGCTCGAAATTCGGCAAGGTTCTGGTCGGGGTTCGCGATGCGGAAAGCCGGGTGCGCTTCCTCGGCTTCCGGGTGGAAAACATCAAGCTCTTCACCTTCGTGGTTTCGGCCATGTTTGCCGGCATTGCCGGTGCGCTCTTCGTGCCGCAGGTCGGCATCATCAATCCGGGCGAATTCGCGCCGGCCAACTCGATCGAAGTCGTCGTCTGGACGGCTGTCGGCGGGCGCGGAACCCTGATCGGCCCGATCATCGGTGCGATCCTCGTCAATGCGGGTAAAAGCTTCTTCACCGGCGCCTTCCCGGAATTCTGGCTCTTTGCGCTCGGCGGCCTGTTCATCGCCGTCACGCTGTTTCTGCCCAAGGGTATTGTCGGCACGATCCAGCACGGCTGGAATGCCCGCAAGGCTTTGAAGGCCGCAGCCGACGCAGAAAAGCGCAGGGATGCCGGCGCAGTGTCGGCCGTGCAACAGGCTCAGGCAGCGGAGTGACATCATGAACACGATTGCTGAAACCCGCACCAAAAGCCTGCTCTATCTCGAAGACGTTTCCGTCTCCTTCGACGGGTTCAAAGCGATCAACTCGCTGTCGCTGGTGGTGGAACCGGGTGAACTGCGTGCCATCATCGGCCCGAACGGCGCCGGCAAGACGACGATGATGGACATCATCACCGGCAAGACCCGACCGGATAGCGGCAAGGTGATCTTCGAGGATACGATCGACCTGACGAAAAAGGACGAGGCCGATATCGCCCAGCTTGGCATCGGCCGCAAATTCCAGAAGCCGACGGTGTTCGAAAGCCATACGGTATGGGACAATCTGGAGCTGGCGCTCAACCGTTCCCGCGGGGTCTTCGCCACGCTCTTCTACACGCTGACGGCGGAAGACAAGGCGCGGATCGAGGAAATCCTGACAACGATCCGCCTGACGCATCGAAAGGACGAATACGCCGCCAACCTCTCGCACGGCCAGAAACAGTGGCTGGAGATCGGCATGTTGCTGGCGCAGGAGCCGAAGCTGCTGCTGGTCGACGAACCGGTGGCCGGCATGACGGATGCGGAGACGGCCGAGACCGCGGTGCTTCTGCGCGAGATCGCCAAGACCCGCTCGGTGGTGGTGGTCGAACACGACATGGGCTTCATTCGCGATCTCGGCGTGAAGGTGACGTGCCTGGCGGAAGGCTCGGTTCTGGCTGAAGGGTCGATCGATTTCGTCTCCAGCGATCCGAAGGTGATCGAGAATTATCTGGGGCGGTGATGGTGAGCCTTGCGGTCGTGATACCCCCCTCTGGCCTGCCGGCCATCTCCCCCACAAGGGGGGAGATCAGCTGGGAGCGCGCCTTCTGGCTCAAGCCGGAATCTTTTTCGGCTTCGATTGTATCGCAAGATCAGGTCTGGCCTCCACTTAACCTTCAACAGGGGGCGAGCGATTGCCTCCTTCCGATCTCCCTCCTTGTGGGGGAGATGCCCGGCAGGCCAGAGGGGGGTAATGCCGCCCTCCTGAGCAAACAGGGAGGCACCCCATGCTGACAGTCGATAACGTCAATCTCCACTACGGCGCAGCGCAAGCCCTGCGCGGTGTCTCGATCAATGCCGAGATGGGCAAGATCACCTGCGTGCTCGGCCGTAACGGAGTCGGCAAGTCGTCGCTCTTGCGCGCCGTCACCGGCCAGCATCCTGTCTCTGGCGGCACGATCAGTTTTCAGGGCGAGGTGCTGAACGGGCTGGCCCCTTATTCCCGCGCCAAGCATGGCATCGGTTACGTGCCGCAGGGGCGTGAAATCTTTCCGTTGCTGACAGTGCAGGAAAATCTGCAGAGCGGTTATGCGCCGCTTGCCCGCAAGGACAAGTTCATTCCCGACGAGATCTTTTCACTGTTTCCGGTGCTGAAAACCATGCTCGGCCGCCGTGGCGGTGACCTTTCGGGCGGTCAGCAGCAGCAACTGGCGATCGGCCGGGCGATGGTGACGCGTCCGAAAATCCTCGTGCTGGACGAACCGACCGAGGGCATTCAGCCGTCAATCATCAAGGATATCGGCCGGGCGATTCGCTATCTGCGCGACTCCACCGGCATGGCGATCCTGCTGGTCGAGCAGTATCTCGACTTCTGCCGCGAGCTTGCCGACCAAGTCTACATCATGGATCGTGGCGAAATTGTGCATCAAGGCCTTGCCGAAACCTTGGATACGGCAGAAGCAAGGCGGCATCTAACAGTTTAATGGTGAATGTTTGCATTGCTTCTATTGATACAAGGCATATCAATGCTTCAACAGGTGTGCTAGATGAACGGCAGATGAACGACATCTCCGAACATCGTTGACAACCCGCACCCCATGATGAGGCGCTGATGGTCTTTGCATGCATTCCTGGTCACCGTTCCCGCTCCGCTCTTGTTCGCTTCGTTGCGACCGGAGCGTTTTTCTTGGCTGCAGGTGCCGCTTTTGCCGGCTGCGGTCAATCCATGACGTCGGCGATGGCGCCGGGCCGCCACCAGATGACGATTGAGAGCGACGGTATCGCGCGCCAGGCCGTCTACTACGTGCCATCTTCCTATACCGGCAAGGACAAGGTCGCCGTCGTTTTCGATTTTCACGGCAGCAACAGCAATCCCAATGGTCAGCTGAACCGCTCCTCCTGGGACAAGGTCGCCGAAAAGAACGGGTTCATTGCCGTGGCGCTGCAAGGCAGCCTGCCGGGCAAGACGCCGGGTACCTACGCCTGGAACGTGCCGCATGTGGAAGTTTCCAAGGCGATCATTCCGACCGGTGCTCAGGGCGGTCTTGACGAAATCGCTTTCATCGACGATGCGGTGGATGAAGTGAAGGAAGATTTCTGCGTCGATCCGAACCGCATCTTTGCCTCCGGTTACTCGGGTGGCGGGCGCATGCTGTCTGCCTATGTCTGCTCGGGCCAGGACGATTTTGTCGGCGCCGGCTTCGTCAACTCGCTGCGTGCCGGTCGTCCGGTCGAGGCCGATGGCAAGTGGGGCCCGGATAAGGCGAACTGCAATCCGGCCAAGCCGATCTCGATCGTCGCCTTCGCCGGAGAGAAGGATGCACAGAACCCCTATGCCGGCGGCGGTGCCGCTTACTGGCAATATGGTTTCAAGACCGCGATCCAGCGCTGGAGCGATCTCGACGGCTGCAAGGGCAATGGCGATCCGAAGACTGCCGATGGGGTGACCTATACGATGCTCGGCACCTGCAAGAACGGTGCTCGTATCGCGACTTACGTGTTCGAAAAGGGCACGCATGACTGGCCGAAGCCGGCCGCCTCCAGGGAAGCGGTGATGGCTGCTGCCAAGGATGGCGCTGCGAGCGTGACCAAGGTCGCAGCTGTCGTTCCTGCCAAACAGCCTGCCTTCGACGCCAATGTTGATCCTGCCTTCCGGATGTGGGACTTCTTCGGCAAGGCTGACTCGACGGATGTCGTCGCTACCGCGGCGCCGGCGAAGGTCAAGTCTGGCACAGGCGTTGCTTCTGATTGCGCAACGCAAGCAGAAACCGAAGGTACGTCGTGCACCAGCTCTCAGCCGAACACTATGCGCCGCAGCGGGCAAGGGGTTCAGGACGCCTTGTAACAAAGCTTTTCGCCGGGCGGACCAGGCTCGACGAGTTCTTCCAGGAAGGCTGCGCAAAAATACGGCTTCCGGAAACATTTTCGCCTGAAATGGAGGCGATCCTCATTAACACGTCAGGGGGACTGACGGGCGGCGACGTGATCGAATGGTCCGTCGCCGCCACGGCTTCCACCCGGCTCTCCGTCACCACCCAGGCGAACGAAAAGATCTACAAGGCCGCATCCGACACGGCCTCTGTTTCCACCCACATCACCGTCGGCGACAATGCGTCCGTTCATTGGCTCCCCCAGGAGACAATCCTTTTCGACCAGGCCTCGCTGACGCGGCGGCTTGATGTCGATCTTGCCGAAAGCTCTGAATTTCTCGCCGTCGAAGCCGTGCTTCTCGGGCGCAGGGCGATGGGCGAGGCGGTCGCCAAAGGATTTTTCCGCGATCGCTGGCGGGTTCGCCGCAATGGCCGGCTCATCCATGCCGAAGAGATGCGCTTCGACGGCGAGATCGAACAGATGGCTCAGGCCACCGCCGTGCTCTCAGGTCAGGTGGCGTTCGCGACGCTCTTCTACACAGGCCCGCTTGGTGAGGCCCTGCTTCCGCCCTTGCGGGAATGTCTTGCTGGTACACCCGGCGGTGCTGCCTCATGGACTGGGGGAGCCAGCCACTGGAACGGCAAGCTGATTGCCCGCATCGCGGCACCGACCGGCTTCGACCTGAGAAAAGTCCTGACACCGGCAATTTCCGTATTGCGCAATGGCGCGCCAGTGCCGAAAGTCTGGAACATCTGATTTGCCAAAGCTCATTTCAAATACGGATAAGCCATGAACCTGACGCCCAGAGAAAAAGACAAACTGCTGATTTCCATGGCGGCAATGGTGGCCCGCCGTCGGCTTGAGCGTGGCGTCAAGCTGAACTATCCCGAGGCAATCGCGTTGATTACCGACTTCGTGGTGGAAGGTGCGCGAGACGGTCGCTCCGTTGCCGATCTGATGGAAGCTGGCGCCCATGTGATTACCCGCGATCAGGTGATGGAAGGCATTCCGGAGATGATCCATGACGTGCAGGTAGAAGCGACTTTTCCGGACGGCACCAAGCTTGTGACCGTTCACGAACCGATAAGGTGAGGAGCGCCCCATGGCTTTGGAACTGCGGCCCAACTGCGAATGTTGCGACAAGGATCTGGCACCGGAAAGCCGTGAGGCAATGATCTGCACCTTTGAATGCACGTTCTGCACCGATTGCGCGACGAATGTGCTTGGTGGAACATGTCCGAATTGCAGCGGTGAACTGGTGCGTCGCCCGGTTCGTCCGGCAGCGGCACTCATTCGCAATCCGGCATCGACCGTGCGGGTTCTCAAGGCCGAGGGCTGCATGCCACAAACTGCTTTAACGGCGTAAGGGAGAGATTCATGATTCCGGGCGAAGTGATTGCCGCAAAAGGCGAAATCGAACTCAATGCCGGCGCGCCGACGATCTCTATCGAAGTCTCCAATACCGGCGACCGGCCGGTGCAGGTGGGTAGCCACTACCATTTCTTCGAGACCAATAACGGTCTCTCTTTCGATCGCGGCAAGGCGCGGGGCATGCGGCTGGATATTCCGGCCGGGACCGCCGTGCGTTTCGAGCCCGGCCAGACGCGTTCGGTGACGCTGATTCCGCTTTCCGGTAAACGCGAGGTCTACGGATTTCAGCAAAAAATCATGGGAGCTCTGTAACATGGCGACGGCTCATTATATCGGCAGCTGCCAGTGTGGTTCCGTGTCGTACGAGGTCGATACCGATCTCGACCATACGATCACCTGCAATTGCTCGCGCTGCCAGCGGCTCGGTATCGTGCTTGCCTTTGCGCCGCGCGGTGCTTTCTCGCTGAAATCGGGCGAGGGAAACCTCACCGAATACCGGTTCAACACGAAGAAGCTGCAACATCTTTTCTGCAGGACCTGCGGCATCGAGAGCTTTGCCTATGGGGACTCGCCGAAAGATGGTTCTCCGATGGTAGCGATCAATGTGAACTGTCTGGAAGGCGTCGACCCGCGAGCATTGACATCGCATCACCATGATGGTGCGGCAGCCTGATGTGATGGCCAGGAGGAGACCATGTTGAAACTCGCCCTTTTGCCGCTGCTCTGCGGATGCGTACTTCTTGTCGATGCGCCGACTTCCGCCGAGGAGCCGCAGCCGAACTGCAAGGAACCGCAGACGCAGGCTGACATGACGATCTGTGCCGGTCGGGATCTGGCCGATGCCGACAAGCAACTGAACGCCCAGTATCAGGTGACCCGCAAGGCGCTGAAGGAGCGGGACGCAGGCGCCTCCACGCCTGACCTGAAGGGCGGCGAAGAGGCTCTTCTCAAGGCGCAACGGGCCTGGATCGCCTATCGTGACGCCCAATGCGCTTCCGTTGGTTTTCAGGCGCGGGGCGGGTCGATGGAGCCGATGCTGGTTTCCAACTGCGAGGCGGATCTCACCCGTAAGCGGACGGCCGAATTGAAGGCGCTTGTCGATAACATGCTGTAATCTCTGGATGAGCATGGAGCCATCCGAATAAATTGTCCGATTTCAGATTGCCCGAACGGTTGAGGTAATTCATGTCCTACAAGATGTCCCGCGCAGCTTACGCCTCGATGTTCGGTCCCACCACGGGCGACAAGGTGCGGCTTGCCGATACCGAACTGTTCATCGAGGTGGAGCGCGATTTCACCACCTATGGCGAGGAGGTGAAATTCGGCGGTGGCAAGGTCATTCGCGACGGGATGGGGCAGAGCCAGGCAACGCGGGTGGAAGGGGCGGTCGATACCGTCATCACCAATGCGCTGATCGTCGATCATTCCGGCATCTACAAGGCCGATGTAGGCCTGAAAGACGGGCGCATCCACGCGATCGGCAAGGCGGGCAATCCCGATACGCAACCGGGCGTGACGATCATCGTCGGGCCGTCGACTGAAGCCATTGCGGGCGAGGGCAAGATCCTGACGGCGGGCGGCATGGATGCGCATATCCATTTCATCTGCCCGCAGCAGATCGAGGAAGCGCTGATGAGCGGCGTCACGACTATGCTCGGTGGCGGTTCCGGCCCGGCGCATGGCACGCTGGCGACGACCTGCACCGGTGCGTGGCATATCGAGCGGATGATCGAGAGTTTTGACGCGTTTCCGATGAACCTCGCGCTTGCTGGCAAGGGCAATGCCTCGCTTCCGGCCCCGCTGGAAGAGATGATCCTTGCAGGCGCCTCTTCGCTCAAACTGCACGAGGATTGGGGCACGACGCCGGCTGCGATCGATAATTGCCTGACTGTCGCCGACGCCTTCGACGTGCAGGTGATGATCCACACCGATACGCTGAACGAAAGCGGTTTCGTCGAAGATACGGTCGCGGCGATCCGTGGCCGCACGATCCACGCCTTCCACACGGAAGGGGCGGGCGGCGGGCATGCGCCCGACATCATCAAGGTCTGCGGCAATCCGAACGTCATTCCGTCGTCCACCAATCCGACGCGACCTTACACGGTCAATACGCTGGCCGAGCATCTTGACATGCTGATGGTCTGCCACCACCTGTCGCCGTCGATCCCGGAAGACATTGCATTCGCCGAAAGCCGCATCCGCAAGGAGACGATCGCGGCGGAAGACATTCTGCACGATATCGGCGCCTTCTCGATCATTTCGTCGGACAGCCAGGCCATGGGCCGCGTCGGGGAAGTGGCCATCCGCACCTGGCAGACGGCCGACAAGATGAAGCGGCAGCGCGGGCAGCTGCCGCAGGAAACCGGCGACAACGACAATTTTCGCGTCAAGCGCTACATCGCGAAGTATACGATCAACCCGGCGATCGCGCATGGCGTTTCCCACGAAATCGGTTCGGTCGAAGTCGGCAAGCGCGCCGACCTCGTGCTCTGGAGCCCGGCGTTTTTCGGCGTGAAGCCGGAAATGGTGCTGCTCGGCGGCTCGATCGCGGCGGCTCCGATGGGCGATCCGAATGCGTCCATCCCGACGCCGCAGCCGATGCACTACCGGCCGATGTTTGCGGCTTACGGCAAGCTCCGGACCAATTCCTCCGTCACTTTCGTCTCCCAGGCCTCGCTTGATGCCGGGCTTGCCCACAAGCTCGGCGTCGCCAAGAGGCTGGTGGCGGTGAAGAATGTCCGCGGTGGGATCGGCAAGGCTTCGATGATCCACAATTCGGCAACGCCGCATGTGGAGGTCGATCCGGAAACCTACGAGGTTCGCGCCGACGGCGAGCTGCTTACCTGTCAGCCGGCGACGGTGCTGCCGATGGCGCAGCGATATTTCCTGTTCTGACGGGTGATGGCATGAGCCTCTCCATCCGGCGATGCGGGGCGGCCGATCTTGCAGAATGGGCAAGGCTGCGACACTCGCTGTGGCCGGGCGGATCGGCGCAAGAGCATGCCGATGAGATCGCGGCAGCTTTGCCGGACGGTATCTTGCGCGGTTATCTCGCGCTTGGTGAGGAGGAGCGGGCGATCGGCTTCGCCGAGGTCTCCATCCGGCGTTACGCCAATGGCAGTACGCGGTCTCCGGTGCCGTTTCTGGAAGGGATCTGGATCACGCCCGAGCATCGGCAACAAGGGATCGGGCGCCTGCTGATCGAACGGATTTCGACGGATTGTGCGGCAGAGGGTTTTGTCGAACTCTGCTCGGATGCAGCGATCGACAATCTCGCATCTCACCATGCCCACGAGAGCTGGGGTTTTGCCGAGACGGAACGGGTGGTGTATTTCCGCAAGACCTTTTGAGGCGCTTGGAATGACCTCCGCACTTCGCATAATGCTGGCCGTCGTTGCTTTTGTCCTGCTTGCCGTTGCGGCCGGTAGCTTGATCCCGCGGCCGCTGTTTGGCCCGGAACCGTCTGATGCTCGCGTGGAAACGCGGCGTATCCTGGTGCTTTCCAATCCCATCCACACGGATATCGCCATTCCGCTCGACGACGAGACACGCGCCGCCTATGCCTTTCTCGCGGCTTCCGGCATTCCGGTAACCGATCCGGCCGCCGAGTGGCTGGTGATCGGCTGGGGAGGCCGCGCGTTTTATCTGGAGACGCCGACCTGGGCCGACCTGAAACCGATGCCGGTATTTCGGGCGCTGACCATCGACCGGTCGGTGATGCATGTGGGCGTTGCAGGAGGCATTGACGAAACGCATCCGGCCATACGCTCCTTCGATCTGCAGCCGGTGGAATTCCAGAACCTTTCGGACTTCATTCAGGCGAGTTTCGTGCGGGAGAGGGGTGAGGTCGTGGCCATTCCCGGTGCGGGTTATGGAGCGTATGACCGGTTCTTCGAGGCCCATGGTTCGTTCAATGCGCTCCTCGGCTGCAATACCTGGACGGCCCGGGCGCTTCGTTCCGCCGGCATCCGGACCGGCTGGTGGAACCCGTTGCCGCAGACGCTGGGCCTGTCGCTGGACCTCTTCAACTAAAGAACGGAGTCCTCCGTTGGTGCGGAGCGATTTTTTTGGATCGGCCGGGACACGTCGGGTGCCTCGAATTGAATTTTTTATAATGACACTCGGCGTGTCCCGTTCGGTGTGTTTTTCCGCGCAACTCCGGTCCGTCTGCGGCAGCCGGTCTTCTGTCCTTGCGGACT
>JAEXYH010000071.1 GCA_023451735.1 Pseudomonadota bacterium | reverse complement strand
CATCTGGCCCGTCCTGGGACTGTGCTTCCTGTTCGGTGGCCTGCTGGCCTCCGGTGTCTATATCGCCGCCACGCTCGGCGTCGTCGGTGTGGTCACCGGCTTCCTCTTTTCCGACAGGCCTTTCTACAATTTCCTCGGTGCCACGGCCTGGACCACCTCGTCCAATTACGTGCTGATTGCCCTTCCGCTTTTCCTGCTGATGGGTGAATTCCTGCTTCGCTCGGGCGTCTCGTCCAAGCTGTATGAATCGCTGAACCTCTGGATGAACCGGCTGCCGGGTGGCCTGCTGCATACCAATATCGTTTCCTGTGCCACGTTCTCTGCAATGTCCGGCTCCTCGTTGGCCACGGCGGCCACGATGGGATCGGTTGCCCTTCCTCACTTCGAGGGCACGAAATACGACCAGAAGATCGTACTGGGTTCGCTGGCAGCCGGCGGCGCGCTCGGCAGCCTCATCCCGCCCAGCACGGTGCTTATCATCTACGCATTGCTGACCAACACCTCGGTCAGCGCGCTCTACATCGCCGCATTGCTGCCGGCGCTACTTGTGACGGTCCTCTGCATGGGCGTGATCGTTGTCCACGGCCTGCGCCATCCGCTGCCGCGCTCAGACGTGAAGATTCCGTTGTCCGTCAAGCTGAAGTCGACACTCGGCATCATCCCCACGGCCCTGCTTATCATGCTGGTGCTCGGCACCATCTATGGCGGCCTCGCCACCCCTACCGAGGCGGCGGCATTCGGTGTCGCAGGTGCGGCCTTCTTCGCAGCCCTTGACCGCAAGCTGACACTTCGCACGATCAACGAGAGCGTCATGGCTGCAGCGCGCAACACCGCCATGATCGGGCTCATCCTGATCGCGGCCTTCGTGCTGAACTACATTCTGACGATCCTACGAGTCCCGCAATCACTTGCGATGTTCGTCAGCGAGCTGCCCCTGCCGGGCTGGTCGATCATGCTTGCCATCATCCTTATCTACATCGCGATGGGCACCGTGATGGAAGGATTTTCCATGGTCGTCACGACCATCCCGGTGATCTTTCCGCTCGTCATGCATCTCGGCTACGACCCGATCTGGTTCGGCGTGATGATGACACTGCTCGTCGAGATCGCTCTCATCACGCCGCCCGACGGAACGGTCATGTACGTGCTGCAAGGACTGCGAAAGAAAGGGCCGATCACCGACATATTCTCAGGCGTGATGCCGTTCGTTGGCGCCTATCTGGTGGCCATCCTCCTTCTTCTCATCTTTCCCGGCGTCGCACTCGTCCTCCTGTGAACGCCTCGACATTCTTTCGAAAGTAGATCCCATGACCAATCCTACCACTCCGCTGATGATCGATATGCTAGGCGGTGCCGTCGGCCTGCTGACCCCGCCGCCATCAGATCCGCTGGCCTACGGCAAGAAGCTGGTCGATGGTGGCCTGTCGGCCGCAAACCTGACCATGGGTCTCTATGCGCGGGACATCAAACCGGTACTCGTGGAGTTCTTCGACCATCAGAACCTGTTCGCGGACGCACCGCACGCGCTTCTGCACGTCAGAACCACCGACGACATCCACGAGGCACGGCGTTCCGGCAGGCTCGGCATCATCCAGGGCGTGCAGGGCCTGCACTTCATCGAGGAGGAAACGGCTTATATCCAGATCCTGGCTACGCTCGGGCTGCGCGTTGCCGCACTTACCTACAACGAATCCACGCAGTTCGGCGCCGGCTGCCTTGAGCCGACGGATAATGGCCTGACGCTGCTCGGCCGCCGCGCCGTGCGCGAACTGAACCGCTGCGGCATCCTCGTCGACGTATCCCATGCCGGTGAACGCACCAGCCTTGAAATCGCGGAGATGAGCGAAAAGCCCGTGGCGGCGACGCATTCCAATGCGAAGGCGCTTACTCCTTCCGGCCGCAACCTGACTGACGAGCAGATCAAGGCTTTCTCCGCGACCGGGGGCATCATCGGCATTTCCCCCTACTCACCGTTCTGCGCGACAGTTATGCGTCCTACCCTTGACGACGTGTTGCAGCACTTCCGCTATGTCGCGGATCTTGTCGGGCCGGAGCATGTGGCGATCGGCACCGACTTCTTCCCGCATTCCAAGATCAAGTGGGAGAACGGCACGCGCCGCATGTACCCGGAAATGGTCGGCCCCTACGTCTTCGAAACGCTCTATGCGGAGGGCCTGGCCGATCACCGTGATCTTCCGAACCTTCCTGCCGCGCTCGAAACGGCGGGCTTCTCGAAGGCGGAGGTGGAAGGCATCTGCGCCGGCAACGCTTTGCGCGTGCTGAAGGCGGCATGGGGAGCGTAAGACGATGTTGTTCAACCGAAAAAGAGCCGAAAGGGTCATGGCGCGCGATGGGCTGGATCTCCTCCTTCTCGCCGACCCGCGTACCTTCCTTTATGCGACCGACTTTACCGCACCATCAACCTTCTCCTTCCTAGACCGCCCGTTCCTGGCGATCGTCTTCGGCGACCGTGACCATACCGCCGCCGTTGTCCCAAGCTGGGATTTCGACGACATGAAGGTGCGCAGCTGGGTGCCGGAAATTCTCGGCTACACCGAATATGCGACCGACATGGATGGTGACCTGCTACCGTCGTGGAAGGTGGCACTCGATAGGCTCCTGCCGCAGACAGGGCGGATGGGCTTCGAGGACCGCTATCTTCCGGTCTGGATCGAGGCCGCAATCCGCCAACTGCGTCCGAACCTGACGCTCGTTCCGGCCCAGTCCGCGATCCGCGATATCCGTATGGTGAAGACGCCGGAAGAGATCGCGCGCATTCGTATCGCGACGGCAGCCATGGAGGCGGCTGTCGGCGACATGTTCGCCGCCGCCCGCGACGGCGTCTCCGAACTGGAGCTCGGCCGTACCTACGCCACCGGCGTGTCATCGCGCGGCTGCGAAAACATCGCCAATTTCGTGCTCGGATTCGGCCCAGGCGGCGCCGTCAGCCATGCCATTCCCGGTGAGCGGACGCTTGCGCCCGGCGATGCGATCCGTTTCGACCTCGGTGCACGCTACAAAGGATATCACGCCGATACCGCCGTCACCCGCATGTGGAAATCCATGACCCCGGCGCAGGAAAACCTCTACCGAGGCTGTCTAGAAAGCCAACGGGCGGCAGCTGGACTGCTCAAAGCGGGACGTCCGGTGCGCGAACTGTACGAAAGCGCGATCGGCGTGGCGCGGTCGCGCATTCCTGCATTTCGCATGGAACATGTCGGCCACGGCCTCGGCGTCGAGCATCACGAGAACCCACCCCTGATCGGCAAGGGCGATGCGGTGCTCGAAAAAGACATGGTGATCAATGTCGAGACCCTGTTTCTCGACCCGGAACACGGCGGCTTCGCGATCGAGGACACCTACCTCGTGACGGAGACCGGCGCAGAGCAACTCACGGGGTTCGACCGCGAGCCCGTGTTGTACCCAGCATGACGCGGCAATCCCCCCACACACACCGACGGACCCCGGAGACCAAGATGAAACATCTGCTTGCAGCTTCAGTTCTCGCAATCGTTCTTGCTACTCCCAGCCTGGCACAGGAGCATCCTTCCCTGCCCGCCGGCGGCGACACGATCAAGCTGACGACCGTGACGCAAACCCTGCCGACCTTGACCCAGTATACGAAGGTCGAGCTGCCAATCTACGGACAGGTTCCGGCCTGGTCGAACGGCCGTGTCTCGGTCGTTCCGTCCACATGGGCCGAATACGGCGTCCAGGCGGCCGACATCCTCAACCTCGTGCGCCAGGGTCAGGTCGAGGTGGCCGCGGCGCCGCTGGCGCAGGTAGCCGGCCAGGTTCCGTTCCTCGAGATCGCCGATCTCGCCGGTCTGAGCACGGATGTGAAGACCGCGCGGGCGGTTTCCGACGCGGTGATCAATGCATCCAATGCAGAACTAGAGCGCTTCGGCGTCAAGATCATAGGCACCTATCCCTTCCCGGCAAACATCATGTTCTGCAAGAAGGAAGTCGCAAGCCTTGCCGATCTGCGCGGCCACAAGATCCGGACCTTCGGCGCATCGCAGAACGACCTGGTGCAGAGCCTCGGTGGTCAGACCGTTTCGATCGGCTTTCCTGAGGTCTATGGGGCGCTCGAGCGCGGCGTCGCCGATTGCGCAGTGACGGCGGCTCTGTCCGGCAATGCTGCCAAATGGTTCGAGGTTACGGGCAGCATGTTCGACCTCGCCCTCTCTTGGGGCACCGGCGGCTACTATGTCTCTACCGCCTGGTGGGATGGTCTTGCGCCAGACACACAGAAATTCGTTGCCGACCTCTATCGCAAAATCGAGGACGAGCAGTGGGCGCTTGCAGCCGCAGGAACGCAGGACGGCGTGGCCTGCAACATGGCCGACGCGGCGAACTGCAAGATCGGTCAGCTCGTACCGGCCGATCGGGCCATGACCGTGGTGAAGCCCGGCGAAGCGGACCAGGCCCTTTTGCGCAAGACCCTGTCGGATGTCGTCATTCCTGCCTGGGTGGGACGGTGCGGCGACGACTGCTCCGCCAAATTCGACGAAATCCTCGGACCGGTTACCGGCCTGTCTGCAGTCAAGAAGTAATCGTTGCAATGCTGGCACGGGCGAGTGAGGTCCGTGCCAGCTCGCGACGCCGTTTGGAAAGAGAATGCTATGGACGATATCATCGGGGAAGCCCTCGACCGCCTCATCAACGTCGAGATGCGCTATTCATCCGGTGTGCCGAGAGGCATCATCCACCGGCTCTATGAGGCGGCGCGCAAGGAGGCCGGACGGCCGCTGACGACACTTGCGACCGAAGCTCTGATGAAGGCGGTGAAGCCGGGCGACCGAGTTCTCATCGTGACCGGTGCAGGCGCCCCGCCTTTCCTTCCGGTCGGCGAAACCGACGGTCCACTGGGTGCTGTCGCAATTGCACATGCGCTGGACCTCGGCTTGGGAGCGAAGCCGATCTTTCTGTCCGAAGAGCGAAATCTCGGCCCCATCGCGGCGACATCCGAAGCGGCGGGCCTTTCGGTCCTGCCCGAGGACATGTTCGCCAAGCGTCCCGCTGCGGCTCTATGCATCCCACTGCTGCTCGAACCGGATGATGCGCGTGGACAGGCAGAGGAACTGATCGCTCTACACCAGCCTGCGGCAGTCATCTTTGTCGAGAAGGGCGGCCCGAACGTCATGGGACGCTTCCATACGATTACCGGCATGGGACGCGATCGCGGGATGATGGCCTCGGCCGACGCGCTTGCGGAGTCTGCAAGCGCGGCCGGAATTCTGACCGTCGGCATAGGTGATGGCGGCAATGAAATAGGCTTCGGACGCATCCAGGAAGCCGTGGCGGACATTCAGGAGTTCGGCCGGCAATGCAGGTGCGGTTGCGGCGGTGGTATCGGCACGTCGGTGGCAACCGACGTTCTTGTTGTCGCAGCCATTTCCAATTGGGCTGGCTATGCCATCGCGGCCGGCATTTCGCTAGCATCGGGCCGACCGGAGGCGTTGCACAATCTAACGATAGAAGCGGATATGCTGGCCGCCTGTGCGCGTGCCGGTGCCGTCGACGGTTTGAATGGGCGGCAGATGAAAGGCGTTGACGGCACGACCGCCGAAACCCAGCTTGCCGTCATGACGATGATACGCAATATCGTTGACAACGCCAGCCGGCCGATGCAGCGGGGATTTTAGCCAGGAAGTAGATGCCCTTCCGCGCCTGTCAAAGATCCACACGCCGATTGGACCCCCGCGGCACGACACTACAACATGTATTCCAACCCTGAATGTATCGATCAGGCCATCTGTCGGCTGGAAGCTTCCTATTCGGGACATATGGGGGCCAAGGATGATCGCGCATTGCCACGCGAGTCGATGCTTCGCGTAAGTGTCTCGACAACACGTGTCATCTGGTCTTGAAAGGAGATGAACCTCTGCCCGACTTGTAGGAATTGACATTCCTGGCTATATCGCGGGCAATATTTGGGGCTCCGATGACCAGCTCCCAGGCACTCCGATCCAGAATTACAGGAGCCGGTTGGAACCGGGCTCGCGCTCGTTTCGAGGTGCTCGGACGCGATAGTGACCGCAACTTGATAAGGTTACTGGCGCGCTGTTTGGGCAATAAACCGCCGGCGCTGGACTCCGGCGGTTCAGTTCATGCAACCAGGCCCTTTGTCAGCTCCAGTGCCTGTCGCTCGAACAAGCGGCGATAAATCCCGCCTTCAAGGCGGATGAGGGACTGATGGTCGCCTTCCTCGACAATCTTGCCTCTGTCGAAAACCAGCAATCGGTCGAGCGAGCGCACCGTGGACAGGCGATGCGCAATAACCAGCGTCGTGCGACCAACCATCAGGCGTTCCATTGCCTGCTGGATTTGTACCTCGCTTTCGCTGTCCAGACTCGATGTTGCCTCGTCCAGGATCAGCACCGGAGCATCGGACAGGAAAGCGCGGGCAATGGCGACGCGCTGCCGTTCACCACCCGACAACTTGACGCCACGTTCGCCCACCATGGTTTCATAGCCCTTGGGCAGGCTAGTAATGAAGTCATGCGCACTCGCCTGTCTGGCGGCCTGCTCAATTTGACGACGTGAGGCACCCGGCCGGCCATAGGCGATGTTTTCCGCCAGTGTCCGATGAAACAGGATCGGTTCCTGTTGAACGATCGCAATTTGGCTGCGCAGGCTCGATTGCCTGACAGCGGCGATGTCCTGTCCATCGATCCGGATCGAGCCGGATTTCACGTCGTGGAGACGCTGAATGAGCTTGACGAAGGTTGTCTTGCCGGAGCCCGAATGCCCGACAAGTCCGACGCGCTCACCTGGTTCGATAAGGACCGAAAAGTCATCATAAAGCGGGTCGCGATGGGCGCCATACTGAAAGGTGACGCGATCAAAGATGATCTTGCCATCGCCAATCCGGATGTCCTTGGCGCCGGCCATGTCCGCTATACCTAACGGAGTTTTGTTGAGCAGGACAAGTTCTTCCATGTCGTTAACGGCACGTTGAAGATTTCGGATGTCCTGACCGACATTGCGCAGATAGCCTTGAAGTACGAAGAACATCGCCAGCACGAAGGTAACGTCACCCGCTGTCGCCAGTCCTCGTTGCCACATGATCAGACCAGTGCCGAGGATACCGGCCTGCATCGAAATCATCATGCCTCCCTGTATAGTGCCGCTTAAGGTGCCTCGCTTCCACGTTCTGCGGGTGCGATTATCCCATCTGGCCAGCACATGAGCCAAGCGGTCCTCCTCCCGGCCTTCGGCGCCGAAAGCCTTGACCACCGCGTTGCAACTGATCGCGTCGGCCAGCGCGCCGCCCAGCTTTGTATCCCAGGCATTGGCAAGCCTTGCCGCAGGAGACACGAAGCCCATGGAAAGCGCTACCGTCACGCCGATATAGGTCAGCGAACCGGCCGCCACGAACAAGCCCATAACCGGCCAATAACTTCCGAGCACGATACTGGCCCCGATCAGCATTACGATCGAGGGCAAGAGCGCGATCAGCAACAAGTCGTTGAGTGAGTCGAGTGCCCACATGCCGCGGGTGATCTTGCGCACCGTCGAGCCGGCAAAGCTGTTGGCGTGCCAGTCGGCAGAAAACCGCTGTATCCTGTGAAAGCCGCTATTGGTAACATCCGCCATAATGCGCAACGTCAGACGAATGATGGCATTGAAGATAAACCAGCGCAGAATGACGCTCGTCAGTCCGAGCGAAACCACAATAGCGAAAGCGTTGAGAACGCCCTCCCCCGAACCGTCGCTCGCGATAGCATCGACGATGCGGCCGGAAAACACCGGCACCATGACTTCGGCTAGCGTACTGACGATCACCAGCGCGATGATCGAGCAAACGAGAGGGCGTTGGCAACGCCAGTGATGAAAAACAAAGCCGAGCACAAGTCGATAGGCATCGGCGCGGAAATCGAGCTTCTTGCGAGACATTTTAACCAGCCAGCCGCCGAAATCGGCAACCAGTCCTCAATATCGAGATGAAAATGGGACAGCTCGGGGCGAGAGGGGAAACGATCCCGCCGGATCAACCGAGCCACAGAAAAAAGGAAAACCGCATCTCGCGCACACGCCCGGGGCGGATCGCGAATGGCAATGGCCTAGTGTCGGGACATGCCGTACGGGAAGGTTTCGATCGATGATGGTGTCATGCAATGCCTCCCCTTGATTAGATTTGAAGCGGTAGGTGTTTGTACTGAAGCTATTCGCAATTGCCAACCGGGCATATACAACCTTGCAGAAAGTGATGCAGAAAGGGCACACTTCTTGACCGTAGGTGGTCAAGATCGGCAATATGTCGTCGGTTAATCCAGTTTTAGACATTTGTGCGAGCGTTATCGAAGCTACCGCTGCAAGGAGCGTCGTGCGTCATGTAATGCCGGCAAACGATCTTCCCTTCACTTTGGAAGCGTGGTCGGCGATGAATGAGAGGCAATTTTCACCGAGAGAGTGCTACCGTGGCGATCGATCTGCTCAACGCACACTTCATATGAGTATTGGTTGAAGGCGGATTTTTGTGGAAAGCGCCTGCCTGAAGTCGGCAGTTTTGGTTAAAGCTTACGACCTTCTGATCTGGTTGAATATCGTCTCAGTCGATCTCAAGGCATCCTTTCAACCTGTGGTCAGGCGGGACGCGGCTCTGAACGCCTTGAACTCGCTAAGCGATTTTATCGAGCGCCCGTCATCGATGGATGCAAGATCGAGAATGATGGCGTTGGCGATTGTCATCGGCACGACAAGCGATTGCGATTCACCAGGTTCACCGCGGGATACCAGAATTTGATGGTCCGGCGCAGGGTCGATGCGTGTCCCACCGACATCGGTCACCGCAATTGTTTTCGCTCCTCGCTTCGCAGCAACATCACGCACTTCCTGGAGAAGTGGCGGCGCTCTGCGAAAAGCAAGGAGCCAGACTACGTCACCTGCCGATAGCGTTGCCAGCACTTCTGCCAGCTGGTGCATCTGGCTAGAGAGATCGACTGCCTCGTAACCGGAGCGATTGAGACGGAGGGCAATCAGGGATGACAGGGCGGCAAAATGCCCACGACCAAAGACGAATATCCGGCGACTGTCGCGCAGGCATTTCGAAAAGGCGCGGATATCGGAGTCGGAAACACTGTTTCGGGCCTGTTGCAGGGCCGCAATCTCGCTGTCCAGCACCGATGCCAGCAGGCCATTGTCTTCGGCTCGCACCAAGCGAGCGGCCATGCGTGCAGCAGGGCTTTCGAAATCACCGCCGCCTTCCGTCAGGCTGGATTGCAAGAAGCCCCGAAATTCCGGATAGCCCTTGAAGCCAAGCCGCCTGGCGAGCCTCACCGCAGAGGCTGGATGAACACCTGCTCGCGAGGAAACATCCTTGCCGTTCTCCATCGCCGCGCGAATTGGATCCTGTATCAAGACATCAAGCAGGCGTGTGTCGGCGTCAGTCAATCGTGTCGAATGTCGGTTGATGAGATCGCTTAGTGCAAGTGGGGTTTCCTGCTTGTCCATATGCTTCCCCGATCCCTTATCTTTACGCCTGCGTTACAAGCGGAAGATCAACACGCTCGCCGCTTTGGCTATCGAAAAACAGCGCGCGGTCAAGATCGAAAGCAATCCAGAATTCTTCGTCATCCTTCGGCAAATTCTTGCGCGGCGCCGAAACCGTCAGACGCCCTGCAGGACTTTCGCAATGGAGAAGCACGTCGGAACCAGTCATTTCGGACATTAGCAAATGCGCCGACAGCGCCGCCTGGCCGGATTTTCCGGCATTTACGGAAAGGATTTCGGGGCGCAGTCCAGCCGTCAGACCTTTAGGCCCATTCCAGCCTGGAAGCATATCGGCGGCGACGAAATTCATAGGCGGGCTACCGAGAAAACTTGCCACGAAACGATTGGCGGGGCGATCGTAAATCACGTCGGGTCGATCGAATTGCAGGAGATGCCCATTCTTCATGACCGCGATACGGTCCGCCAGAGACAGGGCCTCGGTCTGATCATGGGTTACATAGACGATCGTCGCGCCAAGCTGCCGATGAAGCTCCTTGATCTCGGTGCGCATGGTGATGCGCAGGGCATTGTCGAGATTGGAGAGCGGCTCATCCATCAAGAAAACGGAGGCGTTGCGTGCCATCGCCCGACCCATCGCGACGCGCTGGCGCTGGCCACCGGAAAGCGCAGCAGGTTTGCGATCAAGATAAGGTTCAAGCTCCAATGTTTTCGCAACGCTCTCTGCCCGTTTGTTGCGCTCCGTCTTCTTCATGCCGCGTAATTCCAGGCCGAAGGCGATGTTTTCGCGGACAGTCATATGCGGATAGAGCGCGTAATTCTGGAAGATCATGGCGATGTCACGATCCTGCGGCGCCAGCTCATTGGCGCGGTGCCCGCCGATCTCGATCGTTCCGTTCTCGCAGCGATCGAGGCCTGCAATCAGTCGCAGAAGCGTGGACTTGCCGCAACCGGATGGCCCGACGATCACCACGAACTCACCCGGTTGAATGTCCAGCGACACACCGTGGAGAACCTGGGGACCGCTGACATAAGCCTTGTGTATGTCGCGTAGGGAGATCCCGCTCATATGGATGCCTCCCTTCGATGTTCGGCACGGACGGCAATCGCAAGCGTCGGCCGGTCAGTCGTGAAGACTTTTACGCCGAGGTCCAGCGCCTTCGTTATCTGCGCCCGACTATGGGCGGCCCAGCAACCGAAATCGAGCCCGGCTGCCTGCACCTTCGCAATCAGGGCCGCATCGGCGGTATCGATGTGAACGCCGACCTCGAGTATTCCATGAGCAATCGCCGTCTCGATGACTGCGTCCGGGCCTAGTTGCCGCAAGACCGCGGGACTTATGAGCCAGAGCCCCGGCCGTGTACTTGCCTGTCTGAGTTCATCCATGGATGCGACGAGGAAAGACGAAAATGTTGTTCGATCCAGCATGGAATGGCGCTCCAATTCCGCGATGACCCGCTCGACAAAATCTTGGTAAGGAAGGCCTCCAACACCCGGCTTGATCTCGCAGCGGAAGTTGACTTGGCTTGCGGCATAGAGTGCGCATAATTCCTCAAGCGTCATCGGGTGACTGCCGGCGCTGTAGCGGATCGTCGCCGCTTTAACCTCGGCAAGCGTCATTTCGGCAATGGTGCCTGTCATGTCCGTGGTGGCGTCGAGCGTCGGATCATGGTGGACCACGATTGCACCGTCCGCCGTCGGATGTACGTCGAACTCGACTTCTTCGAGCGACATTGCGGCAGTGGCGGCAAAGCCGTGGGGCGTGCTGTCACCGAATTCCAGTGTGCCGCCGCGATGAGATGCAATGCGTGTCATGTCTTAATGTCCTGGATTACTTGACGGCACCCATGGTGATGCCACGCACAAGATGGCGCTCCACCAGAAGGAAGCCGAGGAGAACGGGAAGAATGGTGATCGTCGATGCGGCCATGACCAGAGGCCAGTCGATCAGGCCTTCACCGGGATTGATGCGGTAAAGGCGGGCAAGGCCGATCTGCAGCGTATAGAGATCCTGTTTGCCGACAGCGACCAGCGGCCAGATATAGTTGTTCCATTCGGTAATGAAGATGTAGAGCGCCATGGATGCGATGGCCGGACGCGACAGCGGCACGATGATACGCCACAGAACCTGCAGCGATGTCGCGCCATCCATGTAAGCCGCCTCATCCAGTGCTTTCGGAATGCCGCGAATATACTGGCGCAGGAAGAACGCGGCGAAACCGTTGGAAATCGCGGGCAGGATGAGGCCGGCATAGCTGTCAAGAAGCCCGACCTTTGCCAGCGTCAGATAGTTAGGGATGAGGCTGATATGGCTCGGGATCATTAATGTCGCGACACTTGCCGCGAACAGGAAATTGTCTCCCCTGAAGGAATACCGAGCGAACGCGTAGGCCGCCATGGTGGCGAAGGTAATGCCGAGTATCGTCACCAGTCCGGATACGATCAGGCTGTTCAGGAGATAGCGCGCGAAATTGTATTGTCCAACCGCCCGCGCATAGTTGTCGAGGGTGAAACCGAGTTCGCCGGCGTAATAGGCGTCCACCGTCTGGAACGACATCCAGATCGAATAGAGCACCGGCGACAGGAACAGCAGGCCAGCGACCACCGCCAGCCCGGCAAGAAAAGGGTTCTCAGGCTTCATAATGCACCTTCCGGCCAATGATGCGCGATTTCAGGATGGCGAGAGCGACCAGCAGGATGAACAGAAGCACCGCCAGCGCTGAACCGCGCCCGATATCGAATAGCACGAAGCCGATTTCGTAGAGGAGATTGACCAGCATGTCGGTTGCGCCCGCCGGCCCGCCGCGCGTCATCACGTTGACGATCGTGAAAACCTGGAAGGCTTCGATGACAGAAATCACCAGGAGGAAATAGGTGGTCGGCATGACCAGAGGCATGGTGATGCGGCGAAACACATGCAGACGCTTGCCGCCATCGACGGCTGCGGCGTCATAGAGTTCGCGCGGAATTGCCTGCAGGCCGGCAATGTAGATGACGATGTCATAGCCGATCTGTTTCCATGTATTGACGAAGATCAGCACCCAAAGGGCCAGATGCGGATTTTGCAGCCATTGAACCTTGCCCAGACCGAACGTGCCGAGGATGGCATTGACCATGCCGTAATCCGTCGAGAACACCCATGAAAAAACTACCGCGATCGAGACTGTCGACACGACCGAGGGCAGAAACAATGCGCCGCGCAACAGCCGCACATGCACGGTTTCGCGCACGAGATAGGCGGCAATCACCAGCGCAAGGCCAAGCCGCAGCGGCACGGACAGGACGGCGAACAGGGTCGTCACCCAAAGCGAGTTCCAAAGGTCGCGGGAAGCGAGCAGCTGCTCGTAGTTACGAAATCCGACAAATGGCATGTCGGGGGTGAGGAAATTCCATTCGCGAAAGCTGAGGTTAAAGCTTGCGATAATGGGAACGTAGGTGAACAGCGCGATGAAGATCATCAGCGGCGCCACGAAGAGATAGGGCGTGAATCTGCGAAACATCGTCATGACTGCACCGACAGATGCCATAAGCATCTGCCGGTGCCCTTTTACGGAGAGGATCAGTTGCCGGCGCGTTTTTCTTCAGAGCGCGTCCGCGCCGCGAAGTCCTTCATGGTTTCGTCAACATTGGCCTGACCGAGCGCCATGGCTTCCCACGTCTTGTATTCGGTGGTGCGCATCCAGGTCACAACCGTAGTGCGTGCACGACCGTGGGCGACGGGCAGGGATTCGATCGCCACGTCGATGCCTGGCTGTGTTGCCAGCGCTTCCTTGGCGACCGGCAGAGTGGCGCTCTTTTTGTTGATCGGAAGATAACCGGTGCCGGCAAACCACGTGGCGTTGGCCTCGGGCGATGCGGCATAGCTGATGAACTTGTATGCCGCGTCCTGCACGTCCTTTGCCGATGTCGACATGATGCCGATACCGGCGCCGCCGATCGGAACAGAGCAGGCCTTGTTGCAGGGCATCGGGCGGACGGCAAGTTCATCGCCGAGTGCCTTTTTGGCGCCGACATAATTGCCGGTCGAGTTCATCATGATGCCCACCTTCTTGGCGAGGAAGGCATCACGGCCATTGTCCTCGTCGGTCACGCCATCGGGCGAAGCGACCTTGTCATCCTTCACGAGCGATGCCATCCACTGATAGGCCTCGATCGTGTTCGGCTTGTCGAGCAAGATTTCACCGGTCATCGGATCAACCATTTCGCTGTCATTGGCCATCACGATACCCCAGCGGGCAAACTGTCCAGGTGCCGCAATGCCGGAAATGCCTTCCGAACCGAGCTTCTCGTTGATCGTCTTGGCGGCAGCCGTGATATCCTCGAACGTCTTGAGGGGGGTATCGGCGGGAAGGCCGGCGCGGGCGAAGATGTCTTTATTGAAGTAAAGGACCGGCGTTGAGGAGTTGAACGGCACGACGTAATTCTTTCCATCGATCACGCCGACTTCGCGGGCGTAGTCGTAAAGATCATCCTTCAACGGATCGGCATCGAAATAGGGGGTCAGATTGGTCAGCAGGTTATTGTTCGCAAACAGACCATAACGCGTGACTTCGAGGATTACGGCATCCGGTGCGCGGCGAGCCGGAATGGCGGCCTGCAGCTTGGCAATGATGTCGTTGTAGTTGCCGACATATTCGGCTTCGATATCGATATTCGGATTAGCGGCCTCAAAGCCGGCGATGACCTTGTCGAGTGCTTCGCCATTGGACTTGTTAAAGCTGTGCCAGAACTTAACGGCTGTCGCTGCCTCGGCCGCGCCGCCGCTGGCAATAAGAGCAATGACGCTGGCCGCGAGAGTGATCTGCAATTTCTGTGACATCCGTATCTCCTGTGCAAAAATAATTGCAATAACGGCGATGTAGCAATCACAAGCGACAGTTTCGTGAACCCCGCGCAAAGATTTGGTGACTGATGTGAACTAATGCAGAATTTTGAAATGGACGGTGTTCCGACCAATTGTTGCGAGAGATCGAAGCATCGATTCGACAACCGTCTTGGCTCAAATCCCCGAGTGTCATTGAATAAGCGATCTAACGGCAAGCCGGTCCGCTTCATCGCATTCATGATGCTCTACGACCATTTCTCGCGTCGTTCTCTAAGAGGACAAACGCCGATCCCTACCCGTTAGATCAGCGATGAAAAATTGGTCCGGATATCTGCGCATAGTATGGTCTGATGCCCCCGGCATCAGCAAGATATGGCATGGTGCACGTCAGCCCACGAACGCTTGTCCGGCGCCGCCAGAAGATGTCCCTTGGTCATGGTTGGCTTATACAGTTCTCCGTCCATCGTCGCAGCATAACCGCCAGCCTCCGAGTGGATGAGGACACCGGCAGCATGGTCCCAAGGTTTCAGGCTCTCGTTGAGGCAAAAGCTCATCGCGCCGGTTGTCAGCATCCGGTATTCCCACGCCGAGCAGCGCCATGTGGTGACGCGGAGGAATTTCAGCATGCGCGGTGCCAGCTCCGCGCGCAAATCCGGATCGAACATATGGAGCGGAATGAAGCCATGCATCTCGTCGACCGGCCCTGGTGCGGCAACGGACAGACGTGTGCTCGAACCATTCGCACCGACATGCCAGGCACCTTGCCCGGGTCGCGCCACCATAAAATCGTTCAGAACCGGGTAATGAATGATACCGGCGATGGTTTTCCCTCCGGAAACGATGGCGAGAATGCTGCCGAACATCGGCGTGCCATGGGCAAAATGCCAGGTTCCGTCGACCGGATCGATAACGGCGGCAAGGTCTGCCTCCGCGAGCCTTGCCAGAATGGACACATCATCCGAAGCCGCCTCTTCACCAATCACGGCGATGCCGGGTAGGCGCGCCTTCAGCCTTTCGCTGATCAGGCGCTCGGAGGCGATATCGGCATCCGTCACGATATCGTCCGCCATCGTCTTGGCGCGAATGGTGTCAGAGGTCACGGACCGGAACCGTGGCAGGATTTCTCCTGCCGCCGCCTCGCGCATATAGCCCATCAGTTCATCGAGAAGCGCGTCGCTGACTGTTTTCATGCGCGGCGCCCCTCCAGATAGGCTTTCAGCGCTTCCGGCTCGTCCGTCTGGAAAACGCTGATACCGGCATTCATCAAGGTGCCCCAGATATGGTCGGGATCAATGAGCGCCGTCTTGTCCACCCATTCGCCGCTGGCTTCCATATTGAGTGTGTTGGTCCACAGTGCCATGTTGGCATCCTGGAACATCTGGCGGTTTTGCTCGATTGTCGCCAGCCGGTCAAAGCGGATTTCGCACATGAAGGGCTTGATGTCCGACAATAGCGCCATCGTGTCCAGGATGCCCTCGGCCGTGAACCTGGACATCGCCATGAAGGCGACGCCTTCGATGTCCTGCGCACGCACCCAGTCGAGTTCTTCACGGGTCATGACGCGGGTCTTCAGGTCGACATAGGATGCGGCATTCATCTCGCGGGCGCAGGCGGCAACTTCGGAGAACAGGCCGCGATCCTTGAGATCGAGATCGGCAAAGATGCGGCCGCGAATGATTTCCAGCGCCTGCTTCAGCGTCGGAATGCGCTGGTCGGTCGTTGCGCGATGCTCGCCGCCGTCGTCCTCGCGCAGCGCAATCGCCTGCAACTCCGCCATGGTGAAGGTTTCGGCGTCGCGATCGATACCGGCCATACGCAACAGCGTGTCGTCATGCATGATGAACAGCTCGCCATCGGCGCTCTTGCGGATATCGAGTTCGACGACGTCTGCACCGACGGCGATCGCCCGTTCAATGGCCGCAAGGCTGTTTTCCGGCGCGCCATGCCAGGCGCCGCGATGGGCAACGATGGCGGGATCGCGTTTTTGGTCGGCTATATAGTCTGCGTAATGCGTCATTTCACATTTTCCTTGGAGGTCAGTCAGCTGCGGCGGGCCGCAAGATAGGATTTGAGAGCCGCCGCCTCATCGGTCTGGATGACCGAGATGCCGGCATCGATCAGCCTTCCCCAGACGGCATCGGGATCGGCAAGGGCAGCGGTATCGGCAAAACCGGCGCAGGCAACGCTGTCGAGCGTGTTGACCCACAGCGCCATGCCGGTGTTACGGATGATTTTTTCGACGGCTGAAAGCTCACTGAGCGCGTCGAAATAGATTTCGCAGATACTCGGTGACAGCTGCTCGAGTAGCGCCAGCTGCGTGGCGGCACCCGGAACGTTGAGCCGGGTCTTGGCCAGGAACAACACGTCATGCGGCAGGATCGTGTCGCGGATCCAGTCGAGATCCTTGCGTGTTTTCAACGCGGCCCAGAAATCGACCTGATGATCGACGTCCATGGCCTTGGCGAGAGCGATCACTTCCGGGATCACCTCCCGCTCCTTGACGTCGAGATGAAGGAATATCCGGCCACGCGTCAATTCGAACACCTCGGCAAGGCTTGCTAGCCTTTCCAGCGTGAGGGCATTGTCATCGCCGCCACCGCGATTGCGCAGGCGCAGCACCGCAAGATCGTTCGAGGTCAGCGTTTCCGGACGCTGGTCAAGCCCGGTCATCCGCTCCAGTGTCTCGTCATGCAGCAGAAATAAGCCGCCATCGGCGCTGCGGCGAATGTCGATCTCCACTGCGTCATAGCCTGCGGCAATCGCCCGCTCGACGGCGAGGAGGCTGTTTTCCGGCGCGTGGCACCAGATACCGCGATGCGCGACCACGGCGCAATCCCGTGTCTTGTCGGCAATAAAATCCCTGTAGTTCACTGGTATTCTTTCATTGCTGCAGATGGGGATTTTGCATTCCCGAAGGCGCCGGAAATGGCGCGACCGGTTTCGCCGTCGAAGAGATGCAGGCGAGCCTGCGGGAAGGACAGCGACAGCGCCTGCCCCGTGTCGATCTCGACGCCGAAGGGCATAGCGATCCGCAGATTTTGTTCGGCAATCTTCGTTTCGAGGATTTCATGCGAACCGAGATCCTCTCGGTAACGGATTTCCGTCTTGATCGAGCCGCCGTCATTGACGGCAATATCTTCCGGGCGAATGCCGAGCTGGAAATTGCCCTTGCCGGCATAGCTCGCGACAACCTGACCGTCAGCCAGCCGCAGCACGGAACCGTCGCCCGTCACGTCCAGAATATTCATCGGCGGCGAACCGATGAATTTGGCGACGAAGACCGAGGCCGGATTGTGATAGATCGCCTTCGGTGTATCGAACTGTTCAAGGTGGCCCTTGTTGAGAATGAGGATACGGTCGGCAAGCGTCATCGCCTCGACCTGATCGTGGGTGACGAAGATGCTGGTTGCGCCGATACGGCGGTGCAGTTCGGCTAGCTCGACGCGCATGTCCTGACGCAGCTGCGCATCGAGGTTGGAGAGTGGCTCGTCGAACAGGAGCACGCCCGGCTCGCGGATGATGGCGCGCCCGATCGCAACACGCTGACGCTGGCCGCCTGAAAGCTGGCTTGGCTTGCGCTCGAGAAAATCGGCAAGGCCGAGCATCTTGGCCACTCTGGCGACACGCTCTGCGCGGGCGGCTTTCGAAACACCGGCGACCTTGAGGCTATAGGCCATGTTTTCGGCGACCGTCATATGCGGATAAAGCGCATAATTCTGGAACACCATGGCGCAGCCGCGATGTTTCGGTTCCAGATCCTGCACCTCGCGCCCGCCGATGACGATCCTGCCGCCGGACACGCGCTCAAGGCCCGCGATCATCTGCAACAGCGTGGACTTGCCGCAGCCCGATGGGCCGAGCACGACGGTGAATTCGCCGGGGCGCAGCGTTACATCGATCGGCGGGATGATGGTGTTTTTGGCGTCATAGGACTTGGTGACGCCGATGAGCTCGATATCTGCCGCGGCGGCGCGGATGGCTGTGTCGATGGCGGTCATGGGATCATTTCTCCGAAAGAACGAGGCCCTGAACGAGAAAACGCTGCAGCAGAGCGATCATCGTCAGTGGAACGAGGGAGACGAGCACGGCGCCGGCCATGATCATCGGAAAATCGGGCACCTGGCCGTCTGCATCCGGCACAAGGCGAGCAAGGCCAACGACTGCGGTCTGCATGTCGGGCGTCGAGGCGCCGACCAGCGGCCACAGATATTGCGTCCAGCCGCTAAGGAAGGTGAGCACGAACAGCGAGGCAAAACTGGTGCGGGCGAGCGGCAGAAGGATATCGATGAGGAACCGGATCGGCCCCGCCCCATCCATGCGCGCTGCCTTGAACAGGTCTTTCGGTAGTGTCAGGAAAAACTGGCGAAACAGGAACGTGCCGGTGCCATGCGCCACCAGCGGCGCGACCAGACCGAAATGGGTATCGAGCACGCTGAGTTCGAGCTGGACCGGGGAGCCGAAGACTGACGCCATGAGGGTGTTGAGACCGGTAAAATCCAGAACCGCATTGAGCGGCGAAAAAATGTTGGCCGCCACCTGATAGGTGGTGATCACCCGGATATCGAGCGGCAGCATGATCGTTGCCAGGATCAGCGCGAAGGCCACGCCCGCCCAGCGGATGCGGAAATAGACGATCGCATAGGCAGACAGAAAGGACAGGACACAGGTGGCGAGCGCATTGGAGAATGCCACGATCATGCTGTTGAGCATCTGGATCGGAATGCGCGTGTCGTGGATGACCTTGCCGATATTGGCAAACAGCTCGGTGCCCGGAACCCACGCCAGCCCATTGCGCAGCATGTATTCATAGGACTGCGACGCTGTGGACAGCGTCAGGTAGATTGGGCCTACGATGTAGAAAATGCCGATAGCGAGCAGGATGCCGGCAGCGATATTGATGGAGCGTGCGTTTTCGACCATGGCTCAGCGCTCGTAGTTGATGCGCCGGCCGAGGAAGAAGAACTGGCAGGCCGCGAGAAGAAGGACGAAGACCATCAAGATGGCCGTTTGTGTGGAAGCGCCGGAAAGATCGAAGCCGCGGAAACCGTCGACATAGATCTTATAGACGAGCAGCGTCGTCGAACCGCCCGGACCGCCGCCGGTAATGGTGTCGATCAGCGCGAAGACCGAGGTGATGCTTTCGGTGAATTCCAGCACGAAGGTGAGGAACAGTTGCGGCATGATCAGCGGCAGTTGCACATCGAAGATGCGTCGCCAGGGGCCTGCACCATCCATCGCAGCGGCCTGATACATGGTCGGCGGTATCGAGCGCAGGCCGGCCAACAGAATGACGAAATTGAACGGAATGCCGCTCCAGACATGCGCGCCCACCAGCGTGATAAACGCATCGGTGCCATCTATGCCGGGATTCCACAGGCCGGGAAACAGCGTGTTAAGCGGCGCCATCACGCCGACGAACGGATTGAAGATGAAGGCGAAGACGACACCGATCGAAGCGCCGGCAATGCCTTTTGGCCAGACCAGGATGTTACGTGCCGCATAAGACAGGCCGATCTTTCGGTCGGCGGCAATCGCCAGCATGAGCGGCACAACGACGGCGAGCGATGATGCCGTCAGCATGAAGACGACGGTACGGCCGGTGGCGGCCCAGAATTCGGGATCGGCAAGCACGCGCTGGAAATTCTGGAAGCCGACGAATTCCGAACCGCCGCCAAACGGCTGCTCAAGGAAGAACGACCAGTAGAAGGCCTGGAAGACCGGCACATAAAAGAACAGCACGATCAACAGCATCAGCGGCGCCACCAGAAGCAGCGGCAGCCAGCGGTGGCTGAACAAAGAGGATTCCGACGACATCAAGACAGTCCCTAAACGGATTGAAGTCATGGGGCGGCGAACCGCCCCATGCTGCGAAGACAGTGTTGCGAGTCAGGGGAGCTGCTTGCCCTTGTAGGTCTGCTCGAAACGGCGCAGCAGCTGGTCACCGCGCTTCTTGGTGTTGTCGAGGGCCACCTGCATCGTCTGCTGGCCGGCAAAAGCCTTCTGGGTCTCTTCCATGAAGACTTCACGGAACTGCACGTAGAAGCCGAGGCGGATGCCGCGGGTATCGGCGGTCGCCGGCTGGTTCATGGATTCGACGCCGACCTTGGCGGTAGCGTATTTCGGCGAATTGGCCTCGTCGCTCTTGGCGATAGCGTCGAGAACGTCGGTGGTGACAGGGACGTAACCCGTTGCTGCAGTGAAGAACATCTGCTGTTCCGGCTTGCGCAGGAAGTCAAGGAAGGCCTTGGCGGCTTCGATCTCGGGCTTGTCGTGCCCCTTCATGACATAGATGGAAGCACCGCCGACAAAGGTGTTGTGGCGCTCATAGCCCTTGTACATCGGCGCCATGTTGACAGTCAGCTCATACTTGCCATCGAACGCCTTGGCGGCGGCAGCGTAGGAGCCGGAAGACTGTTCCATCATCGCGCATTCACCGGCATTGAAGGCGGCGGTATAATTGCCGGCCTTGGTATCGGCTGCGAGACGAACGAGACCTTCCTTGCGCCACTCGACCAGATTGGCGAGATGCTTGGCGGCAAAGGTGCTGTTGATGACATATTCCGCGTCGAGACCGTCATAGCCGTTATGCTTGGTGGCAATCGGCAGGCCGTGACGGGCGGAGAACTGTTCGAGAATGCGCCAGGTATCACCATCGGTGACGAACGGGCATGCGTGACCGGCAGCCTTGAGCTTGCGGGCCGCTTCGATGATCTCCTCCCAGCCCGTCGGCGTTTCGGTGATGCCTGCTTTTTCAAGCTCGGTCTTGTTCGTGTAGAACAACAGCGTCGAGGAATTGTAGGGCTGAGCGAACAACTTGCCCTTCGAGGTTTCGTAATAGGCGCGGGCACCGGCGATGTAGCTGTCCCACTTCACGTCCGGCATCAGATCCTGAACCGGTTCAACGGCATCCGACAGCATCAGGTCGAGCGTACCGGCGTCGAAGAACTGAATGAGAACCGGATGGTTCTTGGCGCGATAGGCGGCAATCGCCTTCTGCATGGAGACTTCATAGGAGCCTTGGCCGACGCAGTTGACCTTATGCTCGCTCTGTGAGGCGTTGAAGGCATCGCATTGCGCCTTGATCGCGGTCTCGACCGGGCCGGTGTTGCCGTACCAGAACTCGATATTGGTGGCTTGTGCGGAACCTGTGCCCGCCATCATGGCAGCCACGGCCGCCAGAGTAAACTTGTTCATCATCGCCCTCGTTTTCCAAAATGACCGAACGTCGCTCGATCTTTGCTTTTGGTTTATTACACCTTATGTGTAACATTGAGATGACGGCTGAAATCGCTTGAAATACCAGCCTTGTGCCGGTAAGAAGGCATAGGCTGCAGCTAGAATAGATGTGATTATTACACTTTAGCAGTAAGGTATTGTGGTGTGTCAGGCGCTTATGTTCCGGAGGCTTTGATTGCCCCACGCTTTCTCCGGCCGCACGAGACAATGGTCGTCTCGTCAAACGAGCGCAGATTACTGCAACTGATCTGGCGCAATCCGGGCATTTCCAGATCAGAGATCACGACCCATACCGACCTCACCCAGCAATCGGTTCATCGCATCCTCGATCAGCTTGCAGACCGTAACGTCATTCTGCTGGGTTCGGCAAAGCCTGGACTGGGACGCGGCCAACCAAGCCCAATGCTGCATCTCAATGGTGCCCACGCCTATGCCTGCGGCATCTCGGTGAATACCGACATTATCGGTATCTGTATCGTCGACTTTGCCGGAAAAATTCTCGGTGAACGGGAAGTGCCGCTGCGAGAAAAGACGATGCACCAGGCGCTTCAACTGGTGAAACAGCAGGTCGCCGAGTTGCAGCAGCACAACAATTTGTCCGAGGACGACCTTTTCGGCATCGGTTTTGCGATTGCCGGCTATCATGTCGATGGCACGCGCCATAATGCGCCTCTTCCCCTGCATGAATGGTCCATGATCGAGCTGGGGCCTATAATTGCGGGTTTACTCGACCGACCGGCTTGGGTGATTAATGGTGCAAAATCGGGCGCCATCGCGGAATCGATGTTCGGCACTGGCCGCTTCATACGGAATTTCGCCTATCTGAGCTTCAACTACGGCTTCGGCGGCGGCGTGATCATCGATGGAGAGTTGCTGCAGGGCGGCAATGGCAATGCCGGCGAATTTTCCGGGTTGTATGATGAAGTCGAAAGCGATCGCCGCCCGGCGCTGCAATATCTGATCGACCGGTTGAACAAAAATGGTGTCGACGTTCCGTCGATTCATTACATGCGCCGCCATTTCAATCGCAACTGGCCTGGAGTGTCCGAATGGGTGGACGAGGTGACGCCAGCCTATATCCGTCTCGTCAACGCCATTCGTGCCACCCTCGATCCACAGGCGATCGTCTTCGGCGGGCAAATTCCACCGGGTCTGGCATCCATGCTGATTGAACGGACGATCATCTTCGACCGCCCTCGATACGGCGTGCATCGAGGCGGTCCAAAACTGATCGTGTCGGAAATAGCGAGCGATGCCGCCGCGATGGGGGCGGCGATCATGCCGTTTCGCCGGATGTTCTTTTAGGTTTCACAGGACGATCGCTTGAACGCAGCTTGAACCTTAACCCGCGCAAGACCTTACAATGCAACTCCGGTTTCACGATCGAAAACATGCACCTGTTCAGCGGCGATACTTGCCTTGAACAGCGAACCGTAGCGCTGTGGATATTCCCCATCGACGATCGCCGTCACCGGTTGTCCGGCGAGATCGAAGATCACATGCGTTTGGGCACCGGTCGGTTCGACAAGTAAGGTCTGGCCAGTCAACGCCGTGCCGCTCTGGCCGGGGGTCAGATGTTCTGGCCGCAAGCCGATCTTGATCGACTGGCCGCGTTGTACTTTGTGATCGTGGGCGATTCGGATTGCCGTGCCGTCCGTCAGCCGTACCGCCGCTTCGCCTCCTTCAGCGTCGATCGTGCCATCGAGCAGGTTCATCGCCGGTGAGCCTATGAAAGCGGCTACGAAAAGATTGGCTGGCTTCTTGTAAAGTTCCATCGGCGTACCCTGCTGCTCCACCCTTCCCTGGTTCAGAACCACGATACGATCAGCAAGCGTCATTGCCTCGATCTGGTCGTGAGTGACATAAATGGATGTCGTCTTCACTTTCTGATGGAGCGTCTTTATCTCCGAACGCATCTGTACACGCAGCTTGGCGTCGAGGTTGGAAAGCGGTTCATCGAACAGGAAGACGGCAGGGTTGCGAACAATGGCGCGCCCCATCGCCACGCGCTGGCGCTGGCCGCCGGAAAGCTGGGCGGGCTTGCGCTCCATCAGGGGCACGAGATCGAGCATGCGCGCGGCCTCGCTGACCCGCTCGGCAATCTCTGCCTTCGACGCACCCGAAAGCCGCAGGTTGAAGCCCATGTTTTCAGCTACCGTCATGTGCGGGTAAAGTGCATAGGACTGGAAGACCATCGCGATGTTGCGCTCGCGCGGCGTCAGCTCGTTGACGGCGGCATTATCGATTATGACATCGCCGCCCGAAATGTCCTCCAGCCCTGCAATCATACGTAAAAGCGTCGACTTACCGCATCCGGATGGACCGACCAGCGCCACGAACTCGCCGTCCTCGATGGACAGCGATATGCCATGAATGACTTCATGAGCGCCAAAAGCCTTGCGAACCTCCGCAAGTTCTACAGATGCCATGTTCGATCCTCCGGTCCTTCTGTCAGGATTTCACCGCACCGGCGGTCAGGCCCGCGATGATGTGTTTCTGTGCCAGGAAAAAGACGATTATTGTGGGTAGGATGGTGAGCGTGATGAAGGCCAGAACCAGCTGCCATTCGGTGTTGAATTCGCCGCGATAGATCATGATGCCGAGTGGCCAGGGATAACGGCTTTCCGAATTCAGCATGATCAGCGGCAGGATGTAGCTGTTCCAGCTTCCGACGAAGGAAATGATGCCGACGGTGGCGATGATCGGCCGCGACAGCGGCAGGGTGACATGCCAGAAGAAGCGCATGTAGCCACAGCCATCGACGAAGGCCGCATCGAACAGTTCCGACGGCAGGTTTCGAAAGTAGTTGCGGAACAGCATGATGCTCATGCCTGTACCGAAGGCGACCTGCGGCAAGACAACGCCCCAGTAGGTATCGATCAGGCCGAGATCGCGGATACGGATATAGAGCGGCAAAATGGCGGTCGCGGCCGGGAACATCAAGCCGATCAGAAAGTAGTTCAGCAGATAGTCCGAACCGAAAAAGCGGATATGGGCGAAGCAGAAGGCGGCCATGGCGCCAAAGGCCAAAGTCAGAAACACGGTGAGCACCGCGATCACCAGTGAGTTGCCCATCTGAAGCCAGTAACGCTGACTAACGATGATGTCGCCATAGTTAGACCACTGCCATTCCGTGGGCAGGCCGAAGGGATTGCCACGCAGGTCGCTGAGCGACTTGAAGCCGCCGAGCGCGGCACTGATCAACGGCACCACGACAATGGCAGCGACAAGAATGAGCGCCACATACATGTAGATCTGCGTGGCGGTGCGCAGGCGGCGGCCGGAGCCGGGCGCCGTTGCGGCATCGATGGGCTGAGATGTGGCGATATCAGTCATGGCGCATAAAAATCCGCTTGTAGCTGAAGGCGAGCGTTACGCAGATGACGAATAGCACGACGCCGACGGCGCTGCCGAACCCGACCTGCATGCGGGTCACCCCGAAATTATAGAGAAAGGTGACCATCGTCTGGGTGGAATTGGACGGGCCGCCGCCCGTGAGCGGCATGATCATGTCGAACAGTTGCAGCGAGCCGACGACCGCGAAGAAAACCGACAGGCGCACGGTGGAACCGAGCAGCGGCAGCGTGACCAGCCGGAATTTCTGGAAACCGGTGGCACCGTCGATATCCGCTGCCTCCAGCACGCTCTTGTCGATTGCCTGCAGGCCGGCGATGAACAGCATCATGTGAAAGCCGAAATATTTCCAGATGACGACGCCGAGGATGGCGTACATGGCAGTATCGCGATCGGCCAGCCAATAAGGTGGCTCAGCACCGAACAGATGCGCAATGCCGCCGACCAGGCCGAAATCACCATCATAAACGAAACGCCAGATCATCCCGGCGGCGACATCGGCGAGCACGTAGGGCAAAAAGAAGATCAGACGGAAGAACAGCGCGCCATGGATGCGGCTGGAAATCATCGTTGCCAGCCAGAGCGCAAGCGGGATCTGCAGCAGAATGGATGCCACAATGATCAGGCCGTTATTGATCAGCGCTTGGCTGAAAGCAGTGTTGCGGAAGATCAGCTGGTAGTTGCGCCAACCGACCCATTGCTGCGGCAGGCCGTAACCGTTCCAGTTATAGAAGGAATACCACGCCGCTTCGCCCATCGGCAGGATGACAAGGACGGTGAACAGCAGAAGCGCTGGCGGCAGGAACAGGATCAGCACCGGCCACTTGCTGTGCTTGAGCGAACGCTTGCGGCGTTTTGGTGTCGCACGCGACCTCGCTTGGGAAAAGGTCCTGCCGGGCATGGTTGTATCGCTCATGCTCATTCGCACTCCTCATCGCGCCGGATGCGGCGGTATGGTCGGGAAAGGATCACCTGCGCTCTTGGAGGTTTCAAAACCCCATGGAGCGGGAGCGCAAGCAAAGCACCCTACTGTCGCTCGAGGGAAAAGGCATCCTCGATCTGCTGGGCGGCATCGGCCGGTTCCAGCCCGCCGGACACGATCTCGACGCTGACATCGTTGACAACAGCGCCGACGTTCGGCCCGAGGTCCTGATCGAGAAAATTCTGGTGCCAGGTTTCCTTTGCCAGCGTCTCGGCGACGTCCTTCAGCAGTGGCTTGGCGATCGCCTCGCTTGCACCCTTGGCGACCGGCATGATCTGCGTATCCTTGGCGAGACGCTTCTGGACGTCGACGCTAGCCATGTAGCGCAGGAATTCCTCGGTTTCCGGTGGGGCGTCTTTCGTGACCGCCCAGCCGTTGAGGCCGCCGAAACTGTCGGTGACGACGCCAGGAGTGCCTTCGATGGTCGGAAACGGGAAGCGGCCGATATTCTCCTCGGCCAGTCCCTTTCGGCTGGTAGAATTGGACGCCTGCGTGGCCGGCGTGTTTTCGAAGCTGAGAATGATGGCGGCGCGACCATCGCCGAAAGCGGCCAGCGCGTCATTCCAGGTCGCACCGAGATAGCCGTTCTGGAAAGGCTCGAGCTTGCCGAGATCGGCCAGGTGCTGGCCCGCCTTGACGAAAGGCTCAGCAATGAAACCGTCGTTTTCGCCGGCCTTGGCATCGGCAAAGCCCTTCTGGCCCGCCTCACGCATGGCGAGATAACTCCAATAGAAATGCAGGGGCCATTTATCGAGGCCGCCACCGGCAATCGGCGTGATGCCGGCCTCTTTTAAGGTCTTCACGGCCGCCAGAAAATCATCCCAGGTGGTGATCTTCGACGCATCCACGTTCGCCTTCTGGAACATCTCCTTGTTGTAATAGAAAGAGACAAGGCCGCTCTTGGTGGCCGAAGCCCATACCTTTCCGTCAAATGTCAGTCCTTCGATAGCCTTGGGGTTGATGGAATTGCGCCACTCGCCGCCATTGGCATCAAGGGCCGCATCGAGCGGCCGCAATGCGCCGGTTTCCGACTGCGCTTTCAGGACACCACCGCCCCAGGTGTAGAAAAAGCTCGGAGCGTCCTTCGACTGCAGCAATGTCGGCATTTTTGCCTTGAAAGCCTGATTTTCCAAGAATTGCAGTTCGATCTTGACGCCCGGATGCTTTGCTTCAAACTCCTTGGCGATCTGGTTCCAGAGTTCGATATTGCCGGGCACCTGCTCGACATGCATCCAGCGAATCACGCTCTCGGCAGCGGCGGAACCGGCGCCGACGAGCGTGAAGGCAGCCAGTGCGGCTGCGGTCGAAAACATTTGTATGCGGAAAAATGGTCTGGACATCAAAGGCGCTCCTCCCAAAGCTCTTTTAATCCTCAATCCGAATTAAATAATTGAGGACCATGTCCAGACTGTCAATAGGCAGAATAAAAATCTCGCATTTTCCGCCAAAATTCGGCTAATGTAACAATTATCCCCTTGCATCTCGATCAAAACTCGCTTTACAAAAACGCGAATTAATTTGGATTGCGTATTAAATGGCATTCCACGCAAGGGCTGCACGAGCGATATGAAGACCGCCGATCCCGAACTCATGCGCGCCATGAACCGGTTGAGCGTGCTGGATGCGATCCGGCGTCACGGACCGATTTCCCGCGTCGAAATCTCCGAGCGTACGGAGCTTTCGACCACCACCGTTTCCGCCATCACCGGATCGCTTTTGGACGACGGCCTGATCCTGACGCGACACGAAGGCGACATCCGCAACGCCGCCGCGCGCGGCAGACCAAGGGTGATGCTGGAACTCAATCCTGCAGCCGCGCGCGTCGTTGGCGCCAAGATAACCGCCAGCCGCATGGTGTTCGTGGTCACCGATTTTTGCGGTGACGTCCTGTCCACCCTCACCCTGCCGATCCGCATCGATCGCCAGCCCATCAGCGTGATCGCCGACCTCATCGAGGATGGTGTGCGCCGTTGCGTCGTCGATGCAGACCTGTCGCTGAAGGATGTACACAGCGTGTGCCTCGGCCTGCCCGGCGTCATCGAGCACCGCACCGGTCACATCCGCTTCAGCCCGATCCTCAAGGATACCAATGTCGATTTTGCCACCGAAATGTCGGCGCGACTCGACACGCCGACGATTATCGAAAGCGACGCCACCGCAATCACGCTTGCCCATCACTGGTTCGGCAAGGCTCGCGATCTCGAGGACATGGTGCTGATCTCGCTCGAACAGACGCTCGGGCTTGGCGTTCTGCATGAGGGCCGGCTTTTTCGCGGCGCCGGCGGGCTTAGCCACAATCTCGGCGATCTGGTCCTGGGCATGGGGGATGATGGCGCCGTGCGCCTGTCGTCACAGGCCGGCGAAAACGCCATTCTGGCAGACCAGCGTGGCGACGGTGCCTTTGCGGAGGCCGTCAAGCTCGGGCGCGGCATGGCGCACGCGCAGGCACTGATCAAGGCGGAGGACAACCAGCTGGTAACGGCCGCGATCAGGGCGGGAGAAGCAATCGGGCTCAGCATCGCTAACATCGTCACGCTGTTTGCGCCGCCACGCGTCATCCTGGTCGGCACATCTCTGGCGCTTGGGCCCCCTTTTCTCAAAAGTCTCGGCGACGCCTATGCGATTGCCATTCCACCATCGCTGCAAGGCGTCAGCGAACTCGTTTTCGACGATTCCAACGATGATTTCTGGGCGCGCGGCGCTGCCGCCGTGGCGCTCTATGAGCTCTACGAATCGCCCTGGAGCACGACCGGACCGGCGCGCTGACGCGCCACCAAGAGCAATGCCATCGGGAGGAGAAAGATGGATAAGGTTGGTATCGGCATCATCGGATGCGGCAATATTTCAGGCGCCTATCTAAAGGCCATGACCAGCACTTTCGGCATCCTCAACATCAGGGGATTGGCGGACCTCAATCGGGACATCGCCGAGGCCAAGGCGGCAGAATTCAACCTTCCCGTCAGGACCATAGACGAACTTCTGGCCGACCCGAAGGTCGAGATTATTGTCAATCTGACGGTTCCCAAGGCACATGTGACCGTCGCTCTGCAGGCGCTTGATGCCGGCAAGCATACCTATTCGGAGAAACCGCTCGGGATCAATTTTGCAGAAGGAAAAAAGCTTGCGGATGCAGCAAGGGCAAAGGGCCTGCGTATCGGTGCGGCTCCCGACACGTTTCTCGGCGGCGGCCATCAGACGGCGCGGGCACTGCTCGATCAGGGCGTGATCGGCATTCCGGTCGGCGGCACCGCCACTTTCATGTGCCCCGGTCATGAGCGCTGGCATCCCAATCCCGGCTTCTATTACGAAGTTGGCGGCGGCCCGATGCTGGATATGGGACCTTATTACATCACCGATCTTGTCAACCTGCTCGGCCCCGTCTCGAAAGTCGCCGGTTTTACCACGACACCGCGACCGGAACGCATCATCACGAGCGAGCCACGCAACGGCGAGCGCATCCCCGTGCATGTGCCGACCCATGTCGCCGGCGTCATGGCCTTTGCCAATGGCGCCGTCGTACAGATCGGCATGAGTTTTGACGTTGCCGGCCACAAGCATGTGCCCCTCGAGGTCTATGGAACCGAAGGAACGCTGATTGTGCCCGATCCGAACAAATTCGGCGGCGACGTTTCATTGCTCAGGAAGGGCGGGGCATTCGAGGATCAACCCATCACTGAGCCATATGCGGACGGGAATTTCCGTTCGATCGGCGTCGCCGACATGGCTCACGCGATCCGCAGCAATCGGCCTCACCGTGCCAATGGCGATCTGGCTCTGCATGTGCTGGAAGTCATGGAAGCCTTTCACACGGCGTCGAACGAGGGCCGCACGATCGAGATCGGCACGGTAACGGAGCGTCCTGCCCCACTGTCGGCTTCATTGAGCGACGGAAAGCTGGCGAAATAATCATCTGGAGGAGACAAATATGCGGGAAGCACTCATCGTGTGGGGAGGCTGGAGTGGCCATGAGCCGGAGGAATGCGCGGCGGTCATCAGGGACATGCTCGAGGAAGACGGTTTCAAGGTCTATGTCGAGCACTCGACCGAAGCATTCGCCGACCCTTCCATCCATGACCTCAGTTTGATCGTGCCGATCATGACGATGTCGAAGATCGAGAAGGAAGAGGTGAAAAACCTTGCTGCCGCCGTTCAGAGCGGCGTCGGCATTGCCGGTTACCACGGCGGGGCCGGCGATGCGTTTCGCGAGTCCGTCGACTATCAGTTCATCATCGGCGGCCAATGGGTGGCGCATCCCGGCAATATCATCGATTACACCGTCAACGTTACCCGGCCGGACGACCCGCTGATGGAGGGGATTGGCGATTTTCCCTACACGTCCGAGCAATATTACATGCATGTCGACCCGTCGAATGAAGTGCTGGCGACCACGACCTTCACCGGCGAACACGCCTATTGGATCGACGGGGTTGTCATGCCAGTCGTCTGGAAGCGTAAATACGGTGAAGGCCGCGTCTTTTATTCCTCGCTTGGCCATCAAGCCAAGGAATTCGAAGTGCCGCAAATGAAAACGATCTTTCGCCGAGGCGCAAATTGGGCCGCGCGCTAACCTAATCCTGACAGGTGTGAAGACGACGACGGCGGCCTCCTTCGTGGTCGTCGTTCTTTTATTTGCCCACGTAAGCCACCGGCAATATGGGAGCCCAAAGGCCAGCAAAATGCGAGGAGGCCCCTACCCGGCAAACACTTCCATCGCTTGGACGACAGCTCGATGGCAGCAACCAAGGCGCTTTGGCTTTTCACCATCACCCAGGGCATGGCGGCGACCACAGTCGAGCCAGATAATACCAACTGCAACAGCGGGCTGGTGTCGACCTTCGCGGCTTCTCCCACAGCACGACGCTGACGCCATCTAAAGCGCCGTCAGGCTGACCGGGTTAAGTCCAGCTTGTCATTGGAACTCAAACACCCGAGAGTGCATTGAGCAGCACGATATCGTCTTCACCGGTGATGATGTCAGCGTCGGTCTGAAGGACATACTCGACGACGGCAAGTATGCCGCCGAGATGTTCCTTGAGCAATCTAGCGGCCTGGTTTTCATCATGAGCCTTGATCGCGGCATAAAGTGCCACATGCTCGTCAAGGACCTCTTCGAAATAGCCGATCTTCGGAAAAGCCTGGCGCCGTACGCGGTCGAGTTGCCCCGTCGCATTGTGGATCGTTTGCCAGACATTCGGAAAACCGGCGATGCGGCAGAGGAGACGATGGAACTCGTTGTCGACCTTGAAAGCCTCGTCGATGTCACGTCGTTTTGCCGCTTCCTGCTGGCGAAAGATCAGGAGATCGAGGTCCTTTTCATGGATCGGATTGAAATTGCGGGCTGCAAGGCGCACTGTCCGCATTTCGAGACTGGAGCGTATTAGATGCCCCTCGATCACCTTGCGCATAGCGATCTTGTTGACGAACGTGCCGCCGCTTGGAACGATGTTGACGAGCCCTTCCTGCGCCAGTCTCAACAAGGCCTCGCGCATCGGTGTTCGAGAAATGCCGAGCTCAGCACAGGTCTCTTTTTCATTCAGCGTTTCTCCGGGCGCCAGTTTCATGGTGATAATGGCATCACGAATGACATTATACGCCCAGGCAGCCTTGGGCTGGCCGGCCCCTATGTCTTCCAGTGCAAGTTTAGCATGTGAATTCACTCAGCGCCTCGTCCGCTCGCTTTGCGTGTTTTAGCTTCCTTACATTATAATCATTTGCTCTCGTTGGCTTAAAGAGTGCATGGGCGTCATGCTTCGTTCGCCGCCAACATGGCCATATCCAAAAGCACCTTTGCTCCCGCGGCCACGTGATCCGGCGCGCACCATTCTCTTTCGCTATGCGAAATACCTTGTCTGCAGGGCACGAAGATGATTGCCGTCGGGCAGAGGTGAGTCATGGACAGCGCATCGTGCGAAGTCAATGTAGGTAACATCATCGACGTGTAACCCAGCCGCTCCGCCACTTCGAGAACCTGTCCGGATAGTTCCGGCGACAGATCGAGCCGCTGGCGATAGTGGGAGGTCGTGGCATCGATTGCCAGTCCCGTCTCCCCGGCGATCCGCCTTACCGCAGCCTCGATGCAACTGATGATCTTCGCCCGTCCCTCTTCTGTCGCATGAACGGCGACATAGGAAAGCTTGGTTAGATGCGGAATATTCACGCGGTTGTTCGGCCAGTTTCTGATCACCGTAGCGCTGACCATGCCCGCCGGTTCGTTCTTGGCCCCTATAGCCTCGATTTCAAGGATAAGTTCTGCCGCGGCGACAAGCGCATTGCGTCGAGTCGACATGGCGGCTGTCTGCGAATGGCCGTTCTCGCCACTGACATCGATAAACCCGCTGCAACCCCATGAACTGTTGGAAACGACAGCGATCATCGCGCCGGCCTTTTCCATCTCCGGTCCCTGCTCGATATGCAGTTCGAGATATTTATACACCGTCCGCCCGCCGACCGGCAACGGCCCGGCATAACCGATCCGGGCAAGCTCGTCGCCCAGCATCGCTCCGCCATCATCCTTGCGGGACAAAGCGTCTTCGATCGGCAGGAGCCCGGCAAAGATGCCCGACCCCATCACGCCCGGCTGGAACCGCGCGCCTTCCTCATTGGTGAAATTGGCGATCTCGATTGCCCGCCGCGTGGTGACGCCTGCCGCATCGAGCGCGCGGATAACCGCAATCCCGGCAAGGACGCCCAGCACGCCATCGAACTTGCCGCCCGGCATCTGCGTGTCGAGATGGCTGCCGATCATCAGCGGCGGCAGGAATGGATCGGTCCCTTCCCGCCGCGCGAACATGTTGCCGATCGCATCGACAGTCACCACCAGCCCCGCCTCCTCCGCCCAGTAACGGAACAGGTTGCGCCCCTCGCGGTCCGCATCCGAAAGCGCCGGCCGGAAACTGCCGCCGCCCTGCGTCGCGCCGATCGCACCCATCGTCATGATATCAGCCCAGAGGCGTTCGGCATTGATTTCCGGCGAGGTGGTCATGGTCTATCCTTTGGCATTGGGTATGGCAGCGATAGGCGAGGCGGATGCTGTCACTGCGTCTCGTGCAGCACCTCTTCGAGCACCTTCAGGAAGATGTCCGCGTGGTCCTTGCCGAACGGTAGCGGGGGACGGATCTTCAGTGTGTTGCCGTAGATGCCGGCGGCGCTGATCAGTACACGACGTTCGCGCATGCGGTTGACGACCGTGAGCGAGCGCGGTCCGTCCGGGGCGCGGCTCTGCCGGTCCTTGACGAATTCCAGCCCGAGGAAGAGACCCGCGCCACGAACGTCACCGATGCAGTCGAACTGCTGCTGCAGCTTGCGCATACCGTCGAGCATGTAATTGCCGGTCGACAGCGCATTGCCCATCAGGTCTTCCTCACGGATGACGTCGAGCACGGCATTGGCGGCGGCGATCGATACGTGGTTGGCGCCGAACGTGTTGAAATAGCGGATGTCCTTGCCGAAACGCTCCTGCACCTCGCCCTTCATCACCGCGGCCGCGATCGGCAGGCCATTGCCCATAGGCTTGCCCATGACGGCGATGTCGGGAACGATGCCGTGACGCATGAAACCCCACATATGCGAGCCGGTGCGACCGAAGCCCGGCTGCACTTCGTCGGCGATATAAAGCGCGCCAGCGTCATGCACCACGTCCAGCGTTTTCTTCAAAAAGCCCGCAGGCTCCGAATAGATGCCGTCAGTCGAGAATATGCTGTCCACGATGAAGGCCGCCGGTTTGATGCCATGGCGCAGCATGAAAGCGATCGCCTTGGAAACCTCTTGCGCAAATGTCTCGCCGACATCCTTGCCATCGGCGCGATAGGCATCCGGCGCCGGCACGGTGATCACATGCATGCCGAGCGGCATGTTCGGGCCGAGCGACGGCGAGATGGCGGCGGCAGCCGCCGTCGTGCCGTGATAGGCGTTCTCGGTAATGATGATGCCGGTTCCGCCCGTGTAGTAGCAGGCCAGACGCATGGCGAGATCGACCGCCTCGCTGCCGGTGCAGCAATACATGACCCGGTTCATCTCTTCCGGAAAGGTCGCCAGCAGCTTCTCGGAATAGTCGAGAATCTTTTCGTCGAGATAACGCGTATGCGTATTCAGCACCGCCGCCTGTTCGGCGATCGCGGCGACAACGCGCGGGTGGCAATGCCCGACCGAAGGCACGTTGTTATAGGTGTCGAGATAGGCATTGCCGTCGGGATCGTAGAGCCAGACGCCCTCGCCGCGCACCAGATGCAGCGGGTTCTCGTAAAACAGCCGGTAGGACGGCCCGAGCATTGCCTGACGGCGCTCGATCATCGACCGCTCGCGCTCCGGCAGGCTGCTCAGGCGCGAAGCATCGAAGCCGTTGATCATCGTTGTGGCTGGCTTGTTCATGTCTCTCTCCCTCAGGTGTCAGGCGCGGCAGGCCGCTGCCAGGCGCTTTACGGCGTCATCTCTTGAAATTGCATCGAGCCGGGCAAACTGCGCCCAGACGGTCGGACTGTTGCGGGTGTAAAGTGCCCGATGTTCGGGAAACAGTTTTGCCCGCCACTCGGGTATCGCGAGCCGCATCAGCATTCGGGTGACGACAGCCGGATAAAGCAGTGTGATCTCCTCGTCGGAAAGCGACTTTTCAGTCGCATACCCTTTGAGAAAATCGCACATCGCCTCGACCGGATCATCGGCATCACCCATCTGGTAGGCCGCACCCACGGCGACATCGAACAGGATGGGTGCATGCACCATATCGCCGAAATCGATGATGCCGCTGATCTCATCCGGATCGTTTTCGCTGACGAGAATGTTCTCCATGTTGAAATCGTTATGGATCACCTGCGCCGGCAGTTCGCCCATGCGCGGAGCAATCAGGGTCTCGAAATCGGCCATCGCCCGTTCCAGCCTCACCCGTTGCGCCTCGTCCTCGAACACCGGCAGCAATTCGCGAAGCCCTGCGGCGTGCGACATGTCCCAAGTGATGCGATGCCCCGCGGCCTCGTGGGTAAATCCTTCAAGCGCCTTCTGCATGCGGCCGAGAAGCACGCCGACGCGGTAGCGCTGGATGGGTGAATGCGGTTGCGATTTCTGCGAAATACCGGGCGCGAAGGTTACCATACGCACGCCGCGCGTGCCGCCTTCGTCATCGGTCATGCGGAAATCGGCCTCGCCGTCCAGGGTGCGGATGATCCGCTGGATCGGAATACCGGGATCGGCCGCTTCCACATGCAGAAGCGCCTGGCTGTGCATGTTTGTCATCGCCGGATTTTCCGCCGGGTTGAGAACCTTGAAGAGATATTCCCTTCCGTCGTCGAGTGTCAGCCGGTAATTGCTGTCCTTCTCACCCCAAAGCCATTCGGCATTGCCGGAAAGCCCGTATTTTTCCCGTGCGATGCGCTCGGCCTGATCCGGGGGCACGGCAGTCGCGCCCGTCTTCAGCTCTGCGCCAAGCCCGCTTGCCGCCCCTTGGCTTGCCGTGGAGGCCATCTGTCTCATCCCGATATTGCTGTTGATTGTATGGTGCGGAAGACAAGGCTCCCGCACCTTTGCTGTCCGGCTCAGCCGAGCCTGGGCGCGCCGAGAACGTCTTCGGGATAGGCAGCCTGATAGGCCGCCGCCAATGCCAGCACGATATCGTCACGGAAACGCGGACCGACGAACTGCAGGCCTATAGGCAAGCCGCCGGCATCGAAGCCGCAGGGAACAGATACGGCCGGCTGGCCGGTCATGTTGAACGGATAGGTGAAGGGCGACCAGTCGGACCAGTCCTTGCCCTCGATCCCACCCGGAAAATCGACACCGGCCTCGATTGCCGTCGTCGGCATGGTCGGCAGCATCAGAGCATCATACTTTTCGTGGAACAGCGCCATCGTCACCTTGAGATCGGCGCGCACCTGCTCGGCCGTGACATAGTCGATGGCCGAGTAGGTTTTGCCCTTCTCGTAGATGCGGATCAGGCCCTGATCCATCAGCTTCTTCTGCTCTTCCGTCGGATTGACCATCTCAACGGTGCGGGCCTCGGCGGCATACCAGAGCGCCAGAAGAGCATCCTGCGGATTGGAGAAGCCCGGATCGATCTCCTCGATGATCGCGCCCATATCCGAAAGTCGCCTGGCCGCCAGCTCGACGGCGGCCGCCACATCCGGCTGCACTTCGGCATAACCGAGATTGCGGCTGTAGCCGATCTTCACGCCCTTGACGCTGGCGGCCTTGATCCCTTCGTGCCAGTTCGGCACCGATGTCGGGCTATAGCCATACATCGCCTTCGGCGTCGGCCCGGTCGTGGCATTCATGAACAGCGCCGCATCCTCGACGGTTCGCGTCAGCGGGCCGCGATGGGCAAGCTCGAACAGCGCCGTCGGCGTGTCGGAGGGGATCCAGCCATAGGTTGGCTTGATGCCGAAGGCGCCGCAGAACGAAGCCGGGATGCGGATCGAGCCTGCACCATCGGATCCCTCATGCAGCACGCCCATGTTGAGCGCGGCTGCTACGGCCGCACCGCCGGAAGAGCCGCCCGAGGCGCGATCGGTGCGCCACGGGTTGAGCGTGTTGCCGAATGCCGGCCCGTGGGTCACACCTTTCCAGCCGAATTCCGGCGATGTCGTCGTGCCGAGAATGGTGACACCCGCGCCGCGCAGGCGTTCCATGATCAGGAACTCCTTCTCGGAAGGCGTCGTTGCGCCCAGCGCCGAGCCGCGCCGCCACGGAATGCCCTTGACCGGCGTCAGTTCCTTGATCGTCGTCGGCGCACCATCGATGGGCGAAAGCGGCTCGCCCTTCTTCCAGCGCGCTTCGGATGCCTTTGCTTCGGCGAGCGCCAGTTCCGGCACGACATAGGCGAAGGCGTTGACGCTCGGATTGAACTTTTCGATCCGCGCAAGCGAGGCCTTGGCGGCTTCGACCGGGGACGCCTTGCCCGACGCGAACAGCTCGGAAAGCTGTGCCGCGGTCATCTCGCCAAGATCGGTCTTTTCCATCATGTTCATGTTCTCGATCCTCGATGTTTAGGCGCGCGTAGCGGCGACCGTATCCAGTGCGCGGGCAACGGCGCCGAACATGTCGTCGATCTGCTCGGCGGTGATGATCAGCGGCGGGCAGAAGCAGATGGCCTCACCGATATTGCGGATGATCAGGCCCTCGTCCTGGCATGCGGCCGCAATCGCTGCAGCGGCGTCACCGGCATTGGCATCCGCCCAGGGCTTGATTTCCAGCGCGCCGAGCAGGCCGACGCCGCGCGAGGAATGCGCAAGCGGATGCTTGGCCAGTTCTGCCAGTCCCCCGAGGAACTTTTCTTCCAGCCGTGCGACGTTGCCGACCAGATCCCGCTCCTGGATGATCTTCAGGTTTTCGAGACCAACCGCGGTCGCGACCGGATGGCCGGAGGCGGTAAAGCCGTGGCCGAAGACGCCGATGCGGTCGCTCTCGTCGGCGATCGGCTGATAGAAATGGTCGTTCATGATGATCGCCGAAAGCGGCATGTAGGACGATGAGATCTGCTTCGACACGACAAGCACGTCGGGCTCGATGCCGAGCGTCTCGCAGGCGAACATCTTGCCGGTGCGGCCGAAGCCGCAGATGACTTCGTCGGCGGCGAGAAGGATGTCGTATTTCTTCAGGATCGCCTGAACGCCGGCCCAGTAGCCGTCCGAGGGCATCAGCACGCCGCCGGCGCCCATCACCGGCTCGCCCCAGAAGGCGGCGATCGTTTCGGGGCCTTCCTTGAGGATCAGGTCTTCCAGATCCTTCAGCATGCGCTTGGTGAAATCGGCTTCGCTTTCGCCTTCGAGGCCGAAATGCACATAGGACGGGCAGGACGTATGAACCATACGGTCGAGCGGCAGATCGAAGCTTTCATGGTTGCGCGGCAGGCCGGTGATCGAGCCCGAGGCGATCGTCACACCGTGATAGCCCTTGATCCGGCCGATGATCTTCTTCTTCTCCTTCTTGCCGAGCGCGTTGGAGCGGTACCAGACCATTTTGCAGGCAAGGTCGTTGGCTTCGGAACCGGAGGAGGTGAAGTGCACCTTCGACATCGGCACCGGTGCGATCTTGACCAACATCTCGGCCAGATCGATCGACGGCCCATGCGTCTTGTAGGAGAAGCTGTGGTAATAGGGCAGCTTTTCCATCTGCGCCTTGGCGACTTCCGCCAGCCGCTTTTCGCCGAAACCGAGCGCCACCGACCACAGGCCGGCCAGGCCCTCGATATAGCGCTTGCCGGTATTGTCGGTAACATAGATACCGTCGCCGCTCTCGATCACGAGGCCGCCGGTTTTTTCGTATTTCCGAAGATTGACCATCGGATGCATCTGATAGGCCATGTCGCGGGCTTCGACCGAGTTCGGCATAATCGTCATGTGCTGCTCCATAAGCGGGCTCTGTTGCCCAGATTGATTGATATCCGACGGGCTCAAGCCGTCATCAGCGCTTCCTTTGCCCGACCGGGAATGGCCTCGATCAGGCTTTTCGTGTAGAGGTGCCGGGGCGTGTCGAAGATCTCGCTCCCCGTACCGAGTTCGACGACCTCGCCCTTCTGCATCACCATCACGCGGTCGCAGATCTTGGCGGCGACGCGCAGGTCATGGGTGATGAAGACGAGGGAGAGGTTGAGGTCTTTTTTCAGCTGGCCAAGCAGTTCCAGAACCTGAGCCTGGATCGAAACGTCGAGTGCAGACACCGCCTCGTCGGCGATGATGATCTCGGGTTCGAGCGCAAGCGCCCGGGCAATGCCGATACGCTGCCGCTGACCGCCGGAAAATTCGTGCGGAAAACGGTTGGTCGCTTTGGGATCGAGCCCGACCATCTCCATCAGTTCGGCGGCGCGTGCCAGCGCCTTTTTCTCATCCTCACCATAGGCGATCGGCCCCGATGCGATGATGCGACCGACTTTTTCGCGCGGGTTGAGCGACGAGTACGGGTCCTGGAAGATCATCTGCATCCGGCGGCGCATGGCGCGCAGTTCCTCGCCCCTCAGATGCGCCATGTCCTGTCCGCCAAGCAGAACACGGCCGCTTTCGGGGTCCTGCAACCGCACAAGGCAGCGCCCGACCGAAGACTTGCCCGATCCGCTTTCGCCGACGATGCCGAGCGTTTCGCCGCGACCGAGCGTGAACGACACGTCCTTGACGGCATGCACTTCACGCGCCTTGGAAAACAGCCCGCCGCCCATGCGATAGATCTTTGAAAGCTTCTCGACAGCGAGAAGCGGTTCGCGAGCCTCGACGGTAGCGACACCATCGCTGCCCTTCGGGATCGCCGCGATCAGCTTCTTCGTATAGGGGTGCTGCGGCGAGAAAAGCACCTCTTCGGCCGTTCCCTGCTCGACGATACGGCCGAGCTGCATCACCGTCACATAGTCGGCGATCTCGGCTACGACGCCGAAATCGTGGGTGATGAACATCACCGCCATGTTGCGCTCCTTCTGGAGCCCGGCAATGAGTTTCAGGATCTGCGCCTGCGTCGTCACGTCGAGCGCCGTTGTCGGCTCGTCGGCGATCAGCACTTCCGGCTCGAGCGCCAGCGCCATGGCGATAATCACACGCTGACGCTGGCCACCGGAAAGCTGGAACGGATAGCTATCGGCGGCTCGCGGCGGATCTGGCAAGCCGACCTCCGTCAGAAGCGACAACGCCTTTTCCTTCCGTTCCCTTGGCGTCAGAAGACCATGCGCCTCGAACACTTCTTCGATCTGCGCCGACACTTTCATCAGCGGGTTCAACGCCGACATCGGCTCCTGGAAGATCATCGCTACCCGGCGACCGCGAATGGCGTAGAGCGCCTCCGCCGGCATGGTGATCAGATCGGTAGCGCCAAGCAGGATACGCCCCTGAGCCACACGCACCGTATCGGGAAGAAGCCCCATCAGCGCATTGGCCGACATGGACTTGCCCGAGCCGCTTTCGCCGACCACGCAGAGCATCTCGCCGGGAAAAAGCTTGAAGCTGACGCGGTCGACCGCATAGGGGCGATCGGCGCCGTCCGGAAGTGCGATGCTCAGCCTGTCGATATGGACGACCGGTTCGCCCCTTCCCTCTTCCTTCAGTGCACCCGGATGGATGACGGCGGCAGCGGTTTCGTCGGATGTCACGGCATTGGTGTCGATCATGCCTGCCATGGTTACCTCCCCTTGCGCGCAAGGCGCGGGTTGAGGGCGTCGTTCAGCCCTTCGCCGACAAGATTGAGCGCCAGCACGGTCAGAAGGATTGCAAGGCCGGGGAAGAAGCTCACCCACCAGGCCTGACGGATCACGGTGCGGCCGGCACCGATGATATAGCCCCAGGACATGATGTTGCGGTCGCCCAGCCCCAGGAAAGACAGCGAGCTTTCGATCAGGATCGCCGCCGCCACCATCATCGAGGCCAGGACGATGATCGGCGAGAGCGTGTTCGGCAGGATCTGCCGCCAGATGATCGTCGAATGCGTCTGGCCGGAAAGCACGGCGGCCTCGACGAATTCACGCGACCGGAGCGACATAACCTCGCCGCGCAGCAAGCGCGCCACCGGCGGCCAGGAGACCACGGCAATCGAGATGACGATCGAATAGATGCTCGGCTGGAAGATCGCCACCAGCACCACGGCCAACGCGAAGCTCGGCACGCTCTGGAAGAATTCGGTGAACCGCATCAGCAGGTCGTCGACCCAGCCGCCGAAATATCCGGCAATTGCGCCGATCGGAATGCCGATCAGCAGCGAAACGACGGTCGATACGAGCCCGACCAGCAGGGAAACCCGTGCGCCGTGGGCGAGACCCGCCGCAAGGTCGCGTCCCATCGGATCGGTGCCGAGCACGAAAGCGTCCATGGTGAAGGGCGGAATGAACGGCCGCTGCACCATCGCCCAGGGCGACTTGGTAAAGATGAATGGAGCGACGATCGACAGAATGACGACCAGAAGCAGGATGACCAGACCGACGACGGCGCCGCGGTTCTGCGAAAAACGTTTCCAGAAATCCTTCATGACGCCACCTTGATGCGCGGATCGACGAGGCGGTAAAGCACGTCGGTGATGAGGTTGAAGAGCAGCACCATCGCGGCCGAGACGACAAAGACGCCGAGCAGCAGATTGTAGTCACGCTGCGAAAGGGCATCGAACATCAGCCGGCCGATGCCCGGCCAGGCAAACACCGTTTCGATCAGCACCGCGCCGCCGACGAGCTGCCCTGCCTGCAGGCCGGCAAGGGTGACGACCGGCAGAAGCGCATTGCGCAGCACATGGCGGCGCTGGATGACGCCGGGACGCAAGCCCTTTGCCTTGGCGGTCTTGACGAAATCAAGCTGGCCGACTTCCAGCATCGAGGCACGGGTCATGCGGGCATAGACCGCCATGAAGAACAGCCCGAGCGTCATCGCCGGCAGGATCAGGTGCAGGAAGATATCGAGCGCGCGGGCAAAACCGGTATGGTTCGCGCCGACGGTTTCGTAACCGAAGCCGGGCAGCCAGCCGAGCTGGACGGAAAACAGCAACACGCCCATCAGCGCCAGCCAGAACAGCGGCGTCGCGTAGAAGATCAAGGCGACCAGCGAGATGATCGTATCGGCCCACTTTCCCTGGCGAGCGGAGGCAAAGGCACCGGCCGCAACACCAAGGCCGAGCGAGATCACGAAGGCGGAAAGGGAAAGAAGCAGTGTCGCCGGCAGGCGCTCGCCGATCAGTTGCAGCACCGGCAATTGCTGGCGATAGGAATAACCGAGATCGAACTGGACGACGGAGGAGACATAGATCCAGAGCTGCACATAAAGTGGCTTGTCGAGGCCGAAACGCTCTCTGAGCTGTTGCAGGAAGGCAGGATCGGCATCACCTGCCTCCCCCGCCATGACTGCCGCCGGATCGCCAGGCGCGGCATGGATGAGGAAAAAATTGAGCACGGTGATGCAGATCAGGATCACGACTGCCTTCAGCAGCCGCCCCGAGATGAATCTCAGCATGAGCATAGCTCCGACTAGATTTTTCAGGTCCAGGATGGGCTAGGCGGAGACGGATCTCCGCCTGCTACCGGCTTATTTCTTGATCCAGGCGTCGCGCATGGATTCCGGCAGGCCGGATGCGGTCGTCACGATATCCTGAACCTTGCAGTTGTAGATCGTCGGGAAGCCGAGTTCGAGCAACCAGGCGACAGGAACATCTTCCTGCAGCTTCTTCTGCGCCTGTTCGTAAAGCTCCTGACGCTTGGACGCTGGATAGGCGACAGCAGCCTCATCGAACAGCTTGTCGAGTTCAGGGTTGGAATAACCCTCGACGTTGTTGAACGGATTGCCCTTGGCGATCTGCGAGGTCTTGTAGTTCCGGTCCACGCCGATTGCCGGGTCACCATTCTGATAGAGATAGGTGAAGGCGATGTCGTATTCCCAGTTGGATGTGCGCTGGTTCCAACCCGCAACGTCGGCCGCTTCGATTTCGATCGGAATGCCGACCTCTTCGAGATTCTGCTTCACGGCTTCCGCCCAGCGCTGCCAGGTTTCGCCATAGGGAAGCGGCAGGAGCTTCAGGGGCTTGCCGTCATAGCCGATTTCCTTGAGCAGTTCCTTGGCCTTGTCGACATCATGCGCGTATTTCGGCTCAACATCTTTGTAGAAGGGAAGCTTTGACGACAGCGGCCCGGTCGCAACCTTGCCGTAACCGTTCCACAGGACGTCCTTGGCGAATTCGCGGTCGAGCGCATACATCACCGCCTGACGGAACTTCACATTGTCCATCGGCGGCTTGCGGTTGTTGAGCCACAGCCATGAGAGCGGTGCGAAATATTCCCAGCCCTTTTCCGTCGTGCAGGTATTGGGCAGATCCTTCAGCCGCGGAATGTCGAAATTCTCGACCGAGCCGCCCGGCACCACGTCGATATTGCCGGTCTCGAATGCGACCGAACGCGATGCGCCATCGGGAATGACCTGGTAATACAGTTCGTCGAGATAGGGCTTGCCCTTCACGTAATAGTCCGGGTTCTTGACAAGATGGATGTAGCTGCCGCGCTTCCATTCGTCGAACTTGAACGGGCCGGTGCCGATCGGCTTGTCGTTGGCCGGATTGGTGGCGTAGTCGGTGCCCTCATAGATATGCTTGGGCAGGACCGGCATCGTGTAGAAGGCCAAGCCGCGGATAAAGGCCTCAAAGGGCTGCTTCAGCTTGAACACGACGGTCTTGTCGTCCGGCGCCGTGACGCTTTCCACATGGGTCATCAGGTTGCGATGACGCGGTTGCATCTTCATCAGATAGTCGTTGGCGGAAAACAGCACGTCGGCCGAGGTCATCGGCTTGCCGTCATGCCACTTCACGTCATCCTGCAGCGTGAACGTATAGGTCAGGCCGTCATCGGAGACCGTCCACGACTTGGCAAGCGACGGCTCGGGTTTGAGGTTCTCGTCGTAGCGCAGCAGGCTTTCGTAGATATTGCCGCCGACGAGCAGAGCCGGGCCGTTGGTGGTGGTGCCGATCATGATGCTTGGCGGCTCTGGCTGAACAATGAGGTTCAGTTTGCCACCCGGTACGGCCTGGGCAAAGGCCGCTGTCGTCGTCATGAAAAGGGCTAAAGATGCAGAAATCAGTCGTCGCATGAAGTTCCCCTTATGGATTTTCGTTTACGTGCAGACGTCAATTCGCGATCGTACCGGGTCAACAATATACCGATATATCGATGCATCATCTTGACTCTGGGCTTTAGCACCTGTCAAGCAAGGCAGGTGATTTTTTGCATAAAACTTGAACTTGAAAACTGACCGCTTAAAAAATAATCAATTGCGAAAAATCGCGACGCCATATGCTTTGAAGACAGATAAGCAGCAGCAATGAGGTCTTGATAAAGATGGAATTGATGAGCCAGACGGACACAAAGATCCCTCACGTCGCGCTAGTCAGCAGCACGCTCGACCTCACCTTTCTGAGAACCGCATTCGAGGCTTCAGGCCTGAATGTGCGGCTGAGCATTTACCCCGAGCCCGGCTTCGAAACCGCCGATGTCGCCGTAGCGTGGAACCCGCCGCATGGGCTTCTGGCGGAGATGCCGAACCTGAAAATGGTCCACAGCATCGCCGCGGGCCTGGACAACATCTTCGCCGATCCGAACCTTCCCGCCGTCCCCGTCTGCCGTGTCGTCGACAGCCAGCATGCGCTTGGCATGGCGGAATATGCGATCTGGTCCGTGCTGCTGTTCCACCGGGAAATGGACCGTCATCTGCAAAACGCCGCACGCAAACGCTGGGAGCGCCTTGCACAGATAGCGGCGCAGGATTACACGGTCGGCATATTGGGCTTCGGCGCAATTGGACGAACCGTCGGATGCAGTCTGCGCGCCCTCAACTACAATGTTCGCGCATGGGCGCGCTCGCCTAAGGAAGAGGCGGAAATCGCCACTTATTGCGGCGATGGGCAACTGCCGGATTTTTTGTCCGGCTGCGATGCGCTGATCTGCCTGCTTCCTCTCACCGATGCCACCCGCGGCATATTGAATGCAGGCCTGTTCGCCCTCCTGCCACCGGGCGCTGCAATCATCAATATGGGTCGCGGCGAGCATATGGTGGAGGCCGACCTGTTGGCTGCGATCGACGGCGGCCATCTGCGCGGTGCGGTCCTCGACGTCTTCCTCAAGGAACCTCTCCCCGAGGATAGTCTGTTATGGAACCATCCCAAAATCTTCGCCACGCCGCATATCGCATCCATGCCCAATCCAAAGGATGTCGCCGCGCAGATTTTCGATAATGCCACCCGGGTTTTGGCAGGACAGGAACCGCTTAATCCCGGTCGTCGTGAAAGCGGCTATTGAGCCGGAGGCGCCAGCATGACGTCCAGCGTCGACAGATCAAAGCCGGGTTCCTGCACGATTAGGCCCGGCTGATCCGCAACGACATACTCCACGACTGCCGTGATGTCATCGAGATGCTGCCGCAAGAGATCATGGGCGCGATCGGCATCGCCGGCCTTGATCGCTTCGTAAATGGCCCGATGCTCCTGTTCGACTTCGTCGAAATAACCTGAACGCGGGATAGCGAAGCGCCTTATCCGGTCAAGCTGTCCGGTCGCATTGTGAATAGTCTGCCAGACATCCGGGAAACCGGCCATCGTGCAAACCAGCCGGTGAAAGTCATTATCCACTTCAAAGGACTGGTCAACGTCCTGACGCTTAGCCGCATCGCTCTGCAGAAACATCAAAAGATCAAAATCCCGATCACGGACAACGTCATAGGAACGCGCAGCAAGCCGCACCATCCGCAGTTCGAGGCTGGAACGGATGAGATGCCCCTCGATCACCCCCCGCAGCGAGATGCTGTTGACGAAGGTGCCGCCACTCGGCACCACGTTAACCAGCCCCTCTTGCGCAAGCCGCAGCACGGCCTCGCGCATCGGGGTGCGCGATACACCGAGCTCCGTGCAGGTTTCCTTCTCGCTGATCGTTGCGCCCGGCTCCATCTTCATCGTGATAATCGCGTGGCGGATGTAATTATAGGTCGTCAGCGCCTTGGGTTGACTGGCAGCATTTCCCGGCAGGAAGCCGGACTGCTTTAAACGTGTGTTCATCTCGGCCCTCCTCCTATGACCGGCTTCAGCCAGCGCCATACCGATATATCGCGGCTCCTCCCTAGCCTCTTCTTCGTCGTTTGCAAGGAATATCCTGAGATTTTGCAAGTAAAGCGCTGTCCCGCGGGTGTTCGGCACCTACGAGAAGGAACAACAGGAAGGTTTGGCGGAGATCCGACAACGTGGCTGCGGCGCTAGATCGCAGCCACCTCCTTTTTCCGTCGGACGATCAACACCACGGCAGCAAGCAGCAGTGTGCCGAAGATGAACAGGAAGGCCGCCGCCGCGATCGCCGGGCTGATATTGTCACGAATGGTGGAAAACATCTGGCGCGCCAGCGTTCTCTGGTTCGGCCCGGCGACGAACAGCGTCAGCACCACCTCGTCCAGCGACGTCGCAAATGCCAGAACCGCACCGGTCAGGATGCCGGGCATGGCAAGCGGCAGCGTAACCTTGCCGAATACTCTTTGCGGAGAAGCGCCAAGACTTGCCGCCGCGAGCTCCACCCGCCTGTCTATGCCAGCCAGAGATCCGGAAACGCTGACGATGACGAAGGGCACCGCCACGACCGTATGCGCGATGATGACCGCCAGATGCGTATTGGCAAGCCCGATACGCGCCAGCAGGATCTGCATGCCGATGCCGAGCACCACCGCGGGCACCACCATCGGCAGCATGAACAGCGTGCGGATCATCGGCAGGCGCCGCCGCAGGCCGAGCGCCGCCAGCACGCCGAGAACCGTCGCCAGCACCGTGGTTCCGAAGCCGATGATCAGGCTGTTGACGATCGCCCTTTGCCAGGCCGGTGCGGTGAACAGCTCGACGAACCAGCGAAACGAGAATGACGGTATCGGATAGACGAGAAGCAGGCTTGAGGTGAAGGCAAGCGGCATCATGACCAGAAGCGGAACGATCAGGAATGCAGCCATCAGCGCTCCGAAGAGCCATTGCAGTGTTTTGGCCGGCATCAGGCGCTCCTTTCCCGCTGTGTGGCGAGCCGGTCATAGACGGCATAGAGGATGATGGTGACGACAAGCAGCACGATGCCGAGCGCGCTCGCCATGCCCCAGTTGCCCGAGTTCTGGGCATGGAAGGCGATGAAGGAACTGATCATCTGGTCCCCTGCCCCGCCGATCAGCGCCGGCGTGATGTAATATCCGATTGCCGACATGAAGACGAGCAGCGAGCCGGCGGCAATGCCGCCGAAGCTGAGCGGCAGCAGCACCCGAACGAAGGCTCTGAGCGGATGCGCCCCGAGCGAGGCCGCCGCCGGCATCAGGTTTTTCGGAATGGTCAGGAGCACGCTGTAGATCGGCAGCACCATCATCGGCAAAGACACATGCGTCATGGCGATGATCACCCCCGTGCGGTTGAAGATCAGCGCCAGCGGGTCGGCAATGATGTTGAGATCCATCAGGGCCGAATTGATCAGCCCCTGTTCCTGCAGCAAAATGAACCATGCGGCGGTGCGCACCAGAAGCGAGGTCCAGAGCGGCAAGAGCACGGCTGCCAGCAGCGCCTGCTTTTTCCAGCCGGTCGCAACCGTGATCAACAGCGCATAGGGGTAGCCAAGCAGCACGCAGAAGATCGTGACTGTCGCGGAAATCCAGAATGTCCGCCCGAAGATCGCCACGTTGATCGTCTGCTCGGGCGGCTGCGAGACGATTTCGCCGGCATCGTTTCGCATCAGGTCGACGGCCGCGAGAAGATAGCGATCGGTCGTCGGAGATAGGGCGTCAGTAATCGCCTTCCAGTATTGCGGCTGGCTCCATTTCCTGTCCAGCGCCACAAGGTCGATCGTTCCCTCCGGGGCCTCCTGCACGGCCCTGAGCGTCTTGCTCATCAGCGTCCGGAAGCCGGATTGGGCGCTGTTCAACCGGCGCACCATGTCTCCGACGGCCTGTTCGTCGGTTGCGGCGCGCAGATCGGTGACGAATGCCGCCTGCAGGTCTGCACCCGGCGCGCTTTCCCCATCCCAGGAAGAGGCGACCTTGGCGGTCTCCGGCAGAAGCCGCGCTACCGCATTGTCCGAAACCGATTGCGTCAGCACGGAGCCGAGCGGCCATATGAAGAACAGGCAGATGAACAGGAAAAGCGGAGCAACCAGAAGAAACGGCCCGCTTTTCTGCAGAAAGCTCTTGCCGCTCATGATGCAATCACCTTGCAATCCTCGGGGCTGAAAAACGCCGTGACCTGAGCGCCGCGCTGCGGCTCCGGCGACCTGCGGTCGAGACGCACGACATAAGATGCGTCCGCGGGACCAGCGAGCTGCACGCGCAGATGGTCACCCTGATAGACACAGTCCGTCACGGTGGCGGAAATGGCATTGTCCGGCAGGCCTACATTGTTGCTCAGGCCGTCCGTCAGCGAAAGCCGTTCCGGGCGAAGCGACATCGAGACACCCTGTCCTACCGCCAAGCCACCGGAGCCGGCAACACGCACCACATCATCACTGTTCAGGCGGATCACGGCGGATGCCGGCTCAACCGACTCCACCGTACCGTCTATCAAATTTGTCTCGCCGATGAATTCAGCCACGAAACGTGTCGCCGGCTCGTCATAGACCTGACGCGGCGTGCCGATCTGCTCGATCTTGCCCTTGTTGAACACGGCAATCCGGTCCGACATCGTCAGCGCCTCGCCCTGATCATGGGTGACGAACACGATCGTCAGCCCGAGCCGCTGATGCAGCGCGCGGATATCGAGCTGCATCTGTTCGCGCAGGTTCTTGTCGAGTGCACCGAGCGGCTCGTCCATAAGCACCACGCGCGGCTCGAAAACGAGTGCACGGGCAAGCGCCACGCGCTGCTGCTGGCCGCCGGAAAGCTGCGACGGCTTGCGTTCCGACAATGCGCCGAGCTGCACCATGTCGAGTGCCGTCTTTACACGGTTCGCGATTTCAGCCCTGGAAATCCCCCGCATCTGCAGCGGAAAGGCGACATTGGCGCCGACGGTCATGTGCGGGAAGAGCGCGTAGTTCTGAAACACGACACCCATGTCGCGCTTGTGCGACGGAAGGTCATTGACCTTGTAGCCGTCGACGAGGATCTGGCCTTCGGTTGCGGTCTCGAAGCCGGCCAGCATCATCAGAAGCGTGGTCTTGCCCGATCCCGATGGCCCGAGAAGGCTGACGAACTCGCCCTTCTCGATATCCAGCCTCAACTTGTCGACTACGCATTGCTGTCCGTAATATTTGCTGACGCCATCGAAGCGTATGCGGAATTCGGCCACGCCATTCCCCTTTTTCAGTCGCTGGATACGGTTAGCCGATCGGTCGCGCTCATCTGGCGGGCCGTATCCATCCGTTATGTCGGCTAAGGAGGGAGGCCGCATGTCTGCAGCCTCCCGATCGTCGGGAAATGGCTTGATTACTGCGCCAGCCATGCGTTGAAGCGTGCCGTCAGCGCTTCGGAATTGTCGATCCAGAAATCGACATTGAGCGGGATCGCCTCTTTCAGGTTTTCCGGGTTGGTCGGCAGGTTCGCGTCGATTTCCGGCGGGATGGTCGCCGCAGCCTTCTTGTTCGGCATGCCGTAATCCACCTTCAGCGGCAGCTTCGCCTGGTTCTCGGCCTGGCTCGCGAATGCGATGAAATCGAGTGCCGCATCCTTGTTCTCGGCGCCCTTGAGGATAACCCAGCTGTCGATCGCATACATGCTTTCCGGCCAGACCAGCTTGAAGTTCTTGCCTTCCGCCTTGTTGATACCGGTGACGCGGCCGTTATAGACCGCAGCGATGGACACTTCGCCGGATGCGAGATACTGCACCGGCTGCGCGCCAGCTTCCCACCAGACGATATTCGGCTTCAACTCGTCGAGCTTCTTGAAGGCCCGGTCGACGCCTTCATCGGTCGACAGGACGTCATAAAGTTCGGCCGGCTTCACGCCATCGGCCAGAAGCGCGAATTCGAGATTGTACTTGGCGCCCTTGCGCAGCGAGCGCTTGCCCGGAAACTTCGTCGTGTCCCAGAAATCGACCCAGTTCTTCGGGCCGTCCTTGAGCTTGTCGCCGTCATATCCCATCGCCAGCGACCAGTAATAGACGCCAGCGCCGCACTCGTTGACGGCTTCCGGCAGGAACTCGTCCTTCACGCCGATCTTGTCCCAGTCGAGCTTTTCATAAAGGCCATCGGCGCAACCGAGCGCCAGTTCTTCGGCCTCGACCTGCACGACGTCCCAGTTCGGAGCGCCGGCCTTCATCTTGGCCTGCAAGACGCCGTAACCGCCATCCCAGCTTTCTTCCAGAAACGGCTTGCCGGATTTTTGCGAGAAGGGCTTGAAATAGACGTCGCTCTGCGCCGCCTGCGCCACGCCACCCCAGCCGACGATCGTCAGGTCACGTGCATTTGCCTGCCCCGCGACAAGTGCCGTTGAGGCAAGCGCGAACATGCCGAAGGCTGCAGTCTTGAAGATATTTTTCATTTCGTTCCCCTGATTGGGCCCGGACTGTTATCCTGGGCCTTGGACGTTGATACGGATCCTTTCGTTTCCTCCAGCAGGGTGCGCAGTTGGCCTGCGTCTATCCTTAGATGACAGGGTCAGACATGTTGTCCGCCATTGATGTGGATTTCTGCACCGTTGATGTAGGACGACTGTTCGGTGCAGAGAAAATAGATGGTCTTGGCAACCTCGGCGGTCGTGCCGAGCCGACCCAGCGGCACTTCGGCCTTGACCAGTTCGTCGGTGCCTGGCGACAGGATCGAGGTCGCGATTTCGCCCGGCGCAATCGCATTGGCGCGAATACCACGCGGGCCGAATTCATGCGCCAATTCGCGGGTCAACGCAGCAAGTCCAGCCTTCGAAGCCGCATAGGCGACACCGGCAAACGGGTGCACGCGGGAGCCGGCAATCGAGGTGACATTGACGATCGATCCCTGTGCAGCCTCGAGTTCGGGTAAAAGTGTCCGCGCCAGAAGGGCCGTGGAGACAAGGTTGACATTCAGCACCTTCATCCAGGTTTCGGCATCCGTTTCCGCGACGCCCAGACGGCTTCCACCCCGTCCTTTCGGGGAAATTCCAGCGTTGTTTACCAGCGCGGCCAGTTTGCCGTGAGGCAAACGTTCGCGCACCGTTGCAACAAGCACATCAATGCTTGAGAGATCGGCGAGATCGGCCTGGATATGGCTCTCGCGGGCAGAGGGCCAACGGCATTCCTCGGAAAAAGGCTGACGAGAAACCGTCAGAATACGCCAGCCGTGCTCCATGAACAGTTTGACGGTCGCATGGCCAATGCCTCGGCTGGCGCCTGTCAAAAGCATGTAGGGGCTGGTCGTCAAAGATAAACTCCCTTAGTCCTGCATCGAACTTACTGACCGATATATCGGTATGTTAGCGATGCATCGATCGTTTGCAAGCGGTTTTCACAATCAGGATAAACAGGAAGCCGTGTCGCTGTTTCTCGATATTCTGCGTCAAAAGCGCGGTCGTAGATACCGACCGAGACTTCAGGAACCTCAAGTCTGAGGTCTTCAGCTTACCCTTGCGGAGCAAAGCTTAGCGCCGACCCGTCGGTCGAGTCGACGGGTCGGACAAAACTGGACGGCAAAAGCCTCCTCTCGAAAAGAGCTCGGCCGAGACCAAGCCGTCCTGTTCGACGATGATCACCGCAAGCTCGGCGCATTTCCGAAAGCGGCGTGACCGTCTCGTGGTCGTTTGAGCGGTGTCGCAAAAGCTTGCCTCAGACGAGGGCAGAACGTTTGCTTTCACTATCCGCGTTATCACCGTCACCATCCAATGGATCGATCCCAGCTCTTGGCTCATCCTCCGGTCTCACGAAACGGCACTCGATCTTGAATGGTCCATCGGCACCCAGCGAGACGAGACACCACCGCGGGCGATTTCTTGCACCTCGGACACGTAAGCGCCGGTCGTTGAGCCGATCGAAGTCCTTACCCAGTTCTTCGAGCTTCTGCTCCGTCTCCTCGGAGTATTCGCGTGCCCTGGCATAATCCGCAGCAAGCCTTTCGTACTCGGCGCGAAGAACCGGCTTCGACCTCTTCTTCAACCAGACCTTGCTTGCGCAGGATCTGGAAGGCTCGAAACTGGTCGAGTGGACGCAAGCTTACGCGCTGAACATTTTTCGGTGAGCGGGTCCTTGATTTCGAGTGTTTCGCCTCTGCTGACGATGCACGAAACGTCAGCGCCTTTGGCGAGCCGCTTTTGCGCCATCAGGCGCTCCAGAGCCCGATACCGGCGCCACCCGGCCGGGGTGCGGTAAATGGCGGTTTCGTTGCCTTCCGAGTCGAGTTCGACCGACCGTTGAGGCTGGTGAGAAGGCTGCGGTGAGCAATACCTGCTGACAATCCTCGATCGAGATGCCCGCTTTGACTTTGCGGGCCTTCTGCCGGCAGAGCACCAATTTGTTGGAATATCCCTGGTCGAGCTGAGAGGGATTTTCTGGCCAGCCGGAGCCATCGCGTTTCTCCATAACGGACCTGTCGGAGCTTCTCTCGAACGCTCTAATCCACCCCAGTCCACATCTCCCTCTCGTGGCTTCCTCAACAGTACACTCCGCCGCAGATTCCACCCAAATTTGATATTCGGTTGTAGGCCGATTTTCTCATGGCCCGAGCTTGAGCGCTCAAGCTCAGTCTAAAGATCACGCATCTACACATGGGAAACAGGGCTGTGACTCCAGGGCGGCGAGCGAAAATGTGCGACAAAACGTCAATATTTGGGCGGAAAACTGTCAGCATCCATATCAATGACGCCGACAACCATTTGAAAATATGATGTTTTCACGGCCTCTCACCGGTCATTATATTTGCTGATTACAGTGATCCGATAAATTCATTTTTTTAAACGTCATATCTCTGCCACAAATTTCTTCAGGCGCTCCCTTCAATTGAAAGCAAAGTTATATCGGTTTTGGGCAGCATATTTTCGAGATTGCCTTAGATTTAACGAGCATATCAAAATAAAAAAAGGAAACGCTTCAGAAATAATATTTGAAAATCAAAAGTAAATTTCCAAAATCGGAAATTTACTTAGGGAGAGAGCAAATTATGCTAGCTGTTCTTGGTCTAATTACGATACTTGTATTGTTAATAGTGATATTGACAAACAAACTTTCACCGCTGGTTGCCCTCATAGTGATCCCGATCATCGCATCGCTGATCGGTGGGTTTGGGGCGGAAACCGCGACATTCATTGTCAGCGGCGTCAAGAATATCGCGCCGACAGCAGCGATGTTCGTCTTTGCCATCGTTTTCTTCGGCGTATTGACCGACGCCGGCATGATGGACCCGATCATCGACCGAATTCTGAAGGCCGTCGGACTGAAGCCGACCCGTATCGTCGTCGGTTCCGCCCTGCTGGCACTGATCATCCACCTGGATGGTTCCGGTGCCGTCACGTTCCTTGTCACCATTCCGGCCATGCTGCCTCTCTATGACCGGCTCGGCATGCAGCGCCGTGTTCTGGCACTCGTCGTCGCCATGGCCGCAGGTGTCAACTTCCTGCCCTGGACAGGCCCGGTTCTGCGCGCTTCAGCTGCCCTGAACGTACCGGTGTCATCAATCTTCACGCCGCTCTTCGTCGTGCAGATCGTTGGCCTGATCTTTGTCTTCGCTACTGCCTGGTACATGGGTAAGCGCGAAGAACGTCGCCTCGGCCTTGGTGCTAGCGCCACGGTTGCCGCAGCAGGCAAAAGTTCGGAAGGCGCCTACAAGCGTGAACTGACCGAGACCGAGAAGGAAATCCGTCGTCCTCACCTCTTCTGGGTTAATATCCTACTGGCGCTTGCGATCCTCGGCACGATGATCTCGGGTTATGTTGACGCCGCTCCAATGTTCATGATCGGCACCGTGCTTGCGCTGATGATCAACTATCCGCAGGTCAAGGACCAGAAGGCTCGCGTCGACGCGCATGCCAAGGCGGCGCTGATGATGGCCTCCATCCTTTTCGCTGCAGGCGCCTTCACCGGCATCATGGGCGGAACGGGCATGATCAAGGCTATGGCTGCAGCCGGCGCAACTTACGTCCCGGCAGATCATGCGCAAGCTATTCCTTTCATCACCGGTATTCTGTCGATGCCACTCAGCCTGCTGTTTGACCCCGACTCCTACTACTTCGGCGTCATGCCGGTTCTGGCAAACGTCTATCACAGCTTCGGTGGTGACCCGATCCATGTTGCCCAGGCCTCGATCCTTGGCCAGATGACGACCGGCTTCCCCGTCAGCCCGCTAACCCCTGCCACCTTCCTGATCATGGGCCTTACCGGCGTCAGCCTCGGCGAACATCAGAAATTGGCAATTCCATTCCTCTTCGCTGCCACGGTCCTGATGACCATTACCGCGGTGATCCTGGGTGTTATCCCATCCCCGTTCGGATGAGCCGCGCCCGCCTGATTTGAAATAAGGAGTTATAATTATGCGCACTATTCGCATCGGATCTGGAGCCGGATATTCCGGCGATCGCATCGAGCCGGCGGTAGAACTCGCCGAAAAAGGCAATATCAACTACCTCGTTTTCGAATGCCTGGCAGAGCGCACTATCGCGATCGCTCAAAACGCCAAACTGAACGATCCGACCAAGGGTTATGATCCGCTGCTGATCGAACGCTTCGAAGCGGTTCTGCCGATCTGCCAGAAGAACGGCATCAAGATCATCACCAACATGGGCGCAGCCAATCCGCAGGCCGGCGCCGCCAAGGTTCGTGAGATTGCTACCCGCCTGGGTCTAGGCAAACTCAAGATCGCAGCAATCTCCGGCGATGATGTTGTCGAGGCCCTGAAGGTCAGCGACACCAGAATTCTTGAAACCGGCGCCTTGGCTTCCAGCATGGCTGACGTGCTGGTATCCGCCAACGCCTATGTGGGCGCGGCCCCGATGGTCGAGGCTCTCGCCAATGGTGCCGACGTCATCATCACCGGTCGTGTGGCCGATCCGTCCATGTTCCTGGCTCCGCAGATCCATGAATTCGGCTGGTCGCAGGACGATTGGGACAAGATCGGCAAGGGCACGGCGGTCGGCCACCTGCTGGAATGCGGCGGCCAAGTCACCGGCGGTTATTATGCCGAACCCGGCAAGAAGGATGTTGCCGACCTCGCCCGGCTCGGCTTCCCGATTGCCGAAGTGTCCGAAGACGGTGCGATCGTCATCACCAAGGTCGAAGGTTCGGGCGGCAAGGTTACCGAGCATACCTGCAAGGAACAGATCCTTTATGAGGTTCATGACCCCAAGACCTACCTGACACCGGATGTGACCGCCGACTTTTCACAGATCACCTTCACCGAAATTGCTCCCAACCGCATCCGCGTTACCGGTGTCACCGGTCGCGAGCGTCCGCAGACGCTCAAGGTCTCCGTCGGTTATTCCGATGGCTACATGGGCGAGGGTCAGATTTCCTATGCGGGCCCCGGTGCAGTGGCAAGAGGCCAGCTGGCGCTCGAGATCGTCAAGGAACGGCTCAAGATCACCGGCGTCAGGACAAGCGAACTGCGCTTCGACCTAATCGGCGTCAACTCGATCCACGCCGACGTTTTGGCCCCAGCGCCCGAACCGACGGAAGTGCGTGTTCGCGTCACCGGTCGCTGCGACAACATGAAGGAAGCCGTGCGCATCGGCAACGAGGTCGAGACGCTCTACACCAATGGCCCTGCCAGCGGTGGTGGCGCTACGAAGTCGGCCAAGCAGGTGGTGGCAATGCTCTCCGCCCTGTTCCCGCGCGAAGAAGTCCTTCCCGTCATTGAATATCTGGAGGCCTAAGTCATGAAACTCTTCGACATCGCCCATTCCCGCACTGGCGACAAGGGCAATATCTCCAATATCTCCGTCATCGTCTATGACCAGAAGGATTACGAGCAAGTCCGTGACTATGTCACGCCTGAACGGGTCAAGGCGCACTTCAAGGGCATCGTTAACGGCGAGGTCGTTCGTTACGAAATCCCGACATTGGGCGCGCTCAACTTCGTCATGCAGGACGCACTCGGCGGCGGCGTAACCCGCTCGCTTGCCCTTGACGCACACGGAAAATGCCTCGCCTCCGCGCTTCTTGCGATGGACATTCCGGCCAAGAACTAAAGTGCTGAGGGCCTGGGCAGCCTGCTTCACCGCGACTGCCCAGTCTCCCCGAAAGGAAAGATCCATGTCAAAAGTAAGTACCGTTGCGGCGGCCGTGGAGCAGATCCCGGATGGCGCCGTGTTGATGATCGGCGGCTTCATGGGGGCAGGCACTCCGCCACTGCTGATCGATGAGCTGGTGCGCCAGGGCAAGAAGAACCTCACCGTGATCGCCAATGACACCGCCCGTCCCGGTGTCGGCATCGGCAAGCTGATCGATGCAGGTCTGGTAAAGAAGGTGATCGCCAGCCATATAGGCACCAATCCACAGACCCAGAAGCTGATGATATCCGGTGAGCTGGTGGTCGATCTGGTTCCGCAGGGGACGCTTGCCGAACGGGTCCGTGCCGGTGGTTCGGGACTTGGCGGCGTGCTGACGCCGACGGGTGTAGGAACGACGGCTGGCGAGGGCAAGAAGACCGTCGAACTCCACGGCATGACCTATCTCGTTGAAGAGGCCATCAAGGCCGACATCGCCCTAATTTCTGCCCGCAGCGCTGATTATTCCGGCAACCTTCGCTATTCGCTGACATCGCGCAATTTCAACCCGCTGATGGCGCTTGCCGCCGAGCTGGTCATCGCCGAACCCGACGAGATCTTGCCGATCGGCTGCATCGAGCCGGATGCCGTCGTCACTCCGCATGTGCTCGTCGACGTAATCGTTGTGAAGGGAGCGGAGGCATGAACGAAAAGGAAATCATCGCCCGGCGCGTTGCGCTGGAACTGAAGCGCGGCGACCTGGTCAATCTGGGGATCGGGCTTCCCACCATGGTTGCAAGCTATCTGCCTGCCGATGCCGGCATCTCGTTCCAGTCGGAAAACGGTATTATCGGCATGAGCGCGCTTCCCGATCCGGCTCTGGCCGGCGCCAACCTGACCGATGCCGGCGGCATGCCGATCGGCGCCTTGCCGGGCGCCTGCGCCTTCGATAGCGCCATGTCCTTCGCGCTGATCCGTGGAGGCCACCTCGATGTCACCGTGCTCGGCGGCTTGCAGGTCGACGAGGAAGGTCAGCTCGCAAACTGGATGGTGCCGGGCAAGATGGTACCGGGCATGGGCGGCGCGATGGATCTTGTCTCCGGCGCCAAGCGCGTCATCGTCGCCATGACCCACACGGCCAAGGGCGCAGCGAAGATCATCAAAAAATGCACCCTGCCCCTGACCTCGGTTCGTCGTGTCGATCTGGTGGTCACGGAACTGGCGGTGATCCAGCCGACCGATGAAGGACTGGTGCTCGTGGAAACGGCTCCCGGCGTAACGGTCGACGAGGTACTCGCTGCATCCGAAGCCAGACTGTTAATGCCGAAGGCTCCAGGCGTGATGGGCATCACAGCCTGACCTGTCGGTTTGCGGGAGGGGCGTATCCTCCTCCGTCGCCTCTCCCGCTTCATTTCGGCCATGGTGCCTATCAGCCGAAAAGGGGCTACCGGTTTCGACAGACATGCGTAGAAACAGGAGCCAAACAATTTGAACCCTGGCGACGCGTGCTGATCGTGCCGCCCTAATGTCGAGGCGCGGATTTCGTCTGCGCCATGTTCTCTCTTTCGCCGCGGATCCGGGCTTGAACGGTCGGTGGATCATGCGGCAGGATTGGAAAAACCATGAGCAATATCGTAATCGTATCGGCCGCCCGCACGGCGATCGGCAAGTTCATGGGTGGCCTGTCCACCCTGCCCGCAAGCGAACTGGGTTCGATCGTCATCCGCGAGGTTCTGGACCGCGCCAAGCTCGAGGCGTCGACCGTCTCCGATGTCGTGCTCGGCCATGTGCTGAGCGCCGGCCAGGGCCAGAACACCGCCCGCCAGGCAGCCGTTACCGCCGGTATTCCGATGAGCGCCTCCGCCCTCACCATCAACCAGGTCTGCGGTTCGGGCCTGCGTGCCGTGGCACTCGGCGCGCAGTCGATTCTTGCCGGCGATGCCGATATCGTTGTTGCCGGTGGCCAGGAGAACATGAGCCTTGCCCCGCATGCCGCAGTCCTGCGCTCAGGCGTCAAGATGGGCTCGGCCGAGTTCGTCGACACGATGATCAGGGACGGGTTGTGGGACGCCTTCAACGACTACCACATGGGTATCACCGCCGAAAACGTCGCCGAGAAATACAATCTCACCCGCGAGGAACAGGATGCTTTTGCGCTCGCCTCGCAGACCAAGGCTGCAGCTGCCATCGCAGACGGCCGGTTCAGCGAAGAAATCGTTCCGGTCACGATCAAAACCCGTAAGGGCGACGTCGTTGTCGATACCGACGAGAACCCGCGGGCCACGACGCTGGAAACGCTGGCCGGTCTTCGGCCGGCCTTCAGGAAGGACGGCACGGTCACGGCCGGCAATGCCTCGGGCCTCAACGACGGCGCAGCCGCCGTCGTGCTGATGCGGGAGGACGAAGCCGCCCGCCGCGGCCTGACGCCGCTTGCCCGGATCGCTTCCTTCGCCACGATGGGCGTCGATGCGGCGATCATGGGAACCGGTCCGATCCCCGCCTCGCGCAAGGCGCTGGAACGGGCCGGCTGGAGCATCGACGATCTCGACCTGATCGAGGCGAACGAAGCCTTTGCGGCGCAGGCGCTATCGGTCAACAGGGATCTCGGCTGGGATCCGGCCAAGGTCAATGTCAATGGCGGTGCGATCGCCATCGGCCATCCGATCGGCGCGTCCGGTGCGCGTGTTCTGGTTACGCTGCTGCATGCGCTGAAAGCCCGCAACGCAAGAAAGGGTCTCGCAACACTCTGCATCGGCGGCGGCATGGGCATCGCGCTCTGCGTCGAAAGCCTCTGAAGACACTGGAAAACCACGTGCTTCGCAGAAGGAGGCGTGGGCAACCATCAGGTGCCCATACCTTCTCAATTCTCCGAGCAGAACGGTGGCTGTTCCAAACAGTTGATTGCGGAATCTGAAGCAAGTCGAAGAGCCACCGCGATTTGCGTCAGGCATTCCGGCAACTTTTAAGGCGTTATGCCACAGCGTAACGCGCAGACACAGACAGAGAAAAAGCTGCGCCAAAACAACTTCTGGTCCGCTTCGGGACGGCGATAAGGTCGCCAACGGAGATTGGGGTGTTTGTCAGAAAGATAAATTAGCTGAGGATAGAGTGGCAGAACAACGCGACACCAAAATCGGAAAACCAGACACAGCCACAGAAGAGAGCTCGATTCCTATCTGGACATGATGACGACAAAGAATGAAGGCTGGCAGATTACAGCAGGCCGATCGCTAGTCTTGCGCAATCAAGTCGCTGGATCGACATCATACATCGATATTTCGACGCGACGGCCAACCATATCGAAGAAATATCCGGGCTATATCCAAAAACGAGAAAGCCTCATAACATCGTGGGGCCGGTTACTGGCCAGGCCGAGTTCATCGCCCCAACGGCCTAACCGTGTTGGGTTGGTGACGAGGGCCTTGCTGCCCTCGCCCACAAGCAAACTGCTTACCGAAGGTCCTCGGGCTGGATGAAATCCATATCGGTATAGTCGATATTGTCGCCGGCCATTGCCCAGATAAATGTATAGCTGCCGATGCCTGCCCCCGAATGGATCGACCACGGCGGTGATATCGCGCCCTCTTCATTGCCGATGAAAAGGTGACGGGTTTCCTGTGGTTCGCCCATCAGATGCAGCACGCGGGATTTCTGCTCCATGCCGAAATAGAGATAGGCTTCCATGCGGCGATCATGGATGTGCGAAGGGATCGTGTTCCAGACGGAACCGTCCTCGAGTTCCGTATAGCCAAGCACAAGCTGGCAGCTTTCCATGACCAGCGGATGGATGAACTGGTTGATCGTGCGCTTGTTGGAAGTCTCGGCCGCACCGAGCTTTACCTCTTTGCTGTCTGCCTTAGTTATCAGGCGATTCGGGCAGGAACGATGTGCCGGGCAGGACGTGATGTAGAAACGCCCTGCCCCGCTGAACGTCACAGCACCCGCACCCATGCCGAGATAGAGCACGTCTCCGCGCTGCAACTCCCATGTTTCGCCTGCAATACTGACGGTGCCCGTGTCACCGATATTGACGATACCCATTTCCCGGCGATCAAGCAGCGAAGGTGTCTTGGTTTCTTCGACCTTGTCGAGCACCAGCTCGCCGCCGTTGGGAACGGCGCCACCCATGATGAAGCGGTCGTAATGCGTATATACCAACCGGATTTCACCGTCCCTGAACATCTCCGGGGTAAGAAAATGCGCGCGAAGCTCCTCGGTATTCATGGCTTTTGCCTGAGCCGGGTGCACGGCGTGCCTTGTTTCGACGGTGAGCATGGACATCTCCTTTTACAGCTGATCAACTCATAGTATGTATTTCTTATGTCTGTATGACAAGCGTTTCTGGGTCAAGGCACATTCGTCGCGAGTGGTTTTCGTCACGGATATTCATTCTCGAAGCGACAATTTGAATAAATCCGATTTCCCGTGAAATCGTCTTTTTTTCATGGTCGCCGACAAAAATCCTGCCGGGCCGCTCTGTATCGGACATCGGCCTATCTGCCAGAACACAGCAAACCCCACGAGAAAACAACAGGATCGCAAAACGTATTTGACATGCAGGCCTTCAGATGTCTAAATCTGTCAGGCAGGTGAAAATATCTCTGGGAGGAAACATGATCATCACCGACGTTGAAGTCCGCGTGTTCCGCACGACCACCCGTCGGCATTCCGACAGCGCCGGTCATGCGCACCCCGGTCCGCCGCATCAGGTCGAGCAGGCGATGCTGACCATCCGCACGGATGATGGCCACGAAGGTCACTCCTTCACCGCCCCCGAGATCGTTCGCCCCCATGTCATCGAAAAATTCGTCAAGAAAGTCTTGATCGGACAGGATTACCGCGATCGTGAACGGTTGTGGCAAGATCTTGCCCATTGGCAACGCGGTTCCGCCGCCCAATTGACCGATCGCACCTTAGCGGTTGTCGATTGCGCGCTTTGGGATCTTGCCGGGCGAGCGGTCGACACACCTGTTTACAAGTTGATCGGCGCCTATCGTGACAAGGTGCTTGCCTATGGCTCGATCATGTGCGGCGACGAGATCGAAGGCGGCCTGGCGACGCCTGAGGATTACGGCCGCTTCGCTGAAACGTTGGTAAAACGTGGTTATAAAGGCATAAAACTACACACTTGGATGCCACCGGTCAGCTGGGCACCGGATGTCAAGATGGATATTAAAGCTTGTGCCGCCGTGCGCGAGGCCGTTGGCCCCGATATCCGCCTCATGATCGATGCCTTCCATTGGTATTCGCGAACCGATGCGCTCGAACTCGGACGTGGACTGGAGAAGCTCGGCTTTGACTGGATCGAGGAGCCAATGGATGAACAGTCCATGTCATCATACAAGTGGCTCGCCGATAATCTGGATATTCCGGTTGTCGGCCCTGAAAGCGCCGCCGGCAAGCATTGGCATCGTGCTGAATGGGTGAAGTCCGGCGCCTGCGATATCCTGCGCACTGGCGTCAATGACGTCGGCGGCATTACGCCGGCCCTGAAGACGCTGCACATGGCCGAGTCCTTCGGGATCGAGTGCGAGGTGCATGGCAACACGGCGATGAACCTGCATGTCGTGGCCGCGGTGAAAAATTGCCGCTGGTACGAGCGCGGCCTGCTTCATCCCTTCCTCGAATATGACGATGGCCACGACTATCTGAAATCGCTCTCCGACCCGATGGACAGCGACGGTTACGTTCATGTGCCCGATCGTCCGGGCCTCGGCGAAGACATCGACTTCGACTTCATCGAAAACAATCGGGTGAAGTAAGCGATGAAGACGCTTCTGGCTTTCGGCGACAGCCTGACCTGGGGAGCCGATCCGAAAACGGGTCTGCGCCATCCGCGTCGGCATCGCTGGCCGGAGGTGTTGAAAGCCGAGCTCGGTCAACGGGTGGACGTCTTGTCCGATGGGCTCGGCGGCCGCACCACCTGTTACGATGACCATACCGGCCCGGCCTGCCGCAACGGCGCCCGGGCGCTTTCGGTGGCGCTTGCTGTACATATGCCGCTGGACCTCGTCATCGTGATGCTGGGCACCAATGACCTGAAACCGGCCCATGGCGGCCGGGCCGAGGCGGCGTTTTCCGGCATGCGCCGGCTTGCGGAGATCGTCGAGACATTTCCCTACAAGCCCCGGTCGGCACTCCCCCGGTTGATGATCGTTGCACCGCCGCCGTGCTTGACGGGCAATAGTGGTCAGATAGCCGGAGGACGCAGCATTGCTGAATCGCAGCGGTTAGCCTCGCTTTACAGCAAACTTGCCGCAGAGCTTGGACACGACTTCTTCGACGCGGGCAGCGTCGCAAGCGCCTCGCCGATCGACGGGGTGCATCTCGACGCCGCAAACACAGAGGCACTGGGCCGGGCTCTCGCAGCCCCGGTGGCGAATATTCTGAGGTGATCGGCCGGCTTAGGAGGATTTTGCTGCCGGGCAGATCGAAATCGTGGAGGGCCGTATTCCGCTAGGAACGGCACCAAATGGAGGAAACATGCGACATTTTTTTGCGACTGCAGCCGTCGGAGCGCTCCTGCTCGGCGCCATCCCTCTGAGCGCTCTGGCGGAAACGCCGAAAGACCAACTGGTCGTTGCAACGACCATGAACAACATCCTGACACTCGATCCCGCCGCCATTACCGGTCGCGAGACGGTGCAGGTGTTGAATAACATCTACGACACGCTGGTCATCCTCAGCGACAAGGATCGCTCGATACAGCCACGCATTGCGGAACGCTGGGAGATCTCGGAGGACCGCATGTCCATTCGCTTCCACCTGCGCAAGGCGACCTTCGCATCCGGCAATCCGGTAACGGCCAATGACGTGGTCTGGAGCCTGAAACGCCTTCTCACCCGCAACCTCGCCCAGGCCTCTCTGCTAAAGACCCGCGGTTTTACCGCAGAAGCTGCCGACAAGCTCTTCGTTGCCGAAGATGAGAGCACCTTTGTTCTGAACCTACCGCAGCCGGATGACCCGAACCTTGTCCTGATGGTACTGGCGCAGAATGGTCCGGGTTCGATCATCGACAGCAAAGCCGTGCTTGAAAACGAGAAGGACGGTGATCTCGGCGCCGGTTGGCTGACCTTGAATTCCGCGGGCTCCGGCCCGTTCACGCTCGGTCAGTGGAAGTCCAACGAATATATCATTCTCACCCGCAACGGCGATTATTGGGGCGAAGCGCCGGCGATGAAGCGTGTGCTCATGCGCCATCTGCCGGAATCGCAGTCGCAGCGGCTGATGCTCGAAAAGGGCGACATCGATGTCGCCTACTCGTTGCAGGCGCCAGATCTCAAGTCGCTCGAAACCAATGCTGAGATCAAGATCGAGTCGACGCCTGGTTCAGGCTTCTACTATCTCGGCGTGTCGATGAAGGATGAACGGTTTGCCAAGCCCAAGGTGCGCGAAGCGCTTCGATACCTGATTGATTACGAAGGCCTGGATAAGGCCGTCATGCCCTATTACGGCAAGGTGCGCCAGCGCCAGATCAGCACCGATGTGATGGGCTCTCTGCCGGACCCGGGCTACAGGCTCGATGTCGCAAAGGCAAAGGCTCTCCTGGCGGAAGCTGGTTATCCGAATGGTTTCAAAACGACGCTTCGGGTCCTATCGGAGGACCCCTTCATGAAGGCCGCAACCGCTATCCAGAACACGCTCGGGCAGGCAGGCATCCAGACCGAACTGATCACCGGCTCTGGCGATCAGATCTATGGCGCAATGCGTGAACGCAAATTCGAGCTTCTCGTCGGTCGTGGCGGCGGCGGTCAGCAGCCGCACCCGGACAACAACCTGCGTGCGCTCGCTTACAACCCGGACAATTCCGATGAGGCCAAGCTCACCAACTATCAGGGCTGGCGCACCAGCTTCTACGACGAGAAGCTCAACAAGATGATCGGCGATGCGCTGGTCGAGCGCGACCCGGCAAAGCAGACCAAGGCCTATGAGGACATCCAGAACTATATGGAAGAGATCGTCATGTCTCTCCAGCCGTTCTCGGAAGTGGTGGACACGGCCGCATTCCGAAGCGATATCGGCGGCATGATCGTCAACCCCTGGCTTTCCCGCTTCGAAGGGGTCACGAAACAGCGTTAATACTCCGGACCGTTGTTTCGAGGGAGAGACGCATGGCAACATGCGTCTCTTTTGCATCAAGCGGCCCTCTTCCCCATGGAGGCGAAAGCCACGAATTCCAGCATAGTCAGCTGAATATCTTGGCCGCATAAAAAAGCGCCCGCTGGGAGCGGGCGCCTTTTTATGCGATTGCCGATAGCTATCAGTTGATGATGCGGACCACAGTGTGGGTCTGGGGATCAACGATCACGCGCTGCTGGTTGACCACCGCATAGGCATAGGTCGGATCTTCTGGAATCGGCGTCAGCACCACCTGTTGCGGGATAGGCTGGCCAACGACCACCCGCTCCTGGATGACAACCGGCTGTGTCGGCATCGGCTGAGCTTCAACATAACGGACCACACGCTCCGGCGGCGGATCGATCGCGGTGCCTGCAGCGGCGCCTACGATACCACCCACGGCGGCCCCAACCGGGCCACCTACGATCGCACCGGTTACGGCACCACCGACGGCGCCATTTACCGTGCTCTGTTGAGCTGCGGCACCGGTCGCGAAAGCTGCAAGGGCAGCGGACACCAGGATCATCTTTTTCATCACACAACTCCCTGTTTGCGATGGCAGCGAAACGCCGTGCCACTGGAGCCGTTCCGCACCGGGACCTTTGCGTTCGAGGATGCGACTTTGGTCCATCCGGGCAAAACGCGAACAGGCGGCCCCATTGACGCCTTGAAGCCAAGCCTTAATTATCTTTTGCTCCTACACCCCTCCGAGGCTCTCGTGCGCCTGCCCAACGTTATTGCTCATTGGAACGGACAATCGCTCGCCCGCCAGTTTCTGCTTGTCGGCGGGTTCATTTCCGTCATTGCGACGCTGATTGTCGGCACATTTGTCGCCAGCCTGATCGAAGAGGCGGTTACACGAAACTCGGCCGCATCCACCGCTCTTTATGTCGACAGCATCATCGCTCCGATCCTGCCCGACATGACAACGACCGAGAAACTTGACGAGTCGATCGAACGCGCACTCGATGAGACCCTGTCGCAGGGAGCACTCGGTCAACGCCTCGTTTCATTCCGGCTCTGGCGCAAGGACGGCACGATCCTTTACGCAAACGACAAGAGGTTGATGGGGCAGAAACTCACTCCGAGCAAGGACCTCAATACGGCATTCTCGGGAAAAATGGTTTCCGAATTCAACGAAATCGATCCGGAAGAAGCGGCAGCACTGGGCGATCAGCCGCATCCGCTTCTGGAGATCTACAATCCTGTACTTCAGCCATGGTCAGGGGAAGTTGTTGCCGTTTCGGAATTTTATGAGGTGGCGACCGATTTCGAGCGAAGCCTGCAAAGTGCAAGATTGCGCGCGTGGTTGGCCGTCATCGCCGTGATCGCGGCAATTTTCTCCCTGCTGTCGCTGATCGTGTTTCGCGGCAGCCGCCTCATTGAACTTCAGCGTGGCCTTCTCAATGCCCGGGTCGGTGAGCTCTCCCATCTTCTCAAGCAGAACCGTCAACTGCATGCCCGCGTTCAGAAAGCGAACCAAAGAACAACCGCGCTCAACGAGCGATTTTTGAGGCGGCTTGGTGCAGATCTCCATGACGGTCCGGCACAGCTTATCGCCTATGCCTCGTTGCGCATCGACAGCCCGGCCATTCTCGGCGCCCAAGCGCTTCGCGAGACAAGGGAGGCGGAAGTCTCCTCGATCAAGACCAGCCTTCAGGAAGCCATGCGGGAGATCCGCAGCATCTGCCACGATCTCATCCTTCCGGAAATCGAAACCGCGAATTTTCAGGACGTGATCTCGCAAGCCGTACAGCGCTATCGGGAGCGAACAGGAATTTCCGTAGCCCTTACATTGGCCGCAGTCGACTGGCATCCAAGCGCCGCAGAAAAGATATGTGTCTACCGCTTCGTTCAGGAAGCGCTTAACAATGGTTGGCGACATGCCGAAGGATCGGGACAGAAGGTGCTGCAACGTTTGGAGCGGGATTGCGTTGTGGTGGATGTCGTCGACACCGGGCCCGGTTTCGATCCGGCATTGGTCAAACCAACCAGCCTCGGCATTGCGGGCTTGCGAGAACGGATCGAAAGCCTTGGCGGCCAGTTCGGCATTGTTTCAAATAGCGGTGGCACCACGGTGACAATGTCGCTGAAGATTTGCGAAACGGAGAAAACTTGATGACCGATCTGCGGGTTGCCGTATGCGATGATCATCCACTCTTCAGAGAAGGTGTGGCGCGCACATTGACTGAACTCGGCTTCGACATCGTCGCCGAGGGAGGAAGCCGTGACGACGCAATCGAAATCGCGCAGCGGCACCAACCTGACATACTCCTGATGGATATATCCATGCCGGGTGGCGGCCTGGGCGCAATCGCCCCGATACTTGCCGAGCGTCCTGACCAGAATATCGTGATGCTGACCGTATCGGAAACCAGTGACGACATCCGCCAAGCCCTGCAGGATGGCGCCAAAGGTTATGTGCTTAAGGGAATAGGGTCAGGCTCTCTTGCGGAAATTCTTCGCTCGATTGCTGCCGGAGAAGGTTATGTGGCGCCGGCCCTTTCGGCAAAGCTTCTTTCAGAACCGATGGCTGCTGCCGGCGATGACAGCCTGATCGCTGCCATGCGGGACTTGACGACGCGGGAGCGCGAGGTTCTGGGCTTGGCTGCGGAAGGTCTCAGCAACAAGGCGATAGCGATCGAGCTAGACCTGCATGAAAAGACTGTGAAGCATCATATGACGCGCATTTTCACCAAACTTAACGTCAGCAACAGGACTGCCGCGGCGATTGCCTGGAACGAAGCGATACGTGAAAGTTCCATCCGTTCAGCTTATTGAGCGTACGGGAAGGGGCGCGGCGAGCCGAATGGATCGACCGGCTCGCTGCCCTGTCAAATACAGCATTCATTTGATCAATGAACGCAATCTCTCCAGATCAGACTTTCTCGCAGCTCTGTTGACTATGGTTCTGCCGCTCCGGTCGCGCATTACGTAACGGCCGCGGTCATTGACCTCCTCTGCGATGCCACTGCCGTGTCTGACACTGATGTTGCCTTTATCGATGCTGACGGTATCCCTCTGCCGCCCGCCTTGATTTGTCCTCGTTTCAGCTGAAGAATTCGAATTGCGGCCACTATTGTTGGAGCCGCGGTTCCCCTGACCGCCGCCGGACCCGCCGTCTCTCCCAGAGTTGCCACGATTGCCACCACCGTCGCTGCCGCGGCCCCCCGATCCGCCACCCCGTCCGCCATTGCGTGCTATTGCAGAATTGGCGCCAAGCGGGACCAGCCCTGAAAAAAGGGCCAGCATCAGGCCGGAAATGATCTGTCGGCGGGAGTGAATGGCGATCTCCATCGGACAAGAGTCAGTCGTTGCATCCTACTATGATGCAACATCTCAGCCTAACCATAGTTCCGTCATGGGACCTTTGCGAATGCCCGGATTAGACCATAGTCCGACCATATTTGACCAGATTGGTTTTCAGCCGAGACTACCGCCACCGTCTATCCTCTCTTTTTCGAAGAGCGACCATGCGGCAATGAATAGTGCCGCAATCAAGGGGCCGATAACAAACCCGTTGACCCCGAGGAGCGAAATTCCGCCGACCGTCGAAATCAGCACCACATAATCCGGAAGTCTCGTTTCCTTTCCAACCAGCGGTGGTCGAAGGATATTGTCGACAAGACCGATCACAAATACGCCGACCGCAGCGATAACAGCTGCCTTCAGGACTTCCCCGCTCACAGCGAGATAAACCGCTGTAGGCACCCAGACAAGAGCCGCACCGACTGCGGGCACCAGCGACAGGATGACCATCAGAACGCCCCAGAGAAGCGCTGGCTGAACACCCAGGAACCAGAAGGTGATGCCACCGATGGCGCCCTGAATGATCGCGATGATGATATTGCCCCTTACCGTGGCCCGCACGACCGAAGCGAACTTCGCCATGAACTGCGTCGTATGCGCGTCGCTTAGCGGTGCCGCACTGCGGATCGTTGCCGCAAGCGAACGCCCGTCGCGAAAGAGGAAGAACAGCAGATAGAGCATCAGGCCGAAGGCTATGAAAAATTCGGCGGTGCTCTGGCCGAAGTTCAAGGCACGTCCGGCAAAAAAGCTTCCACCTTGCATGAGGGAAGACGAGAAGCGATCCCGCAAGGCGGCAAAACCTCCGTTTTCGATATTCTGCAGCCAATCCTGCATGAAGGCGGGTAACGCGGTTACCACCTCGTTGAGCATCCGGTTGAGGTCGATCTGCCCGCTTGAAATTCTCTGGTAAAGGCCCGTCCCTTCCTGGATGAGCGAGGCGAGAATAGCCAGCCCCGGCAAGATTACGAGGCAGAGGCAGATCAGCACCGAGAGAACGGCAGCTACATTGCGCCGCCCGCCGAGCGCCGCTTCCAGTCTTGCATAGAGGGGGAAGAAGATGATGGCGAAGACTACTGCCCAGAAAACCGCGGAGTAAAACGGGATAAGGACCGCGATGAATGCCAGAGTGACGAGAACCAGCAGAATATAAAAACTGACACGTTGAACCACGAATATCCCATCCCGCGTCTGAAATCGTTTTGCGCAGACAGAGATAACGCACTAAACCCATCCGTCTACAGAAGTCATTCTGCAGACGGATGGATCACAGGTCTTTTACGTTGCGCTAACAGCACCGGCAGCTGTCAGGATCAGGCCAGCGTATAGGCCGTTTTCACCACTGTAAAAAACTCGGCCGCATATTTGCCCTGCTCACGCGGACCGAAGGAGGATGCCTTGCGCCCGCCGAAGGGCACGTGGAAATCGACACCTGCCGTCGGCAGGTTAACCATCACCATACCGGCTTCCGAGTTACGCTTGAAATGCGTCGCATGTTTCAAGCTTGTTGTTGCGATGCCAGCTGAAAGGCCAAAAGGTGTATCGTTGGCCATGGTCAACGCCTCGTCATAATCCTTGACGCGGATGACGCTGACGACCGGGCCGAAGATTTCCTCACGGCTGATGCGCATCTCATTGGTCGCTTCGGTGAACAGCGTCGGCTGGAGATAAAAGCCGGGCGTATCCCGCTCGAGACGCTCCCCGCCGAACGCGAGTTTTGCGCCTTCCTTGACGCCGATCTCGATATAGTCGGTGTCCTGCTTAAGCTGGCGCACATCGACGACCGGGCCGACATGGGTCTCGGGTCTGAGCGCATGCCCTACCTGAATGCTCTTCATGCGCTCGGCCAGGGCATCGACGAACTTGTCGTGGATGCCTTCGGTGACGATCAGTCGTGATGATGCCGTGCAGCGCTGACCGGTGGAGAAGAAGCCGGAATTTGCTGCCGCCTCGACGGCGACGCCCAGATCGGCATCGTCGAGAACAATCATCGGGTTCTTGCCGCCCATTTCCAGCTGGAACTTGCGGTTATGCTCGATCGAGGCTGCGGCAACACGCTTGCCCGTACCCGTAGAACCCGTGAATGTAATGCCGGCGATATCCGGACTATCGAGCATCGTCTGCCCGACGACGGATCCCGGGCCCATCACCAGGTTGAGCACACCTTTCGGAAGACCTGCGCGGTGGAGAATATCCACGATCGCCCAGGAGCAGCCGGGCACGAGCTCGGCCGGCTTGAAGACCACCGTATTGCCGTAGCAGAGCGCCGGGGCGATCTTCCAGGCAGGGATCGCGATCGGAAAGTTCCAGGGCGTAATGATGCCTATGACGCCAAGCGGTTCGCGCGTGATCTCTACGCCGATACCGGGCCGTGCCGATGGCAACACTTCGCCCGCCAGCCTGAGCGTCTCTCCGGCAAAAAAGTCGAAGATCTGTGCCGCACGCGTGACTTCACCAATGCCCTCTGCGAGCGTCTTGCCTTCCTCGCGGGAGAGAAGCGTACCAAGCTCCTGCTTGCGTGCCAGGATTTCGTCGGCAGTCTTTTTCAGGATCGCATGACGATCAAGAATTCCGGATCGGGACCAGGCGGGAAAAGCAGCCTTTGCGGCGGCAATTGCGTGGCGCACGTCCTCCGCCGTCGCCTGCGCATAAAGTCCGACAATGTCATTGGTATCGGACGGATTGACGTTTTCCGTGCCGTTGCTGCCGACCCATTCGCCAGCGATGAGGTTCTGATGGATTGTCATGCTTCTTCCTTCCCAAGCGGCCTGTTTCAAAAAACTGATATGGCCGTGACGATGAATGGAGGCGTCCTTAGATGATGTTATCAGCTGTCGTCCGGATGGCCAGCGCCCGCAAAGGCTCCGCCTTGATAAATAACCATGGGATCATTCGGATCTTGCACACCGGTCGCTGCCTCGACTTCGGCACGCCATTTGTCGGAGCTGTCCTGCGGCTGCCAGCCAAGAAAATCCGCGTTGCTATTATCCCACCACGACGTCTCGTTGGCGGAAGCGCCATAAACGATAGTGTGGGCCAATCGGGGCGCCAGGAATGCTCTTTCGCACAGCGAGACGAAATCGCGATAACTTAGCCATGTTGCCAACATGCGGGGGTTAAGCGGTCTTTCGAAGCAGGAACCGATGCGAAGCGTAAGGGTTTCCTGCCCGAACTTGTCATAATACATGCTTGCGACGGCCTCACCGAAAACCTTGGAGACGCCATAGAGTGAATCCGGCCGGGGATAGACGGTATTGTCGATTTTTTGGTCTTGGCGGTAATAGCCGACAACATGGTTCGAACTGGCGAACACGATACGCGGCTTGCCCTGATGCCGTGCCGCTTCATAGAGATTGTAGAGACCGACAATATTGCCCTGAAGAACAACATCGAAAGACCGCTCGACAGACACTCCGCCGAGATGGATAATCCCGTCAACCCCTTCCAGAAGCCTCAAAACCCCTTGGGCATCGGCTAGATTGCATCTGACGAAGGTTTCTTTAGGCCCGAGATCCGAGACGTGACCGAGGTCTGACAGCACAACCTTCTCCGCCAACTGCGACAGCAGCGGACGGATGTTCTGACCGACGCCGCCTGCGGCGCCCGTCAGCAACAATTTCTTCAGCATACATCCTCCCCAGGACAGGCATTACCAGCACCGCGCCAGCGTTGTCATACATGGCGGCCGAATAGATACTACAAGTGGGAGGTTTGGCGTCAACAAGTTTATCACCGGCGCCCTAATTCACACCATGCCGCTCCCCGTTACCAGAGATCGGCATGACGATTGACGTCCTTGTAAAGAAGGTAACGGAAGCGGCCCGGGCCACCGGCGTAGCAAGCCTGCGGGCAGAAGGCCCTGAGCCACATATAATCTCCGGCTTCGACCTCCACCCAATCCTGATTGAGGCGGTAAACCGCTTTGCCTTCGAGGACGTAGAGACCGTGTTCCATGATATGGGTCTCCATGAATGGAATAACCGCACCGGGTTCGAACGTGACGATGTTCAGGTGCATGTCGTAGCGAATGTCGGTAGGATCGATGAAGCGCGTCGTCGCCCAGCGCCCCTCGGTATCCGGCATAGGGTCGAGAACGCATTGGTCCTCATGTGTGAATATCGGCGGCGGGGCTTCAAGCCCGTCGACGACCTTGAAGGCCTTGCGCACCCAATGGAAGCGGCAGGCTTTTTCGCCTTCACCACGCAACGTCCATTTCGAACCGGCGGGAAGATAGGCGAACGATCCTTCCCGCAAATGATGTTCGGTTCCCTCCAGCTCGACCGTCAGATCACCGGTCACCACGAATATGGCCGCCGAGGCGCGGATATCCGGCTCCGGTCGGCTGCTACCGCCACCCGGCTGAACCTCGACGATATATTGCGAGAACGTTTCAGCGAAGCCGGACAGCGGGCGACTGATGATCCATGCCCTTGCTTTTTCCCAGTGCGGTAGAACACTGGTGACGATGTCGCTCATCACGGTACCGGGGATAACCGCGTAGGCTGTGGTGAAAACGGCCTTGCTGGAGAGCAGCTGCGTCTGCGGCGGCAACCCGCCCACTGCGCTGAAATACTTGCTGTCAGTCATGTTTGTTCCCCGGTTGTGGTGACTCCGGTTTAAGCGCGCCTGTCCGATTCATCAATCGCCAAACAACGAAGCCATAACGTCTGCGGGTGCCGCATCTTTTGGGAAAGCCCCGCGATACAATCGAGAGGCAGTCTGACCTACCTCTAATAACGACCTGAAGGGCCGCCATTTCGGCTAACCTAGCATTTCTTCTGTGGCAGGTGGATGCCACGATCCGTAAGGAAACGGTCGATATGGACCACCTCGCCCCTCTCGATCGACGCATTGGCAGCGATCGCCGTCAAAATCGACCACGCGCCGTCGATATGGCTCGAACCCCGACCATAACGGTCGGCAGCGGTCGACGGATCGAACAGATCGGCAAGCATCACCGGGTCCGCACCGCCATGATCGCCCTCTCCCGCCCATACTTCGAGCTTCCTAGGGGCTTCGCCTGCAAGATGCAGGGTCGTCGTCATCGACCCGGACCCGTGTGATTTGTCCTGCCTGCCGCTGAATACGCCATGGACTTCCACATGCGGATGAGAGAGTTCCCCTTTGTGCCGTGGAACTTGATTCCCAGGCCCTCCCAGGGGGCTATAGACGCAGAGCGTGTAGTTCAGGCTGGCGCCATTCGCATAGACCGCATGCGCCCGCATCGTGTCCTCGATGGTGAGCTGGCTGCTTGGCATCTATGTGCTGCCCGAACGACGGACAGACCCTCATGTTCGCAAATTCATAGAACTCATTCGTGTAGTCGCGTCAAAGCTCGACCTGCAAAACCTGATCTAGAAAGCATCCGGTCATATCTCGGCTCCGTCACGCGGAGCGACGAAGTGCGCGTCGTAGCGGTTGGAAGTGCATGCTAGAAAGGGAGCTGAAGAGGTAGGGTCTCGAGTGACAGGAGGAAAAGATGGGTGTTCGGGTCAAGGATATCATGACACGTGACGTGGTCACTGTTTCACCAGACGCAACGTTGAGAGAGATTGCGGAGCTTCTGGTAAAAAACTCCGTCAGTTCGGTTCCCGTCTGCGATGAAACCGGGCAAGTCGTCGGCATCATCAGCGAGCGGGATTTGCTCCGCCCCTTTGGCAAGACCATTGCTCAACGCCGAGACTGGTGGATTTCGGCTCTCGCGCAAGGCACTGACCTTGAGCCTCAGTTCGAAATGCTGATCGGGGTGGCCCAGCATCGCGCAGCTTTGCTGATGACAAAGCCCGTGAAGACCACTGACGAGAAAATGGAACTCGGTGAACTCGCCGAAATAATGTCGGAGAGCGACATAAAGCGACTTCCGGTGCTTCGTGATGGACGACTCGTGGGGATTGTAAGCCGCGCGGATGTCGTGAGGGCAATAGCTGGTCTGAGCACGATCTAGCCAGCGAGTGCCGTTAACCACCTAGTGGCCGAAACGGCGGCAGAACCTCAACGAACCGCACGCAACCGTTTGATTTCGTCAACCAGACGCTGCGGATGATATGGTTGATCGAGCGGCCCCTGCTCGCAGAGGTCGCCCGCGATCTGCGCCGTCTTCACAAGGGATTGTGTCAGGATGATTTCGATCCGCTGGCGCTGCGAACGGATGTAAGTGGAGAGGTCGAAGCCGGTTCCATCTTGCATCTCGGTATCGGAAACGACGACATCGATCTCGTAATGTCCGATCGCGATTTTTGCGTCTTCAAAACCCGTCGCCTCGATGACGCTGTAACCACATTCGCGAAGATATTTCGCGATCATCGATCGCTGCAGAGTATCGCTGCTGGCAACCAGGATCGTTTCAATATCGTCAGCCTGCATTTTGATTTGCCTCCACCAACTTGATCAGAATGTCACCAACGTTCCAGACCGGCTTCGCCAGAACGAGTTCACACAATGCCGGATCGATAACCTGCGCTCCACGCTCTTCCGACATGATCACTATTTTCATTTCTGGAAGGGTTGTTCTCACATAACGCGCCAGATCCAGCCCATCCGCCTGCCCCGGCATATCGGTATCGGTCAGAAGAAGATCGAAGGTCACGCGGTAACGGAGGAGTTCCATGGCTTCATCGGCGGAGGACACTTCCACCACTTCCCAGCCAAGCCGCCGCATGCTCTCGGCGGCATCGAGGCGCAGGAGAAATTCATCCTCGGCGATGAGAACCCGTATAGGTACTTTCTCGGCCCCCACCGCCCCTGAGAAAAATGCAGGTAACATTCCGCCTAGCCCTTCCGATCCGGTATCAGAATTCCCGAAACCGTCTTTGGTTCCGCCTCCTTCAAATCACAAATATAAGCCTATACGGCAGTCATCCGGAATGACGAAGTGGAATACGGATTAGTAGGGTACGATCATCGGTCGCCCGGTTAATGGATCCGGCATGACCAGTGCCTTGAGGCCGAAGGCAACCTGCAGATTTTCCGGGGTAATGACATTCTCCGGCTTACCCGCAGCCACCAGCCCGCTACCGCCGAACAGAATGAGATGATCGGAGAACCGCACGGCCAGATTGAGGTCGTGAAGCACGGTGACGACCGTCGTTCCATGATCGCGATTACGTTGTTGCAACAGCGAAAGAACTTCAAGCTGGTGCGCGAGGTCGAGCCACGTCGTCGGCTCATCGAGCAGCAGATAAGGTGTATTCTGTGCCAGCACGAGCGCAATCCATGCCCGCTGGCGCTGACCGCCGGACAGTTCATCGATCGGTCGATCGGCAAGGTCGCTTAGCCCCACCTGCTCAAGCGCCTGCTGGCATACTCTGGCGTCTTCTTCACTCCATGGCGCAAGCAACCCGCGCCAGGGTGTTCGCCCCCGCCTGACGAGATCGGAGACCGTGATGCCTTCCGGCGCTTTCGGCGATTGCGGAAGGATGGACAGGCGGCGTGCCAGCACACGGGTGTCGATCTTGCCGATATCGTCTCCGGAGAGAAGCACCTGACCAGAGGCCGGTGCAATGAGCCGGGCCAGAGCTTTGAGAAAGGTCGATTTGCCACAGCCGTTTGGCCCGAGGATCGAGGTCACGCGCTGATCCGGCACGGCTATGGAAAGCCCGCGGATGACCACACGCTCTCGGTAGCCGAGCGTGAGTGATGTGGTGGTCAGCCCGGTTTCGGTCATACTTCTCCTGCCTCCACTTCTTTCCAGAGAAGCCACAGCAGATATGGCGCCCCCATGATTCCGGTCATGACACCGACCGGCAATTGCAGGCCGGGGATTGCCGAGCGCGAGATGACTTCCGCGAGAACGGTAATCGTCGCTCCGGCGATGGCTGCGGCCGTGAGGCGCGAAGCCGGATGTTTGACACCGGCAATCCGCATGCCGAGTGGCCCGGCCATCATGGCGACGAAAGGAACCGGCCCCGCAACGGCCACGCCGACTGCTGCAAGAAGAACCCCAGTGCAGATCAGCCCGTATCGAGCACGCTCGACACGCGCACCGAGACCCGCCGCGAGTTCGTCGCCCAGTTCGAGAAGCGCCATGGCCCGGACCTGCAAGGCGAGTACGACGAGGAGCAGCGCCCCCAGCCCGAAAACCTGCAGGACGTGCCCCCAATTGCGCGCAGCGAGCGATCCGGTGAGCCAGCGCTGGGCATCGGCCGCCTCCTGAGGCGGCATTCGGATCACCAGGAAGCTGCTGACGGCGGAGGCGAAGAAGCCTATGCCGATACCGACAAGGATCAGCGTCAGCGGCGATTGTTTACCGCCGCGATGAAACGACAGCCCTGCAACCATAACTGCAGCCACAAGCCCGCCGACTGCAGCAAGAATCGGCAAGGGAATGAGAAGTCCAAAGGCAACTCCGGCAACCACGGCACAGCCTGCCCCGGACATGAAACCCATCACATCCGGCGCTGCGAGTGGATTGCGCAGAAGTATCTGGAAGATCGTTCCCGATGCCCCCAAAACCGCCCCCGCCCCAAAGGCTGTCAATGTCGATGGACCGCGCAGAACCCGCAAGGTCAGTGATCCCGGCCCGGTTCCGGTCATCAGTCCGCGCAGGAGTTCGGCAGGCGTGACCATAATCTGCCCGACCGTCAGCGAAAGAAGAACCGCAGCAAGAAGCAGGACGCTCAGAAGCGCCCATCCTCTCGCAATCTTCCTCCCGGAACCTGCAACACTCATGTCAGCGCTCCGGGTCTCAGGCGGCGCACGACGAAGATGAAAACCGGAGCACCAACCAGTGCCGTCATGATGCCAACGCGGATTTCGGCAGGCGCCACAACCAGACGGCCCGCAGTATCGGCAAGCAGGATCATCGACCCTCCGAGAATTGCCGAGACCAGGAGTTCCCGGCGCAAAACATGCCGGCTGATACGCCGGGCAAGAGGCGGAACCACCAGCCCGACAAACGCAATCGGCCCCGCCACGGCGACCGCAGCCCCGGTCATCAGCATGATTGCAGCAAGCGCAGAAACCTGTACCGCACCGGGTTTGGTTCCAAGACCGCGCGCCAGCGAGGAACCGAGAGCAAGGGCTTCGATACGGGGGGCAATGACCGCCGCGATTGCGGCTCCCAGAACAAGCGCAACAAACATCGCCTCGAGCGGACGTGTATTGGCCTGCGCGAGCGAGCCTGTGACCCAGAAGCGGAAGATCTCAAGCGTCTCGGCGCGTGAAAGAATGACCGCCGAGACCAGCGAAAGGAGCAGCGCATTGATTGCGATGCCCGCGAGCGTCAAACGGACTGGACTGCCTGCTCCGCTTCGGGCTCCGCCGACAAGAAAGACGGCGATTGAGGCAATCGCAGCTCCCGGAAAAGCTAGAGCGGCCATCATGCCGCTATCGGAATAACCGGTCAGAAGCGCACCGATAACCACGGCAAAGGCGGCCCCGGCATTGACGCCGAGAAGGCCGGGATCGGCCAGCGGATTGCGCGTCACAGCCTGCATGACGGTGCCAGCCATCCCGAGGCCCGCGCCGGCAACAAGGCCTGCGACAAGGCGTGGTACGCGAACAGACCGGATGACGGCATGCGTCGGGTCGTTGGCATTGAAGGCAAAAAGAGCGTCCCAGATATCGGAAATCCCGGCATCGCGAACACCCACAACCAGTGTCAGCGCGATAGCAACGAAAAATAGCAAAAGGAGCCCGATAGCAGCCTTCAAGGCGCCAATCCCGCCGCCATGCTGGAGGCAACCGATGTCTTGGGATCACCATCGACCGCCAGGGCGATATCATCCTTCAAGACGTCGAGAGCATAGGGCAAGGAGAGAACGCTGCCGAAACTCAAAGCTGCAGCCATAATTTCACCGGCAAAAACTTCACGCCCTTCGGTATGCGCACGAAGCGTCTTGCGAAGCGGCAAGGCCTGAATATCCGGCACTTTGTCCGAGGTGGATACCCAGATCAGAAGGTCTGCATCCAGAGGGGACAGGTCCTCGGGTGACAGCCGTGCATAAAACCCTTGTGTCTCCGAAAGCGACATGATTTTCTGGGTCGGCTTGAAGCCCAGCTCGGACAGGAACGTCGCCCGGGTATCGGAACCGATGAAAGCACCGGTCTCGCCGCCGAAATTATAGGCGCAGACCGCCGTCATGCCGCTCCAGTCGGGATGCGCTTCGCGCACCGCCTGAAACTTCGCCTCGACCTCCGCGATGCGTTTCTCGGCAAGTTCCGTTTTGCCGACAGCCCTGCCCAGCATCAGGGTCAGCTCATCCCAGCCCGTGCCATAGGCCGGCTTGTCCTTCGGCTGCATCAGCACCGGCGCGATCTGGGACAGGACGTCATATTCGTCCTTCGATATGCCCGCCCCCACAGCAACGATCAGATCGGGTTGCAGTCCCGCAACCACCTCCATCGAAACCTCGCCCGAAATGAGCTGAGGCTTGGCATCACCGAGACGGGATTGAGCCCATGGCCAGACACCGTAAGGCTGGTTACCGAACCACTGGCGAATTCCGACAGGCACGACATCAAGCGCCAGAAGCGCATCATGGACGTTGTAGCCCAGGGATACGACACGTTCGGCCGGCTTGGAGAGGACCGTCTCGCCGTAAACATGTTCGAAACGCAGTTCTTCTGCTTCAGCAAAAGCAGTGCGTATGGAAGAGAAGAACGGATCCAGACCGGCACTCACGGCAAGCCCCCCGGATATCCCCGCCATGCGCTTGAGAAGTTGACGGCGTTTCATCTCGTTAACGGCACTCGCCATGCCTTCGCCAGAACCGAGCTTTCGCATCGCTTTTCCTATCACAATCTGCCGCGGTCTGATTGATCCCCATGGCGCAAAAGCCAAAATCAAATCGCAAAAACAAAGGCATCCCTCGACTACGCCGAGGAATGCCTGAACTTGAGCCGATTTACCAGGTATATTTCAATGTTCCCAGAACCTTGCGACGATCGCCGTAGAAGGCCGAGTTGCTGGAGGTGTCAACATGCGTGACATATTCCTTGTCAAACAGGTTGGTTGCATTAAGAGATAGCGTCACGTCATCCCTGACCTTGTAGCGAATAGCTGCATCGAACAGCGTTCGCGATGCCAAGGCGATGGTATTTGCGTCATCAGCATATGTCGGACCAAGATACCGCATGCCTAGAGCAAGGTTCAGGTCACCGAGAATGCCGTTCCCGGGAATTGTATAGTCTGCCCAAAGCGAGACCATGTTCTTGGGAACTCGTGCCGGACGCTTCCCGACATTTACGGGAAGAACATCTTCTTCGATCTCGGAATCCCAATAGGAGTAACCCGCTGTCAGATTAAGCTGGTCGGCCAAAGCGACTTTGGCCTCCAACTCCAGGCCCCGGACATTGATCTTTCCGATCTGATACTGGGCCGAATAATCGGGAGTATATTGCGAGACATTCTTCTGTGTGAGATCGAACAGCGCAGCCGTGAAGAGCATATCCGTGCCAGTTGGCTGATATTTCATCCCCACCTCGTATTGTGTGCCCTCCTGCGGCTTCGCGTCACCAACCAAGAGACCGCGGCTAGCTCCAAGCGGCTGGAAAGATTCGCTGTAGCTACCATAAAACGACAGCTCGTCTGTGGCTTTGTACGTTAAGCCAGCACGCGGCGTGAAAGCCTCATCAACTGCTTCATCGCTTCCAGTTTCACTCTCCGAATGATCGTAACGTCCGCCGAGAGTGAATATCCAACTTTTGTCGAAGGTTAGCTCTTCTTGAAGATATATGCTCTTCGTCGTCTGCGTTCCTTCCGTTATCGAGGCCGGGCCGAATACAATACTACCGCGACCCGAATAGATGGGATTGAACGGGTCTATAGCAGGCACCGCGCCATCAAGACGACGCTCTCGCATTTTGTCATGCTCATAGCTCACCCCCAAGAGGGTGCGGCTGTCGAAAAGACCAAAGCTCGCGTCATATTGGAGCTGATTGTCGATATCGAAACGCTTCGCCTCCCCATAGACGGCGAGGGCGCCGCGATCGTCCGTTGGGTCAGACGAGGTCGCATAAACGCCTTCATAAGTCAGATCGAGATTGGTGTAGCGGGCATTCTGTCGGAATTCTAAGCCATTGCCGAAGTCGTGACGGAAATCATAACCGATATTCCGCTCGATCGTATCCATATTGTCGAAATCTGGCTCGCCCAAAAAGGTCTCCGAGTCGATGCCGGAAAGATATGGAATGCTGTGCGAGGTGCTGCCATTTCGTTTGTTGAAGCTGGTCAGCAGAGTGAAATCCGTATCGGCGGACGGACTGAATGTCAGCGCAGGAGCAACGTAGAGGCGATCGTCCTCGCTGTATTCGATGCCCTGTTTGGCGTCCTGCCACTTGGCGGTCAGTCGATAGGACCAGATTCCATCGGGATCAACCGGACCACCGAAATCGGTCCCCGTCTCGATATGATCTTCACCGAAAGTCGTGTAGACCTCGCCGAATTTATAATCCTGTGGCCGCTTGCTGATAGCATTGACTATGCCGCCGGGCTGCGAAATCCCGAAAAGTGTCGAATTTGCCCCTTTCAACACGTCCAGTCGTTGTAGCCCATAGGGCTCCATGCGGCTACCCGTGAAATTTATGCTGCGCACCGGCAAACCATCAAGAAATGTGCTCTGTCCTGTCGAGTAGAAGCCGCGGATCAAGTAATGATCGTATCGGTTGTCAGAACCGTAGACGTCGGTCAATACACCCGGCGTATAAGAAAGCGCCTCGTCAAACGTCTTCACACCACGCTCATCCAGTTCCTTCTGCGTCACCACGGAAACGGCAGCCGGGGTATCCAGAATAGGCGTGTCCGTCTTGCTACCCGTCCGCGTACTCTTCGCCACAATCGTCGAATCAGGTCCGACTGCAGAACCATCCGCTTGCAGTGTGATCGGCTTCAGCGTCGTGCTCGCATCAGCCTCGCCGGCGGTCTGCGCATGTGCGTGCAGCGGCAGGATAATAGCGCAGCTGGACAACAGGACCAGCAAGCGGCGGCTTTTAGCGGCATTGCCTGCAAATGAACTAAAAATATTTGAACCAAACATGGAAATGTCCCCTGAGTGCATGCAAACCAAATAAAGGTTTCACGGCGCAGAGCGGCGAAAACCCATAAATATGATCCATAAACTCAGGAATTATCGATCACCGAAAAGTGAGTCAATGCAGGGCGGGCGGTCTTTGTAGCGTTTCAACAAGGTCTGCGACCCAAATGCCTCACAATCGCCGATCAGGCTTGGGCTTGCTGCTCGTCAGGCGTCTTCAGGTAGCTCACGACAGCGTCCGAAATCATCTGCTTGTGACGGGCCATCAACTGCGGCTCGGATAGATCGCGCCGGAAGATCGTGCCGAACGTATATCGATTCGAGACCCGAAAGAAACAGAAGGCACTGATCAGCATGTGAACATCGATAGCGTCGGCCTTACGAAGGAAGGCGCCGTCTCTGACACCCCTTGCGACGATTTTCTCAAGTGTCTCGATGATCGATATGTTCAGGTCGCGAAGAGTTTCCGAACGCCGCATATGGACGGCGCAGTTGATATTCTCGCTGCTGACGAGACGGATGAAGTGAGGATGCGCTTCGTCATAATCAAAGGTTTCGCAGATGAGGGCGCGTAACGCCTCCTCCGCTGACAGGGCCTCAAGCCGCAGATCGGCCTCCAGGGTTCTTATCTGCCGATAGGAACGCTCCAACACGGCCAGATACAAGTCCTCCTTGCCGCCGAAATAATAATAGATCATCCGCTTCGAGGTGCGTGTCTTCTCGGCGATCGCGTCTATACGCCCGCCGGCAAGACCGTGTGTCGCAAATTCTTCGGTCGCGGCATCAAGAATATCCGCTCTTGTCCGCTCGGGATCGTTTTTCCGACGCTGTTGGGGTTTTGCAGGCATGAAAGCACAACTCCGGAGCTCCATCGGCCGGAGCAAATTTACCCGGTCTTCGTAGCCTGCTTGAAATGGTCGTTCAACACTCCCCCTTGCCAGTCCCCGGTCAAGTGATCTATCAGGGGCCGAACAGGGGTGCTCCGTATTGCCGGGGTTGAGATTCGGTCGCAATGACCGTGGACCCTTAAGCTGATCTGGATAATGCCAGCGGAGCGAGGTGCAAGATGTTTTCCGGCGCGCAGATTTCCCTTTACCCGATGTCCGACGATTTCGTCGACGTGATCCTCGACGCCTTATCCGCGCTCGATCCCTACCGGGATCAGTTGAGGATCGAAACGGACGATATCTCGACACTTCTCGTCGGAACACCTGACATCGTTCTTGCCGCGATGCGCGACCTCTTCGTCGCAGCAGCCAAATCGGGCAAGCATTGCGTCATGCATGCGACCCTGTCGCGCGGCTGCCCCGGCGAACCGGATGATCCGATCTGCCACGTGCCCGAGATGACTGGGCCGCTCGCGCCGCTCGAAGAGCGCAAGGCACAGGCCTTGGCCGCGGTCTCCTCCATTCCGCTTTCAGGCCAGCCGGCTGCAGCGCAATTTTCTCTCTACACGCTTGGTATCGGCCAGCACATGGATGAGATCTACGGCTGTATCGACTTCATCAAGTCGTCAGGTGTGTTCGACCGGTCTAAGAATTTCTGCACCAAGCTGCGCGGAGATGCCGCTCCGGTTTTCGCAACAGTTGGCGAGGCTTTTGTTCGATTTGGGCCACCCCAGGGGCATGTAACCATCGACCTGACTGTTTCGGCCAACAGCCCGAGCGCCATCTAGCCCATCACGGACAATTCGATGTCGTCGAGCGTTTTCCGCATGCGCGGCCGTATGATCCGCAATCATGCCTTCCGGGCTATGCCGGCTCTCGTCGCCGCGAGCAGTCTGGTGTTCGCATGGGAGATCTATTGCCGCTTTTCCGGCATTTCGGAAACGACCTTGCCTGCGCCGTCGCAAGTTCTTCACCAGGCCTGGCTCAATCGTGAAGCCTTGTGGCTCAACACCGTGCCGACGCTTCGAGCCACCCTGCTGGGTTTTTCGCTCTCGCTGGTTCTGGCGTTCCTGCTCTCGATGGTGATCGATTTCTCGTCTCTGATGCGCCGAGCACTGTTTCCCATATTCATCGCCAGTCAAACCTTGCCGCTGGTGGCGATTGCACCGCTGGTCGTGCTGTGGTTCGGCTTCGGCCTGTTGCCGAAAATCCTGCTCGTGGCGCTTGTCACATTCTTTCCAATGCTGGTCGCTCTGGCCGAAGGCTATGCCTCGACGGAAAGAGAAGTCGAGGACCTGCTTTCCTCCATGGGCGCATCCCGCTGGAAACGCTTCCGGCTTGCCCGCTTACCCTCCGCCCTGCCCTATTTTTTTGCCGGACTGCGCATCTCCATCACCTATGCCGTGGTTGCGGCAATCTTTGCCGAATATGCCGGAGCCGCCAGAGGGCTCGGCATCTACATGCTCAATGCGAAGAACAATTTCCGCCCCGACCTCGTGCTGGCCGCCGTTCTGGTCAGTTCGCTGCTGACCCTACTTCTCTTTAGCGCCACATGGGCCGTACAGCGACTAGCCGCTCCCTGGATCGATAGCTCGCCCGGGAGACGGACATGACAGAGCCGTTGCTTTCCCTTGACGGAATATCGCTGAGCTACGGCGAAATCGATGTGCTGCGTGACGTATCTATGAATGTCATGCCGGGCGAGTTCGTTTCGATCCTTGGGCCTTCAGGAGCGGGAAAATCGACCATATTCAAGCTTCTGACTGGTGCTGCGTCGGCTCACAGCGGCGAAATTCGTTTTGCCGGCAGACCGCTTGCACCGACTGATCGGCCCTTCGCCTTCATGCCCCAGCGCGATGCGTTGATGCCTTGGCGGCGGATTATCGACAACACCACGCTTGGCCTCGAAGTGCAGGGAATTCCGCGAAGACAGGCCCGCAAACGCGTCGAACCGCTATTCGAGGAATTCGGTCTCAGCGGTTTCGAGCAGCTCTATCCGAGTGCGCTGTCAGGCGGCATGCGACAGCGCGCAGCACTTCTGCGCACCGTCGTGCAGGACCGGCCCGTCCTTTTGCTGGATGAGCCGTTCGGTGCGCTGGATGCGCTTACCCGCAACCAGATGCAGATCTGGCTCGAATCCATGTGGCTGAACCATCGCTGGACGATCATCCTGATTACCCACGATGTGCGGGAAGCCGTGATGCTCTCCGACAGAATTCATCTGCTTTCGCCACGCCCGGCACACGTCGAGAAGACGATCCCGGTTCCGTTGCCACGCCCCCGCTTCAGTCATCCAACGGCCCGCTCCGAGGCCGCAATCATTGAAACAGCGATACTCGATTTTCTCCTCTCGCCCCAGATCCAGCAATAGGAAGGACAGCTGCCATGAGCCAAATACTGCTGAGCCGACGCACCACGCTCGCGACACTCGCCGCCCTCGCAGTGCCGGCGCTGCCGGCTCGATCACAGGCCGCATCCAGGGTTTCGGTCGCCCTCGACTGGACCCCGAATACCAACCACATCGGCCTCTTCGTTGCTCGCGACAAAGGCTTCTACAAACAAGCAGGCATCGACGTCGAAATCCTTCCCTATACGGACACGTCAGCCGGCACCCTGGTCGCCAACCATGTGGCTGATTTCGGCATTCTTGGCTCGATCGCCCTCCTCACCCAGCGCACGGCCGGCGCGGATCTCGTCGCCACCTATGCGATCGTTCAAACCGAAACCGGCCGTCTGGTGTTCAAGGGAGGACGTTCCGACATCAACCGCCCGAAAGATCTGGACGGCAAGACCTATGGCGGCTTCGGTTCCGCCTGGGAAAACGCGCTGATATCCTCGATCATTCGCCATGATGGCGGCAAGGGTGAATTCGAGACGATCACACTCGGCACCTCCGCCTATCAGGCATTGGAAAACGGTGCTGTCGATTTCACGCTGGAAGTTTACACCTGGGAAGGTGTGAAGGCCGAACTGGAGGGATTGAAGCAAGGCGCGTTCCGTTATGCCGATTTCGGCGTGCCGGATGAGCACACGACGCTGATCGGTTCCAGTCGGAAATTTCTGGACAACAATCCAAAGCAGGCAGCAGCCTTCCTTCAGGCGACCCGAAAGGGTTATCAATTCGCCATCGACAATCCGGATGAGGCAACCGACCTGCTGATTGCCGCGAACAAGGATGCGCTGACCGATCGCGCGCTGATCCGTGCGTCGCTCAATGCCCTGATCGAAGGCAGATATCTCATCAGCGCCGAAGGAGTCATCGGCAATATCGACCCTTCGAAATTCGAAGCAATCGGCGCTTACGCCTTTGAAGCCGGTATTCTCAAAGCTTCTGGCGGCAAGGCTCTCGAGGCAAAGCCGGACTTTGCGCGCTATTACACCAACGACTTCCTCGCGATACCCTGATCGCAGATACGGCGTGGCCCCTTAGACGATTCCCCAGGCGCGAAAGCGGCCACGCCCGGTCAGCTCCCTCAAATGCAGTTCCGAAGCGATCTTCAATGCGCCCTGCGGCGTCACGGAAAGCGCCTTCGCAATCATGCCCGACGAAACCATCGGCCGGGAAAGAACCAGATCGACAAGCTGTGGAAGTTTCGATGACTGGCGCCGTCCAGTTATCCGGTGTTGCATCTGCTGCTGGGCGAGCACGAGGCGGTCATGCTCCTTCAGGCCCACCTCGCCGGCTTCAGTGATCGCGTCAAGCAAGGCAACGATACGAACGTCCTGCTCTCGGCTTGACCGGCGTTCCCGTCCAACCTGCTTCAGCCCCAGGTTGAGTGCGGCAAGATGAGCGATCGTGACCCCCTCCTTCCTCAGAAGCGATGAGGCAAGTAGGCGACCTAACCATGGAGCATGCTGAAGCACCTGCAACTGGTTCCAGGCATCCACCAGCAGAACGGCCCGGAGAACCGGTGGCAAGCTGGAACTCTCATCGAGCACGGCCTGCCATTCGGCAAGCCGCTCGTCCTCGTCCCAATCCGGTTCGTAAAGAAGCGGGACGCGTTCCTTTCTGTATGGCGGTATCGCAGGTTTAAGCGCCTGAGAGATCATGGCCTCGCTTCTGGCAATCGCAGCATCGATGTCAGCCAGGTATTGGGACAGCGGATCCTCATCATCCTGCGTATCGGCCGACTTGGTCTCCAATGGCGTTTCGATGGGCGTGGCGGCATGCAAGTCCGACGCCTTGCCCTGCAACTGGCTCAGCCCTTCACGGCTAAGAGCCCAACCCGGCTCATGCTCGAAGATGCGCCGTCGTGTGCGCAAAATATCGTAGGCGATCGTCAGCTCATGTGTCGGCGCACGAATACCCATCGCAGCATCGTGCAGAACGAGATCTTCCAGATGAACAAGTTCACCGCCGATCCAGAGCGAGGCAACCGCATCGACGAAATGCGAACGCTCGATCCAGCCCGAACCTATCGTTGACCGGGACACGCGCTCGTCCAGGCGTGTAATTGCCGCAGTTGCTCGGCAAACCGGCTCCATCAGCCGATGCAAGGGCAAATCCGCGAAATTGTAGCGCATACACTCAAACCGATCTCAGAATCGTTGCCGGCATGATAGCGAATAGAACGCGCCGGGAGAAACACCCCCTCCGTTCGGCCGTCATCGACCGGTTTCGAGCGATAGGATCGCACGCTTTAGTGACCTCGATCCCCGCCCCAGTACGTCCCGCTGAAGCTGGAACATGATAGACGCGCAGGTATGGAGACGTTATCACCTCTACACTCTACCCGTTAAGAACCGCAACCTGCGGCGCGATCCGAAGGAGGAATTACCATGGACATGTCTTCTCCCCGTTTGACCGAGCTTGCCCATGGCGGCGGCTGCGGCTGCAAGCTTGCTCCCGCCGTTCTGCAGAAATTGTTGGCCGGCCAGCCGGCGGCGCAGCCGTTCGCGCAGCTTCTGGTCGGCAACGAGATGGCCGACGATGCCGCCATCTGGCAGATCGACGACAATACCTGCGTCATCGCCACGACGGACTTCTTCATGCCAATGGTGGACGACGCTTATGATTTCGGCCGCATCGCTGCTGCCAACGCCATTTCCGACGTCTATGCCATGGGCGGCAAGCCGATCATGGCGCTCGCAATCCTGGGCATGCCGATCAACAAGCTGGAGCCTGAGAAGATCGGCAAGATTCTCGAAGGCGGAGCGTCGATCTGCGCGGAAGCGGGCATTCCGGTTGCCGGTGGTCACTCCATCGATAGCGTCGAACCGATCTATGGCCTCGCCGTCATCGGCATCTGTCATCCCTCACAGGTCCGCCGCAACGGTGGAGCGAAAGCCGGTGACAAATTGATCCTCACCAAGGGCATCGGCATCGGCATCTATTCCTCGGCAATCAAAAAGAGCGCACTGTCTGTGGCAGCCTATGAAGAGATGATCGCTTCGACGACACTGCTCAACAAGGTAGGCACCGTGCTTGCCGCCGATCCGCAAGTGCATGCGATCACCGATGTCACCGGGTTCGGCATCCTCGGTCACGGGCTGGAAATGGCACGTGCTTCCGGACTGACTTTGCGGCTGAACCTTGCCGACATTCCCTTCCTCACCAAGGCGGAAGAACTGGCGCAGCAGGGTTTCATCACCGGCGCCTCCGGCCGCAATTGGGCGAGTTACGGCGAAGCGGTGACGCTGCCGGCCGATATGCCGGAATGGCAGCGCATGCTGCTCGCCGATCCCCAGACCTCCGGCGGCCTGTTGGTGGCTGCGGCACCCGAAAAGGCCGATGCGCTGGTAAAGCAGGTGCGTGACGCCGGTTATCCGCTGGCCAGCATTGTCGGCTTGGTCGAAGACGGCGGCCCCGGAATTGTCGTCAGCGTCTGATCGGCCTTATCTGATCCGACATCCAGGGAACTAGCCTTCGGGCACGGGCGTTGTGAGGAACTGAAGGAGTTCCCCAATGCCCGTTTCCCGAACGAAATTGCTGACGCTTTCCGTCTGTCTTGCCGCGTCCACTCTGGGGCTGGGTCTGGCAACAACCCCAGCCACGGCGCAAATTCAAAATACAGAGGCACCATCTTCTACCCAAAGCCTGGAGGGCAAAGGAAGTTGCAACTCTGCCAACAAAGCCGAGGCTGCAACAGCGCCGGACCGCCAGACTGCCGATGGAACGGCGCCTGGCAATAGCGGTTCGACCGGCTGGACCGGTGGTACAGGCGGCGCGCATATCGGTACCAATCCGCAGGGAGCTTTGCCCGAATCGAAAACCTGGCAGCCGCCGACCGCGCGCGGTCTCGATCTTGCCATGGCGGTACCGAGCGATGCGCCTGCGTCAAGCAGGTCAGAAGCCAGTCAAGGCTGCTGAGTTCGGTACGAAACCGCTCAAAAAAGCTTGAAGATAACAATTCCTGTTTCCGCGGCTTCAGTAAAAGGAGTAAGGCAAGGTGACATTTTATCGCAATTTGAGCCGCGCATCATAGTATCCGTAACCCGTTCTGTTTCGGGTCGATGCGCGCTGACAGGAGTTGGACCATCATGTTGAACCGCCGCCGTTTCCTCAATCATGCCGCAACAGCATCCGTTGCCGCTGCTTTTATTTCTCGCGGCGCGAGCTCGGCTCTTGCCGCCGACAAGGCGGCGGACACTGCCACTTGGCGCACGTTCGAAGTCACGACCAAAATTGACCTGACCGACGTCACCGGACCTGCAAAACTATGGCTGCCCGTTGCCCAGTCTGCCGGTAAATACCAGAAGTCGTCCGCGCCCTACTGGACCTCCGAAGCCAAACAGATCGAGATGAAGAAGGATGCCACTTCCGGCGCCGACATTCTTTCCGTCGAATGGATGGCCGACGGGAAGCGCACCATCGAATTTACCCAGACCATCCAGACCAGCAACCGCACGGCCGATGGCTTTGCCGTCGAGCAGGCCGAACTCGATGCCGCCCTCGTCGGCACGCCGAGCGCGCCAATCGACGGCATCGTCAAAGACACGGCGATGAACATCATCGGTACCCGTGAGAGGGACGAGGATAAGGCCCGCGCCATCTATGACTGGGTCGTCGAAAACACGTTTCGCGATGCCAATGTCGCCGGCTGTGGCGTCGGCAATGTCAAGGACATGCTGGAAACCGGCTATTTCGGCGGCAAATGCGCCGACATCAACAGCCTCTACACCGCGCTCGCCCGCGCCGCCGGCCTGCCCGCCCGCGACGTCTTCGGCATCCGCGTTGCCAATTCCGAACAGTTCAAGACACTCGGCCGTGCCGGCGACATTACCGGTGCCCAGCACTGTCGCGCCGAAGTCTATCTTGAAGGCCAGGGCTGGGTGCCGGTCGATCCGGCCGATGTCCGCAAGGTCGTGCTGGAAGAGAAGCTGCCGCTCGACAATGATGCAGTTCAGGCTTTCCGCCAGAAGGCTTTCGGCAACTGGGAAATGAACTGGATCGGCTACAACACCGCCCGTGACATCACGCTTCCGGGCAGCGAAATCCGCCAGAACTTCTTCATGTATCCGGCGGCATTTACCTCGCGTGGCGAAGTGGATTGCTTGAGCCCGAAGACGTTTGCCTATTCGATTTCCTCCAAGGAAATCACGGCCTGATCTTTTGGCCCAGGTGACTGGGTTTACCTCTCATCCGGCTGCCACCCCTTCCCCCGTTCGCGGGGAGAAGGGATATTCCCACCGTTTTGCCCCCCAATAAATAGGTCGCGTTGAGCACGTTCCCTCTCCCCTAAAGCGGAGGAGAGGATCAGGGTGAGGGACGCCTCTGCCGCATCAATGCGGCTTGATTTCTTCGATCATCATCCGCAGCCCGTCCTCATTGAAGAATTCACCGTCGCGGATCAGCGAGCGGTCCTCATCGAGCTTGCGCACCAGCGATGAGAGACGCGCCTTCGCGTCCTTGTCCTCAACCAATCCCTCGCGGCCGGCGCGATAAAAGACCACGCCGGACCAGTGGATGCCGGCGCCTTTGAAAATCTTGATCATATCCGGCCAGCGCAGCTCGTCGCCCACCACATGCAGATAGGCGGAGCGCAAAAGCTCGACCTTTGTCTCGCTGATCGCCACCAGAATGAACAGCATGGTGAAGGAACCGGTATCGGCATAGGTGTCGATCACCCAGTCGTCGAAGTCGGTTTCGGCGGAAGGATTGCTCACGATTTTTCTCCTGATGGCGGAAGAGAATGGGAGTCGAACCCACCCAAGACAGCGTCGCTGCCCCACCCGGATTTGAAGTCCGGACGCCCCACCGGGGACGATTCTCTTCCATTTTCGGCATCAGGAACGGACAGACCGAACAGATCGAGCCGATGCGGGTTTATGCGGCGAAGATCGCCTCGTCGTATGGTTACGCCATGGCGATCGAAAAATTCGAGAATTTCGATCGCGACTTTTCTACCGTTGTTGACCCGGTCACGGAAGGAGCCAGCCACGAATTCCCCATGTTCCGTCTGTGCCGCCACCTCCCGCACGATCGTCACCATCTCTGCCGTCGTGGCACGGGTAAAGAAATGGTCGGGGCGGATCTGATCGACACGGCCGAGCCGCGCGCAGAGTTTCAGTACGCGCCGGACTTCGCGTTCGTCGACGCCGAGCAGTTCGGCGAGATCGCGCACGCGCGGTGGTCGGAAACGATGGTCCTTCGTCAGATGCGGCAGAATATCGGCGTAAAGCGCCTCCTCGGCTTCTCCCAGCTGGGCAACATGACCGGGCAGCCGCAGAAAAGCACCTTCAAGCACGATATTGTCGGCGGCCGCCTCGGTGCGCATCACCGCGAGAAAGACAGGTGCCGGCAGGCGTGGCTCCATCGCCATGCGCAGGCGTTCGCGGCCCTGCCCCTGCAATTCCGGATTTTCCGAATGGAAGGCTGCCAACAACTCGATCAGTTGCGCGGAAAAGGCAGCACGGTGTGTCGCCGACATGGCATAGCCGATACCGCCGGTTTCCACCAAAACGACGCCTGCAACTTCCATCGCGGCAGTCAGTTGCGGCTGCGACATGGCCCGATCGCGGGCAAAGGCGTTGAGATCGACCAGAAAGGGTGCTGTGTCGAGCAGGGCGGAAAGCTGTTCGGCAGCGGTGGGTTTCGCCGCAGCGATCAGTTGCTCGAGCCGCTCAGGCGTGCGGCGTTTTCTGGCTGGCGGGCGCAGGTCTATCAACGTACCGCCGCCGATCGTTCGTTGGGCGGAGACATCGCGGAGAATGAAACGGTCCCCAACAGCGGCTGCAATCGGGCGGTCGAGTACAAGCTGCACCCGGGCGGTGCCGCCTGGTGCGACCGGGCCTTCCAATGGTACGATACGCGCACCGGCCTCGGCGCTTTCATGGTGGAACCTTGCGGAAAACCACTGCCCGATCGCCTTCGGCTCACCCGGCAAAACGGAAAGCTCGGCATCGAGGCGGTCGGTTGGGGCGTGCAGAGCGGGATCGACGACCATGTCGCCGCGGTGGATCGCATCCTTGGTAATCGCTTCGCCGGCAAGATTGAGCGCGCAACGCTGGCCGGCGAACCCACGCTCTACCTTCTGGTTCTGGGCATGGATGGAGCGGACGCGAGCAGAGAGGCCCGAAGGCGATACCATGATGGCATCGCCGATCGCCACCGAACCCGACAAGACCGTACCGGTAACAACCGTGCCGGCACCTGACAACGTAAAGGAGCGATCGACGGCAAGGCGGAAACGGCCATCGATCGCGGTTTCGACGGTGGCACGCTCAGCCTCGGCAAGAACGGTCTTGAGGTCTTCCATGCCTTGGCCGGTCAGGGCCGAGACCGGCAGAATGTCCACGCCCCTCAGGCGCGTCGGGGCGAGCAGAGTGTGGATGTTGCTGGTTAAATCGTCGATCCGCTCTGCATCAACGAGATCAGCCTTGGTAAGCGCGACGATCCCTCGGGAAATGCCCAGCAGGTCGAGGATGGCGAGATGCTCGCGGGTCTGCGGCATGATCCCGTCATCGGCCGCCACGACCAGGAGTGCGAAGTCGATCCCTCCGGCGCCGGCCAGCATGGTGTGGATGAAGCGCTCGTGGCCGGGCACGTCGACAAAGCCGGTAACCGCGTCACCGGCAAAATTCGCGTAGGCAAAGCCGAGATCGATAGTGATGCCCCGCGCCTTCTCTTCTTTCAGCCGATCGGCATCGGTGCCCGTCAGCGCCTTGACCAGCGCCGTCTTGCCATGATCGATATGGCCTGCGGTTCCGATGATCATGACTTGTCTCCCGCCGCGATCATCTCGGCCAACGGCAGTCTTGCACGGCGTTCGGATTCAGCCGTTTGATCCGGTGCGAGGCTATCGCGAACAGGTTTCAGGAAAGGCTGGGCCAGCGCGCTGCCGCCATTGACGGCCCGCAGCAGCCACGCGAGCGCCGTAACATGATCGACCAGCGCACCGGCTCCCATATGGCAGGCCGCTCCCAGCATGGCCTGCGCATCAGCGTCATCGCCTGCGGCACCCTTGCGCCACCAGTAAACGGCTTGTGCCGGGTCACGGTCGACACCCATGGCATTGTGATAGAGCATGCCAAGGCGTGTCATCGAGGCAGCTATACCACTTTCCGCCGCGCGTTCGGCCCAGAGTCTTGCCTCTACCGGATCGGGCGGGATTATCTCGCCTTCGAGCAGAAGCCAGCTGAGCATGTCCTGCGATGGCGCATCACCCTGTTCGGCGGCAAGGCGGTAGAGTTTTGCGGCTTTGGCCGGTTCCGCATCCGAGCCGGTAGCGTCCGAACCCTGCATGTAAAAAGCGGCACAGTTGCGCTGGCCAACCGGATCGCCCGCCTCTGCCGACAACGACAGCCATTTCAGCGCCAGCGGCCGGTCGGAGGCGACGCCAAGCCCCTCGGCGAAACAGGCACCGATATTATTCTGGGCGCGGGCGTTGCCAGCGCGGGCGAGCGGTTCCCAGATCGCCAGAGCCGTCTCATAATCTCCCGAATTGGCCGCCACCAGAGCGCGCTCCATCTCGACAGAAGCGGAGGAGATTTCCGGCTCCCTAGCCTTGCCGCGCAGACGATCAAGCCAGCGCATGGCCTGTCCCATCGGAAAGGCTTGCGATGAACGCATCCTCATCGGTAAGGCAACGCAGGTCCAGCACCATCGCACCGTCCTGAAGCCGCCCAAGGATCGGGCGCGGAAGCGAACGAAACAGCGAGGCCAGCGTTTCAAGCGCGCTGCCGGATGCAGCAGTGATCCGCAAGCCGACGCTTGGGATCGTATCGACCGGCAAGGCACCGGAGCCGATCTGGCTGGAGCACAGGCAAATCTCGACGTCATAGCCACGCGGCTGAAGCAGAGCGTTAACTTGTGGCGCTAAACGCCCAGCCTGCAAATGAATTTCCGATTCTGTACGCGATAACATGCGCAATGTCGGCAGCCGTTCGCCAAGCCGATCCGGATCGCGATAGAGTCTCAGCGTTGCCGCGAGCGCGGCGATCCGAATTTTGTCCACCCGCAGTGCCCGTTTCAGAGGGTTACGGTTTATCTCGGAGATCAGCTCCTTGCGGCCGACTATAAAACCCGCCTGCGGTCCGCCGAGAAGCTTGTCGCCGGAAAACGTCACGAGATCGGCACCTTCCGCCACCGCTTCGCGCACGGTCGGCTCCTTCGCGAGACCGTAACGCGACAGATCGACGAGCGTGCCTGACCCGAGATCGTTCAGCAGCGCAACACCGAGATCCTTGGCGATCTTCGCAAGCTCTGCACCTTCGACCTCGGCCGTAAACCCCTCGATACGGTAGTTGGACGTGTGAACCTTGAGGATCAGCGCCGTCTCCGGCCCGATCGCCTTGATATAGTCGCGCGGATGGGTGCGATTGGTCGTCCCGACCTCGACAAGCTCGACGCCGGCCCGTTCCATGATGTCGGGCATCCGGAATGCACCGCCAATCTCGATCAGCTCGCCGCGCGAGACAATCGCCTGACGGCCGGCGCCAACGGCATTGAGCGCGATCAGAACTGCGGCCGCGTTATTGTTGACGATCGTCGCATCCTCTGCGCCGGTCAATTCGCAGAGCAGCTCGCGCAGGTGGCTGTCGCGTTCCCCGCGCTTGCCGGTATCGAGATCGAATTCGAGAGCCGCCGCATCCCGCATGGCATCGACGGCCGCCGCGATCGCCTCCTCAGCGAGTAACGCACGGCCGAGATTGGTATGCAGTACCGTGCCGGTCAGATTGAAGAGCGGCCTCAGATTGGATTTTTCCAGATAACCAATACGGCTGGCAAGCGAGGCGAGCACGCCTGCCTCATCCGGCACATCGGCGCCAGCCTTCACCGCCTCGCGGATATCGGCGAGCACCTTGCGCAATTCGTCGGTCACAACAGCACGGCCGTGATGCTCCAGCAATGGTGCAATCGACGGCAGGTTCATGATCCGATCGACGGATGGCAGCAGGCGAAGATCGGCTAATCCCGGCATCGGCTCAATACCCGATCAGGAATGGATTGAAGCCGACGCGGCGATAATCCGTTTCCTTCATCAATAAGTCGAGACCGAGGCTCGCCACGTCGTCCGCTATCATTTCGAGCGTCGGGTTCATGTTCTGGTAGAGGATCTTGCTCCAACTATTGCAGTTGTCGCAGATTTCCGCCTTGATGACCGCCTCTTCACTGCCCTCGACCTCGACCGAGCGATAGCCGACACCCTTGGTGGAGCCGCAACCAAGGCACTTCACGCGAACCTCGTTCCACATTGTCGCGCAGCAGGAGCAGCAGGCGTAACGTGCGCCTTCCGCGCCCTGTACGCCGATTACCATCGAGCCTGCGGGCTTGCCGCCGCAGCCGGGGCATACGCCGACCGATACCGGCACAAGCGCCTTGCCGTCGAGAAGTGCCGCCAGCCGCGCGGCATGAACCTGCGTTGCTGCAACCAAGAAGAGATGATGCGCAAGGCCTTCGACCGGCAGCGCATCGGCAATCACGTTACCGGCCATCCAGGCAATCGTCTCGTCATCGGCCGCACGCACGGCACCAAGCGCTTCCGCCGCCGCTGCGGGCATGTCCAAGGCCTGCGCGCGATCGAGAAACAGCCGCACGGTCTTTCGGTATTCGTCAGATTGGATCATCGCCGAACGATCGATCGGCGGCATGGCGCCGTCGCGGGCGCGAGCGACCTGTTCGGCATCGACCGGTGCAACCGGCGGCAGTTCCGACACGAGATCGGCCTGGATGTGCACAATATCGGCCAGGAATTTCAGATAGGGGGCGAGATTGCTCGTTGCGGCGAGAACCTCGAAACGCGTGGCCCGTTCCTTGAAAAAGCGGGCCGGATTCGGCATCAGGGCGAAAGGCGCCTTGGAAATACCCCCGATCATCGAAGGATCGGGCTGTAGAGACGATATGGACATTCTACCTCGCAGGGCCGACCGGCCACAGCTTCCTGTTGCGCATTAGTTTGAAGACGGAAAAATCCTCAGACGGAAGATGCGTCATTGAAACCTTTTGGGCGTCGCACGCATGGGCGTGCAACGCCACTTTTTCATTCTGCCGGATCGATCCTGCCGCGTCCAGCCATGTCCTTTAACCACTTGCGGTGGTGGCGCCAGGCCCAGCCGCCGGTCACGGTGCCTCGCGTCATCGCGCTTATGGTGCCGCGGGTCCAGATGGCCGCATAGACATGCAGGATGAAGATCAGGATGATAGCGACTGCGGCGAGCGAGTGGACCAGAAGCGCGATGCGCTGGGTCGGAATGCTCGTCAGCTGACCGAAATACTGTTCCCAGGCCATGATTCCGGTGACGATCAGCACGATTATGAGGCTCGCCATACCCCAGAAGATAAACTTCTGGCCGGCATTGTATTTGCCGAGCTCCGGCAGATTTTCCTCGTGGCCGCCGATGACGTCACCGATCTGCGAGGCCCATTGCACATCGTCCCGGTTCGGCAGGTTCAGCTTCCACAACTGCGCGAACAGGATGAAGAAGGAGATGAACAGCACGACGCCGATCCACGGATGGATCCAGCGCGTCATCTGCCCGCCACCGAACAGTTCGGTGAGGAAGAACAGCGACGGGTGGAACATGGCAAGACCGGAGATCAACAGGAGGATCAGGCTGAAGGCAGTGATCCAATGGTTGATCCGCTTTCCGGGTCCGTAACGGACCACCTCGACGGGTGGTCCGCGACGGATGGAATCTTCAGCCCCGGCTCGCACCGGACTGGTTTTGGGCGCAGTGTTGGCAGGCGTACTCATCAGGCGTCCTCCACCCGCTTGTCGGCATGCTCGACACTTTCATCGATCAGCTCCTTCGCCTCTTCCTCCTCGTGTTTGGACACGCGGTTGGCCTTGGCGAACAGGCCGTGCAGGATGCTTCCAGCGGCTGCCAACCCCATGACAGCGAGGCCGGCATATTTCGTCGCGCCCTTCCAGGTCTCGACCACGGCCGAGATGGCCGGATTGTCGGGCAGATCCGAATAGATATGCGGCTTGTCGTTATGGTGCAGCACGTACATGACATGCGTGCCGCCGACACCCGGCGGATCATAAAGGCCGGCATTGGTGTAACCACGGGACTTCAGATCGGCGATACGGCCTTCCGCATGCTTTTTCATGTCTTCCTTGGTCCCAAAGACGATCGCCTGAGTGGGACAGGCCTTGGCGCAAGCCGGACCCTGACCGACGGCGACACGGTCGGAACAGAGCGTGCATTTGTAGGCACGGTGATCCGCCTTCGAGATGCGCGGAATGTTGAACGGGCAGCCCTTCACGCAATAACCGCAGCCGATACAGTTATCATGCACGAAGTCGACAATGCCGTTCGAATACTGCACGATCGCACCCGGCGCCGGGCATGCTTTCAGACAGCCCGGGTCGGCACAATGCATACAGCCGTCCTTGCGGATCAGCCATTCCAGATTGTCGGTTTCCGGGTTTATCCATTCGGAGAACCGCATCAGCGTGAACATGTCGGCGGTGAGATCGTGCGGGTTGGTATAATAACCGACGTTTTCGCCGACAACCGGATGTGTATCGTTCCACTCCACGCATGCCGACTGGCAGGCCTTGCAGCCGATGCATTTCGACACGTCGATGAGCTTTGCGACCGGAGTGAGCTGCCGCTCGGGTGGCGGCAGCTCGGATGTTGCAGAACGACGGATGAGGTCGCGCTGCGTCAGGTTGGTTTCCATCGGCTGCACCGGCGGATTGCTGACGGCGGTGCGTGGGCTGTCCATGGTATTAGCCATCAGACGCTAACCTCCTTGTCCTTGGGTGCGGTCGAAGGTTCGATATTGACGAGAAACGCCTTCGATTCCGGGGTCTCGATGTTGGCATCCCCGACAAAGGCTGCGAGTGAATTGGGGCCAAACCCCTTCTTCGCCGAGCCGGTAAAGCCCCAGTGCAGCGGGATGCCGACGATATGAACCGGCTTTCCGTCGCAGATGAGCGGCCGGATGCGCTTCGTCACCACGGCCTTTGCCTTTACCGAACCGCGTTTCGACCACACGCGGACCCAACCGCCTTGCTCGATCTTCTTTTCTGCGGCCAGCTCTTCCGATATTTCCACGAAAAATTCCGGTTGAAGTGCCGAGTTCACCCGGTTGTGCTTCGTCCAGTAGTGGAAATGCTCGGTCAGTCGGTAGGAAGTCGCCGCATAGGGGAACTCCGCCGAAGTGCCGAGCTGTTCGGCGTCAGTCTTGAACACACGAGCAACCGGGTTGCCGCGCATCTTGCGATTAAAGACGTTCTCGACTGGGGACTCAAAGGGCTCCATATGGGCCGGGAACGGTCCGTCACGCATCATGCCACGGGTGAACAGCCTTGCGGTGCCCTCCTGGTTCATGATGAACGGGCCTACATCCTGGGGTTTCGCCGTTGGGGCGATATCCGGAACGTCATAACCCGACCACTTGGCACCGTCCCACTCGATGATCTTGCGGGTCGGATCCCAAGGCTTGCCGTTCAAGTCCGCAGACGCACGGTTATAGAGCGTGCGCCGGTTGAGCGGCCAGGCGAAGGTCCAGTTGAGGTAGGCACCTGTCTCGTCCGGGTCGTGGTTGTCGCGTCGGGCCATGTTGTTGCCCTGCTCGTTCCAGCAGCCCGAATAGATCCAGCAGCCCGACATCGTCGTGCCGTCGTCCCTCAGCTGCGAGAAGTTCACCACCTGCTTGCCGGCTTCAACGAGTACTTTGGTCGGATCGGTCGGGTCCATGAGATCGCTCAGCGCGCGGCCGTTGATCTCCTTCGCCAGCTCTTCCGGATGCGGTTCGACCGGATCGGCATAATCCCACGACAGGTTGAGGATCGGATCGGGGAAGGCGCCGCCTTCCTTGCGATACAGTTCCCGCATCCTCACGAAGATCTGCGCGATGATCCAGGTATCATATTTCGCCTCGCCCGGCAGGGAAGCCGCCGCCCAGTGCCACTGCAGCCACCGGCCCGAGTTGGTCAGTGAACCTTCGTCTTCTGCAAAGCAGCTTGTCGGCAGCTGGAAGACTTCGGTCTTGATTGCGGCGGTATCAACGTCGTTGAAATCCCCATGGTTCTCCCAGAACCGAGACGTCTCGGTTTCGAGCGGATCCATCGTGACCAGCCACTTCAGCTTGGAAAGAGCTTCCGTGTTTTTGGCCCGGTTGGGGAAAGCAAGGATCGGGTTGAAACCCTGGCAGATATAGCCGTTGACCTTGCCATGATACATCAGTTCGAACATGCGCAGCACGTCATAGGACGGCACGTCGAGTTTGGAGATGTAGTTGAAGGCCCAGTCGTTTTCGACTGTTGCCGCATCGCCCCACATGGCCTTCTGGAAGGAGACCATGAACTTCTTGTAGTTCTGCCAATAGCTGGTCTGACCCGGACGAAGCGGCTTGAACTGCTTGGTCGTCATATAGGTCGAGAAGTCCACATCCTTCTCGGTCGGCATCGTCAGATAACCGGTCAAGAGGTGCGACATCAGACCGAGGTCGGTCAGGCCCTGGATATTGGAGTGGCCGCGAAGGGCGTTCATGCCGCCGCCGCGTACACCGATATTGCCCAGGATTAGCTGCAGCATCGCCATGGCGCGGATGTTCTGTGCGCCCTTGGAGTGCTGTGTCCAGCCAAGCGCATACATAGACGTCATCGTCTTGGTCGGCGTCGAGCATTCGGAGATCATCTCGGCGACCTTCAGGAACTTGTCCTTCGGTGTGCCACAGATCTGCGAGACCATTTCCGGCGTGTAGGGAGCGAGATGCTCCTTCAGCAGGTTCCAGACGCAACGGGGATGTTCAAGCGTCGGGTCGGTCACGGCAAAGCCGTCATCGCCCATGACATAGTCCCAGGTGGACTTGTCGTAGTCACGCTTCTCCTCATCATAGCCGGTGAACAGGCCATCCTTGTAGCCAAAACCGTCCTTGACGATGAACGAGGCGTTGGTGAACGCCTTCATATATTCCCACTGTACCTTACCATTATCGATGCAATATTTCATCACACCGTTGAGGAAGGCGATGTCGGAACCCTGGCGGATCGGTGCGTAATAATCCGATACGGAGGCCGTGCGGGTATAGCGCGGGTCAACGACGATCAGCTTGGCGCCGCGATGGGCCTTCGCTTCTGTCACCCACTTGAAACCACAGGGATGAGCTTCCGCCGCGTTGCCGCCCATGACGACGACGAGGTCGGTATTTTTAATGTCGGTCCACGCGTTCGTCATCGAACCACGGCCAAATGTTGGGCCCAAACTGGACACCGTAGGGCCGTGTCAGACGCGAGCCTGATTGTCGAAACCGACCATTCCCAAAGACTTGGCGAACTTGAAAGTCGTCCAGGCCGTTTCGTTGGTGGTTGCCGATGCGGCAAGCATGCCGACCGTCGACCAGCGGTTGACCTCGAGGCCCTTCTCGTTTTTGGCGAGGAAGTTGGCGTCGCGGTCATCTTTCATCAGACGCGCGATGCGATCAAGAGCTTCGTCCCACGAGACGCGCTCGAACTTGTCCGAGCCGGGCTTGCGGTGCATCGGGTAGTGGAGACGGGTCGGGGACGTGACAAAGTCCTTGAGGGCCGCCCCCTTGGGACAGAGCGTCCCGCGGTTGGTCGGGTGATCGACATCACCTTCGATGTGGATGATATCCGCTTGCTCGCCTTTGCGCACATCACCCTTCGAATAGATGATGATGCCGCAGGCGACGGAACAGTAAGGACAGGTATTGCGGGTCTCTGTGGTCGTGGCCAGTTTGAATGGCCGGACATGGGCGATTTCGGCGGCCTCAGCCTCGCTGAAACCCAAAGCACCCATCGACGTTGCCGCAACCCCTGCTCCGGCCAGCTTCATGAAGCTGCGCCTCGAGAGGTCCATATTCATCGTGAATCTTTCTCCATTCTAAAGAACGAACTAGGTGCGACATTATGCCTGAGCGACCCTATGTCAAGTTAACGGCGGGTGTGGGTGCCGACATTGTGAGGGATTTCGACAAACAAGTTCCCGGCAGCGAGAATTCGACTTAACTCGATAAAAATACGAAGGTTTTCCAGTTTCCGGATGCTCCGTAGACGAAACGTCCTCGACACTTTTGACCTGTGCTCTAGCTTTCCTCCCGAACCATTCACTCAAACGCGCCGGCATTGCGACCGGTTCCAGGAATCCAGGGAAGCTCCGATGTCGCTCACCACGAAGTTTGCGGGCCTTGTGCTCGCCTTATCTCTCACCGCCACCGCGGCGTCGGCACAGGTTGTCGTCTCGTCCAAGATCGATACGGAAGGCGGCGTCCTCGGCAACATCATTCTGTCGGTCCTGAAAGCGAACAATATAGAGGCGACCAACCGCATTCAACTCGGTGCCACGCCGGTCCTGCGTAAGGCGATTACAGCTGGCGAGATCGATATCTATCCGGAATATACCGGCAACGGCGCGTTCTTTTTCGAAAAGGCTGACGATCCGGCTTGGAAGGATGCGACACAGGCTTATGAGACAGTGAAGAAACTGGATCTGGACGCCAACAAGATCGTCTGGCTCACGCCCTCGCCCGCCAACAACACCTGGGGCATCGCCGTTCGCCAGGATATCGCACAGGAAAACAACCTCAAGACTCTTAGCGACTTCGGCAAGTTCATCGCCGGCGGCGGCAAGATCGTACTTGCCGCGTCGTCCGAATTCGTCAATTCCGCAGCTGCCCTTCCCGCCTTCCAGACCACCTACGGTTTCAAGCTCACACCGGAACAGTTGATCACGCTTTCGGGCGGCGATACCGCAGCAACGATCGCGGCGGCAGCCAATCAGACGAATGGTGCCAACGCAGCCATGGTCTACGGCACCGATGGCGGCATCGCCCCTTCCGGACTCGTCGTACTCGATGATGACAAGAAGGTGCAGCCGGTCTATCAGCCGGCCCCGATCATCCGGCAGGCGACGCTCGAGAAGAACCCGAAGATCGCCGAACTGCTGAAGCCCGTCTTCGAGAAACTCGACCTCGTGACGCTTCAGGATTTGAACGGCCGCGTTCAGGTCGGCGGCGAGCCGGCCAACACCGTTGCCGAGGACTTTCTGAAAAAGAACGGTTTCCTCAAGTAAATCCGGCCGGACATTAACACGGAAAGAAAGGGCAGCGGCTTGCGGAGAGAACTGGAAAAGACGGGCGTGCTGATGGCCGCTCTCATCCTCGTATCGACCTTTGCCCTGCCCTTCATCGTGATCAAGCCGAACCGTATCCTGCAGGGGCAGGGACGTTCGCTGATCGAAGCACTCCCGACCGGCAGCGGCATCGCATTGGCCGCTGCAATGGTGATCGCCGCGCTCTGTCTCCTTGTTCGCCTGCCGCTTCCGGCAAGAGCGGCAATCGCCACGGCAGCGCTGCTTGCCGTTGTCCTCGCACTCGGCGGGGCGGCACATGCCGGGCTTCCGCCAGGCAATGCCTATGCACGCGCATCACCCGGCTCGGGCTTCTGGCTTCTGCTTGTCAGCCTCTCGCTTGCCTTCGTGGATGTAGTGGCGAAACTCAAGCTCTCGCCGGCTGCCCGGCTGTTACTGCTTGTCATCGCAGCCGCAGCCATTGGCGGCATATTCGCATCCGGGATTCTCTCTGATATTTCAGTGATGAAGGAATACACCAACCGCGCCGATGCCTTCTGGGCCGAGATGTCGCGGCATGCGATGCTGGCGCTCGGCTCCATGTTTCTGGCCTTTATCATCGGCCTGCCGCTCGGCGTCGTCAGCCATCGTATAGGCTGGTTGCGTTCTGCGGCACTCAACACGCTCAACATCCTGCAGACCATTCCCTCGATCGCACTGTTCGGCCTGCTGATCCTGCCGCTTGGCTGGGTTGCAGCCAATGTACCCGGCGCCTCTGCGATCGGAATATCCGGTATCGGCTCGGCACCGGCATTCGTCGCGCTTGTTCTCTATTCGCTCCTGCCTGTCGTCGCCAATACCGTCGCTGGCCTCAAAAACGTACCGCGCGAAGCCAATGATGCTGCCCGAGGGGCCGGCATGACAGACCTGCAGCGGCTCGTCTCGATCGAATTTCCGCTGACCTTCCCGAGCCTGCTTGCCGCGATACGCATCGTGCTTATCCAAAATATCGGCATGGCGACGATCGCGGCGCTGATTGGCGGCGGCGGCATGGGGGTCTTCGTTTTCCAGGGTCTTGGCCAGTCGGCGATGGATCTCGTCTTGCTCGGCGCACTCCCAACCGTTGCCATGTCCTTCGTCGCCGCCATTGTTCTCGACGCATTGGTGGATTTCAGCACCACTCCCGGCACGGAGGCCCGTTCCGCTTGATCGACATCCAGTCCGTTACAAAACGTTATGGCGGCAAGGCCGTCGTCGACAACGTATCCTTCTCCGTTCCCGAAGGCACGATCGCCGTCCTCGTTGGCACGTCAGGCTCCGGCAAGACGACACTTCTTCGGATGATCAACCAGCTCGTTTTCCAGGACGAAGGTACGATCCTGGTCGGCGGAGAGGATACGCGAAACATTCCCGGTCACGAACTCAGACGGCGGATCGGCTATGCTATCCAGGGCCACGGCCTTTTCCCCCATCGCACGGTGGCCGACAACATAGCGACCGTGCCGCGCCTGCTCAAATGGGAGAAGGCCCGGGTGGATGCCAAGATCGCCGAACTGCTCGATCTCTTCCAGCTTGATCCGGCCGTTTTCGCCGGGCGGTATCCGCATCAGCTCTCCGGCGGCCAGCAGCAGCGCGTGGGCGTCGCCCGCGCGCTTGCCGCAGAACCTAAAATCCTGCTGATGGACGAACCTTTCGGTGCATTGGACCCTGTTCTCAGAAAAACAGCCCAAGACGAGCTTCTGGCCATCCAGAAGCGGTTCGGCACAACCATCGTCATCGTCACCCACGACATCAACGAGGCCTTTCATCTGGGCGACACGATCGCCGTGATGGACAAAGGCGAGCTCCTGCAATACGGCCGCCCGCTCGATCTGTTGAAGGCACCGGCAACGCCATTCGTCGAAGGGCTTGTCGGCACGTTCGATCGCCCGTTCCGGCTTCTGTCGCTCAATACCGTCGCCTCGGTCGTCGAAGCTGGAAGCGCCGAGGGAGAGCCGATTAGTGGCGAACGAACACAGCAAGATGCGCTGGCAGCCCTGATCTGGAGCGGCACGGACACACTGCCCGTCGTATCTGGCGACGGAACGCCGCTCGGCCGTGTTCAACTGCAAACACTGCTTGCACAAGCGGTCAAGCCGCAATGAGCCTCCTGCGCTTCGTTCCCCGTGTCATTCTTCTGGCTCTGCTGGTCGGCTTTCTTGCCTCGCCGGGTAGTTTCGATTTCGTGTTCAGGCCGTTGGTCCAGAACAATGCGCCGGCAATCTACAACCAAGGCAGCCTTGCGGCCTTGACGGTCCTGCATGTGCGCATGGTGCTCTTCGCCACCCTGCTTGCCACGGTGATTGCCGTGGCCTTGGCGGTCCTCGTCACCCGCCCCTTCGGCGCCGAGTTCCTGCCGCTGGCACGCACCGTCGTGAATATAGGCCAGACTTTTCCGCCGGTAGCAGTGCTGGCCCTAGCCGTTCCTGCCATGGGTTTCGGCAACGGGCCAACGCTGGTCGCACTGTTTCTCTATGCGCTTTTGCCGATTTTCGAGAACACGATGACGGCGCTGACGACGGTACCGCAGAACATCACCGACGCCGCCAGGGGCAACGGCATGACGCCGTTTCAGATTTTCCGTCAGGTGGAACTGCCGCTCAGCCTGCCTATGATCGTCGGCGGTATCAAGATCTCCACCGTCATCGGTTTCGGCACGGCCACGATCGGCTCGACGGTGGCAGCAAAGACGCTCGGGGAAGTCATTATCGCTGGGTTGCAGTCGAACAACCTCGCCTTCATCCTGCAGGGCGCACTTCTCGTCGCCGCTCTTGCGATTCTCGTCTTCGACCTTTTATCGATGCTCGAACGATCGCTGATGAAGTGGAAAGCCGCCTAAGCGGCTTTCCCATAAAATTATTCCTCGCCGGTGCGCGGCTGCACCTGCTGCGGACCGAGGATTTCGCGCTTGCCGACATGGTTCGGAGCCCCGACAAGGCCTTCCTTTTCCATCCGTTCCACCAATGAGGCGGCACGGTTGTAGCCGATCGACAGGCGGCGCTGGATGTACGAAGTCGAGCACTTCTTGTCGCGCTGGACGATCTTGACAGCGCGCTCATAGAGGTCATCGCCATTATCTTCCGCACCCATCGAGGTCTGGTCGAAGACGGCTGCATCCTCTTCCTGTTCGATATCATCTTCTTCCTCGTCCTCGGTAACGCTACCGAGATAGGAAGGCTGGCCCTGCGTCTTCAGATGCGCAACAACCTTTTCTACTTCGTAATCCGAAACAAACGGGCCGTGAACACGGGCAATCCGCCCGCCACCCTTCATGTGCAGCATGTCGCCTTGGCCGAGAAGGTGTTCTGCACCTTGCTCGCCCAGAATCGTGCGGCTGTCGATCTTCGACGTCACCTGGAAGGAGATGCGCGTCGGGAAGTTCGCCTTGATCGTGCCGGTGATGACATCGACGGACGGACGCTGTGTCGCCATGATCAGGTGGATGCCTGCTGCCCGTGCCATCTGCGCAAGACGCTGGATCGCGCCTTCGATCTCCTTGCCGGCGACCATCATCAGATCGGCCATCTCGTCGACGATGACGACGATGTAAGGCAATGCTGTCAGATCGAGAGCCTGTTCTTCAAAAATCTGCTCGCCGGTGCTGCGGTCGAAGCCGACCGGCACGCTGATCATGATCGTCTCACCTTTGTTACGCGCCTCTGCAACACGGGCATTGAAACCGTCGATATTGCGAACATTCAGGCGCGACATCTTGCGATAACGCTCTTCCATCTCGCGAACGGCCCATTTCAGCGCCAGAACGGCCTTTTTCGGATCAGTGACAACCGGCGTCAGCAGGTGCGGAATGCCATCATAGACGGAGAGTTCCAGCATCTTCGGGTCGACCATGATCAACCGGCACTCTTCCGGGCGAAGATGGTAGAGCAGCGACAGGATCATCGTGTTGATGGCAACCGACTTGCCCGAACCGGTGGTACCGGCGACAAGAAGATGCGGCATCTTGGCAAGTTCAGCGATCACCGGTTCACCGCCGATCGTCTTACCGAGGCAGAGCGGCAGGCGGTAGTCGGTACCGATATAAGAGTTGCTCTCCACCAGTTCGCGCAGATAAACGGTCTCGCGCTCGACATTCGGCAATTCGATGCCGATGACGTTACGGCCGGGAATGACGGCAACGCGGGCCGACAGCGCCGACATCGACCGGGCGATATCATCCGACAGGTTCATGACGCGGGACGATTTTACGCCCGGAGCCGGAGCAAATTCATAAAGCGTCACGACCGGACCGGGGCGAACGTCGATGATCTCGCCCTTGACGCCAAAATCTTCAAGAATGCTCTCCAGCAATCCGGCGCTCTGTTCCAGCGCTTCCTGGCTCATCGTCTGCTCTTCGCGCGGCGCTGCCGGCTGCAGAAGGTCGATATCCGGGAAGGTGTAGTCCTCGGCAAATTGCAGCACACGCGGCTTGCGCACGACCGGCGTTGCCACAGGCTGTTCGACTGCCTCGATGATCGGAGCGGAAGGGACAACTTCAGGCTCTGCCGCCATTTGAGGAACAGCAACCGGCCACTGCGGCTGTTCAGCCTGTACCGGGGCCACCATCGGATGACGGGTTGCGATCTGGCGATAGAGATGGATCGCGGAAGGAACCTCCGGGGCCATTTCAGGGACGGCAGGAGGCGCGCCAATCTGAACGGGCTCTTTGACCGGCATGGGAGCCGGCGGCACAAACCTTGTAACGGAAGGAGAAAGGGCCGCCGGAACCGGCGTCGGCACGAATTGAGGCGCGGCAAGCGCGCGCGGCGTGGCTTTCTGCTCGACATTTTCGGAAGCACCGAGGCTCATCATCTCCCAGATGAGATGGTCCGGGATGGAGGTTACGCGACGGGCCGATACGTTTTGCGCAGCTGTGCTTTCTGGCGCCGTCAAGACTGACGCCGAGGCTGCCGTTTGGGCTGTAGCGACCGACTGGCGGTAGAGCGGCTGCTCGACGACCCGTTGGATGGCCGCCTCGATAGGCTGTGAAACGGAAGTGGAAGTGGCAGCTGCAGTCGACGCGAATGCCTGGCCGATGCGGCGCTGGAGATTAGTCACTTGGGAACCTGTAATTATATGATGTGGAGCCGGCTGGCCCACGGGCATGGAAGTGGCGGTCGGCAGCGGACCCTGCGCTACGCTCACGGGAACGACATGCGGGATTTCGCCTGCCTGATCGGCGTTTAGCATCTCACCCCTGTCTAACTCCTGCTTGGCAGGGCCGCGGCCCGGCGTGCGGGTAAACCGCACATTGGGCGCGAGGATGAACGCGCGCTGCCAGGTCGGAAGCTTTTCGGGGTCCAGCTCGACCGCCGGTATCGGCTCCGGCAACGGCAGGGGTTGCTCGGCGTCATTGGCGGCAACGAACTCCTGTTCGTCACTCCAATTGGCGTCTTCGATTGGGGAAATGTCTTTGCGGGAAGGCGGAAAATGCATGTACGCGAAACCATCAAATAACGTGATCACACCGGTCCCTGTTAATAAAAAGAAAACCTTAACCAGGTGTTTCCGCAACCGGTCTTTTCCGCACCATTTTAGAGCGAGCGAAGATGATACGTCGCTTTTGCACGGCCGGGCAACATCGAGAAAGCCAAGCATTTACAATGGCTTCAACGCCGTTCTGCATAGTCGCTTCGAACAATTCCGTGACGTTGAAGCTTGTCGTAAAATGTCTTGCGCGGGATCCCGAGCGCTGCGATCGTCTGCTGAACATCGCCGCCGAATTCGGTCAGTGTTTCGCGAATGATATCCGCCTCGAACCGCTCCAGCCGCTCGGGCAGGCCTGCGCCATCAACGTTTTTTGCTTGCTGCGCCGATGCTGGCGGAAAACTTTCGAGACCAAGAACGAATCGTTCGGCATAATGGGAGAGCTCGCGCACATTGCCGGGCCACGAATGATCCCTCAAATGATCGACGACCTGGCGCGGCAGGTCTGAAACCTCGCGGCCAAAACGCTGCCCGGCCTTTCTGGCGAAATAATTGAACAGAAGCGGAATGTCCTCCCGCCTCTCCCTCAGCGGCGGGATCGTCAGCGTCACCACGTTCAGCCGGTAATAAAGGTCTTCGCGAAAAATCGCCCGCTGATCTGGATGGCCGAGATCGACCTTGGAGGCCGCCACGACGCGCAGATCGACAGGGCGCACCTCGTTGGTCCCGAGCGGCGTAACCTCGCGCATTTCCAGAACCCGAAGCATCTGCACCTGCGTAGAGAGCGGCATGCTTTCGATCTCGTCGAGAAACAGCGTCCCACCGCTCGAATGCTCGATACGGCCGACCCTTTTCTTCTGCGCCCCTGTAAATGCTCCGGCTTCATGGCCGAAGAGTTCGCTTTCAATCACCTGCTCCGGCAGCGCACCGCAGTTCAGCGCAACGAAATTGCCGGCCGCTCGCCTGCTCCATGAATGGAGAATGCTCGCCACGACTTCCTTGCCGCTGCCCGTTTCCCCCGTCACCAGCACGTCTACATCGGTATCGGCGATCTGGCGCAGCATATGGCGCAACCGCTCCATGACAGGCGCCTGACCGATCAACGGCAGGCCTTCGTCAGCTTCCGCCCCGATATTACGCAGCCGTCGGTTCTCCATGACGAGACCGCGCTTTTCCGCGGCATGCCTGACGCATTGTATCAAACGCTCGGTCGCAAACGGCTTGGCAATGAAGTCATAAACCCCGCTTTGGATCGCCTTCACCGCCATCGGTATATCGCCATGACCGGTCATCAGGATGACCGGCAACTCGCGGTCGAAGCCCGAGATCCGGTCGAAAAGCTGCAATCCGTCCAGTCCCGGCATGCGGATATCCGAAACGACCACACCCGGAAAGCTGTCATCCAGTTGGGAGAGCGCCTCGTTACCGGACGGAAACGGCCGGACGTCGAAACCGGCAAGGCTCAACGTCTGGGCTGTCGCCTTCAGCAGATCCTTGTCGTCATCGATAAGAAAAACGGGCACGGCTGCGGTCATTGCTCAGGCTCTCTTCAGATGAACGGTAAATCGGGTTCCTGCGTCACCCGTCTCGACATCAAGCTGGCCGCCATAGTCCGCCACGATGTCCTTGCAGATGACGAGCCCAAGCCCAAGTCCCTTGTCCTTGGAAGAGTTGAACGGCTGGAACAGTTCGGCGAGAATGTCCGGCGCAATACCCGGACCATTATCCGCCACGCAGATCGAGACCCCTTCACCCGTCGCCAATGCCGAAACCCTAACCTGTCCCGTCTCACGCCCCTCGACCGCTTCGAGCGCGTTCTGCAGGAGATTGATGAAGATCTGCTCCAGCCTGAGCCGGCTTCCCATGACCTCCAGCTCTTCCGCCATCGGCTCGATAAGGAGCATGTCCAGCGATCCGGTGAACCGGCTCTGCAGCAGCAGGACAGCCCCTTCGAGCACATCCTTGAGCAACACCGGTTCGGCAGCCGTGCGGCCGCGCCGCGCCAGCGCCTTCAGGTCATCGGTAATCGCGCCGATCCTCTCTGTGAGGGAGGCGATCAGATCGAGATTTTCCTTCACCGGCTGCATCTGCTGACGTTCGAGAAAAACCTTGGAATTGTCGGCATAGGCTCGAATGGTGGCGACCGGCTGGTTGATTTCGTGCGCGACACCGGCGGCAACCTGCCCCAGGATCGCCAGACGGTTGGCCTGCACCAGATCCTGCTGCACCGCCTGCAGCTTGACCTCAGTGGACTTGCGGTTGGAAATCTCCGCCTGCAGGTTGTCACGCGTCAGGCTGAGATCACGCGTTCTTTCGTCGACTCGCCGCTCGAGCTCCTCGCGCGCGGCCTGCGCCCCGATGATCTCGGCCTGCGCCATCTGCCTCCGGCGTATCCAGATCGCCGTCACGGCCAGCACGGCAAGCAGCGCCAGCGCCGCGATCAGCCGGAACTCGCGCATATCCGCAGCGACGGCCGCGTCGATCGGCAGGAGATAGCGGAAATGCCAGTCGGTCGAAGCGACGGCGACAGAGATCTGTAGATAACGGATCTGCCCCCCTCCCGGAAGCAGAACCCTGATGATGTCGGCATCCGGCGCCAGCGTTTCGAGCCGTATCACGGGCAACGGCAGAAGCGGCGCATCACCGAATTGCAGGCTTTCACGGATGGCGGAAAGGCTGGATTGCGGAAGCGGCTCGGTCGTCATGAAACGCCAGGAGGGAATGCTGCTGATCAGCACAACGTTGTTGTCGTCGGTCACGAAGGAGGGCCGTTGCGTGTCGCGCCAATCGGCCTCCAGCTGGTCGAATTCCATCTTGGCCACCACGACGCCGAGCGGGCGCTCAGCCGAGCCCACCCTGTGGGATATGTAAAGTCCAGGCCGGTGGCTGACCGAACCTAGCGCAAAATGCTCCGCCCCGCCCTCCTCCATTCCGCGGGAAAAATAGCTGCGGAACGTATAGTCATTGCCGACGAAACTTTTTTCCTCGCGCCAGTTGCTGGCCGAAACCGCGATACCGTCGGCAGCAACGACATAGATCACCGCCGCCTTTGTCGGAGCGATCAGGTCTTCCAGCTTGCGGCTGAGAGCAACCCTTGCAGCAGGATCGTCGGCGGATAGCGTATCGATCACATCGCGATCCTGCGCCAGAAGGAGCGGCAAGGCCCGCGGGCGCTCCAGCACGGCCCGCAGCAATGCCACTTTCAGGCTCGCCTCGGTCCGGCCCTGCAGCGACAAGGCGGAAAGGGCGGAAGCGCGCCCGTAGATGCCGGCGACATAAAAAACCGCCGCGCAGGCGGCGAGCGCAACCAGGCAGAAGACGATCCAGGTTCTTCGCATGGCGGGCGGGCGTTCAATATTTCGATGTGTCGACACCTGTGCAATTGAGCATAAATCCGCACGCGACGCAAACATATCCGTGCGGAAATCCGCTCAAATCATTCATGGAAACTGACTGAACGCAATTTAATCGATTGTAATCAAGACTTTATGCCGCAGGCGACAAACTGGCACACCTCTTGCTGCCTCTCTTTCGACATCAATGCGCCCGGGAAGAGCCAGCTAGTTGGTTGTGGCGCGATGGAGGATAAAATGATTGCAATACCCGAATCCACACAGCCGCGCGCACGCCTGCCGCTGTATCGTCAGCTTTATGTTCAGGTTCTGACCGCCATCGTCATCGGCATGCTGATCGGCCATTTCTGGCCTGATTTCGGCGCCAGCCTGAAGCCGCTCGGCGACGCCTTTATCCGTCTGGTGAAGATGATCATCGCACCGGTGATCTTCCTGACGGTCGCCACCGGCATTGCCGGCATGTCTGACCTGAAAAAGGTTGGCCGCGTTGCCGGCAAGGCGATGCTCTACTTCCTCACCTTCTCGACGCTGGCTCTCATCGTCGGTCTCATCGTCGGCAACGTGCTGCAGCCGGGCGCCGGCATGAACATCGACCCGGCCACACTCGATGGCAAGGCAGTCGCAACCTACGCCACCAAGGCGCATGAAACGACGATCACCGGCTTCCTGATGAACATCATCCCGGAAACCATCGTCGGCGCCTTCTCACAGGGCGATATCCTGCAGGTCCTGTTCTTCTCCGTTCTGTTCGGCATCGCGCTCGGCATGGTCGGCGAAAAGGGCAAGCCGGTCTACGATTTCCTGACCGCGCTCACCGCTCCGATGTTCAAGCTCGTCGCCATCCTGATGAAGGCTGCCCCGATCGGCGCTTTCGGTGCTATGGCGTTCACCATCGGCAAATACGGCATAGGGTCGGTCGCCAACCTCGCCTTCCTCATCCTCTCCTTCTACATCACCGCGATTCTCTTCGTTGTCGTGATCCTCGGTGCGGTGGCGAAGTATAACGGCTTCTCGATTTTCGCCCTGCTGCGTTACATCAAGGAAGAACTGCTTCTCGTGCTCGGCACCTCCTCTTCGGAAGCTGCCTTGCCGAACCTGATGCAGAAGATGGAACGTGCCGGCTGCAAGCGCTCGGTTGTCGGCCTGGTCATCCCGACCGGTTATTCCTTCAACCTCGACGGCACCAACATCTACATGACGATGGCGGCGCTGTTCATTGCCCAGGCAACCGGCATCGAACTGTCGCTCATGGACCAGATCCTGCTGCTGCTCGTGGCGATGCTCTCCTCCAAGGGTGCAGCAGGCATTACCGGCGCAGGCTTCATCACGCTCGCTGCAACGCTCTCGGTCGTTCCGTCCGTCCCGGTCGCCGGCATGGCGCTCATCCTCGGCATCGACCGCTTCATGTCGGAATGCCGCGCGCTGACCAACCTCGTCGGCAATGCTGTCGCCACCATCGTCGTTGCACGCTGGGAAGGCGAACTCGACAAGGACATGCTGGACGCCGCCCTCGCCAAGGGTTCCGACGTCAACGCGCCGGCGCATCTGCAGCCGGCCGAATAAGCCTCCCAAGGCTTGGATGGGGGTTCACCCCCACCCCAATCTGCCGCCTCCGGGCGGCAGATCTGTTTTTATCAAAGGCAATCAGCCAAGGCTCTTGCCGAACCGCGCAAAGCTGTCGGCCAGCACCGTCGTTCCCGCGCCGGGCTTTTCAGGGCGCTTATAAACCCCGCCCAACACATCCGCCGGCTCCTCGAAGTGATCCTTGATCCACGGGATATATTCGAGAATTGTCGATGCCGGATGCCAGTAGCTCAGATGCACATGCACCTGGCTCATCTCTCCGGCATGCGGCACGACCGGCAGCCGGTTCGCCAGTGCCAGATCGGCGACCTGGATATACTCGGTAATTCCGCCAAGCCGCGTCACATCGGGCTGCACATAGGCAAGCGCTCCGGCATTGATGAAGCTGCGGAAGGCATCGACTGTGTAAAGCTGTTCGCCAAGCGCCACCGGAATGGTCGAGGATCGCGCCAGAAGCCTGTGGCTCTCGACATCGTCATACCAGAGCGGCTCCTCGAACCAGTAGATATCGAGGCCGCGGGCGCGCTCGCAAAAACGCTGGCAAGTCGGCAGGTCCCATTTGCCGTTCCCGTCGATAGCGATGCGGATATCCGGCCCCAGCCGCTTGCGCACAGCTTCCAGCCTGCGGACATCGACATTCGGATCGTCATGACCGACCTTCAGTTTGAGCCGGGTAAAACCGTCCTCCTCCACCGCACGCGCCGAACCGGACAAAAGATCGTCCAGCGAGAAGGAAAGCCAACCAATATCGGTATTGTAAGCCTCGAGCCTATCGGTGCGGGCGCCACCCAAATAAGCCCAGAGCGGCAAGCCTGCCTTCTTGCTCTTCAGGTCCCAGATCGCGACATCAACGGCAGCGAGCGCCAGATGCGTGATCCCCGCCCGGCCGACCCATTGCAGCGAAGGATGCCGCGCAAGCTTGGTCCACAGTCGCTGATGGTCATTGGCATCTTCGCCGATCAGAAGCGGCGCATAGCAGTCACGAATACAGGCTGTAATCAGCCGATCAGAAGCGAGATGTGCGTGCGTGCCGGTAAAACCGTAACCGGTCAGCCCATCCGTCGTGGTGATCGCCACGCCTACGACGCCCCAATGGGTGATGCTGTGGGTCGAATCCGAGATCGACGCCGATGTCAGCGGCAGATGAAGGATGAATGGTTCCAGGGACTTGATCTTCAATGTCGGCTCCTCCCGATGATCGTTGTCACAAATTGAATTCGACGTCGCGCAGGCGCTCCAGATAGGCCACATCCGGCAGCGAAAGACTGCGTGCGGCATTGGCGATGCGCAGCATCGCGCGCTCCTGCGAAATCTTGAGGTGGTTTGAAAGCGCCGCGCCAGCATCCGAGATCCGGCCCGCCATCAGCCGCTCGAAAACCTCGACATGCTCCAGCAGGAAAGGCTCGTCGGGCTCTGGTGGCACTTTGGGTTGGTAGAGCCGGTGATGTGCGACCAGGATGGCCTGCGGCAGGCTGATTGCCTGCATCAGCGGAGCATTGTCGCAGTAGCCAAGCAACTGGCCGTGAAGCTGCTGTTCCACCGCATCCAGCATCGCGCCATCCGCCGCATCCCCTGCTTCGATGGCGTTTTCCAGATCCCGCAGCAGAAACGGCAACAAGTTTTCCGGAAAACGGAAAAAAGCCTGTTCGAGCGCCAGCGGCTCGAGCGTCCACCGCAATTCGTAGAGCTGGCTCACATGCCTTGCGGTCAAAGCCGGCGCATGCCAGCGCCCGGCGTCATCCTTGGCGACGATACCACGCTGCTGCAGTCTGGCCACGACCTCGCGAGCGACCGTGCGGCTCACGCCAAAGGATTTTGCCAATGCAACCTCGTTGATGCGCCAGCTGGCAATCGACGTGCGCGACACAATTTCCATTTCCACCTGACGATAGATCAACTCCCAGCTCGCCAGAAAATGCAGTTGCATATCGTCCGGGCTGGACGGATCGACTGCACTTCCGGCTTCTTGGACGATAGCGGCTGAAACGACCTGATACCCCCGCCCCTCGGACTTGCGAACAAGCCCCAGCACTTCCAGTTCTGCCAAGGCCTGCCGTGCCGGCGCCCGACTGATGCCGAACCGTTTGGCGATGGCAGTTTCGTTCAGCCTTGCGGCGTCATGCCACCCACCAGCGCGAATTTCCGACGCGACCACCGCCAAGGCACGCTGGTAAAGTTTGGGCGAACGCCCCGATACGGCATCATCCGGCCCCTCCGTCATTTCACCGTCCCCATGATGCCGCTCTGGCAAAAATCGCAACCGATCGTCTTTCATTCATTTACATTCGCAAGCAAGAATGTCTAGTGTACACAAAAGACAATAATCCTGAGGAAATCCCATGGACGCCGTCCATCAGACAGTAACGCTTTCGGATCTCGACCGTTTTTGCCGCGAAGTGCTGAGAGCCTGCGGCGCGAATGACGGGACAGCGGATGCGACGACGCGCGCCATGATGCACGCCACCCGCTGCGGTGTGGACAGCCACGGCGTCAGACTGCTCGCCCACTATGTCAAAGCTCTCGAAGGCGGCCGACTGAATAAGAACCCGGACATCAGGAAGGTTGCCGGTTTCGGCGCTGTTGAAACGCTCGATGGCGACCATGCTCAAGGCGCGGTGCCTGCCTATGCCGCCATGGCAAGAGCCATCGATCTGGCGCAAAAATTCGGCATAGGCGCCGTCGGCGTCCGCAACAATTCGCATTTCGGCGCGGCCGGTGCCTATTCGGTCGAAGCCGCCAGGCAGGGGCTGATCGGCCTGTCTTTCTGCAATTCGGACAGTTTTGTCCGGCTGCATGACGGCGCCTCGCGTTTCCACGGCACCAATCCGATTTCGATGGCAGTCCCGGTTGCAGGCGAGGATCCCTGGTTCCTCGACATGGCAACCAGCGCAGTTCCCTTCAACCGCGTGCTTCTCTATCGCAGCACCGGCACCAGCCTGCCGGAGGGCGTCGCGTCGGACGAAGCGGGCATCAACACGACGGACCCGCATCTGACTGAAATGCTCGCCCCTCTTGGTGACGCCTTCGGCTTCAAGGGGGCAGGCCTTGCCGGCATTGCGGAAATCTTCAGCGCCGTGCTCACCGGCATGCGCCTCAGCTTCGACATCCCGTCGATGATGGGCGAAGACATGAAAACCCCGCGGCGGCTCGGCGCCTTCGTTATGGCAATCCAGCCCGAAGCTTTTGTCGACAGGCCAACTTTCGAAGCCGGCATGAAACGCTATGTCGAGACATTGCGGACATCACCTGCCCGCGCAGACGCATCGCTCATGGCGCCGGGCGATCGCGAATGGAAAGCAGCGCGCCACCGCGACGCACAGGGCGTCGAACTGGATCCCGTGACGCACGAGGCATTTCTCGAACTGTCGCGCACCTACAGCGTGCCAATGCCGGCCTGAACAAGTTTCTGTGACCACCCACTTGACGAATGATAATTGGTAAGACAATCTGACCACATGACGCGGGAGGAGAGACGCGTCAGGAGGCTTTCATGTTTGTTGCGCTTGAACCGCGCCGGCTTTATCGCCAGGCCGCGGAACAGCTTCGTACGCTCATCCAGTCGGGAGAAATTCCGGTCGGTGAGCGGTTGCCGGCAGAACGCGAGCTGGCAGAACGGCTCGGTGTATCGCGCCCGACCGTGCGCGAAGCACTGATTGTTCTGGAAGTCGAAGGGCTCGTGCAGATCCGCATGGGGTCGGGCGTCTATGTGAGCCCCGGACTGGCCGGCGCACCCAAGGTTCTCGCAGCGGACGACAGCGAAGCCCCGTTCGAAATCCTGCAGGCACGCTGCATCATCGAAAGCGCCATTGCGGAAGAGGCCGCGCGGCATGTCGACGAAGCAGGAATCCGAAGCCTCGACCTCATTCTCGAGGAAATGGAAGGAACGCTTGAAAATTCCGAACGGGCCTTGGCGCTCGACCGCGCCTTTCATACGGCAATCGCCGACATTATCGGCAATTCGTCGCTCAATGTCTTTATCGGCCTGATCTACGACAAGCGCTCGTCGCCCTTTTTCGAGAAGCTCGCGAGCTATTTCGAGGGGCCGCATACATGGCGGGCGGCACTGGAAGAACACAGGACCATACGGGATGCGCTGGCGGCACGAGATCCGGCAGCATCACGCGAGGCAATGCGGATGCATCTGACCTTGTCGCAAAAGAGATTCTCGGAAAGCTTCGGAGAGGAGCCGACGAGAGAGGAGTGATCGAGACCGCGAGGAGGCGGCCGGTCAAGGGAGCAATCTAAACGCAATTCGGGAGGACAGAATGAGTTCAAGATTCAAGGCGCTGCTTGGTGCAGCGGCTATCGTCGTGGCGTCGGCAATGACCGCGCATGCGGAAGAAACGCTGAAATGGGCGCATGTCTACGAGACATCCGAACCCTTCCACACGGAATCCGTCTGGGCTGCGCAGGAAATCGCCAAGCGCACCAATGGACGTTACAAGATCGACGTCTATCCGGCTTCGCAGCTCGGCAAGGAAGCCGATATCAACCAGGGGCTGAAGCTCGGCACCGTCGACATGATCATCTCGGGATCGAGCTTCGCGGCGCGCGATTTCAAGCCGATCGGCGTTACCTATTTCCCATACATCTTCCGTGATCCGAGCCACCTGATCGCCTATACCAAAAGCGACGTCTTCAAGCGCCTTGCCAAGGGCTACGAGGACAAGACCGGCAACGTCATCACCGCTGTCAGCTATTACGGCACCCGCCACACGACCTCCAACACCGCAATCACCAAATGCGCCGACCTCAAGGGCGTGAAGATGCGCGTGCCGGACGTTCCGGCCTATCTCGCAATGCCGCGCGCCTGCGGTGCCAACACGACACCGATCGCCTTTGCAGAAGTCTATCTCGCGCTGCAGAACGGCACGGTCGACGCCCAGGAAAACCCGCTGACGACGATCGAAGCGAAAAAATTCTTCGAAGTGCAGAAGAACATCGTTCTCTCCGGCCATATCGTCGACCATCTGAACACAGTCATCTCCAAGAGCCGCTGGGCAAGCCTGTCCGACGAGGACAAGCAGATCTTCCGCGAAGTCATGCAGGAAGCTGCCGCCAAGACCACGAAGATCATCGAAGAGCGTGAAAAGGCGCTTGTCGACGACTTCAAGAAGCGTGGCCTGAACGTCGTCGAGGTCGACAAGGCCGATTTCGAGAAGAACGTTCTCGAAAAGGTGAAGTTCGAGGACTTCGGCTACGAGAAGTCCGACTGGGAAGCGATCCGCGCCATCCAATGATCCCGTTCGGCGCGGTCGAAAGACGGCCGCGCCGGCTTCTCTTGAATGGGACAAATTCATGTCGACAGCACAGGAAATTCACACTCAGGTCACTCCTGAGGAGATAGCGCATACCTTTGACGAGGCCCCGGCCGACGTCGATCTCAAGGTCTATGCCTTCGAAGACTGGATCACGCTCGGCCTTTTCTGGCTGATGACGGGCTGCGTCTTCCTGCAATTCTTTACCCGTTACGTTCTCAATGACAGTTATGCCTGGACCGAGGAAATCGCCGTCAACTGCCTGATCGGCGTGGTGTTTCTCGGCTCCGTCATGTGCGTGCGGATGTCGCGCCACATCCAGGTGGACGTGCTCTACCACTATCTGCCCGCACGCATCACGCGCGTCATGGCGACCATTGTCGACATCATCCGCATCGGCTTCTTCGCCTACGGATCCTGGCTGATGTGGCGTTACATGGAAGTTGTCGCCGGCGAGGAAATGGTCACGATCGACCTTCCCCGGGACATCATCTTCTATTCCGTTCTGGTGGCATTCGTCCTGATGCTGCTGCGTTCCATTCAGGTCTTCGTTGCGAATATGCGCCGTGGTTATTCGGTGCTTGAGCGGCCCGAAGCCTTCCAGAGCGAGGGCTGAGATATGCTGCTTCTCATTGGATCATTTCTGGCGCTGATGCTGCTCGGCGTGCCGGTTGCCATCTCGATGGCCGTGTCGTCGGTGTCCTACATCATCTTCTACGATGTCGCGCCTGAGATCATCGCAGCACAGCGCATGATTGCCGGCGTCGAGAGCTTTCCGCTCCTCGCCGTTCCCTTCTTCATCCTTGCCGGCAACCTGATGAATGTCGCAGGCGTCACCGGCCGCATCTATTCCTTCGCCGTGGCGCTTGTCGGCTGGATGAAGGGTGGTCTCGCGCAGGTCAACATCATCGGTTCGGTGGTCTTCTCCGGCATGTCCGGCACGGCGCTCGCTGACGCCGCCGGTATCGGCACGATCGAAATCAAGGCGATGAAGGACCATGGCTATCCGGTCGAAGCCGCAGTCGGCGTCACCGCCGCATCGGCCACGCTCGGTCCGATCTTCCCACCGTCGTTGCCCTTCGTCATCTACGGCATGATGGCCAATGTCTCGATCGGCGCGCTGTTCATGGCCGGCATCGTTCCCGGCGTTGTCATGACGGTGCTGATGATGATCACGGTCGCCGTCTTCGCCTTCATCAAGCGCTGGGGTTCGGATACGCCGTTCAACATCCGTAACCTGTTCGGCGCCTCGCTCGAAGTCGTCGTCGTGATGATGGTGCCGCTCGGTATCTATCTTCTGACCCTAATGGGCCTGTCGCTGAACTTTGCTGTCGGCATCGCACTCATCATCCTGATCGCCGCCGACTGGTATTTCGACTTTTCGGCCGTCATGGCGCTGATGACCCCGGTCATCCTGATCGGCGGCATGACGATGGGCTGGTTCACACCCACGGAAGCCGCCGTTGCTGCGGTCCTCTGGTCGCTGTTCCTCGGCCTCGTGCGCTATCGCACGATGACATTCCGGACACTCGCCAAAGCGACGATGGATACGGTCGAGACCACGGCGTCGGTCCTGTTCATCGTTGCCGCGGCCTCGGTCTTCGCCTGGTTGCTCACCGTCAGCCAGACCGCGCAACTGCTCTCGACTGCGATCACCGGCCTTACCGACAGCAAATGGGTCTTCCTCATCCTGGTCAACCTGCTGATGTTGTTCGTCGGCTGCTTCCTCGATACGATCGCGGCGATTACGATCCTCGTACCGATCCTGCTGCCGCTCGTGCTACAGTTCGATATCGACCCGGTGCATTTCGGCCTGATCATGACGCTGAACCTGATGATCGGCCTGCTTCACCCGCCGCTCGGCATGGTGCTTTTCGTCCTCTCGCGTGTCGCCAAGCTATCGGTCGAGCGCACGACGATCGCCATCCTGCCCTGGCTGGCGCCGCTGTTCATCGCGCTGATCATCATCACCTTCATCCCGGCCGTCACGCTCTGGCTGCCGACCGAAATGGGCCTGATCCGCTGACGATAATCCGCCTGCGCCGCAAGTCGGCGCAGGCACCCAATTCCAATTGAAGGCATGAGACATGTTGACGAGGATCGTTCGTCTCTACGGCAAGCAGGACTTGCACGTCGAAACCCAGGAATGCCCCGAACCCGCCACCGGCGAGGTCCGTCTGAAAATGGCCCGGGGTGGCATTTGCGGCTCTGATCTCCACTATTTCCAGGACGGCGGTTTTGGCCCGGTGCGTGTGCGCGAACCGATCATCAGCGGCCATGAAGCATCGGGTTATATCGATGCGATCGGCCAGGGCGTCACTGGCCTTGCCCCCGGCATGCTCGTCGCCGTCAGCCCATCCCAGCCCTGCGGCCATTGCCACTACTGCGGCATCGGCCAGCCGATCCATTGCCTCGACATGAAGTTCATGGGTTCGGCCATGCGCCTGCCCCATGAGCAGGGCATGTTCCGCGAACAGCTTATCGTCCCGGCGATCCAGTGTTTTCCGGTAGAAGGCGAAGCCTCATCCGCCGAAGCCGCCTGCGCCGAACCGCTGGCCGTCTGCCTCCACGCCGTGGCGCAGGCCGGTGACCTATCCGGCAAGAATATCCTCGTTACCGGTGCCGGCCCGATCGGCCTTCTGGTCGTCGCAGCTGCGCGCCACGCCGATGCCGCTCGGATCACAGTCACCGATCTCGCCGATACAGCTCTCTCCCGCGGCCCAGCAATGGGTGCCGACGAGACGATCAACGTCTCCAGACCTGATGCACTTGCTCCTTATCAAAAGGACAAGGGCACGTTTGATGTGGTCTTCGAATGCTCGGCCGCCGGCCCTGCCCTCGTCTCGGCCTTCCAGGGTGTCAGGCCGCGCGGCACGATCGTGCAGGTCGGCGTCACCGGTGAATTGGCGGTTCCGGTCAACATGCTGGTCGGCAAGGAAATCACCTGGCGCGGCTCGCAGCGTTTCCACGAGGAATTCGCCCGCGCCGTCAAACTGATCGGCGCGAGAGACATCGATGTCCGCCCGATCCTCTCCCACACATTCCCGATCGACGAGGCGCTCCAGGCCTTCCTGCAAGCCGGGGATCGCACCGCAGCCTGCAAGGTCCAGATCGCGCTCAGCTAAAAGGAAAACACATGCGACATACATGGCGATGGTTCGGACCGGTCGACAAGGTCACGGTCAGGGATGCAGCCCAGGCAGGCGCCGAGGGCATTGTCAGCGCCCTGCATCATATTCCGACAGGCGCAGTCTGGCCCGTCGATGAAATCGAAAAACGCCATCAGGCGATCCGCGACGGCGGTCTGTTCTGGGATGTGGTGGAAAGCGTTCCCGTCTCCGAAGAGATCAAGACCCAGACCGGCGACTGGCGCGAGCATGTGAACAACTGGCAAGAGACGTTGCGCCGCCTTTCGGCCTCCGGCATCAAAACCGTCTGCTACAACTTCATGCCGGTGCTGGACTGGACCCGCACCGACCTGCGATGGGAAACGAAACACGGCGCCAAGGCCATGCGCTTCGATCTCACGGATTTCATCGCCTTCGACATCCACATCCTGAAACGTCCCGGTGCCGCGCAGGATTATCCTGAACGGCTGCAGGAAGAAGCGGCCAGACGCTTCGCTCCGCTCGATGACGCCCGCATCACCGCCCTCGGCAAGAATATCGGTGCCGGCCTTCCCGGCTCGGCCGACGGCTACACGCTCGACCAGCTGCTCGAAAAACTGCGCACCTACCAGGGCATCGACGCCAAAAAACTGCAGTCGCATCTAATCGACTTCCTTTCGGAAGTTACCCCGGTCGCCGAAAGGGTCGGCATCAACATCTGCGCCCATCCGGACGATCCGCCGTGGCCGCTCCTCGGCCTTCCGCGCATCCTCTCGACCGGAGACGATTACGCCCACATGCTCAGTCAGGTCGATAGCCGCGCCAACGGCGTAACGCTCTGCTCCGGTTCGCTCGGCGCCCGTGCCGATAACGACCTCGCCCAGATCGCCACCCGCTTTGCCGACCGCATCCATTTCGTCCATCTGCGCAACGTCACCCGCGACGAAGACACCCTGCCCTGCTCCTTCTTCGAGGACGAGCATCTGGAAGGCGGCACCGACATGGTCGCCGTTATTGCCGCACTTCTGACCGAAGAGAAGCGCCGCAAGGCCGAAGGCCGCGCGGATCACCAGATCCCCATGCGCCCCGACCACGGCCAGGAAATTCTCGACGATCTTTTCCGCGGTGCTCAGCCCGGGTATCCGGCCATCGGTCGGCTGAAAGGACTGGCGGAACTGCGCGGTATCGAACGGGCATTGAGCCACAGCCAGTTCGGACTTGGCCGATGACGAACCATCTTTCTGCTGAAACAAAGTTCCCAACAACCGTCGCACAGCCGGGCTACGATCGCTCCGAACTCCGCCCCGGCATCCTGCATTTCGGCCTCGGCGCCTTCCACCGCGCGCATCAGGGCATCTACACCCAGCGCGCGCTGCAGAGCGAATTCGGCCCTTGGGGCGTTGTCGCCGTCAACCTGCGTTCGCCCGAACCGGTCAAAGCATTGGCCAAACAGGACGGTCTTTATTCGATCACCGTGCGCGACAGCGACGGCGATACGAGCGAGGTCGTCGGCGCCACCGTCGACTGGCTCTGCGCAGCGACCGACCGGGAGCGCGTCCTCGCCTATCTCGCCAGCCCCTTCATCCATGTCGTCACCCTGACCGTCTCGGAAAAGGCCTACGGCCTACATCCGTCCACCGGCGGTCTCGACGAAGCGCATCCTGCCGTCGCCAACGATCTTGCCAATCCCGACGCCCCGGTTGGCGCAATCGGCTATCTCGTCGCCGGTCTCTCATCACGGCGTGACAAGGGCATGCGCCCCTTCACCATTCTCTGCTGCGACAACCTTCCATCGAACGGCAAGGTCGTCCGTCGTCTGGTTCTGGACATCGCCGCACGCCGCGATCCTGAACTGGCAAAATGGATCGAGGAAGAGGTCGCCTTCCCCTCCTCCATGGTCGACCGCATCGTCCCCGCCGCAACCGACGACACCCGAACTCGCGCCAAAAATCTGCTTGGCATCGACGATGCGCTCGCCCTCGATACCGAGCCCTTCATGCAATGGGTAATCGAAGACGAATTCGTCTCCGGCCGGCCCGCTTGGGAAGCCGGCGGTGCGCTGTTCGTGAAGAATGTCGAGCCATACGAGAAAATGAAGCTGCGGTTGCTTAACGGCTCGCACACGATGATCGCCCATCTCGGCCTGTTGAATGAGCTTGAATGCGTGCGCGACGTGATGGCCGTGCCGGAATTCGTGGCGATGACACGCGAACATATGCGCGCCGCAGCGGCGACGCTCGACCCGGTCCCCGGCATCGATCTCGACCATTACATGGACCAGCTGATCGAGCGTTTCAGTAACCGGGCAATCGCCCACCGCAACGTCCAGATCGCCATGGATTCGAGCCAGAAACTGCCGCAGCGCATCTTTTCACCAGCCATGGATGCACTTGCCAATGGATCGGACGGGGCAAGTTTCGCCCGTGTCGTCGGCTTGTGGATCGCCGCGCTGATCCGTTTCAAGGACTGCAACGATCCACGCCGCGACGCACTCCTGGCAGCCGCACAGAAAGCCGACCCGCAGGATTACACGGCAAGCCTCATCGCCATCGATGGCCTCATTCCGCCCTTGCTCGCCCAGTCCCGCAACTGGCGCGACCTCGTCAACGCGGAAGTCGCCAAATGGCTCTGACTTCGGCCTCATCGACACCCCAATATTATCCCAGGAGTTCACCATGAAGGCGCTCGTCTGCATCGAGCCCGGCCACCTCGCGCTGGAGGACCGCCCCGAACCGATGCGCGGCGAAGGCGAGGTCAAGGTCCGCATCCGCCAGGTCGGCATCTGCGGCACCGATTTCCATATTTTTGCCGGCAAACACCCGTTTCTCGAATATCCGCGGGTCATGGGCCACGAACTGTCCGGCACCGTCGAGGAAGCGCCTGCCGGGAGCAGGCTCAAAGCCGGCGAGCCGGTCTATATCGTCCCCTATCTCTCCTGCGGCACCTGCCAGGCCTGCCGCCGCGGCATCAGCAATGCCTGCCGCAACATTTCCGTGCTCGGCGTCCATAGCGATGGCGGCATGGCCGAATATCTTTGCGTCCCGGAAGGCAACGTTATCTCGACCGGCAATATCCCGCTCGAAGACGCCGCGATGATCGAGTTCCTCGCGATCGGCGCCCATGGCGTCAAGCGCGGCGCGATCACGGCGCAAGACCGCGTGCTCGTTACCGGTTCAGGCCCGATCGGCATGTCGGCGATCATCTTCGCCAAGGCCCTCGGTGCACATGTGACCGTCATGGATACACGCGAGGATCGGCTGACCTTCGCCGTCGAAAAACTCGGCGCCGACCTGACGATCTTCGCCGATGCCGACGCCGAACAGATGGCCGAGCGGCAAACCGGCGGCGAATGGTACGATGTCGTCATCGACGCCACCGGCAACGCCATTCCCATGCAGCGCGGTTTCAACTTCCTCGCCCATGGTGCGCGTTATGTCCTGCTTTCGGTCGTGCGGCAGGAGATCACCTTCTCCGACCCGGAATTCCACAAGCGCGAAGCGACGCTGATCGCCAGCCGCAATGCCCAGCCGGACGATTTTGCCGAAGTCGTACGCCAGATAGAGGCCGGCAAGGTCCCGACCCGCGCGCTCAACACCCACCGCGCACCGCTTTCCGAGGCCGTCAGAGTCTTTTCCGAATGGTCGAAGCCGGAAGCCGGGGTGATCAAGGCCATTCTGGAGGTTTGAGACACTTGCATACAGCAGTCTGAGGCAGCCTTCAGACTGCTGGCGCGGCTTGCAGCTCAGTAATTCCGTGGTTCGCTTTGGCCACGGCCGTCAACGACATTCTCCCTCATCCCTGTGCTTGTCACAGGGATCCAGCGGCCCAAGGCCTTGGGCCGGAAGACTCCTTTCACGGCGCAGACGCGCCGTGGCTGGATTCCTGTGACAAGCACAGGAATGAGGGAAGCTAAAGCTCCTTGGTCGAAAACAGCTGTGTCAGCAATCCGAAAGGCGCCCGAAGGTGCCTTTCTTATGTCTGTTTCAATGTCCTGCCTCACGCAGCTTTCGGCCGTCCGAACTGATAGGCCTCGATCGACTGCGGCTTCATCTCGATCGAAAAGCCCGGCCGCGATGGCGGCATGTAGGCGGCATTTTTGATCACGCAGGGATCGACGAAATGCTCGTGCAGATGGTCGACATATTCGATCACCCTGCCTTCTTTCGTGCCCGAAACGGCGATGTAGTCGATCATCGACAGATGCTGGACATATTCGCATAGGCCGACGCCGCCGGCATGCGGCCAGACGGCCTTGCCGAATTTCGCCGCGATCAGCAGTACCGCCAACACCTCGTTCAGCCCGCCCATGCGGCAGGCATCGATCTGCACGATGTCGATCGCGCCCTCGGCAATGAACTGCTTGAACATGATGCGGTTCTGGCACATTTCGCCGGTCGCCACCTTCACCGGCGCAATCGCCTCACGGATTTTCTTGTGACCCGCCACATCGTCCGGGCTGGTCGGTTCCTCGATGAAGAAAGGTTTGGCGAAGGATAGCGCCTTCACCCAGTCGATCGCCTGGTCGACATCCCAGACCTGGTTGGCGTCGATCATCATGTAACGATCCGGCCCGATCACTTCACGGCAAATGGTCAATCTCCGGATATCGTCTTCCAGATCTCGGCCGACCTTCATCTTCACATGGCTGAACCCGGCATCGACCGCCTCCTGCGCTAAGCGCCGCAGCTTGTCATCCGGGTAACCCAACCATCCGGCCGAGGTCGTATAGCAGGCATAGCCTTCCTTCTCGAGGATGGCGATCCGTTCCGCCTTGCCCGCCTCCGCCTTGCGCAAAATATCAATCGCCTCGTCGCGCGTGAGCGCATCCGTCAGATAACGGTAATCGACGATATCGGCGATCTCTTCCGGCGACATGGTGGCAACGAATTTCCACACCGGCATGCCCGCCTCCTTGGCGAGCGCATCCCAGAGCGCGTTGACCACGGCGCCGGTCGCCAGATGCATTGCTCCCTTGTCCGGCCCGATCCAGCGCAACTGGCTGTCGCCGGTCAAGTGCCGCCAGAATTTCCCAGGTGCGGCGCGCATCTCGGAAAGATCCTTGCCGACGACCAGATGGCGCATCGCCTCGATCGCCATGCAGCAGATGTCGTTGCCACGCCCGATGGTGAATGTCAGGCCGTGGCCCTGAATCCCGTCGCGATCGGTTTCGAGAATGACATAGGCTGCCGAATAATCCGGATCGGGGTTCATCGCATCGGACCCGTCAAGGCTTGCCGAAGTCGGGAAGCGCAGGTCGAAAACACGAAGATTGGTGATGCGGGTCATGACTGCGGCCTCCTCTGCCGGCTTATTTCTCATGAAATCGGCGCGCCAGCCTCCACACCGGCGCGCCGATCAATCGTCTCAGATATCGGCCTTGAAGGTCTGCTTCTGGGTGCCGAGACCTTCGATGCCGAGTTCGACGACATCACCTGCCTTGAGGTAACGCGGCGGCTTCAGGCCCATGCCGACGCCCGGAGGCGTGCCGGTGGAAATGACATCGCCCGGATGCAGCGACATGAACTGCGACAGGTAGGACACCAGGAAGGCAACGCCATAGACCATGGTCTTGGAAGACCCGTCCTGCATCTTCTCGCCGTTCACCGTCAGCCACATGCCGAGGTTCTGCGGATCCGGCACCTCGTCCTTGGTCACCAGCCAGGGACCGAGCGGACCAAACGTGTCGCAGGACTTGCCCTTGGTCCACTGGCCGGAACGTTCCGTCTGGAAGGCGCGTTCGGAGACGTCGTTGGTAACGCAATAACCGGCGACATAATCCAGCGCATCGGCTTCCGAGACATATTTCGCCGTCTTGCCGATCACGACGCCAAGCTCGACCTCCCAGTCGGTCTTTTCGGAGCCGCGGGGAATGACGACATCGTCATTCGGACCGACGATGGCCGAGGAAGCCTTCATGAAGATGATCGGCTCCGGCGGCACGGTCGCGCTCGTTTCGGCGGCGTGGTCGGAATAGTTGAGGCCGATGCAGATGAGTTTGCCGGTGCCGGCAACGCAGGGGCCAAGACGCGGAGAACCTTCCACAACCGGCAGGCTTTTCGCATCGATCGCACCGAGCTTCGCCAGCGCATCCGGGGCGAGTGCCGCACCCGAAAGATCGGAAACATGTGCGGAAAGATCACGGATCTTGCCATCGGCATCGACGATCGCGGGCTTCTCAGCGCCGGACGCGCCATAACGCAGGAATTTCATGGGAATAGTCCTTTCAGTTCAAACTTCGCTTTTCAAAATGGCTCAGATCGACCAGCCGCCGTCAATGCCAACGGCCTGACCAGTCGTGTAGGTAGCGCCAGCGAGATAGACCGCCAGTTCCGCGATTTCTTCAGGGCTGCCAAGACGTCCCATCGGCTGACGCGCGATGAAGGCTGCACGCGCCTCCTCGTAATTGCCCTGGGCACGCATGCGTTGCTCAAGCGAGGGGCTTTCGACTGTGCCGGGGCAGATCGCATTGCAGCGGATGCCGCGCGTCACGTAATCGGCAGCAACAGCCTTGGTCAGCCCGATGACGGCAGCCTTCGTCGTGCCATAAGCGCAACGGTTCGGCACACCCTTGGAGCTGGACGCGATCGAGGCCATGTTGATGATTGCCCCGTCGCCACGCTCCAGCATGCCCGGCAGCACTGCCTTGATCGTGCGCACCATGGCGCGAACATTGAGATCGAAGGCGAAATCCAGATCCTTGTCCGTCATCTCCAGCACCGAGCCGCCATGCACGACACCGGCGCAGTTGAACAGCACATCGACAGCGCCGATACGTTCAAAGAATGCCGTCACCGAAGCGCTGTCGAGAACATCCAGCTTTGCCGTTTCGATATCGGCTTCGCCGTTGAGCGTCGAAAGCGCTTCCTCATTGATATCGGTCGCCCAGACCTTGGCACCGGTGGCGGCATAGGCCAGAGCGCTGGCCCGCCCTATTCCCTGACCGGCAGCGGTCACCACGACCACCTTGCCTCCTAGCTTACCTGTCATGTCTTCTCCCTTTCAGTCCAGATGGAACACCTCATCCATCGATGCCCACCATTCCCCATCCTTTCGCGTTGCGAAAGGCCTTTGGCAGGGAATACAGTACGACCACCATTCCCGGTTCTTCTCAGCTGCCGCCATTTTCGCCATATCAGCAGCAAAATCAGCACCATGATATTCCCAGTAACCGAACAGCAGGTTCTCTGGCTCACGCAGGAATATCGAGTAGTTGGAGATATTGCAGCGCGATATGAGATCAAGTATCTCGGGCCAGACGGCCGCATGCAGCGCCTTGTATTCCTCGACCTTGTCGGGCTCCAGACCGATCACCATTCCCATTCTCTGCATGGTCATCCTCTCAAGCGATAGAAGCGCTGCGCATTGCCGCCGAACACCGCATAGTGATCCGCCGCCGGCACGATTTCGCGACATTGCGCGATCCATCCGGCATAACTGCCGGCCAGATTGACGACTGGCCAGTCGCTGCCCCAGATCACCCGCTCAGTTCCAAAAAGTTCGAGGATTGTTTCGATATAAGGTCGAAGCGCCTCCGGCTTTTGCCCACCGGCTTCGGTCACCAAACCCGAGAGCTTGCAGCAGACATTGTCAAGTTCCGCCAGCCGCAACATGGCATGCCGCCAGTCTCGATAATACCCAGTTGCAATCCGTGGCTTGGCGCCATGATCAATGACGACCGGCAGGCCGGGATGACGGCGGGCGAAGGCATGCAGGGCCGAAAGATGCGGTTCCAGCACCAGCGCATCGAAAACCAGATGATGCGCCATCATCGCCTCAACGGCCGGCTCCAGCGCCGGATCGTCGATCCAGCCGGGATCGGTAATATCCTGCAGCATCGGCCGCAGGCCTTTCAGCTTCGGCGCTTTCGCGAGGTCGGCAATTACTTCCGGCGCATCCGGGGCTTTCATGTCCACCCATCCGACGACGCCGAGAATGGTATCACTTTCTTCGGCAAGGCCGAGCATGAAGCGAGTATCCTCGACGCTCGGCAGCGATTGCACGAGGATCGTGCCGTCAACGCCGGCAGCTTCGAGTTCAGGCGCCAGATCGGCAGGCAGGAAATCGCGGTGAATGGCGGCAAGCTCCGGTGGCGGCCAGCCGCCCTTGCGATCCTTCATCAACCAGAAATGCTGGTGGGCATCGACGATCATCTTGTCAGCCACCTTTAACGGATATGTCGCTTGCAACCGATGCGTCGGCTGCAATCACGCCCCTGTCCTTAAGCCTGGTCCAGAAGGAGGACGGAATCTCTTGCTCAAACCAGCCAACATTGGCCTTCATCTGCTCGGCATTGCGCGCACCTGAGACGACACTGACGACAGCCGGATGCAGCGCCGGAAAGGCGAGCGCCGCTGCCTGCATGGCAACACCTTCGGCCTCGCAAGCCGCCTCGATCTCGCCGACGCGGGCCAAGATATCGGCAGACGCTTCGGCATAGTTGAATTTGCGATTTCCCGCCAGAAGGCCGGAATTGAAGGCCCCGGCCACGATGATGCCGACGCCCTCGCTGTGGCAGCGATCCAGAAGCGGCAGGCTTTCCTGTTCCAGCAGTGTGTATCGACCGGCCAGCATCGACACATCGATATCGCATTCATCCATCGCGTCGGCGATCGCCTGCCATTCGTTGACGCCAAGCCCGATCGCCTTGATGAGACCGGCAGTGCGCAACTCACCGAGCGCCCGAAACCCGCCGCCCTTGGTTAGTTGGTCCCAGTAATGCTGGTGACGATCGCCATGGGTCGCGCGACCTATATCGTGGACAAAAAGCACGTCGGGGGCAAACATGCCCAGCCGCTGGCGGCTGTCCTCGAACGAGCGCAGGATCGCATCATAGCGGTAATCATAGGTCGGCCGGAACGGCAACGGCGCAACGAAGGCATCCTCTTCCGGACCTACCGAGGCATCCGGCACCATCAGACGGCCGACTTTGGTGCTCAGCACGTAATCGTCCCGTTCGCGGTCCGTTACCATCGTGCCTAAACGGCGTTCCGAGCGGGTATATCCATAAAACGGCGCCGTATCGAAATACCGTATTCCTGCGTCCCAGGCCGCCTCAAAGGCGCCGAGCGATTCCTGATAAGGGGTCAGCCGGTAGAGATTGCCCATTTGGGCACAGCCCAGCCCCATAAGCGTAAACGAGACGTCGCGATTGCGTAGCCTGCGCCTGTCCGAAACCTTCATGATATCTTGAAATCCCGATCGTGATCGAATGAAGCGCGCGGGCGAAAAATCACCCGCGCACCGGTCTGTCTAGTAGAGAACGTTCTTGGCTTCAGGTTTGTCGATATTGTCCTTCGTCACCACGACGACACCGGTATCGACAGTCTTCTCGACCTTCTGCTTGCCGAGAATGGAGAGCAGCGTCTCGATGCCCTTTTCGCCCATCTGGTAGGAGCCTTGGACGACGGTCGCGGTCAGCGTGCCGTCTTTCACGAATTCCTGCAGGTCCTGGTTTCCGTCAAAGCCGATCGCCACGACCTTGCCCGCCTTGCCGGCTTGCTTGATCGCCCGGCCCATGCCGATCGCCGTCGGTTCGTTGGCACCGAAAATGCCCTTCAGGTCGCTGTTGGCGGCCAGAACGTCGGTGGTCTGGTTGAGCGCGGTCGCCATCTGCGACTGCGAATAATAAGGCCCGACGATTTCCAGCTTGGAATTGGCCTTGATGTAATCGGTGAAACCACCGACGCGGCCGATTTCCGAACCGGCACCGGCAACATAGGACATGACGGCGATCTTGCCGGTCTCGCCGACCTTCTCAATCAGCGCCTTGGCCGCCAGTTCACCGGCCTTGCGGTTATCGGTCGCCAGGAACGACTGGTAATATTTGTCCGAACCTTCGGAAAGCTGGCTGTCGATGATGACGACCGGGATGCGCGCTTCCCAGGCCTTCTTCACCGCCGGCACGAGCGCATCCGGATCGGACGGCGCAAGCAGGATCGCAGCCACCTTGCGGTTGACGGCATTCTCGACCATGTTGACCTCGTCGGCGATGGCGGATTCCGCTGCCGGGCCCTGGAAGGTCATCGTGTGCTCGCCCTTGGCACCACCGATCGCGGCTTCCGCACCCTTCTGCACGTTCTGCCAGAAGGTCGAGTTGACCGTCTTGACGATGACGGCGATTTCGCCCGCCGAAGCGGCTGTTGTCCCGGCAAAGGCAAGTGCCGACGCCATCAGGACCGTTGCAAGTCTACGCATGTCTTTCCTCCTCGAATGACCCCAAAAGGTCCGTTGTGAGGGAAGGCTCCTCCCCTTCCCCTGGTTTGGCATGTTCAGGCCCGGTCCCCGGCCACGCCCTTTCTCCTCAGCGGCGGTTGCGCAGCTGGTCGATCCAGACGGTGACCAGAATGACGAGGCCGATGATGATCTGCTGGGTGAAGGCGGAGACGCCGTTCATGTTCAAACCGTTGCGCAAGATGCCGATGACGAAGGCGCCGATCATCGTGCCCGAAATCGTACCGACGCCGCCGATCAACGAGGTGCCGCCGATTACGGCACTGGCGATTGCATCGAGTTCATAAGCCACGCCCTCGTTCGGCTGGGCGGTAACGAGGCGGGACATCAACACACAGCCGGTAAGGCCCGCAAGCGTACCCGACACGACATAGGTGAAGGCCGTGACGCGCGAGACGTTGACGCCGGAAAGCCGCGCCGCATCGGCATTGGAGCCGATCGCATAGATATAACGGCCAAGCACAGTCCGGTTCAGCACAAAGGCCGCGATAAAGCCGATGACAATCATCAGCACGACCGGATAGGGAATGCCGGGAAAACCGACGATAGGAAACCCCTGTTCATCAATCGATTCAATACGAAACAGCGATCCGTTACCAAGCTGCCCGAACGCCTCGCCAAGTCCCGAAACCGCCCTTGCACCGGTAATCTGCAACGCCACGCCACGCGCAATCAACATCATGCCGAGCGTGGCGATGAAGGGCGGAAGCTTGAGCTGGGTGATGACAAAACCGTTGATCAGGCCACAAAGCGAACCCGTCAGAATACCGAGCAGCATCCCGATCCAGATCGGCAATTGCAGTTCCTTCACCGCAAGCGCCGCGACAACACCTGCCAGCGCTAAAACCGAGCCGACCGAGAGATCGATACCGCCGGTAATGATGACATAGGTCGCGCCGATGCCCAGCAGCGCGATAGAGGTCACCTGCAGGGCGATCGTCATGCCGTTGCCGACGGTGAAGAAGGCACTGCTGGTGGCGGAAAAGACTGCGGCCAGCACGAGCAGACTGCCGAGTGCGGCAAATTTCTGGATGATGTCTTTCTGTCGCTCACTGAGACGGCGCCCCTGACCTTTAGGCTGGGCCGGCTGCTGCACCGGTTTTTCGCTGGTCATATCGGCCATGCTCTCACAATCCCTGTTCGCCGCGCCGGCCGCTGCCGGACGCGTAATGCATGATTTCTTCCTGGGAGGTGTCGCGCGTCGTAAGCGTCGCGGTGATGCGCCCGCCATGGAAGACGGCGACGCGGTCGGACATGCCGAGGACTTCCGGCAGTTCCGAACTGATCAGCACGACGCCGATGCCGCGCGCCGCCAACTCGTCCATGATCTGGTAGATGGCGAATTTCGCCCCGACATCGATGCCCCGCGTCGGTTCGTCGAAGAACATGATGCGCGGCTCACGGAACAGCCATTTGCCGATGATGATCTTCTGCTGGTTGCCGCCTGAAAGCAGCCGTACCGGCTGGCTTAAACTCGGTGTGCGGATATTCAACAGATCGACATATCGCCGTCCCGCCTCACGATGCCGCTTGCGGTCGATCACGCCAAACCGGCTGCTGACCGCCTCCATCCGTGCCATGACCAGATTAGCGTCGACCGGCATCTTCACCGCCAACCCTTGCGCCTTCCTATCTTCGGAAAGATAGGCAATGCCCGCCTCGATGGCGCCGCGCGGATCGCCGATCTTCAACTCGGCGCCGTCCAGCATGATCGTGCCTGCATCGAGCGTGTCCGCCCCGAAAATGGCACGCGCCACTTCCGTACGTCCCGCCCCCATCAACCCGGCGAAACCAAGAATCTCGCCACGACGGATCTGGAAACCGACATCGGAGAACACCCCGCGTCTGGTCAGGCCGGTTGCCGAAAAGATGACCTCGTCGCCCGGCACCCGCGCCGGCTCGGGGAACTTGTCCTCCAGCGACCGCCCGACCATGCGCGCCACGATGTCGTCCACGGTCAGCGAGTCAAAGTCGTCGGTCGAGATATACCGGCCGTCCCGCAGCACGGTAACGCGATCGACGATCTCCGCCATCTCGTCCAGCCGGTGCGAGATATAGATGATACCGGTGCCTTGGGCCTTCAGGTCTCGAATCACCTTGAATAGAAGCTGCGCTTCCTGCTCGGTAAGCGATGAGGTCGGCTCGTCCATGATCAGCACGGTCGCATCAAGCGACAAAGCCTTGGCGATCTCCACCATCTGGCACTGCGCGACGGACAGCGTTCGCACCTGCACATTCGGGTCGATATCGACGCCGAGCCGGTCGAGACAACGTTTTGCGTCCGCGATCAGCTTCTTCCGGTCGACGAGGAAACCCCGTCGTGGCTCGCGGGCGAGATAGATGTTTTCCGCCACCGTCAGATGCGGGACGAGGTTCAGCTCCTGATGGATAATGGCAATGCCGGCCGCTTCCGACTGCAAGGTCGAGGCAAACTGCACCGGCTCCCCCTTGAAGGTGATAGAGCCGGAATTCTGCTGATAAACGCCGCTGATGATCTTCATCAGCGTCGACTTTCCCGCGCCGTTCTCGCCACAAACAGCATGCACCTCGCCGGCGCGCAGATCGAAACTGACGTCCGAAAGGGCCTTGACGCCCGGGAATTCCTTGGACACACCCTCAAGCTTCAACAGCACGGCATGCTCCCGCATGCCTGCAGGTTGCGGCACTCCTCCCATCGCGATCTCCTCTTCGCGCAAGAGCTTCCCAGGGCTCTTGCCGATTATCAAATCTCGCCCGGAAGATTTGGTCAAGCCAATTTGCAGATTTTTCTTGCTTCATGCCAGATTTTGACGCCAACTGGCTTTTATCTGCTTACGAAATACGCAATTGGCCTGACCTCAATGACGGATACTCGACGTCTCTATCAACAGACCGCAGACCGCGTGCGGCACCTCATAGCCACCGGTGAATACGAGGCAGGCACACGTCTTCCCGCAGAGCGCGAGCTTGCCCAGCAACTCGGCGTATCACGCCCCTCACTTCGCGAAGCGCTGATCGCGCTGGAGATCGATGGCACGATCGAGATCCGCATGGGTTCGGGCATCTATGTGCTCAACACGGCAAAGCCGTCCGGCAATGGCCGTTCTCTTGGCGAAAGCCCGTCGGAGCTGATGCAGGCGCGGGCGGTGATCGAAAGCGCCATCATCGTCCAGGCGGCGGCAACGATGACGGAGAAGACGCTGGCGACGCTGCGCGTGACGCTCGAAGCGATGGCCGACGACATCGCCAATACGCGAAAACCGCTGGAACAGGACAGGGCGTTTCACCTGATCATCGCCGAAAGCACCGGCAATACATTGCTGGCGGAAATCGTCGAAAACCTGTTTGACGAACGCCACAGCCCGATGACGGCCGGCATCCGCGGGCATTTCGAGACGACGGATAGCTGGACTTCGGCCCTGACGGAGCATCACGCCATCCTGGCAGCACTTGAAGCACGAGACCCGCTGGCTGCCCAGGCGGCGATGCATTCGCATCTCACGGCGTCAGGCCGTCGCTGGCTGGAAAACTAGAGCAATTCCCGCAAAAGCAGGAACCGGTTTTTGGCCCGGAACTGCCCTAGGCGTCTTACAGCGCGCGGATATAACTGCCCAGCCGATCGGCCGCATCCTCAATCTGCCTCGGATCGCGCAGATAACAGGCGCGCAGGAACGATTCTCCGCCCGGTCCGAATGCCGAACCAGGCGCGAGACCTACCCCAGTGGCATCGACGATCTTGAACGCTTCCGCCCGCGCATCTGTTACCCCATCAATCTTGAGGAACGAATAGAGCGCCCCCGGCGGCCTGCGGGTCTCGACCCGGTTGGTCGCCACCAGCGCGTCGCAGAGAATGTCCCGCGAGGTGCGAGCCCTTTCGATATTGGTGCGGACGAAATCGTCGCCGTGATCGAGCGCCGCAATCGCGCCCTTCTGCATGAACTGCGCCACGCCGGAAGTGGAATACTGGATGAGATTGGTCAGCGTCTGGCCGATTTCCGCCGGCGCTACCATCCAGCCAACACGCCAGCCCGTCATGCACCAGTTCTTTGAAAAGGACTGGGCAAAAATGATCCGGTCTTCCTTATCCATTACATCCATGAAGGACGGCGCGCGGGCGCCGTCGAAGTAATAGAGACCGTAAATCTCGTCGGCGATGATCCACAGGCCATGCTTGCGGACGAGATCGAGAACGGCGGCCAGATCTTCCTTCGATGCCGTCCAGCCGGTCGGGTTCGATGGCGAGTTGATGAACAAAGCCTTGGTCTTCGGGGTGATTGCAGATGCCAGACGATCGATATCGATCTTCCATTGCCCGTCGATGAAATCGAGAACGACCGGCTTCGGCTTGACGTCGGCCACGAGGGCGGCATTCATCGCATTCGGCCATGACGGCGAAAAATAGATGATTTCATCGCCGGCCGAGACCGTCGCCTGGATGGCCAGCACGATCGACTGCATGCCTGATCCGGTGACATAGATGTTATCAACGGAAAGATCGTTTCCGTAATGGCGCTGGTAATAACGCACGATCGACTGCCGAAGCTCGGGAATACCTTGTGTCCATGTGTAGAAGGTCTCGCCCGCGATGAGCGCATCCGCCGCCGTCCTGGTGATGAAATCCGGCGTCGGCAGATCACCCTCGCCGATCCAGAGCGGCATCAGGTTCTCGCGACCTCTGGCATAGGTGACGATTTCGCCAATGCCGCTGCGAGGTGCCGCTGCCCCGCGGGCGCTGATATCCGGTCTGATAAAATTCATGGAAGGGTGTCTCGACTTGAAGAAAATCAAATTGCAGGGCGAAAGGACTAAGCGCGTCGATTGTGGCCGTCAACGGGCAGAATCGGAGTGGCAGGCAAAAATACTCAGAGCCGCGCGCGCGTGCTGCGCGGCGTCGCCAGAAGCAGGTTCGTCTCGCTGGCGGTGATGCCCTGAACCAGCCTTATGCGGCGCAGCACATTGTCGAAATCTGCAAGTGTCGCCGTGCCCAGTTCGACGATCAGATCCCAGCGACCGTTCGTCGTATGGATCTCGGAAACCTCGGGAAACCCGCCCAGCGTCTGGATCACACGATCGGCAACACGCCCCTCGATCTCCACCATCATGATGCCGCGCACCGGAAGCTCCACCGCATCGGCCCTGAGGATCACCGTATAACCAAGGATATCTCGGTTGCGCTCCAGCTTTTCCATTCGCGCGCGCACCGTGGCTCTCGACGTGCCGAGGTCGGCCGCTAGATCCGAAATGCTGCGGCGAGCATCGTGACGCAAAAGCGTCACCAGCTTGTGGTCGAATTCATCCATAGACAAATTGATAGATCATGCTGCCGAAATGAAAAGCCAAATTATCAATTTTGGCAAATCGATCCATTCAATCCGCCACGTAACCATGATCATTTTCAGATAAACGGAGTGATGACATGCATTGCAGACTTATCGGTATTCCCCTTCAGGACGGCGCTTCCCGGCTTGGCTGTGAAATGGGCCCGAGCGCGCTGCGCGTCGCGGATCTGGCGGGCGCACTGAAAGGTCTCGGCCACGAGGTCACCGATATCGGCAATGTCACCATCGGCGAGCTTCCCGATGTCCGCCACCCCAACCCGGCTGTGCGCAACCTGCCGCAGATCGCTGCCTGGACGAAACTCCTGACCGAGGTCGCCTATCGCGAAGCCGGCAAGGGCATGCCTATCTTCATGGGCGGCGACCATGCGCTCTCCGCCGGCACCGTCGCGGGCGTCGCACGTCATGCAGCAGATGAGGGCCGGCCGCTCTTCGTCCTCTGGCTCGACGCGCACACGGATTTCCACACGCTGACATCGACCACGAGCGGCAACCTGCACGGCCTGCCTGCCGCCTATTACACCGGCCAGCCCGGTTTCGAAGGCTACCTGCCGCCGCTTTCCCACGCCGTCGATCCGGCCAATCTCTGCATGATCGGCATCCGCAGCGTCGATCCGGCAGAGCGCGAGGCGCTCAAGCGCAATTCCGTCACCGTGCATGACATGCGCAGCATCGACGAACACGGTGTCGGAGTGCTGATCCGCCGTTTCATCGACGAGGTCGCGGCCGCCAACGGCATGCTGCATGTCAGCCTCGATGTTGATTTTCTCGACCCGTCGATTGCGCCGGCCGTCGGCACCACGGTTCCCGGCGGCGCCACGTTCCGCGAGGCGCATCTGGTCATGGAAATGCTGCATGACAGCGGCCTCGTCACCAGCCTCGATCTGGTCGAGCTCAACCCCTTCCTCGACGAGCGCGGCCGCACCGCGACGCTTCTCGTCGATCTTACCGCAAGCCTGATGGGACGCACCGTCCTCGACCGACCGACAAGGAGCTACTGATGCCGGCCGAACAGAACCTCAACATCGTTCCCTTCATCAGCGTCGAGAACATGATGGATCTCGTGCTTTCAACCGGTACGGAGACGTTTCTGAAAGAACTCGCCGCCTATGTGGAAGAGGATTTTTCCCGTTGGGATCTGTTCGACAAGGTCGCCCGCATCGCCTCGCATTCGCGTGACGGAGTCATCGAACTGATGCCGGCAAGCGACGGAAAACTCTACGCGTTCAAATATGTCAACGGCCACCCGAAGAACACCAGAAGCGGCCGCCAGACGGTGACCGCCTTCGGTGTGCTTTCCGATGTCGATAGCGGTTACCCGCTGCTTCTGTCGGAAATGACGATCCTCACCGCCTTGCGCACCGCAGCCACTTCCGCCGTCGCCGCAAAGCACCTTGCGCCCAAGGGCGCAAAGACCATGGCGCTGATCGGCAACGGCGCCCAGAGCGAGTTCCAGGCGCTCGCCTTCCGCTCGCTTCTCGGCATCGAAAACCTGCGCCTCTACGATATCGATCCGGCCGCCACCGAGCGCTGCCGCCGCAACCTCTCGCATCTCGGCCTCACCATCACCGCCTGCCGCTCGGCGGAAGACGCGGTCGAAGGGGCGCAGATCATCACCACCGCCACGGCCGACAAGCAGAATGCAACCATTCTCACCGACAACATGATCGGCCCCGGTGTGCATATCAACGCCGTGGGCGGCGATTGCCCGGGCAAGACGGAGCTTCACCGCGATATCCTGCTGCGCTCGTCGATCTTCGTCGAATATCCGCCACAGACCCGTGTCGAAGGCGAGATCCAGCAGCTTGCCGCCGATCATCCCGTTACCGAACTCTGGAAAGTCATTACCGGCCAGACCACCGGCCGCGAGGATGATCGCCAGATCACCCTGTTCGACAGCGTCGGCTTCGCGACCGAAGACTTTTCAGCCCTCCGTTATGTCTACGACAAGCTGAAGGGCAGCACCCGTTTCGAAAAGCTCGATCTTCTGGCCGACCCGGACGAGCCGCGCGACCTGTTCGGCATGCTCCTGCGCCGCCAGGCGGTAGCGCAGAACTCACCGGAAGCGGTTACCGCTTAACCCCCGATTGGTCGGGTTACGGCCCATATCGATCTTTTCCGGCCGGCCATTGAGCTGAAGACGCGAAATCTTCGGCTCGGTGCGGGCAATCACCTTGCCACGACGGATCACGGCCAGCCGCGTCGGCTTCAGCCGCAACGCTTCGAGCACGTCTTCTGCCTGCAGCATGACGAGATCGGCATTGCAGCCGACTGTCAGGCCGTAGTTTTCCAGCCCCATCGTCTTCGCCGAATTGACCGTCAGCGCGTCAAAGATCTTCTTCTTGTCCTCGACACCCGACATCTGCGCCACATGGATCGCCATATGGCCGACTTCCAGCATGTCGCCTGAACCCATCGAGTACCAGGGGTCCATCACGCAGTCATGGCCGAAGGAAACGTTGAGGCCGGCCGCCATCAGCTCGCGCACCCGTGTCATGCCGCGACGCTTCGGATAGGTGTCGTGGCGCCCCTGCAGCATGATGTTGATCAGCGGATTGGGGATGACGTTGATCTGAGCTTCCGCCATCAGCGGGATCAGCTTCGAGACGTAATAATTGTCCATCGAATGCATCGAGGTCAGGTGCGAACCGGCAACCCGGCCCTGCAGGCCGAAACGCACGGTCTGGGCAGAGAGCGTCTCGATATGGCGAGACATCGGATCATCCGTCTCGTCGCAATGCATGTCGACCGGCAGTCCGCGATCGGCGGCGATGCGGCAAAGCGCTTCCACGGAAGCCGCACCATCCTGCATGGTGCGCTCGAAATGCGGAATGCCGCCGACGATATCGACGCCCATATCGAGCGCCCGCTCCAGCGACTTCACGCCATCGGCTGCGCGATAATAACCGTCCTGCGGGAAGGCGACGAGCTGCAGATCGATATAGGGCGCAACGCGCTCCTTCACTTCCAGCATGGCTTCCGCCGTCACCAATCGCGGATCGGAGGTGTCTACATGGGTACGGATATGCAGAAGGCCCTGGGAGACGGCGAGATCGCAATAGGCAAGCGCCCGTTCGACCAGCGCTTCCTTGGTCAACAGCGGACGAAGCTCGCCCCAGAGCGCGATCCCTTCCAGCAGCGTGCCCGACGTGTTCATCCGCGGCAGGCCGAGCGACAGTGTGGCATCCATGTGAAAATGCGGATCGACGAAGGAGGTGCTGACCAGCCGGTTCGTCGCATCGATCGTTTCACGCGCTTCGCCTGCGATATTCGCTTCGATCGCGGCGATCTTGCCACCCGAAACGGCGATATCGACGTTGCTGCGGCCATCCGGCAGGTTGGCGTTCTTGATGATGAGATCGAACATTTAAAGGCTCCTCGGAATTGAGATATCAGCGCTCGCCGCGCCGGTACGGCTGCATCAGCGCCTGCGGCACGCGGGCGCGCCGCGCCATGACAGCCAGCGCTGCAATCGACAGCAGATAGGGGATCATCAGGAAAATCTGATAGGGCACGACGCCGCTCAACACCGTCTGCAGGCGAAGCTGGAAGGCATCGAACAGCGCAAACAGGATCGCACCGAGCAGCGCCCGCTCCGGCTTCCACGAGGCGAAGACGACAAGCGCGATGCAGATCCAGCCGCGACCCTGCACCATAGTCGGGAAGAAGCTGTTGAACGCGGAAAGCGTCAGGAAGGCACCGCCGACGCCCATCAGTGCGCTGCCGAAAATCACCGCGCCATAACGGATCGCCATCGGGTTCAGCCCCTGCGCTTCCGCCGCATGCGGATTTTCGCCCGTCATGCGGATAGCAAGTCCCACCGGCGTGCGGGCAATCAGATAGGCAAGCGCAATCGCCAGCCCGATCGCCAGATAGGTCGGCGCCGTCTGGGTAAAGAATGCCGGACCGAAGAAAGGCAGATCGGAAAGACCCGGAATGTCGAGCGGCTGGAACGGGGTAATCGTCGGCGGCGTGCCTGCCACCGGCACCATCAGCCGGAAGACGTAATAGGCAAAGCTCGAGGCGAACAGCGTTACGCCGAGACCCGAGACATGCTGCGACAGGCCGAGCGTCACCGTCAGCGCCGAATGCAACAGCCCGAACATCGCCCCGCCGAGTGCCGCCACCAGCAGTCCAACCCACAGATCGGCACCATTATAAACGGCCAGCCATCCAACCATCGCGCCAAACGTCATGATCCCCTCGATGCCGAGGTTGAGCACGCCCGCGCGTTCGGAAATCAGCGCGCCGAGTGTGGCAAGGATCAGCGGCGTGGCAATGCGCAGCACGGCGGCCCAGAGACCGGCAGAGGCGAGGATGTCGAAAAGCGCGCTCATCGGCGTATCCTGTATTGCGTGAAGAACACCGCGACCAGCATGGACAGCAGCGACAGCGCCACCGTCACGTCGGCAATATAGGTCGGAATGCCCATGCTGCGGCTCATCCCGTCCGCGCCGACGAACATCGTGGCGGTAAACAGCGCCGCCAGCACGACCCCAAGCGGGTTCAAGTTGGCGAGCATGGCAACCACAATGCCGGAATAGCCGTAACCGGGCGAAAGATCGGTCGTCACATAACCCTTGACGCCGAGAACCTCGATCGTACCGGCAAGCCCCGCCAGACCGCCGGAAATCATCGCGACGATCACCAGCGTCCGCCCCAGCGGCACACCGGCGAAAACGGCGCCGGACGGGTTGAGGCCCGCAGCCCGCGACCGCACGCCGAACACCGTGCGCGTCTGGACGAAATAGATCAGGAAGGCGATCACCACCGCGATGCCGAGGCCGATATGCAGCCGCGAGCGGGCAAGCAGTTTCGGCAGGCGGGCGGCGGCATCCACCGCTTCCGACTGCGGCCAGCCGAATGCCGCCGGGTCTTTCAGCACACCGTCGATCAGCATCGAGACGAAGAGAAGCGCGACGAAGTTCAAAAGCAGCGTCGTCACGACTTCATCGACGGAAAAGCGTAAGCGCAGCCAAAGCGGCACAAGCAACAGAACCATGCCGGCAAACGCGCCGACGATGAAGAGCAACGGAATCTGCAAGAGCGACGGCAGGCCGGCAAACAGATGCGCGCTGGCCGCCGCGGCCGCAATCGCGCCGAGATAGAACTGCCCCTCTCCGCCGATATTCCAGAGTCGCGCGCGGAAGGCGACGGCAGCGGCAAGTCCGGTCAGGATCAGCGGCGAAGCGCGTGTCAGCGTCTCGGTGGCGGAAAGCCGAGAGCCGAAGGCGCTGGTCAAGATCTTCCAATAGGCCTCGAAAACCGGCGCACCGGCAGCGGCGATCAGCACGCCGGCGATGGCAAGCGCTGCAATCACGGCGAGGATCGGCGTTGCGATGACCAGCAGCGTCGAGCGATGTTCGCGCCTCTCAAACCGCATCGGACGCACCTCCCCATTCGCCTGCCATCATCAGCCCGAGCCTTCGTGCATCGACATCCTCGGCATTGACGGAAGGTGAGAGTTTGCCGCCGACAATCGCCTGGATACGGTCGGCCAGCGCCATCACCTCGTCGAGATCCTCGGAAATCAGAAGCACGGCAGTACCTGCCTTGCGCGCTTCAAGAATACGTTCATGCACGGCCGCCACAGCCCCTTCGTCCAGTCCGCGCGCCGGCTGCGCCGCAAGCAGGATTTTCGGGTGCTCGATCAGGTTGCGGCCAAGGATCAGCTTCTGCATGTTGCCGCCGGATAAGAGCCGGATACGGCTGGTCGGCGTCCCACCGCGCACGTCAAACGCTGAAATGATCTTCGTCGCAAAGGCGATCCCCGCTTTGCGATCGACCAGCCCGGCCTTGGAAAATTCCGGCAGCCTTTCCAGAACGGCATTTTCCCAGATCGCCATCTCGCCGATCGCGCCGTCGCGGTTGCGATCCTCGGGAATGCGCCCGATACCGGAAGACACGGCATCCGCCACCGTCAGGTCGCCGACACCCTTGCCGAACAGAACCAGATCGCCGGCGCTGCGGCCGATCGTGCCGCTCAGAAGCTGAGCCAGCACCGCCTGCCCGTTTCCGGAAACACCGATAATGCCGAGCACCTCACCGGCCCTCAGCCGGAAATCGACGGATTTCAGCCGGTCCACGCCACCCGAGCGCACGGTAATACCGGCGGCCTCCAGCACGATTTCGCCCGGCGTCGAAGCCTCGCGCACCGGGCGCGTCACCTTGCGGCCGACCATCAGTTCGGCAAGTTCGGCCTTGCTGGTATCGCCCACCTTGCGCTCGGCGACTTGTCTGCCGCCGCGCAGCACGACGATGCGGTCGGCGGTCGCCATCACCTCGTCCAGCTTGTGGGAAATGAAGATCAGCGACAGGCCCTGCCGCGCCATATCCTTCAGCGTCGAAAACAGCGTTTCGGCTTCCAGCTTGGTCAGAACCGCGGTCGGCTCGTCGAGCACCAGAATGCGCGCATCGTTATAAAGCGCCTTCAAAATTTCCACGCGCTGCTGCTCGCCGACCGACAGATCACCGAGCCGCGCATCCGGATCGACCTTCAGCCCAAAACGCTGCGAAATCTCGACAAGTTTCTTACGCCCGGCCGAGACGTTGGAACCGAGAGACCAGAGGCTTTCCGTCCCGGTCATGACGTTTTCGAGCACGGTCAGGTTCGTCGCCAGCGAAAAATGCTGGTGCACCATGCCGACACCGGCGCGGATCGCCGCACGCGGTTTTCCCGGCGGCAGCATCTGCCCCATCACCGAAACGGAACCGGTATCCGGCACATAATGGCCGAAGAGAATGCTCATTAGCGTCGTCTTGCCAGCGCCGTTTTCGCCGAGCAGCGCGACGATCTCGCCTTTTGCGAGCGACAGCGAAATATCGTCATTGGCGAGGTTATCGCCAAAACGTTTGCTGACATTTCTGATGTCGAGAACGGTATCCGTCATCGGTCGAGGCCTGTGATTGGGAAAGGGTGCGACCAGCGCTCTTCACCCTCAAGCCTTGCGGCAAGGGCCAGAAGCAGCGCCTCATGGCCCATAGGAGCTATCATCTGCACCGGCAAGGGCAGACCGGCCTTATCCAGCCCGAAAGGCAGGGTAATCGCCGGAAAGCCGGAAATATTGGCAATCGCCGCAAGCGGAGCGAAGGATCCCATGCGGGCAAAATGCAGGTCGGTATCGCGGTGATCGCTCGGGAAAGACCCTATCGGTTTTGGCGCAGACACCAGCATCGGCGTCAGCAGCACATCAAAACGGTCGAACAGCGCATGCATATCGCGGCTGACATAAACCATCGCCTGCACCAGATCCCAGACCGCGACGCCGCTCATCAGCCCGCCTTCGTCCGCAACCGCCTGCGTCAACGGCTCCCAGAGAAACGCATCGATACCCGGCAAATTCGCCAGGCTTGCGAGATTGATGGCAATCACATCGCGAAACGCCTTGCCCGACGTTTCGATGATCGCACGGATATCGCCCCAGCCAAGCGAAACGATCTCATGCCCCTCCGCCTCCAAGGCATGGGCAGCATCCGCAACCGCCTCGGCGCGAACCGGATCGATCACGAAATCCGATCCAAGCTCCGCCAAAAGCCCGATCCTGAGCTTCCCGGTCTTGACTACTGCCTGCTCGACCGGCGGGTAAGGCCCGCGCGCAGAGCCGGAAAGCGCTGAAAACGCCCGCTCCGCATCACGCACCGAGCGGCAGACGGCAAGTTCGCTGGCAATCCCGCCGAGATGGTTGGTAAACAGCGGCCCCGCCGCCATCGCCCCGCGTCCGGGCTTCAGCCCCACCAGACCGCAGCAGGCGGCCGGAACCCGGATCGACCCACCGGCATCGGTCGCATGCGCGATCGAAACGATGCCGGCAGCAACAGCCGCCGCGGCCCCACCGGAAGACCCGCCGGATGTCAGCGATGGATCAAGCGGATTGCGCGATATCGGACCGATCAACGGCTCGCTTGCCAGCGACAAGCCGAATTCCGGTGTCGTGGTGATCCCGAACAAACAGAAGCCGGCATCGCGATAACGGGCCGCGAGATCGGAATCCGCCTCGCCGCCCTGTCTCGGCAGGGACTTCGATCCGGCACTGACCGGAAATCCTTTGAACGGCCCGCCAAGATCTTTTGCAAGCGTCGGCACGCCGCCGAACGGCATGGATTTGCGTTGGGCTTCCGGCAATGTGTCAAACGCATCAGCCGATGCCAGCCCCTGTTCGGCATCAAGATAACATATGGCGCCGAGCGCCTCGTGTTTTTCGGCTGCGGCAAGCGATCTTTCCATCGCCTGCCGCGCCGTCATTTCTCCGCAGCCGATCGCTTCGGCAAGTGCTGTCGCGTCGGCATGCACGGTCTTACTTCGGCTCGTTCATGTTGCGCGGCACTTCGAACGTGCCGGCCTTGATCTCGGCGCGCTTGGCTTCCATCGCAGCTTCGGCTTCCGCAGGCGCTACGCCCTTGACGAAGGCGATGTCGCTGCCGCCTTCTTTCAGAAGACCGAAGGCCGTGTAATCCTTGCCGACCGGCTTTCCGGCCGCAACATCGGCAATCGCCGCATTGAGGATCGGGCGAAAGCCCCAGAGCGCGTTGGCGAATACGGTTTCCGGATAACGCGGCGTGTAGTCGATCAGCGAGCCGACAGCCTTGATGCCGCGTTCCTTGGCGGCGTCCGCCGTGCCGATACGCTCGCCGAACAGGATGTCCGCGCCGGCATCGATCTGGGCAAGACCTGCCTCACGCGCCTTCGGCGGATCGAAGAAGGTGCCGATGAACGAGGTGAGCACCTTGGCATCCGGGTTAACGGCCTTCACGCCTTCGCCGAAGGCGTTGATCAGCATGTTGACTTCCGGGATCGGCATGGCGCCGACGGCACCGACCGTGTTGCTCTTGGTCATCTTGCCGGCCAGCATGCCGGCGAGATACGCGCCGTCATGGTTCCAGGTGCCGAAAACGCCAAAATTGTCGCCGGCCTGCTTGCCGCTGGAGCCGAGAACGAAGGCCGTTTCCGGATATTCGCCAGCCACTTCGCGGGCTTCGCTTTCCACCGCATAGGCTTCGCCGATGATCAGCTTGTTGCCCTGCTCGGCATATTCGCGCATCGCGCGGCCGTAATCGGTGCCCGAAACGCCTTCCGAGAAGACATATTCGATCACACCTTCCTTGGCGGCTTCCTGCAGTGCTGCATGCAGAACCGAGTTCCAGGCGTTTTCCACCGGCGAGCCGTGAATGCCGGCAACTTTCAGCGGCGCAGCACGTGCTATGGAAGGAAGAAATGCACTCGCGCCAACGGCTGCAGCAGAGGCAATCAGCGTGCGGCGGGACAGCTTGAAATCATGTGTCATGGATGGAAATCCCCTCTTGTCATTAGGTCAATTCTGTAGGCAGCGCACAAAACTGTGTCAAGCGAACTGACTGCCCATCAAATGAGCATCCCTGACTTTGTTAGCCTTGCGCTTCCGGCACGCCTTAACCCTGCCGAGATGTCATTGCCATGCGACCAAGAGGGGCGACCAACCCCAATCACAGCTTCGTGATCGCAGTTTTTCGCCCATGGCGCCCTGGACGCAAGTCCCTATCACCCAAGGGGATCAAGACAAGATTGGAGAGCAACGCGAAGGCTGCGACATAATACAATTGTGTTTTTTTATGGACATCCATGAGCCACCACCCTACCTTTTGCAGCGTACCCGGAAGATCGAACGTATTACTTCGAGTAGATCCCGATCGATCCGGCCCACATGTTTCTTGCAGCCTGCTTGATGCCCCTTGCGCATCGGCTGCAGCTCACATCCGCGGCGGCGATACTGTTTCGCCGCTTTTTAGTGTTTTGATATCCTTAGCGCCGATCATGCGCGCGCTGCCCCAAAGGAAATCATAAAAGGAGAACGCCCCCACTATCGAGTGCGGGCCCAAGATTGAATGGCTTTTGCAACTGAAAATGACGCGTCGGCAGAGCCGGCTTCGACCAAGATCAGTCTCAACAATGTCTACAAGATTTTCGGCGAGCGGCCTGAAAAGGCTCTGGAAATGGTCCGCGCCGGCAAGACGAAATCCGAAATCCACGCACAGACCGGCTGTTCGGTCGGCGTCAACAATGCCAGCTTCGAGATCAAGGCTGGCGAGATTTTCGTCATTATGGGCCTTTCCGGCTCCGGCAAATCTACCCTCCTGCGACTGCTGAACCGTCTTATCGAGCCGACGGCAGGTTCGATCGAGATCGACGGCAAGGACATCACGAAAATGTCCCGCCGCGAACTGATCGATGTCCGCCGTCGCGATATCAGCATGGTTTTCCAATCGTTCGCGCTTCTGCCCAACCGCACGGTGCTCAACAACGCCGCCTTCGGTCTCGAAGTCGCCGGCGTCGGTGAGGCTGAGCGCAAGGAGAAAGCGCTCACTGCGCTCAAGGCCGTCGGGCTCGACGGTTATGCCGACAGCATGCCCGACCAGCTCTCCGGCGGTATGAAGCAGCGTGTCGGCCTTGCCCGCGCGCTTGCGAGCGAGCCAACTATCCTGCTGATGGACGAGGCCTTTTCCGCGCTCGACCCGCTGATCCGCACCGAAATGCAGGACGAGCTTGTCCGCCTTCAGGCCGAACACAGCCGAACGATCGTCTTCGTGAGCCACGATCTCGATGAGGCGATGCGCATCGGCGACCGTATCTGCATCATGCAGAACGGCAACGTCATCCAGGTCGGCACGCCGGACGAGATCGTCATGAGCCCGGCCAACGATTATGTGCGGTCCTTCTTCCGCAATGTCGATGTCTCGCAGGTCTTCAAGGCCGGCGATGTGGCGCGCAAGACGCAGATCACAATCATCGAGCGCCAAGGCACCACGGCTGCCGCCGCACTGGAGCGGATGAAGAATTTCGACCGGGAATACGCAATCATTTTAGGTCGCGACAAGACCTATCACGGCGTGGTCAGCCAAGCCTCGCTCGTCGAAAAGATGCGCGCCAAGGCGACCGACCCCTATCGCGGCGCCTTTCTCTCCGAGATTGAGCCGATAGCGGCGGATGAGCCCTTGTCGAATGTTCTTGGCAGGGTGGCGGCCAGCCCCTGGCCCGTGCCCGTCATCGACGACAACAAGCGGTATCTCGGGTCCATCAGCAAGTCGACGCTGCTCGAAACGCTCGATCGCGCCAGCTGATCACACGCCCTTCCCATAACCGGCCAATCACCGGAGATAGACCTCATGAATTTCGACATCGGTGACGGCATCGACGCCGCCGTCAATTACGTTCTGGACAACTTTTCGCCCGTCCTCGATTTCATCGCCAGCCTGATCGGCTTCGTGACCGGCAGCATCCAGGATGCGCTTGTCGCCCTGCCGATGCCGCTCGGCATCGCCATCTTTGTCGCTCTCTCGCTTTGGCGTGTAAGCCTTGGTTTCGGCATTCTCACCGGCGTGGCCCTCTGGCTCGTCAACCACATGGGCCTTTGGGGCGCGATGATGGAAACCCTGTCGTTGGTCATTGCCTCGACGCTGATGGCGATCATCATCGGCCTGCCGCTCGGCATTGCTATGGCGCGCAAGGATTCGGTCGCCGCGGTCGTTCGCCCGATCCTCGACCTGATGCAGACCATGCCGGCCTTCGTTTATCTGATCCCTGCCGCCATGTTCTTCGGCCTCGGAGCCGTGCCCGGCGCGATCGCGACCGTCATCTTCTCCATGCCGCCGGTCGTGCGCCTTACCAATCTCGGCATCCGCCAGGTCCATGCCGAATTCATCGAAGCCGGCAACGCCTTCGGCTGCACCTCGACGCAGCTCCTGTTCAAGGTGCAGCTGCCCAATGCCATGCCCTCCATCATGGCCGGCATCAACCAGACGATCATGCTGTCGCTGTCGATGGTGGTTATCGCCTCGATGATCGGCGCCGGCGGCATCGGCAACACGGTCCTGACCGGCATCCAGCGCCTCGACGTCGGAACCGGTTTCGAAGGTGGGCTTGCCGTCGTCATCCTTGCGGTCATTCTCGACCGGCTCACCCAATCCCTCGGAAAGCCGCGCGCCGCGTTTTGGGGCCTGCTTTTCAAGAAGTCCGAGCGTGAGGAACTGGCAACGGCAACAGCCTGAGCTATTCCGCGCCAAACCATGCGGGTGCTGAACCCGCGAATGCAAACCTCCCTTAAGGAGAACACATGCTGAAGACTTTTTCCGTTGCCGGCCTTACCCGTCGCGCCACCCTTGGCGCCACGCTCGGCCTTGCCGCAGCCCTCATTGCAGGCTCCGCACTTCCCACCATGGCGCAGGACGTCAAGCCGGTGAAGATCGGCTGGTCCGCATGGTCCGATGCCGAATTTGTCACCAAGCTCGCAGCCAAGCTGATTACCGATGAACTCGGCGGCAAGGTCGAACTGGTGCAGACCGATGTCGCACCGCTCTACCAGGGTGTCAGCCGCGGCGATGTCGACGTGATGATGATGAACTGGCTGCCGGCAACCCATGCCGACTATTTCGACAAGGTGAAGAACCGCGTCGAGACGCTCGGCACCGTCTATGACGGCGCGAAGCTCGGCTGGGTGGTTCCCACCTATATCCCGGAAAGCGAGATCGCCTCAATCGAGGATCTCAAGAAGCCCGAGGTTCAGGAAAAGCTTTCGGGCACTATCCAGGGCATCGATCCGGGTGCCGGCCTGACGCGTCTTTCGGAACAGGCCGTGAAGGACTACGCACTCGACGACTACAAGCTGCAGATTTCCAGCGAAGCCGGCATGCTGACCACCGTCGACCGTGCCTATCGCGGCGAGAAGTGGTTCGTCGCCACCTCCTGGAGCCCTCACTGGATGTTCGGCAAGCACAAGCTGCGTTACTTGGCCGACCCCAAGAAGTCGCTCGGTGAAGCCGAACATGTCAACATTCTCGCGACCAAGGGCTTTGGCGAAGAGAACCCGAAAGTGGCCAGCTTCCTCTCGCGCATGAAGCTGCCGATCGATGATCTCGAAGCTGCGATGTTCAACGCGCAGGAGACATCCTACGACGAGGCAGTCGAAAAATACATCAAGGACCATCCGGACCAGATCAAAACCTGGGTCGGCAACGAAGGCTGATTGGCTCCGTTCACGACCGTGTCCTTGAAGCGCGGTCGTGAACGTCCCGCGACACTGCCTCGACTTCCACATCGGAAGCCAGAATTTTAAGGCCGTCTGCTGTCTTCGCCGCCATGAAAGGCGCCGATACAGCACCTGCCGACCTCCCACAAGGAGAGCACATGCTGAAGACTTTTTACCGAAACGGCCTGAACCGCCGCACGACGCTCGGCGCCACACTCGTGCTCGCCGCAGCACTTCTCACGACCTCTGCTCTGCCCACCATGGCGCAGGATGCCAAGACATTGAAGCTCGGTTACGCACCATGGTCCGATGCCGAATTCGTCACCAAGCTTGCCGGCAAGATCGTCGAGGATAAACTCGGTCAGAAGGTCGAGCTGGTGCAGACCGATGTCGCGCCCCTTTACCAAGGCGTCAGCCGCGGCGATCTCGACGCGATCCTGATGGCGTGGCTGCCAGTGACGCATGCCGACTATTACGCAAAGGTCGAGGACAGGGTCGAAACACTCGGCACCATTTATGAAGGCGCACGCCAGGGCTGGGTTGTACCCGCCTATGTTCCGGAAAGCGAAGTCGCTTCGTTCGAAGACCTGAAGAAGCCCGAGGTGCAGGAAAAACTGGCTGGCATCGTTCAGGGCACGGAACCGGGTGCCGGTCTGACCCGCCTGTCACAGCAGGCGCTGAAGGACTATGCGCTTGATGACTACAAGCTTCAGATCTCCAGCGAAGCCGGAATGCTGTCGGCCGTCGATCGCGCCTACCGCGGCGAAAAGTGGTTCGTGGCGACAGCCTGGAGCCCGCACTGGATGTTCGGCAAATACAAGCTGCGTTACATCGACGATCCGAAGAAATCGATCGGCGGATCGGAACATGTCGACATCCTCTCCCGCAAGGATTTCAAGACCGACAATCCGCAAGCCGCGGAATTCCTGTCGCGTATGAAGATACCGCTCGAGGATCTTGAAGCCGGCATGTCCGACGCGCAGGAAACCTCCTACGACGAGGCGGTCGCCAAATACATCGAGGATCATCCGGACCAGATCAAAACCTGGGTCGGTGAAGAAGGCTAACATCTGAATGAAAAGTGGCCGTCCACATCACGGGCGGCCACTTTATTCGACATGGGGACACTTTGATGAGCAATCGAAAATTCGAGCCGGCCTACGGCATCGACGATACATTGGGCGGACGGATCTCCCTTGCCCGTGATGCCCGCGACATCTCCGTCGATGAGGCCTCCCGGATACTGGGGGTCGAACCCGGCACATGGTCGGCGTGGGAAAACGATCGCGCAGAACCGCGCTCCAATCGCCTCGATATGATGGCGGGCGTTCTGCAGGTCAGCGTCACATGGTTGATGGATGGCCGAGGCGCAGGCCCACGCTGGTATTGATGCCGGCGCCCTCCACGGCCACATTTGTCACCCCGGCGCGTCATTCATCTCAAATGCCTGCGGCGTTTCAAAACCTCCGTCGGCTGTTGGCCGACGGCGAATTTCCGTGAAGCATTCACCCAAGAAAAATACGATAAAACAAGTCGCTAAAGCTAAATGCTCGCGGTGTACTTTAAGCTGGATTGCTACGAAAACTCGCCAGCAATCTCTTCACCTTGTCGCTACCGTCCTTGCTGAGGTCGAATTTCTGGCCGTACAGCAGCCAGTCCCAGCAAATTCCCTTCATTAGCCACTTGAACGTCCTGCTGGCAGAGCGCGGCGTCCATGCCGCAGCAAGCCGGTTGTCATTCGCGGCACGCTCAAGAATGCTTTCCAGATAACCCGTATGCTCCCGATCAAGCTTATCAAGCTCGTCCATGACCGGCTGGAACTCTTCCGTAAAATTCGTCCGCAGCAGGATCGAGAGAAGCCGCTGGCGATGCCGGTCTTCCTCAAGCGTCTGCAACCAGTCGCAAGCCATTTTCTCGACCAGGGATAGCGGATCACGGCCATCATCGCATGGCGCCTCGACATCCGCCATATTCACGCGCGGCAGATCCGCCGCATTGTAGAGCTCGAGAAAGAGCTCGCTTTTGCTGTTGAAATGCCAGTAGATCGCGCCGCGGGTTACGCCGGCCGCCGTCGCGATTTCATCGAGAGTGCTGGTGGCGACCCCCTTCTCGAAGAAGAGTTTTTCAGCCGCGACAAGGATAGAGCAGCGCGTCTCGGCAGCCTCTGCCTTGGTTCGTCTCATCCCTCCTCCTTTCCATCATGCCTGGGCTCTCCACGCTCCCAGGCCAAGTTGGCCGTTACCGCCGGAGGCTTGCGGGCCTCCGGCGGTCACCAATCAATGTGTCGAGGTGCCGTTCTTGGCCTCGTATTTACCACCCATCGGCTCGGCACGGGTGCTCTTGCTGAACAGTCTCATGATGAACATGAAGAAGGCCGGCACGAAGAAGATCGCGAGAACGGTGGCCGAGATCATCCCGCCGAGGACGCCGGTACCGATGGCGTTCTGGCTGGCGGCGCTGGCGCCGGTGGCAATCGCCATCGGCACGACGCCGAGGGTAAAGGCCATGGACGTCATCAGGATCGGGCGGAAGCGAAGATGTGCCGCCTCCACGGTTGCCTCATAGGTGGTCTTGCCTTCCGCGCGCAGGTCCTTGGCGAACTCGATGATCAGGATCGCGTTCTTTGCCGACAGACCGACGATCGCAATCAACCCGACGAGGAAGTACACGTCGTTGGGCATATTGCGGATCATCACCGCCGCCACGCAGCCGATCACCCCGAGCGGCACCACGAGCATGACCGAGAGCGGGATTGACCAGCTTTCGTAAAGCGCTGCCAGAAGCAGGAAGACGAACAGGATCGAAAGCGCGATCAGCGCCGGCGCTTGGCTGCCCGACTGGATTTCCTGCAGCGACTGACCGGTCCATTCATAACCGAAGCCGCTCGGAAGCTGGCCTGCAAGACGCTCCATTTCCGCGATTGCATCACCCGACGAATATCCCGGACCGGCCTGACCGGCGATACGCACCGACGGATAGCCGTTATAACCGACGACCTGGGCCGGACCACGCATCCATTCGATTGAGGCGAAGGAGGACATCGGCACCATGCCACCGCTGGCATTGCGAACGTTGAGCTTCAGAAGATCGGCCGTCTGCATGCGCTGATTACCGTCCGCCTGCACCGTCACGCGCTGCATGCGTCCCGCATTCGGGAAATCGTTGACATAGGACGAACCGAGATTGGCAGTAATCGTCGAGTTGATATCGCCGAAGGTTACGCCGAATGTATTGGCCTTTTCGCGGTCGATCAGCAGGTTCACCTGTGCCGCATCAGGCATGCCTTCAATACGCAAGCCTGCAAGCATCGGGCTCTTGCGGGCTTCGGCCATAAGCTGATCACGCGCTGCAGCCAGCGCCGTCTGCCCCACGCCTGCACGGTCCTGCAGGCGGAAGGTGAAGCCGGACGAGTTTCCGAGACCCTGGATGGGCGGCGGCGACAGCGAGAACGCGATTGCGTCACGAATACCGAAGATCTGGCCATTGATGCGCTGTGCCAGCGCATCGGCAGAATCTTCCGGTCCGCGTTCGCTCCAGTCCTTGAGCGTGATGAAGGCGAGGCCGGCATTCTGGCCGGAACCCGAGAAGGAGAAGCCGTTGATCGCGATGATGCGGTCGACAGCCTTTTCCGCCATTGCGATCTTCTCGATCTGGGAGATGACCTCGATCGTACGATCGGTGCTGGCTTCGGCCGGCGCCTGCACGTCGACGATCAAAAAGCCCTGGTCTTCATTCGGCAGGAACGACGTCGGCAGCTGGAGATAGGCCCAGCCAAGACCGACGACCAGCGCGAGATAGATGATCATGAAGCGGCCGGACCGCTTGATGATACCACCGACAGTGCTGGAATAACCGTGCGACGCCTTGTTGAAGCCGCGATTGAAGAGACCGAAGAAACCCTTCTTCTCGTGGTGCCCGTCCTTGATCGGCTTGAGGAACGATGCGCACAGCGCCGGCGTCAGCGAAAGCGCAAGGAAGCCGGAGAACAGGATCGAAACGACCATCGTCAGCGAGAACTGCTGGTAGATGATACCGACCGCGCCCGGGAAGAAGGCCATAGGCACGAAAACGGCTGTCAAAACCAGTGTGATGCCGATGATGGCGCCCGAGATTTGCCCCATCGCCTTGCGGGTGGCATCCCTCGGCGACAGTTTTTCTTCCGCCATGATGCGCTCGACGTTCTCGACGACGACGATCGCGTCGTCGACGAGAATACCGATCGCCAGAACCATCGCGAACATCGTCAGCACGTTGATCGAGAAGCCCGACGCATACATGACGGCACAGGTGCCGAGCAGCGCCACGGGCACGACGAGCGCCGGAATGACGGTGTAGCGGATGTTCTGGAGGAAGATGAACATCACCACGAAGACGAGAATCATCGCTTCGATAAGGGTATGGATGACCTTCTCGATCGAGACCGCCACGAACGGGCTCGTATCATAGGGAATTTCGTACTGTACGCCCGCCGGGAAATACCCGGAGAGTTCCTCCATCACCGCCTTGACGCCTTCCGACGTTGCAAGCGCATTGCCGGTCGGCGACAGCTGGATACCGATGGCCGCACTTGGCTGTCCGTTCAGACGGCTGGAGAAGTTGTAGCTTTCTCCGCCGACTTCGACGCGGGCAACGTCGCGAAGACGCACGGAAGAACCGTCGGGATTGGCGCGCAGCACGATCGCACCGAACTGTTCCGGCGAGGTCAGCTGCCCCTGGACGTTGACCGTTGCGGAAATCTGCTGGCCGATCGGGTTCGGTGTTGCGCCGATGCGTCCACCCGCAACCTGAGCGTTCTGTGCGTCGATGGCACTTACGATGTCCGCCGAGGTCAGGCTGAGACCGACCATCTTGTCGGGATCCATCCAGATACGCATGGAGCGCTGGGTGGCGAAGAGCTGGGCGCTGCCGACGCCGTCGACACGGCGGATTTCGCCGATGACGTTACGCTGCAGATAGTCGCCAAGGCCGATCGCATCCGTATTGCCGTCCGTCGAAGTCAGCGAAACGACCATAAGGAACGACGTACCGGCGCGCTCGACGCGAATACCCTGCGAGGTCACGGCTTGTGGCAGGCGCGGCTCGGCACGGGCGATACGATTCTGTACCTCGACCTGCGCCTCACCGATATTGGCGCCAGGCGCGAAGGTGACGTTGATCGAGATACGGCCCGACGATTCGGACGTTGATTCGAAATAGATCAGTCCCGGCACACCGTTCAGTTCGTCTTCGATCGGACGCGTGACGCTCTGATAGATGTTTTCCGGAGAAGCACCGGGATAGCTGGTGGAGATGGAAATCTGCGGCGGCGCGACGTTCGGATACTGCGCGATGGGCAGCATCGGTATCGCGAGCACGCCCGCCAGCATGATGAAGATCGCGACGACCCACGCAAAGATCGGCCGATCGATGAAGAAACTTGCCATGCGATCCGATCCTTACTTCTGCTGCTCTGCAGGGGCTGCCGGTGAGGAATCGCCAGCCGCTTCTGTCGCCGGCTTTTCCGGGCTCCACGGCTGCGGATTGACGGTGGCACCGGGCGCGGTCTTCTGGAAGCCGTCGGCGATCACCTTGTCGCCGGTCTTCAGACCCTGCGAAATGACCCACCGGTCACCGAGCGCGCGGCCAACATTGACGCGACGCTGCTCGACCTTGTTGCCCTCGCCGACGACAAGCACGCTTGCCTGCCCGCCCGGATCGCGCTGAACCGCCTGCTGCGGAACCGCGAAGGCCTGCTTTTCTACACCCTGCTGGATCTGCACACGCACGTACATGCCTGGCAGAAGGTCGCCATCCGGGTTGGGGAATTCGCCACGCAGCGTCACCTGGCCGGTCGTTTCGTCGACGGCGGCTTCGGAAAACAGCAGGCGTCCCGACTGGGCGTAAGGCGTACCGTCATCAAGGAGCAACTTCACCTCAGCCTCATTATCACCGGTCATCAGTTGACCGTCTTCCAGCGCCTTGCGCAGGCGGATCAGGTCAGCCGCCTGCTGGGTGAAGTCGGCATAGATCGGATCAAGCTGCTGGATGGTCGCAAGGTTTTCGGTGCTGTTGGCGCTGACAAGCGCGCCCTCGGTGATCAGCGCGCGGCCGATGCGACCGCTGATCGGCGCGGTGACCTGCGAATATTGCAGGTTGAGGTTCGCTTCCGCCAGACCGGCCTCGGCGACCGCAACCTCGGCATCGGCCTGTGCCAGCTGGGAGATCGCGTTATCGAATTCCTGCTGGGAAGCAACGTTGGAGCGGCGAAGCTGCTGCTGGCGGTCAGAGGTTTGGCGGGCCTGCAACTGGGCAGCCTTGGCGCGCGCCACGGTTGCTTCCGCGCTATCGACCTGGACCTGGAACGGAGCCGGATCGATCCGGTAAAGGACGTCACCCCGATTGACGTGCGAGCCCTGCTCGAAAACCTGTTCCACGACGATGCCGGCAACGCGGGGGCGAACTTCGGCAAGCCTTGTCGGAGAGATACGTCCGGGAAGCTCGTTGATGATCGGCAGTGATTCGGCCGCAATCGTTACCACGCCGACAGGGCTTGGCGGCGGCGCCTGTTGGGCTTGCCCCTGCTGCTCCTGCTGGCACCCGGCCAGAAATGCGAGACCAGACAAAAGTGCGAGAGCGCGCAGCGGCGTCTTTTGCATCGGAAAGCTCCAACTGAATGGGGAGAAAATTTACATACAAACTAATACGTATATAAATTATGGCAAGTTGATTTTGAACATCATGGTGGTTGAGTGACGGCATACCACTTCATGCCAGGATTGCTCAATCGAGAAGCATTGCCATCACCTGCAAGGATATGCGTCATTATCGCCCGGCCTTGCCGGAGGACGGTGATCACAAGATTAAACAAAATGAATTCAACGTCTTGATAAAATATATCAAGCAGAAAAGGCGTATTCCGTCACCATACAGTTCAGTCGACCACAGCCGGCTATGTTGGCGCAACCACCATCACCTGCTCTAACGTAGTTTTGATAATACGCAGCCGGGAAATTGACCGTCGAAGCGCACCAAGCCAAGCCGCAGAGTGGCTGGACCCCGAGTCTAACCATCATTTAATGTGCACCACGTTGACAGGCCATAGCCGACCTACAATATCGGTACTCATCGGTTTTACAAAGATTGAGTATTTCGCATGCGTCTCAAGGCGGCCCTGCCATTTCTGCTTATCGCACTGGTTATCATCGGTGCTGGTGCAGCGTTTACCCTGTCATCATCAGCTTCCACCCCGGCAACACTCACGACACCGGTCACACGCGGCAATGTGGAATCAACAGTACTGGCCACCGGCACGCTGAAACCCTCCCGGCTGGTCGCCGTCGGTTCGCAGGCCTCCGGTCGCATCACCTCCCTGAAGGTTGCCGTCGGTGACACGGTGAAAACCGGCGACCTGATCGCACTTATCGATTCCACAACGCAGGACAATGCGCTGAAAACCGCCAGAGCAGCCCTTGCGAATGTGCAGGCGCAGCGAAACGAACGTGTCGCCGAACTCGAAAACGCCAATCTGACCCTCGCCCGCCAACAGGCCATTTATGAAAAACAGGCGGGCTCGCGTGCCGATCTGCAATCCGCTGAAGCTGAAGTCAAAGTCGTCACAGCCCAGATCGAGGCGCTTGATGCCCAGATCACCGAGGCCGAGGTTGCCGTCGAAACGGCGCAGGCTGATGTCGGCTACACCCGTATCAGCGCGCCCATGGACGGCACGGTTCTGGCGATCGTCAATCAGGAAGGCCGCACGGTCAACGCCACACAGTCCGCCCCCACAATCGTCGCCCTCGGCGACCTGACCCGGATGACAGTGCGAGCCGAGATTTCGGAAGCCGACATCACCCGCGTTGAAGCCGGGCAAAAGGTACGCTTCAACGTGATCGGCGACCGGACCAAATCCTATGACGCGACGCTGACCGCCATCGAACCGGCTCCTGAATCGATCGTCGACGACAGCAGCGTCGCTACATCAAGCACCGGTTCATCCTCCTCGTCGTCTTCAACGTCCTCTTCCGCCATTTATTACATCGGCGTCTTCGACATCCCCAACGAAGACGGCCGCTTCCGCACCTATATGTCCGCCGAGGTCAATATCATCCTCGGCTCGGCTTCCAACGTGCTCACCATCCCCTCCTCCGCCCTGCCGGAAACCGCCGCGACCGGGCCATCCCAGGTGCGCATCGAGAAAGACGGCAGGATCGAAACCCGCAAGGTCGAGATCGGCCTCAACAACAAGATCACCGCCGAAGTGAAATCCGGCCTCGAAGGAGGCGAGCGGGTCGTCATCGGCGAAGGGACAGCCACGTCGTCCACGACGGGTAGCGGCCGCCGGGGCGGCCCGCCGCCGATGTTCTGAACGGAGGCGAAGCAATGACAGAACCATTGATTTCGCTAAAGGGCCTGCGCCGCGACTATGCTTCCGGCGACGGCATGATCACAGTCCTCAAAGATGTCGACCTAAAGATTGAAAAGGGCGAGATGGTCGCCATCATCGGCGCTTCCGGCTCAGGCAAGTCGACGCTGATGAACATTCTCGGCCTGCTCGACCGGCCGACATCCGGGACCTATTCGATTTCCGGCAGAGAGACCTCGGCGCTCGACAATGACGACCGTTCCGCGCTGCGGCGCGAGCATTTCGGCTTCATTTTCCAGCGCTATCATTTGCTGGACGAGATTTCAGCACTCTCCAATGTCGAGATTCCGGCGGTCTATGCCGGCCGTGACCGCAGCCAGCGGCGCGAACGGGCCGCCGCCCTGCTCGGACGCCTCGGCATGGCTGATCGAACCGACCACCGCCCCGGACACCTCTCCGGCGGCCAGCAACAGCGCGTCTCGATCGCCCGTGCATTGATGAACGATGCCGACGTAATCCTTGCCGATGAACCGACCGGCGCGCTCGACAAGGCAAGCGGCGAGGAAGTGCTGCGCATCCTCGACGAACTGCATGCCGAAGGCCGAACGATCATCATCGTCACTCACGATGCAAGCGTCGCGGCTCGCGCCGAACGCATCATCGAAATCTCCGACGGCCGGATCATTTCCGACACGCGCCCCAAGGCGCCGCCCGCGCCGACGAAGGAAGCCGCTACCCGAACCGTCACACCCGCTAACCGCGTCGGCGCCGGTCTCGACCGTTTTCGCGAGGCCTTCCTTATGGCCTGCAAGGCGCTGAAGGCGCATCGCATGCGCTCGTTTCTCACCATGCTCGGCATCATCATCGGCATCGCGTCCGTCATTTCCGTCGTCGCACTCGGCACCGGCAGCCAGCAGAAGGTGCTGGCAAACATCAGCAGTCTCGGCACCAACACGTTGGAAGTCTTCCCCGGAAACGGTTTCGGTGACATGCGGTCGGGTCGGGTCAAGACACTCGTGGTGGCGGATGCCGATGCGCTGGCAAAGCTCTCCTACGTTGCCGCAGCAACACCGACGGTTTCAACCAGCACGACCGCCCGTTTCGGCGCAACCGAAGCAAACGCCTTGGTCAACGGCGTCGGCAGCAGATATTTCGAGGTCAAAGGCTCCAAACTGGTCGCCGGACGGTTCTTTGACGATACTGGCGTCATGGCTATGGAGCAGGATGCGGTGATAGACGAAAACACTGCCAAAACCCTGTTCGGCAGCGATACCCGCGCGGCAATCGGCGAGGTCATCCTGGTCGGCAGTGTGCCGTCCCGGGTGATCGGCGTGATCTCGTCGCAGCAGGGCGGTTTCGGCTCCAGCGACAATCTCTCCATCTACATGCCCTATACAAGCGTACAGACCCGTTTCACCGGCGACCAGTCGCTGCGCAGCATCACGCTGAGGATCAGCGACGATGCCGATACCGGCGTCGCCGAACAGGCCGTGACCACCTTCCTCACCGGCCGCCATGGCACCAAGGACTTCTTCGTCCTCAATACCGATGACATCCGTCAGACGATCACCAGCACGACCCAGACGATGACGCTGCTGATCGGCGCAATCGCCGTCATATCGCTCATCGTCGGCGGCATCGGCGTGATGAACATCATGCTGGTCTCGGTGTCAGAACGGGTGAGCGAGATCGGCGTGCGCATGGCCGTTGGTGCAAGGCGACAGGATATCCTGCAGCAGTTCCTCATCGAGGCCGTTCTGGTCTGCATGATCGGCGGCGTGCTGGGCGTGGCGCTGGCGCTTCTCTTCGGGATGGCTTTCAGCCTGCTCGGCTCGAGCTTCAGCCTCGTCTTCACCACCGCGCCCATCGTGCTTGCCGTTGTCTCATCCTGCCTGATCGGCATCGCCTTCGGCTACCTTCCGGCGCGCAACGCCTCGCGACTTGATCCGGTGGCCGCCCTTGCCTGATGCTGCCAAGCAGCGCACACCGCGATCGATGGAGAACAGTGACGCGATGCCTGAGATCAAGCGCTCAAGAGGGCGCCCCAAGACGCAGAGCGACGACCAGCGCCGCAAGGCGATCGTCGACGAGGCGCGCCACACCTTCGTCGAACTCGGCTATCACGGCACCACGACCGATATCGTGGCGTCGCGCTGTCGCATTTCCAAACAGACGCTCTATCGGGTATTCGAAAGCAAGGCCGATCTTTTCCTCGCCGTCGTCGGCTCCCATCGCCGGATGATGCTTGATCTGCCCCGCCCCGAAAGTGAAGAGCGGCCCGTCAACGAGGTGCTGGCCGACATCTTCATGATCGATATCGACGAGACGGCGGAACGCGAGCGAAAAGCCTTCATTTCCTTCGTCATACGGGAATCGGCCGAACTGCCGGAGCTGCGTGATATCCTGCGACGTGAGGGGATGGAGCAGTCCCGGCGGCTTCTCGCCGAATGGCTGGACCTGCAGGTGGCGCGGCGGAAGCTGGCGATCGACGACACGTCGAGCGGTGCCCGCATGCTGATGGACCTGTTGTTCGGCGGAATGGTCGGACCGGCCAGCCGCGACTGGGCAAGCCGGCAAGACCGCGACCATCATCTGCGCCGCTGTATCGACGTTTTCGTAAAGGGGACCCGGCCCGACTGAACCGCGCTCACATTCAGCAAAAAGTTGCATTGACCGTGGTCAACTAAACGTCTTGCTATACATTTATGCTCACGGGAACAATGCAATCGCGCGGGGATGGTAATGGCGAAATCGGCAAGAGGATGGATCTGGGCCGCAATCGCCGTAGTGGCGGTTGCTATCGGCTACTACGCCTGGACGGTTTTCCGCGGCGACAGCCTTGCCACGGGCTTTACTTCAAGCAACGGCCGCATCGAGGCCGTGGAAATCGACATCTCCACCAAAACCGCCGGTCGCCTGAAGGAATTGCTTGTTCGCGAGGGTGATTTCGTCAAGGCGGGTCAGGTTCTCGCCCGGATGGATACCGCCCAGCTGGAAGCCGGAAAGCGCCAGGCACAGGCACAGCTTCGCCGTGCCGAAATCTCCGTCGATACCGCCCACAGCCTCGTCGCCCAGCGTGAAGCAGAACGGAAATCGGCTGTCGCAGTCATCGAACAACGCAAGGCGCAGCTCGACTCGGCGGTCAAGACCAATGCCCGGTCACGCCAGTTGCTCGCCAACAACACCGTGTCGCAGCAGGTGGTGGATGACAACGAGGCGGCGGAACTTGCCGCGCGCGCCACGCTTGCCTCCGCCGAGGCATCGCTTGCCGCCTCCGATGCCGCGATCAATGCCGCCAAGGCGCAGGTCGTCGATGCCGAGGCAGCCGTCGATGCGGCAAAAGCCGAGATCGACAGCGTCGACACCGATATTAGCGACAGCACGCTCACCTCGCCACGCGATGGCCGCGTTCAATATCGCGTCGCCCAACCGGGCGAAGTGCTGTCTGCCGGAGGCCGCGTCCTCAACCTCGTCGATCTCGGCGATGTCTACATGACCTTCTTCCTGCCGACGGCGCAGGCCGGCCAGACCTCGATCGGTTCCGATGTGCGCCTCGTGCTCGATGCGGCCCCGCAATACACGATCCCAGCCAAGGTTTCCTTCGTTGCAGACGTTGCGCAGTTCACACCGAAGACAGTCGAGACGGAGGAAGAGCGCCAGAAACTGACCTTCCGTGTCCGCGCGCAGATCCCCCAGGAACTGCTCCAGAAATACATCCAATACGTCAAGACGGGCCTGCCCGGCATGGCCTATGTCCGGCTCGACCCGCAGGCCACGTGGCCCGAAAATCTCGAACGCAACCTCGTGAAGTGACGGCGCCGAGATGGACGCCGCCAAGACAAAGGTCCCGACCGACAACGCCAAGCCGGTGGTCCGGCTGCAGAACGTGTCACTTACCTACAAGAAGACGACTGCGCTCAATGACGTGTCGATCGATATCCCGTCCGGCTGCATGGTCGGCCTGATCGGGCCGGACGGCGTCGGCAAGTCGAGCCTGCTCTCGCTCGTCTCCGGCGCCCGCGCGATCCAGAACGGAAAGGTCGAAGTGCTCGGCGGCGACATGTCTGACGTCCGCCACCGCGACACGACCTGCCCCAGGATTGCCTATATGCCGCAAGGGCTTGGCAAGAACCTTTATCCCACTTTATCAGTCTTCGAGAATGTCGATTTCTTCGCCCGGCTGTTCGGTCAGGACAAGGCTGAGCGCGAGACGCGCATCGCCGAACTGCTGGAAAGCACCGGCCTCGGCCCCTTCGCCGACCGGCCCGCGGCCAAACTCTCCGGCGGCATGAAACAGAAACTCGGCCTCTGCTGCGCCCTGATCCACGACCCCGACCTCCTGATCCTCGACGAACCGACAACCGGTGTCGACCCTCTCTCGCGCCGGCAATTCTGGGAACTGATCGATACGATCCGCGCCAGCCGCCCCGGCATGAGCGTCATCGTCGCCACCGCCTATATGGAAGAGGCCGCCGGCTTCGACTGGCTGGTCGCCATGAACGGCGGCAAGGTGCTTGATACCGGCACGCCGGCCGTGCTGCTCTCGCGCACCGGCACCGACAATCTCGATGCCGCCTTCATCGTGCTCCTTCCGGAATCCGAACGGCGCGGCCACGTGGATGTCGTCATCCCACCGCGCCAGGAGGACGGGGCGGAAGACTACGCCATAGAGGCAAGCCATCTCAGTATGCGCTTCGGCAATTTCACTGCCGTCGACAATGTCAGCTTCAAAATCCCGCGCGGCGAAATTTTTGGCTTCCTCGGCTCCAACGGCTGCGGCAAGTCGACGACAATGAAAATGCTGACCGGTCTTCTTGCCGCCAGCGAAGGCGAGGCAAAACTCTTCGGCCGCACGGTCGATGCCCGCGACATGGCCGTGCGCCGCCGCGTCGGCTATATGAGCCAGGCCTTTTCGCTCTACAGCGAACTGACCGTCCGCCAGAATCTCGATCTGCATGCCCGTCTGTTCAAGCTGCCGGAGGAAAAAATCCCGGCGCGGATCGACGAGATGGCCAACCGCTTCGGCCTTGCCGACGTCATGGAAACGCTTCCCGACGGCCTGCCACTCGGCATCCGCCAGCGCCTGTCGCTTGCGGTGGCGATGATCCATGCTCCCGACGTGCTGATCCTCGACGAACCCACCTCCGGCGTCGATCCCATCGCCCGCGATGCCTTCTGGCAAATCCTTGCCGATCTCTCCCGCAAGGACAATGTCACCATCTTCATCTCCACCCATTTCATGAACGAGGCGGAACGGTGCGACCGTATCTCGCTGATGCATGCCGGCAAGGTTCTGATCAGCGACACACCGGACGGGATCGCCAGAAGCCGAAATGCAGCGACGCTCGAAGAAGCCTTCATCGCCTATCTGGAAGAAGCTTCTGGAATCACGCCCCCCAATAAAACCGAAAGCAAAGCAGAGGCAAAGGCTCCCGCACCGATCCTGTCGCACGACGCCCATGCGCCGAAAAAGCGCCACCTCTTCGATGTCCGCCGCATGTTCAGCTACACGCGACGGGAAACGCTGGAACTGCAGCGCGACCCGATACGCGCCACGCTCGCCGTGCTCGGCAGCGTCATCCTGATGTTCGTCATCGGCTACGGCATCAACATGGATGTCGAGGACCTGACCTTCGCCGTGCTCGACCGCGACGACTCAACGATCAGCCGCGACTATGTGCTCGATATCGCCGGCTCGCGTTATTTCATCGAGAAGGAGCCGCTGCGCGATTATGCCGACATGGACAAGCGCATGCGCGAGGGCGAGATCAGCCTGGCGATCGAGATCCCGCCCGGCTTCGGCCGCCACGTGCTGCGCGGCGATACGGTGGAAATCGGTGCCTGGATTGACGGCGCCATGCCGCAGCGGGCCGAAACCGTCAGCGGCTATGTCCAGGGCATGCACGCCAACTGGCTGAACCGCAAGGCGAAGGAAATCAACGGGCCAGCAGCAACCCAGGGCACTTTCTCCATCGAAACCCGCTTCCGCTACAATCCCGACGTCAAGAGCCTCGTCGCCATGGTGCCCGCGGTCATCCCGCTCCTGCTGATCCTCATCCCCGCCATGCTCTCGGCGCTTAGCGTCGTGCGCGAAAAGGAACTCGGCTCGATCATCAATCTCTACGTCACGCCGGTGACGCGACTTGAATTCCTGTTCGGCAAGCAGCTGCCCTATATCGTCCTTGGCATGCTGAATTTCCTGCTGCTGGTCGCCTTCGCCACGCTCATCTTCCGCGTGCCCTTTACCGGCAGTTTCATAACCTATGCCACGGCTGCTCTTCTCTACGTGATCATCGCCACCTCGATCGGCATCCTCATGTCCACCTTCATGTCGAGCCAGATCGCCGCCATCTTCGGCACCGCACTTCTGACACTCATCCCGGCAACCCAGTATTCCGGCATGACCGACCCCGTCTCCTCGCTGCAGGGCGCCGGTGCCTTCATCGGCCAGATCTACCCGACCAGCTATTTCATGACGATTTCGCGCGGAACTTTCTCCAAGGCGCTCGATTTCGCCGGTTTAGCCGGTTCCTTCATCCCCTTACTGATCGCCATCCCCATTCTGGCGACACTCGGCGCGGTGCTTCTCAAGAAGCAGGAGAGCTGACCGATGTTCTCGTCCAACATATTTCAGCTCGGCCTCAAGGAGTTGCGCGGTCTCGCCCGCGATCCGATGTTGCTGCTCCTGATCGTCTACGCCTTCAGCCTGCAGATTTACACCGGCTCCAGCGCCATGCCCGAGACGCTCAACAATGCGGCCGTCGCCATCGTCGACGAGGACCAGTCGCCGCTGTCGGGCCGTATTGGCACGGCCTTCATGCCCCCCTATTTCGTACCCCCGAAACAGATCTCGATTACCGAGATGGACAGCCGTATGGATGCTGGCCTCGACACGTTCGCGCTCAACATCCCACCGGATTTCCAGCGCAACGTTCTCGCCAACCAGCAGCCTGTCATCCAGCTCAATGTCGATGCCACACGCATGAGTCAGGCCTTCAGCGGCAGCGGCTATATCCAGACGATCGTTTCGAACGAGGTCAGTGAATTCCTCAACCGGTACCGAGGCGCAAGCAACGTACCGGTCGACCTGACGCTCCGGGCCCGCTTCAATCCGTCCCTCGACAAGTCCTGGTTCGGCTCGATCACCAATATCATCACCTCGATCACGATGCTGTCGATCGTACTGACGGGCGCCGCGCTCATCCGCGAACGCGAACACGGCACGATCGAACATCTTCTCGTCATGCCGGTCACACCGACGGAGATCATGATCAGCAAGATCTGGTCGATGGGCCTCGTCGTGCTGCTCGCCTCGAGCTTTGCCCTGTTCGTCATCGTCAAAGGGCTGCTGGCGATCCCGATCGAAGGCTCGCCCGCGGTCTTCATCCTCGGCACGGCGCTCTTCCTGTTCGCCACCACATCCATGGGGATTTTTCTGGCGACGGTCGCAGGCTCCATGCCGCAATTCGGCCTGCTGCTGATCCTCTTTCTCTTGCCGCTTCAGGTGCTCTCGGGCGCGATGACACCACGCGAAAGCATGCCGGATATCATCCAATACATCATGCTTCTCGCCCCCAACACGCATTTTGTCATCCTGGCCCAGGCCGTCCTGTTCCGCGGCGCGCAGCTCGATGTCGTCTGGCCGCAGCTTCTGGCGCTGCTGGTCATCGGCTCGGTCCTGTTCTGGCTGGCGCTGCGCCGTTTCCGGCGTTTCCTGCGATAACCGGGCGCTCAGAGGTCGCCCAGTTCCTCATGAATGGCGGAAATGATCTCGGCCCGTTGCTGCGCCGAACGCCCGGCATGGGCGGCATAGGTGAGCGCCAGCAACCTCACCGTGCTCAATATCGTCGTATGTGATGGCCCAAGCGCAAAACTCGCCACATGACAGGGCAGCACGACATTGGAATAACGCTGCGCTTCCAGCATCGAGTTGCGGTCGGTAATGGTGATGATGTTGAGCCGGCTCGTCGCCGCATGGCTGAGGATCGGTTTCAAAATCGGCTGGTGCGGCGGCAAGGTCACCAACAGCAGCACGTCCTTCGGCCCGGTCATCGCCAGATCTTCCGCCCATGATCCCTGGTTGATGCCGAGGATCATCACGCTGTGCCGAAGCCGCGAAAAGACCAGCCGCGCATAACGCGCCACGCCCTCTTCCACACCAAGCCCGAGAACCCACACCTTTGGTGCAGCGCCAATGAGTTCCGCCGCCTGCCGCACCTTGTCGGAACGCATCTCCTCGAATGTCTTGGTGAGGTTCTTCAGTTCGAGTTCCAGATGCGCGCCGATCGTGCGCCCCAGCGCCACCTGTTCCGACTGCGTGACGGAATAGCCGTAAGGCTCCGTCCGGTTGCGCTCTTCACGCGCCTGAAGCTTTACCTCGTTAAAGTCCGCATAGCCCAGATGCTGGAAGAACCGCGCCGCGGTCGCCTTGGAAACTCCGGCCATCTCGGCAATCTCGGTGGCCGAATGGGTCAGGATATCGTCCTGCCGGTCAAGGATCAGCTGGGCAAGTTTCTGCTCGCCGGCTGTCAGCCGCGCGTAGCGTTCCTGTATGCGCAAGACGAGACGCGAGGCCATGATTTCTCCGGTTTGCCGCTCTGCATAAAAAGCCTAGCACCCCTCTTGCAACAATGAAACTATTGTTTCACAATTATGAAACATTGAAACAGAGGCCATGATGGCACAACCCCGCGTAATCCGGCAGAGAATTTGGGATAACCTAAAGGTTGTCGCTCGCCCCGACACACGCTTTCACCTGAGTTTCAGCGAGTTCATTCCGGATTTCGATGGCGTCGAACAGGCGACAGATCGGATCGCAGCGCTTCCCGCCTTCACCAATTCCAGGCTAGCCTTTGTCACGCCCGATAATTCCATGACCGAGCTTCGCCGCAGGCTGATCGTCGAGGGCAAGGCGTTCATCATGTCGACCTACAACATGCAGCGCGGCTTTCTCTACATGGCGCCGGGTGTCGTTCCGCCGGAAGCTGCCCCCTTCGCCGCATGGCTCGACGGCATGGAGCATTTCGCCCGTGCGGTCAGCCTTGAAGAACTCACCGCGATCGGCCGTTTCGACCTCCTCGCTACCGGTGCATCGGCGGTGACGAAGGACGGCATTCGTTTCGGCAAGGGCCATACCTATTTCGACCTCGAATGGGGCATGTTCACCGATCTCGGCCTCGTCGATGAAAAGACCCCGGTCGCGGCCATCGTCCACGATGTTCAGGTCGTCGACGAGCAGCTGAGCCCGAGCGAAACCGATATCCAGGTGGATTACATCGCCACGCCCAGCCGCCTCTCAACGGTCGAACGCCAGAACCGGCGCCCCCGCGGCATAAAATGGGAGAGGCTGACGCGCGACGAGATCGCCGATACGCCACCGCTCAAAGAGCTTGCCCGCATGCGCGGCATCGCCTGACAGACAGTTTTGAAGACTACACCCCGACAACCAAGGAACAGCCCGATGCATCTCTCCCTCAACCGCCGCCATTTCATGGGCCTGATGGGCGCCGCCGCGACCATGCCCATGATGGGCCGCATGGCCTCTGCCGCCACCCCGTTCAACTTCCAGGCCTCGTGGATCAACGATGCCGAATTCGCCGGTTATTTCCTCGCCGCCGACAAGGGTTATTACAAGGAAGCCGGCCTTGAGCTCGAATATCTCTCCGGCGGCCCGGACGTCATCCCGGAAAGCTCGATCATCGCCGGCAAGGCCGACCTGACGCTGACCACCCCCGACACCACGATCAAGGCGATCGTCGAACAGGGCGCGCCCTTCAAGATCATCGGCGCGCAGTACCAGAAGAACCCGATCGGCATCGTCTCGCTGGCGAAAAACCCGATCAAGGAACCGAAGGACCTGATCGGCAAGACGCTCGCCGTTCCGCCGGTCAACGTTATCTCGGTCGAAGCCATGCTGAAAATTTCCGGCATCGACCGCGCCCAGGTCAACATCGTGCCTTACGCCTACGACCCTACCCCGCTGATCAAGGGCGAGATCGACGCTTCCGTCGACTTCACCACCAACGTCCCCTTCACCATCAAACAGGCCGGCGAGGAAGCAACCTCCTTCCTGCTCTACGATTTCGGCTTCACCATCTTCAACGACACCGTCGTCGTCACCGAAGAAACACTGAAGTCCAAGCGCAAGGAAATCGTCGCCTTCCTCAAGGCCAGCCGCAAGGGCTGGGACGAAAACCTGGCCGATCCGACAGCCTTCCCGAAGACTTTTGCCGACACCTGGTTCAAGGGCACCGGCCGCTCGATCGAGAACGAGGTCTATTTCAACACGGCGCAGAAGCCGCTGATGGAAAACCCGAAGGGCATCTTCTTCATGAGCGAGGAAGCCATCGCCGCCAATATCGAGGCGCTGGCCGCCGTCGGCATCACCGCCAAGCGCGAATATTTCGACACCACCGTTCTCGAAGAAGTTTGATGACCTCGAATACCGGCATCACGCTTGAAACCGTCTCGCGCTCCTTTCAGGGGCGCGGGACTGTCGTTCAGGCGCTCGACAATGTTTCACTCTCCTGTCCCGCAGGCTCGTTCACGGCACTGATCGGCCCGTCCGGCTGCGGCAAGTCCACCATGCTGCGCCTCGCGCTCGGCCTCGATGACGCGACCGCGGGCGACATCGGCATTGCCGGCATGAAACCGCAACAGGCGGCAAAAGCCGGCCTCACCGGCGTCGCCTTCCAGGATGCCGCGCTGATGCCTTGGCGCAGTGTCGAGGAAAACATCGCCCTGCCGCTCGACGTTCTCGGCCGCAAACGCTCCGATTTTTCAGCCAAGATCGCAGAACTGATCGCCCTTGTCGGCCTCAAGGGGTTTGAAAAATCGCTTCCCGGCGAACTGTCCGGCGGCATGCGCCAGCGCGTCGCCATCGCCCGCGCCCTCGTCACCGATCCGAAAGTCCTGTTCCTCGACGAACCTTTTGGCGCGCTCGACCAGATCCTGCGTCGCCAAATGAATATCGAGCTGCAGCGCATCTGGATGGAAAACCGCACCACGACCCTGCTTGTCACCCACGGCATAGACGAGGCCGTTTTCCTCGCCGACCGTGTCGTGGTCATGCAGAGCCGCCCCGGCCGCATCGGCAAAATCGTCGACATCCCGCTCGCCCGCCCGCGTCTGCCGGAAGTGTTTACCACGCCGGAATTCCACGCGCTCGAAGATCAGGTCGCGGAGGCGCTGGATGGCCACTGAGACGGCGCTTGGAGCTTCCTCCGGGACGACCAAGGGCGAAACCGGTTTCCGACACTGGTCCGCGCTCCGCAACGCGGCGATCCTGCTCGTCCTCTGGGAAATCCTCGGCCGCTTCAAGCTCGTCGCAGGCGGCGCCCTTCCGGCACCGACCGAAGTCCTCGTCCGCTTCTGGCAGGATCGCGGCGACTATCCTCTGCATATCCTCGCCACTTTTCAGGGCGCCTCGCTCGGCTTCCTGATCGGCAACGGCCTTGCCATCCTCGCCGGCATCCTCTTCGCCGTCTCGCCGGTCGCCGCACGCCTCGGCCGCGGCCTCAATGTCGCGATCTTCGCCCTGCCGCCGATCGCCATTTCGCCCATTCTCGTCCTGACATTTTCCGGCATGACCCCGCGCGTCGTGCTCGCCGCCCTCGGCTGCTATTTCGTCACCATGAGCGCCACCGTCACCGGCATCAGCCAGACGGATAGACGCATGCTCGATGTCGTGCGCGCCTATGGCGGTGGACGGCTCGCGCTTCTGCGATTAGTCGAAATCCGCGCCGCCCTGCCCGCCATCCTCGCCGGCCTGCGCATTGCAGCACCCGCAGCGGTCCTCGGCTCGATCCTGGCGGAATTCGGCGGCGGCGGACGTTTCGGCCTCGGCGCCTATCTGATCGGTTCGCTGGGCCGCGCCGACCCCGCCCGTCTCTGGGGCATCGGCCTTGCCGCCACCGCCATGGCACTGATCGCCTATGGCATTTTCGCCCTCATCGAGGCCCGCCTCACCCGCTCCACCCGCGCCGTCACCGTCGCGGCAACGCCGCCCGGCAGCCGTTCTGAAGGCAGCCTCGTTTCGACCATCGCCATCACGCTCGCCTCGATCGCGCTGCCCTTCCTCGTCTGGTGGCTGCTCCTCAAAATTCTCGGCACGCCGGCCATGATCGCCAAAACCCCGGCCGGCGTGTTCGACTACCTCTTCCTCGCCCCCTCCGCGACCTCGGCGCAAACCCGCCTTCTCGCGGCACTTGGCCAGACGCTGCCGATGACGCTGATTGGCATGGCCGCCGGCCTCGCTTTCGCTTTCCTGCTGGCACTCGCCTCGGTCGTCCGCCCCGGCATCGTTCGCTCGTTCATGCCGGTGGCGCTCGTCACGCAGACCATGCCGCTCGTAGCGCTGACGCCGTTGCTCGTGCTGCTTCTCGGCCGCGGCCCGTCGGTCATCCTGTGGATCACCATCTCCGTCACCTTCTTCCCGGCCTTCGTGACGCTGGCGCAGGGTCTCGGCATGGTCTCGCGCGGCGCGCTCGATGTGGTGCGCGCCTATGGCGCAAGCCCGTTCACGCAGCTTCGGCTCGTCTCGATCCCGGCATCCCTGCCCTATCTCTTCGCCGCCATGCGGCTTGCCGTGCCGCGCGCGCTCTTGGGCGTGATGATCGCCGAATGGCTCGCCACCGGCACCGGGCTCGGCAATCTCTTGAACCAGTCGCGAGGATATCTCGACTACGGCATGATCTGGACGGTCGCCGTGGTCTCGGTCCTCATCTCTGTTCTCTTCTATCAAATCGTCATCGTCATCGAACGGCACGTGCTGCGCAAACGCGGCATGCAGCCGGCCGCCTAAGGCTTACAAGGAGCACCCCATGTCCCCTCAAACGTCCAATTACGCTGAAATCGCCGATCACAAGTCGTCCGTGCGCGAGCGCGTCTGGACCGAATTGCGCAAGGTCGCCGTCGCCGACAGCCGGTTTCATTTCGATTTCGGCGAATTCATCGCCGATTTCGAAGGCGGTGAAGCGGCCGTCGATCGCCTGCTCGACAACCCATACTATCGCGACGCCCGCCTGATCTTCATCACCCCCGACAACTGCCTCGACCGCCTGCGCCTGCAGGCGCTGAAGGATGGCAAGCTGGTGCTGATGACCACCTATTCGATCAAGCGCGGCTTCTGGCTGCTCGATCCCAAGAAGATCGACCCGGAAACCTATCTCTACGCCTCGACCCTCGACGGCATGGAACGCGTCGGCCAGCACATGACGCTTGCCGATATCCAGGTGAAACTGCCGAATGTCGACTACATGGTCACCGGCACCGGTGCGATCAATCTCGACGGCGTGCGTTTCGGCAAGGGCCACGGCTTCTTCGACGCCGAATGGGGCATGCTCTACCAGCTCGGCAAGATTTCCGTCGAAACCCCCTGCGCCGCCGTCGTCCACGATTGCCAGGTCCTGTCGGAAAAGCTCAATCCCGATGTCTACGACACCGTCGTCGACGTGATCTTCACGCCTACCCGCTCGATCAATGTTTCCGGCCCGCACAAGCCGACCTGCGGCATCATCTGGGATCGCCTCGACCAACACATGTTCGACACGATCCCGCCGCTCCAGGAACTGAAGGCCATGGGGCTCTGATTTTTCGTCTGCTGACTACCGGCAACACTACCGGTAGTCGCTCCCCAATTCACAAACTTGACTCAACAAGTATATTTTCCATTTCCCCCATGGATTGCATCGCCAAACAGGGGTAAAGCACCGCAAAACTGCGGTGCAGTGACAGTGCCGCCGCGCCTACCCCATTCGCGAGCACACCCATGATCTCTCTCCGGCATACTCTTTCGGCAGCAATCCTGATCGCCTCCGCCCTCGCCGCCTCTGTCAGCATGGCACAGGATCCGGCTCCGCTGCGCATCGCGCTTGCCACCAGCATTTCCAATCAGGCGGCTGAAGTCGCCGTCGAGGAGGCGAAGGCCCAGGGCCTCAACGTCGAACTTGTCGAGTTCAACGACTGGAACACGCCGAACATGGCAGTGGCCGACCGCGAGATGGATGCCAACCTCTTCCAGCACATCCCCTATCTCGAATTCACCAACCAGGCCGGTGGCCGTAATCTCGTCGCCGTCGCGCCTGCCTATGCCACGCCCTTCGGCCTCTATTCGAAGAAATACAAGTCGCTGGAAGAACTCCCCGACAATGCGCAGATCGCGTTTTCCGGCGACGCGGTCAACACCGGCCGTTCGCTGCTGCTTCTCCAGCAGGCCAAGTTGGTCGAGCTGAAACCCGGCACCGGCCACCGCGCCACGCTTGAGGATGTCGTCAAGTGGGTGAAGCCGCTGCAGATCACCCAGCTCGACGGACCGCAGATCGCCCGCGCGCTCGACGATGTCGATGCTGCCGCTACCTATCCGACCTTCGCCAAGCTTGCGGGGTTGGATCCGGCCTCCGGCCTGATCTTCGAGAACGACCCGATCTACGCCTTCCAGTTCGTCACCCGCCCCGACATGCGCGACGATCCGCGCCTGCGCAAATTCATTGACATCTACCGCGGTTCTGACGCTGTAAAGGCAAAGCTCCGCTCGCTTTACGGAGACCTCGTCTCCTTCCCGTGAAGCAGGCGGAAGACAGCAGGGTAATTTCAGGTAGAAAGTCAGAAGATGCACGGTGAATACAAGGTTCAGGGTGGAAAGCTCGTTGTTGTCGATCTCGATGTTGCCGAAGGCCGCCTCTCCAAGGTTCAGGTCTCAGGTGATTTCTTCCTCGAACCGGCCGAAGCGCTGGACGATATCCGCGCCTCTCTCGAAGGCCTTTCCGCCTCATCCACGGTGGAAGACATCATCGCATCCGTGCGCACGGGTCTTCGCTCCGGCGCGGAAATGATCGGTTTCAGCCCGGAAGCCGTCGCAATCGCCATCCGCCGCGCGCTCGGTGTTACCGGCACATGGCGCGACTATGAATGGCAGATCATCGAAACACCGGCTCTTACCCCAGCCATGCATGTCGCCATGGATGAGGTTCTGGCGAAAGAAGTGGCTTCCGGCCGACGCGGCCCCTGCCTGCGCTTCTGGGAATGGGAACGCCCCGCCATCATTCTCGGCGGTTTCCAGTCGCTCCGAAATGAAGTGGATATGGAAGCTGCAGCCCAGTTCGGCATAGAGACCGTCCGCCGTATCACCGGCGGCGGCGCGATGCTGGTCGAACCGGGAAACAGCGTCACCTATTCGCTCTACGCCCCGGGCGAACTGGTGCGCGACATGAGCTTTGCCGATTCCTACGCCTTCCTCGACGACTGGGTGCTGAAGGCGCTGATTTCGCTCGGCATCGACGCCTTCTACAAGCCGCTCAACGACATCTCCAGCTCCAAGGGCAAGATCGGCGGCGCGGCGCAGAAGCGGTTCGCCTCCGGTGCCGTCCTCCATCACGTCACCATGGCCTATGACATGGACGCGGAAAAGATGGTCAAGGTCCTGCGCATCGGCCGCGAAAAGCTAAGCGACAAGGGCACGACCAGCGCGGTGAAACGCGTCGATCCGCTTCGCAGCCAGACCGGCCTCCCGCGTGCAGAAATCATCCGCCGCATGAAGGAGACCTTCATATCGCTGAACGGCGGCACGCCGGGTACCATTTCCGACGAGGAATATGCGGCAGCCGAAAAGCTCGCAGCAGAGAAATTCAGCAGCGAAGAGTGGCTGCGCCATATCCCGTAAGGCGACCACCCGGCGCGGAAGCGCCGAGCAGTCTCACCGCGTCACGGTAAAAACCGCCAGATTTTCCGGCATCTCGACGCCCGTCATGATGGCGTCGAGATGGGCGTGAATGGCCTCGGCCGCCCGGTCGGGGTCGTGGTCTCGTATCGCATTGAAGATAACCGTATGTTCCTTGATAAGCCGCGCGATCCGGCCCGGCTTCGGCAGGCTCAAGTGGCAATAACGATCCACCTTGATTTTCACCGACTTGATGATCTCCCAGATACCGGGATAACCAGCCGCCTCGGCAATCAGCGTGTGAAACATGTCGTCGGTCTTGCGAAACCCTTCGTAATTCGCCTCGGCCGCCTGCACTTTCTGCAATTCGAGATTGGCGCGCAAAGTCGCAATCTGCGTCCGGCTGGCTTTCACCGCCGCCGCCCGCACCGTGACGTCTTCTAGCGCCTTTCTGACGACGATCGCCTCCGGCAACGTATCGAGCGCAATACGCGCCACGAACGTCCCCGATTGCGGCAGTATCTCGATCAGCTTTTCGTTCGACAGCCGCAGGATCGCCTCGCGCACCGGCGTGCGGCTGACACCAAACTGCGCCGCGATTTCCTTCTCCAGGATCGGATCGCCCGGATAACGGCGCAGCGACACGATATCGTTCCACAGGACCTGATAGATCAGCGCTGAGGTGCTGGCACTGCGCAGGTCCAGTTCGTCGCGTATGCTCGCCAGGTTTTTTCGCTGCTCCTGCGGGGGATTGGTATCCTCCATATAGACCTTCTCACGACTTGTTCTTGGCATTGCGGACCGCGCTTGCGAATCCGCCCCTCTTTGCTGCCGAGCATGACCCGGCAGCGATCGGCTTGTCAAAGGCGCGGTGCTCTCAGGTCACAGCATGGTTTCGAGGATTTCGACCATGGTTTCCGCAGTCAGCTTGCGCGGATTGAAATCCGTCGACCGGCCAACACCGCTCCTGACGATCTCGGGGATCGCCTCGCGCGTCACGCCAAGCGCCGAGAGACGGGTCGGCGCGCCGAGCTTTTCCATCTTGGCCTCGAATGCAGTGGCAAATTCCTCGACCGTGCTGAAACCCAGAACCGCCAGAAGATCATCGAACCAGGGACCAAGTTCCGCCTTGTTGAAGCGCAGGAACGCCGGAACATAGATTGCGCAGGCAAGCCCATGGCGAAGATCGTAATCCAGCGTCAGCGGATAGGAAAGCGGATGCAGAGCCGTATTGCCAATCATCGCCATTTGCGTGCCGCCGATCACGCTGCCGAGCGTCACCTGCTCGATCGCATCACGGTCCTTGTCGAGGCAGGCGGCTTCGATATTGCGGAAGATCAGCACGATCGCGCGAAACGCCATCGACCGCGTCATGTCATTGGCGCGCGTCGACCAGAACCCTTCGAGCGCCTGCGTCATCGCATCGAGCGCGGTTGAAACCGCAACAGCCGTCGGCATGCTGAGCGTCAGCGCCGGATCGACGATCGCATGCTCCGGAAAGCACTCGGGATAGGCAATCGCCGGCTTGGCATTCTTCTCCTTGTCGGTAACGACGGCAAACGGCGTCACCTCGCTGCCGGTTCCCGCCGTCGTCGGCACGGCGATCAGCGGCAGTCCACGGCCTGCGGGCTTGCGTTCCCGATAGAGATAATCGCGGATGGAACCGTCATTCTTCTGCAGCAGCGCTACGCATTTGGCCGCATCCAGCACACTGCCGCCACCGATCGCAACGACCACATCCGCACCGCTCTCGCGGCAACGGGTTGCGGCAGTATCGACCGTAGAGATCGACGGGTTCTCCTCGATATCGTTGAAGATGGTGAGTTCGGCAGAACCAACCAGCTCTTTCAATCCGGCCTCGCCGACGCGGTCGAGAAAGCTGCGTCCAATCATCGCAAACACATGACGGCCGCCCAAATTCGAAATCATATCGGGTAGTGTCGACAGGCGATCCCAACCGAAATGAACCGCGGTCGGCAAGCTGAAATTCCAATTCGAACCCGTCATCTTCGTCACTCCAATATCTTTTACGTTTTTCAAAAACCAATAGGCCGCCGGCAATTCCGCGTCTTGGACAAGACAAAGGAGCGGAGTTGGAGAGGTGATCAGCCCCGCCCGTATCCGCTCCTCCGATCAAGCCATCAAAGCGCTTAGGGGTCGCCAGAGACAGCCTATTGAATTTTAATATATCACTTGGGACCCTCGATTGGAAGGCCATGCTTGGCCATCAGCTGCAGGTAGTCTTCCCGCGGCGGAACGAAGATGTCGATGCCGCGAAAACCGGTCGTCGTGCGGCCGCCATGCGGCACATTCGACGGATGGACGCAGACATCGCCGGCTTCCATCAGGAAGGTTTCATCGCCGCAGGTATGCTCTTCCGTCCCTTCCAGGATGACGAGGATCTGCACCGCTTCATGGCTGTGCATCGGAAATACGCATCCGGGAGGATTGGTGATGAAGCTGAGCAGGGCGGGACCTGCCGCGACGAAACGCGTGCTGGACTGTTCGGTCAGCGGCACCAGCGGAATATCCTCGATCGTGTAGCAGTATTTCGACTTGTTGGTGGCTTTGTAAACCATCGTTATTTCTCCTATTTATCCATCAATTCCAAAGCTTTATGGAAGCATCCACGAAAGCACAGGCGTCGTTTGGAGGTAGACGATCGCGCAAAGGACGAGCGTCAGTGCAATGCTCCAGGGAAGTGTCTTGCGGAAAATATCCCCTTCGCGTCCGATGATGCCGACCGCAGCGGCGCCGATCGTCAGGCTTTGCGGTGAGATCATCTTGCCGAGCACGCCACCGGAGCTGTTGGCCGCAGCCAGAAGCGAGGGTGACAGGCCGGTTTCATGAGCCGCCGCGACCTGCAGAGCACCGAAGAGCGCGTTGGCTGAGTTGTCGGATCCGGTAATCGCCACGCCGATCCAGCCGATGGCCGGCGACAGGAATGCGAACGCATGTCCGGTCGTGGCGAGCCAGCGCCCGAGCGTGATGGTCTGTCCGGAAAAGTTCATGACGAATGCGACGGCAAGCACGCAGAGAACCGTCGGAATGGCCCATTTGAGCTGCTTGAGCGTGGCACCGTAAGTCTGCACCGCCTCACCGCCCGAAACCTTCAGGAAAGGCATCGAGAACAGGCCGGCGACACCGAGAAGCGTGGCGGTACCCGGCAGCCATGGCAATGACAGCGACGTGCCGATAGCCCCGCCGGCCGGATTGACGATGGCAAGCCCCGGCCATGCGAACTTGCTGACACCGGCAGACAGAGCCTGGGCAATCGGCCCGAGCTGCGACAGCGTGAAGATCACGATGATCGCGACATAGGGCAGGAAGGCGATCGAAACGCTGCGGCTGTTGAACGGGATTTTCGAGTTTTCCCCTTCACTGACGATGGCGCATTCGACGGTTTCCTTCGGCTTCCACACCTGCAGGAAGGCGACCAGTGCCGCGGCCCCGGCAAGCGCGCCGAGAACGTCCGTCAGCGGCACCGAGATCCAGGACGAACTGACGAACTGCGTCACGGCATAGGCAAAACCGGCAACCAACGCAGGCAACCATGTCTGGCGAAGCCCTCTGCCGCCATCGACGATCCACACGAGGATCAGCGGAATGAACAGCGCAAGGATAGGCGTCTGTCGGCCGATGATTGCGCCCAGCTCATCATAAGGCAGACCGGAAACGGCAGCCAATGTGGTGATCGGCACACCAAGTGCACCGAAGGCGACCGGCGCGGTATCGGCCACAAGCGCGCAGAGTGCCGCTTTGAGCGGATCCATGCCGATTGCCACCATCATCACGCCGGCAATGGCGATCGGCGTGCCGGCGCCGGCCAGCGCCTCGAGCAGGCCGCCGAAGCAGAATGCGATGATGATCGACTGGACACGCAGGTCGGTGCTGATCACACCGAAACTGCGCCGCAGGATGTCGAAATATCCCGACTTCACCATCATGTTGTGGATCCAGATGGCGTTGATGATGATCAGGATGATCGGAAGAATACTGAACGCCGCACCATACAGCGCGGAATTTGCGGCGACCGAAACCGGCATGCCGTAGATGATGATGGCAACCCCCATCGCGACGATGAGCGAGCATAGGCCGGAAAGCTGCGGCGACAGCCTGAACCCTCCGAGCATGACGAACATCGTCAGAAGCGGCAGGGCCGCAAAGAGCGAACTCAGTCCAAGCGACTGAGCCACCGGATCGTAAACCTGTTGAAACATTTTCGGCGCGTCTCCCCACGCTGCCCGCAAAGGCGGGCGTCAACCCAAAGCCTTGCACCCGCCAAAAACGCCTCCCCTAAAAGCGGTCCAGGTCGATGAGAAACCTCATCCCATGCAAGATGTGTATACTTATATATCAGTTGGATTTGACCGAAAGTGCGCAAGCCGCCGCAGCCGTGAGGCAAGTTGACGCTGGGAAGAATTTTGCGTGAAAGGTAGAGGCCAGCTTTGAACCGGCGGAATTACGGATCGTCCGGAATACGGTTGGCTGCGCAGTCCCGGGATCCGCCCGTCGCCAATCCTGCCTGAATGTCAGGGCAATTTTACTGGCGTAGATCGATACTGCTGGTCACGACGGATTTGCCGCTTGCAGGATCGTTATCGATCGTCTGCAACCGTAGCCGGTTTTCGCTGAGTTTGGCGATCGTCATCCTGGCATTGCGATCGCCGTTGATATCCCTCGCCCAGCGCACCGCCAGATTGATGGAATCCCCCTTGCGGCTTCCCGAAAGCGAGGACGGCTGGCCGGATGGCCCCGTATAGGTTCCGCTGTACCGCGTTCCCGAGGCCTTCAGCGCAGCTGAAATGGACCGGCTAACGATGGCGAGCGCGCGGCAGGAGCCCTGCATGGCAAGATCCGCCGCCCCGGCTGAGAAATCGACGTTACAGCGCACATTGACGGATTTTCCGCCGATCCGGGTCAGAACCGTTCCGTTACCCGACCACTTTCCATCGATGGATTTGAGAAAATCACCCTCAGCCGCCATGGCTGGACTGGTCGCCATTATTGGCAGGCACAGAGTTGCAGCCAAGGCCGTGAGGAACTGCGCACGCATGGGAACCTCCAAGGAACGATGAAAGGCCTAACGTCCGTTTTCAGTACAAGTTCCCAACCGCTAAAGCATGTCGCGCAAAAGTGTGATGCGGTTTTGCGCATAAGACATGCGACAAAACAAGTATCTAAAGCATACGAGCGAATCCGAAGGATCGCGACACGCTTTAGAACTTACTGGGTCACTGCAAGCATACCCGGCGCCCGGTTCTTCAGCCGACCGCTCCAACATCGTTTCAACCTCCGCCGTAAAGAATACAGAGGCCGGGTTGCACAGAACGCCGAAATACGGGTGCATATTAACTAAGCAAAAACCAGAACGTGCAAAATATAGACATATTGTCACATTTACTTTTCACCGATCAGGATCTGCAAAATGATACCGGCACAGGCAGAAAAGCAGCAGCATGCAGCAACGCCCCGTTCGATGCAGGTCATTACCGACGGTATCGGCAAAGATCTCGAGCGTTTCAGCGCCGACAACACGCACGTCGTCAAGCAGATCAAGCTTCTGGCGATCAACGCCCTGATCGAGGCGGCGCGCGCCGGCGAGATGGGTAAGGGCTTTGCCGTGGTTGCCAACGAGGTGCAGCGGCTGGCGCAGATCGCCACCGAAATCGCCTCGAAATTCGAAAGCAACGTGCTCGGCCGTATCGGGCTGACACGCAGCATGGCCGATTCACTGGTTCACGAGATGGAGGGTATAAGGCTTACCGATCTTGCCCAGACCCTAGTTCAATTGATCGTCCGCAATCTCTTCGAGCGCACCGCCGACGTCCGCTGGTGGGCCACCGATACCGCGCTCTGGCAGGCTCTGGGTAATCCCTCCGCAGAGGCCCGTACGTTTGCAGCCGAACGCCTCGGCGTCATCAACCGCTTCTATACCGTCTATCTCGATCTCGTCATGACCGACCTCTCCGGCAAGGTCATCGCCTCGGCCAACCCGAAATTCCAGCGCAAGCTGATCGGCGTTTCGCTGGCGGATGAGCCCTGGTTTTCCGCCGCCCGCCGTTGCGCCTCCGGCGACGATTATATCGTCGACGAGGTCAAGCATTCCGGCCCGCACGACAACCGCACTGCCCTTGTTTACGCGACCGGCATCCGCGAAGGCGGAAAACTCGACGGCGAACTTTTGGGCACGCTCGGTGTCTATTTCGACTGGGAAAACCAGGGACAATCGATCGTGGAGAAAGAGGCGAACCTCCCGCCGCATGTGGCGGAAAAAACGACTGTCCTACTTCTCGACGGCAGCAGCCGCGTTATCGCCACGACCAATCCTGCCCTGCTTTTCACGCATTTTGCGCTCGCCAATCCGAGCGGACAGTCCTCCGGCAGCTATTACGACAACAGCGGTTCGATCGTCGCTTATGCACGAACGCTCGGTTACGAGGATTACGACGGCCTTGGCTGGTACGGCGTGGTCGTCCAGAAGCTGGAAAACGAGGACGAGATCCGCATGGCGCTGAACATTCGGTAGTCGCAGCGCGTTATCGTCAGAAATCCCAGGGCGAGATGAGATCCAGGCCGCAGCCCGGGAAATCCTTGGCATTGCGCGTGGCCAACCTGCCGCCATTGATAAGCGCAATGGCCGCGATCACCGTTGGCACCGAGATGGGCGCCCCTTCTGCACGGCCTCCCCCATAAGCTCACCATAGACCAATGCAGCCTGTTCAGTGACCGGAAATTCCTGTCAGCAAAGCGGCGACGCCAATCCGACAGCACCAGTGTTCCGCCCTGTCACACGCCCTTCTCAATTCTAACTGCCATTAAGGTAGCAATTGATGGCTGGATGGCAAAACACCCTGCTCTGGCAAGATGTCGGGCCGACGCTATTTCCTCCACTCAACGTTGGAGGAGCCATCATGATCATTCGGTCCGGAAGCTGTCTGTGCGGCAAGGTTCATTACAAGGTGAAAGCGGACCCGATCCGCATCGGGCTTTGCCATTGCATGGACTGCCGCAAGGAAAGCGGATCGGCTTTCGCCACGTTCGGCATCTGGTCCGCCCATGCATTCGAGGCGTCGGGAGAGGTCCGGTATTATGAAGGGCGCGGCTTCTGCGTGAACTGCGGCGCCCGCGTCTTTTCCGAACCGGTCGAAGATGAAGTCGAGATACGGCTGGGAACGCTGGACATGGCACCGACCGATGTTCAGCCTACCTATGAATTATGGGTCAAACGCCGCGAAGACTGGCTGACACCTCTGGAAGGCGCCGAACAGTTCGAGGAAGATCGGCTCTGATCCGTATCGCCATCCACAGATCGCTTTGATATGCCTTCGCCTCATCAACAATCAGGCACGGCGAGACCCCGATGACCTACGAGACACAACTGAGGAAGGCGATCGACATCGCCACCAAGGCCCATGAGGGACAGTCCAGCAAGACGGGCGGCCCGTTTATCGATCATGTCCGTCGCGTGGCCGAACATGTTGCAGGCGAGGACGAAATCCTGGTCGCCTGGCTTCACGATGTCGTTGAGAAAGGTCCTGGCTGGACATTCGAGCGCCTGCTCGAAGAGGGGTTTTCACAACCGGTCGTCAGGGCCGTCGACGCCATGAGCAAACGTGACGGAGAAGACTATTTCGATTTCGTCCGCCGTTCGATCGCCGATCCTCTGGCGCGCCCGGTCAAGCGCGCCGATCTTACCGACAACCTTGCCCAGATGCGCCGGATGGGCGGCGACGACAGCAAATTCGCCGAAGGCCTGCGTATTCTGACCGAAACCTACCCGGATTGATCGGAACCTTGGCTTTTCTCTTTCGTTGCGGCGGTTGGAACACCGTCAGAAATGAGAGGATAAACCGATGGAACTTCAATCGCGGGTCGCTCTGGTCACCGGTGCAGGTTCGGGCATAGGTCGGGCTTCGGCGCTGAAACTGGCAGAAGCCGGCGCGACTGTCGGCGTTCTTGGACACACTCCAGACGAGCTTGAGAAAACCGCCGAACTGATCGAGGCCACTGGCGGCAAGGCCCTGCTTCTGGATGCAGACGTCGCCGACGAAACGGCGATGCGGCGCGCCACCGAAACCCTGATTGCAGAAACAGGACGACTCGACATCGTTGTCGCCAATGCCGGCATCAACGGCGTCTGGGCCCCCATCGACGATCTCAAGCCAACCGAATGGGACCAGACCATCCGCGTCAACCTGCGCGGCACCTATCTGACCCTGAATGCCAGCGTGCCACACCTCAGGAAACAGGGCGGCTCAGTGGTTGTCATATCGTCGATTAACGGCAACCGCAGCTTCAACACGCCCGGCGCAACCGCCTATGTTGCCACCAAGGCGGCACAGGTCGCCATGGTACAGCAACTGGCGCTCGAACTGGGGCGCTACCGGATCCGCGTTAATGCAGTCTGCCCCGGCGCGATCGAGACCAGCATCAACGACAACACGAAAGTACGTGGCGAGGGAGAGACAGCCGTACCGGTGGAGTTCCCTGCCGGCGACATTCCGATCACCGGCGGCAAGGCGGGCAAAAGCGATGATGTTGCTTCCGTCGTCCTGTTTCTTGCTTCGGACCAGTCACGTCATGTCACCGGAACCCCGGTCTATGTCGACGGTGGCCAGGGGCTGCTGCGCTAATCTCTTCTGCCTATTGAGCACGCGTATTGGGGGCAAGTCAGACTGGACCCATGCAAAAAACGGATGCCTGACTTGCGCATCGTCAACCATTGAAATCGAATAGTTTGGGTGCTAACTAATGCGGTAGATAATCTTAGTGTGCTAACCAATATGCCTTACATCGATCAAACCGCGTCCGAATACCTTGAGGAGCTGACCAAGGTCAGCCGCAAGATCCGCACGACCTTCAACAAGAAGGTTACGGCCCACGGCCTGACCTATCCGCGGGCGCGTGCGCTTTTCCGCCTGGCCAAGAAACAGAACATGACGCAGACCGAGCTCGCCTGCGAGCTGGAACTCGAACAGGCGACGCTCGTGCGCCTGCTCGACCGCATGGAGGAAAACGGCCTGATCGAACGCCGCCCCGATGCGAACGACCGGCGCGTCAAGCTGATTGCGCTGACCGAACACGGCGAGGAGCAGGCCGCCTTCGTGCGCGCGCTCGCCGACCAGATCCGCCATCAGTTCTTCGAAGGCATCGAGCAGGAGGAGCTGAAACAGGCCATCGCGCTGATGCAGCGGATTTCCGAAAACGTCTCCAATGTGGAGGTCGATGATGTCCGCGGTTGAGGCCTCTTTTAAAAATGAAGATCAGCTCAGAAGCGATGACCAGCAGATCGGGCCGCCTGAAGCTGCCGCGGCCGAGGTGCAGACGCCTCCCCCTGCGCCGGCTCCTGCTGCACCGCCGGCCTTCAAACCTAAACCGTTGCCCATCGCACTTCTTTATGCGCTGACCTCGCTGACGGCCGCCGTCATGCAGGGTCTCGGCACAGCAATGATCTCCACCAACCTGCAGCAGATCGCCGGCCCGCTGGAGGCGACCCAGAACGAAGCCGCCTGGCTGATGGCTGCCTATCTCTTCCCAAATGCCAGCCTCGGCCTGTTCCTGTTCAAGGTCCGCACCCAATATGGCATCCGCCAGTTCTGTGAACTCGCGATCATCCCTTACGTCATCATCAGTCTGGCACATCTGTGGGTAAACGACCTCAGCCTCAGCATTGCCCTGCGCTTCTTCGCCGGAGCAGCGGCAGCGCCGATCTCGTCGATGGCCTTCCTCTACATGCTGGAAATCTTCCCGCCCGAGAAGAAGCTGAATATCGGCCTGTGCCTCGCCCTGATCGGACTGTCGCTTTCGACGCCGATCGCCGGCCTCATCTCGCCGTCGCTCCTCGATATTCACGACCTGCGCGGCCTCTATCTCGTCGAACTCGCATTGGCGCTGATCGTCTTCGGCCTGATCTATATCCTGCCCCTGACCTCGCCGCCGCGCGCCAAGGTCATCTCGTCGATGGACTATGTCAGCTACGGCCTGCTCGCCACATCGATGGGCTGTCTCGCGGTCTTCTTCACCATGGGTCGTCTCTATTGGTGGCTGGAGGCCGACTGGCTCGCCTGGGTGCTGATTACCGGCATCATCAGCGGCACGCTCTGCATCATGCTGGAGCTCAATCGCAAGAACAACCTGATCGACGTGCGCTGGATCGGCTCGTGGGAGATCGTCCACTTCGCCGGCGTGCTGCTGGTCTTCCGCATGCTGCTCACCGAACAATCGACGGGCGCCATCAATTTCTTCCGCCAGCTCGGCCTGTTCAACGAACAGATGGCCCATCTCTACTGGGGGGTGCTGATTGCCAGCGTCGCGTCGGGCCTGCTCTGCGCAGCCTTCATGAAACCGGGCCGGGAATCCGGCATCCATCTTCTGGCACTGATCCTGATCGCCGCCGGAACTCTGATGGACAGTTATTCGACGGTACTGACACGGCCCGACCAGATGCTGGTCAGCCAGTCGCTGATCGCCTTCGGAAGCGGCCTCTTCCTGCCGCCCGCCATGGCTGTCGGTTTTGCTGCCGCGCTGAAGAAAGGCCTGACCTATATCATCAGCTTCATCGCCGTGTTTCTCTTTACCCAGAAAGTCGGCGCCTTCATCGGCAGCGCATTGTTCGGCAGCTTCGTCACCTGGCGGGAACAATATCACTCCGCCATCCTGACCGCCCGGCTCCTGCCCACAGATCCGCTCGTCGTACAACGCATCAACCAGTATGTGGCGGCCTATAGCCGCACCGGCTCGGATGCCGCGCAGCACACGATCCAAGGCACCAGCACCTTCGCCAAGCAGATCCAGCAGCAGGCCTATGTGCTTGCCTATAACGACGCCTTCTTTGCGACATTCCTTCTCGCGGTGGTGGCCATAGCGCTGCTCTCGCTCCACATCCTTTGGAACAACCGCCACCGGTTCTCGCGCAACGCGGACACCCCGCAAATAGCCTGACGCCCGCAATCTGGCCCCAAGAACAAGTCAAAGACCATGAAATCCGTATTTCGCTCTCTCGCTACATATCTCGCGGCGGCCGTCGGCATCGCCGGTGTCCTCATCATCCTCTATGTCTGGAATCTGCCGCCCTTTAAGGGCACGATCGAGACGACCAACGATGCCTATGTCCGCGGCCAGGTGACCCTGCTCAGCCCGCAGCTTGCCGGTTACATCGTCGAGGTCCCGGTGCAGGACTACCAGAAGGTCAAGAAGGGTGATCTCGTCGCCCGTATCGACGACCGCATCTACACGCAGAAACTCGAACAGGCCAAGGCCACGCTCGCCTCCGCAGAAGCGTCGCTTGCCAATTCCGAGCAGAGCCGCAAGTCGTCCGAAGCCAAGATCGTCTCCGCCAAGGCAGCTGTCGAAAGCGCCAACGCCGCCTTCGATGCGGCCAAGACAGCCTATAACCGCACCCAGTCGCTGCTGAAGAGCAATGTCTCGACCCAGAGCGATTTCGAAAAAGCCCAAGCCACCTACGACCAGGCGCAGGCCTCCGTGCATCAGGCAGAGGCGGCGGTCCTCGTCGCCGAACAGGACCTCAACACGATCGTCGTCAACCGCCGCACGCTGGAAGCAACCGTCGAAGGCGCCAAGGCCTCCGTTGCGCTTGCCGATATCGACTTGCAGAACACCCGTATCACCGCACCTCAGGACGGCGAACTGGGTGAGGTCACCGGCCGGCTCGGCCAATATGTCTCGATCGGCACCCAGCTCGCGTCCTTGGTTCCAAATCACGTCTGGGTCGTCGCCAACTACAAGGAAACCCAGCTCGAAGGCATGAAACCAGGCCAGGAGGTCACCTTTACCGTCGACGCTCTCGGCCACCAGAGCTTCAAGGGTCGTATCGAGCGCTTCGCGCCGGCCACCGGCTCGGAATTCTCCGTCATCAAGTCTGATAATGCGACCGGCAACTTCACCAAGGTCGCCCAGCGCATCCCCGTCCGGATCGCAATAGAGCCGAACCAACCACTCACTGACAGCCTTGTTCCCGGCATGTCGGTTGTTGCAAGCGTTGACCTCGCGCAGCAAGGTGGACCAGCTCTGGCGCAGACGAACTGACACCACAGTCAGCCTGTCTCGCGTCCTTTCCGGACAAAAAGAAGCCCCGCGCCTTGTTCAGCACTTCGGCGCGGGGCTTTTCCATATCTCGATCTGACAGGAGAGATCAGCGGCGCGCGACCGCCCGCCCCGACCATGTGGTTCGCGCCACCCAGTCGTGCCAGCCTTCTTCGCCGCCATTGAAGACATTCAGGTCGATCTTGCCTTCGACACCCTTGGAGAGGCCCGAACCGGAATACTGCCAGAACAGCCACTTGCGATCCGGATAGATCTTTGACGGATGAGCCGCGACCGACCGCAGCCAGAACGGATAGTCGCGGAACTGGCCGCGCAGGTGATCCTTGTAGAAATCCGGGGCCGTATAGATGACCGGGCGCTGCCCGTAATGCTTTTCGAGCCTGTCCATGAAGACCTGCATCTTCTCGAGCACGCGCTCGGTGGAAAGACGCATCTTGCAGCCGGACTGGTGGTTATACTCCACATCGATCACCGGCGGCAGCGCATCGGGGTCGCGCGGCACGTTGCGGATGAACCAGTCGGCCTGTTCGCCGGCAGTGCGGCACCAGTAGAAGAAGTGATAGGCGCCGCGACGGATGCCCGCCTGCTGGGCGCCGCGCCAGTTCGTCTTGAACATCGGGTCGATATGGTCGCCGCCATCGGTCGCCTTGATATAGGCGAAGTTGGCGCCCTGCGTGCGCAGTTTCGCCCAGTCGATATCGGCCTGCCAGCGGGAAACATCGACGCCGTGCACGGCAAAATGCCGGGGGGCGACCCTGCCGAAATTCATCGGCTTCACGTCACTGAAGCGCTGACCATAAACCCTCAGGCGCTGATGGCCGGAAGCCGGCGGCATGGGCTGGCTGAGCGCCGGATTGAGCGCCGGGCGAAGCGAAGCCACCGGCCGCTCGGCAGGAACGGGCATGCCGACCGTCGTTGCCATCCCGTCAAAGGCATGGCTTTCCTGCGCGCCGCCGTTCCATGCCAGTTCATGCGGATCATTGACTGCAGCCGGTGGCGCGATCGCCGCAACCGGCGTCGGATCGATCGAAGGGACCGATGCGGCCGGCATGGATGGCGGAACGATGGCCTGCGAAGGCGCAAGCCGCGCCGTCTTGACGGATGCGGGGGGCACGGTCAGCGCGGTCTCAGTGCTGGACGAGGTACAGCCGGTAAGGCCGATACAGGCGGCGAGGATCGCCGAAGTGGCAGCAGAAAGACGCATAAGAACCCGTACGCAATACACCGATCCCGCCCTGGCTGGCCCATTTCCGGACGCAATACGGGATTTCCTAACGGGACATTAATATCAAGACGTTGATTTTCCTTTAATGCGTTACAATTCTGCGATGAGCGTTACCGAAATTGGTTGTGGTTTTGTTCTCGCTCGATCGGAATAACTTAGCACAACCAGGGCGCTAGACAACGACGCGGCGATGTGGCGGAAAATCTGGCATGGTCACCATGACGCGGCCGATGACGAATGCGTCTCAGGTGGCCGGCGAAGGCACGATGATGATGACTGATGGGACGGCCAGGCGGTTCGTGTTCGGGCCGAAATGAAAAAACCCGCCAGCGGTGAGGCTGACGGGCTTCGATTTTTGGCGCGGAGGACTACGCCGCCTTCTTCAATCTCTCGATTGCATCGCCGGCCGAAGCGCAGTTCGGGCGATCGTCGATCAAGGTGCCTGCCGCCTGCGCATCGAGCAAGATGCCCATACACGCCCTAACGTGAGCCAGATGCGAGGCACCGCTTTCAGTGTCCCGGTCCTCGCCTGAGAACCACTGCAGCAAGTGGCGGATCGCCGCACTGTAGTAGGTGGTGGCGTCGACCGGATCATCCTGCCAATTGAACGGCCCGTACTTAGCCGCACCTAGAGCCATGACGGCACTTTCCTCAACGATGGCCACCGGCGGGATGAATTGAGCGGACGGCTTACGGACGCCAAAGGCACGCTTCGGGTTGCTCGATGGGGGGCTACTTGGTGCCGACATTGCTCGGTCAAAGAAGCTGTTGTCGTTGGCCGGTGTCTTGCCGATCGACGCACCAAGGCCGCGCAATTCGAATGGTACCTCTGCGAGGCAGCCGGCGTCTTTGGATTCGATGGTCACTGATGGTTCTCCTCTGCGAACTGCTTTGCCTCTTCAACTGAGGTGAAAGGCCTGCCCTGAAAGGTGATTGATTTGCCCATGCTGGAGGCTAGGCCGTAACCGCGTCGATCGACGATTGCGTTCTCGATGCCGGGCGCAGTGTGAATAGTCGCGCAACCGCGCTTCTTCTTGCTCCACTCCATCATGCATCCTCCTCCACTTTCCTCTTCGTCTCGACTGTCGGCTTCACCACCGGCCGAAACCGGCGCACGTTGAACGGCGGATCCTCGTCGCCGAACTCAGGGCAGACGCCGCGGTTAATTCCCTCCAGCCTCACGCCGATGTAGTCGCCGTTCATGTAGCTGGTGACTGGGCCTACCCATCGCGCCTTGTAGATCGTGCCTGCCGTGATGCCGAGGTACTGCTCGGCGTAGATGCCGTCATCGATGCAGACGATCTCGTCGCCGGGTTTGATTGTGGTCATGCGGTCTCCATATTTGACGGACGAAATATTTCGAGCGCCTGCACCGAGGAGGGGAACAGAATCAACGCTATCGAGTTCATTGCGCGCTTAATGAGAGTACGCATGAAATGAAGTTTGAGAGTTTCGACACGCGGACGGATGCGCGGTGGCTTGCACCGGTTTGGATCCGTGTCGGTAACGGCGCCGCCGAAGCAGTGAGGAGCCCCGGCGACGCGCTTGAGAAGCTGATGTATCGCTGGCCCAGCCGAACCGGCACGTGTTACTCGCTTGCGAAGGCAAATTGCTTTAAAGCCCTTGCTGACCGGCTGGAACTGAACACTTCGCGCGAGGCGTTCATTAGGGCGGCGATCGAAGCGCAGATGCTCGATTGAGGTCAAGCAGCCGCCCTCCCCGTCTCGCGCATCTTCCGATCCAGCATGACGAACATGGATAGGAACTCGTCCTCCGCGTCGCTCGGCTTCCAGCATCCTATCTTTACGCCAAGCGGGTCATCAAATCGCTTGTGCCACTCCATGGGCCGCAGGTTCACTAGTTCGTCGGCGATGATCCGGTCGTCGGCTTCTTTCACTGCCTTGGGCACACCTACGCCAAGACCGAACCGGACCTGCACGACATCCTGCACCTTCGTCTCCGCATCCTTGTAGCCGGTCAGGTAGGGCTTCACCGGGCGCGGGACGTCGACGAGGTAGGCCTCACTGGCGTCGTGCAGCAGGCCATACATCGCCGTCATCGGCCCGTAGTTGCGCAGCAGCCAGAGAGCGACGTGGCAGCTGTGCTCCGCGACGCTATAGAACTGGATGCAATGGCCGGCGTACCGGCACTGTAGACTGAGGGCGTGAGCAATGTCCTCGATGTGGACCTCATCGGATCGCGGGTCCATGGGCCAGAACTGGCGGCCTGAGTAGGTCTGCATCCAGTCCCCGTGACGTTCTGGCGGGTAGATGCCCTTGTCCCGAAGGGATGCCGTAGTGGCGGCTGCACGCGGTGCTGGCACGTTGTCATTCGCGGCGACGTACTTGTCGAGCGGGCCGAATGTGGTAGTGGCGATATCGGCATCCGCCTTACGCGCATCGCGAAGTGTCATCGCGGCCTTGAATGTGCCCATCTTGCTTTCCGCGATCTCTCTCGCGTCGATTACCGCCTCGTAAGCCATCAAAACGCCTTCCCGCCAGCCTTGAGCCGGTTTTCGATCTTGTGGTCTTCCCGATTGTCGTTGAAGGCCATCTTCTCGACGATGGCGCCGCCGAGGTCGTAGCCCATGAACGTTGCCAAGTCGCCGATGCGGATCATGGCGTCGGCAAGCTCGACTTCCATCATCTTCCGGTGCGGCAGCTTGTCGTCGTTCAACTTCTTGCGGAAGCCTTCCATCGCCTCGCTGATTTCGGAGACGATGAGCATCAGCATCTCCGGCACGTTGCGATCCAGCGCCTTGCCAGTTGCGAGGTCGGTGTACCAGCCTGCCTTGCGGCTGCGGGAATGGCAGTCGGCCGCGAAGATGTTGATGGCGGCGGCGTGGGTGTAGGCGGGTGCTGGGGTATTGTCGTTGGCGGCAATCGTTCTCGGTTTCGGCGGACGGTCACCCGCGCCGGTGGTCTGTGGTGAAAAGGCCATTTCAGTCTCCTCTGTGGTGGTGGTGGTTGCCGCCGGATGGTGGGGCCGGCAGTTAGGTGATTACTTGTCGATCTACATTTTCGCCCCATATTCTTAGCAAGATAAGGGGTTAATCGTATGAGGATCATCAGCTCTCGTTTTCGGCGTGGACATGCTGAGATAATCGTTGAGATGGCCCCCAAGAGCGTTCCGAAGATTGTCGTCTACGGACCATTCAGACCCCTTCCTCATGAGAAGGAGAAGAATCCGATCGTTGCAAACATCGATCTGGCGATCAAAGAAATCAGGACGCAGTGCCAGACGACTGACGATGAGGTAAGGCTCGCCGTAGAAGCTTATCTTACTCGAAAGAAGGCGCCTGCCTAAGCCGCACTCCTCTGCTGCTGCTCCAGCACATTGTCATTCGCCGCTGTCCTCTTGGACCAGCCATCGACCATCTCCGGCGACAGCGTCAGACGCGACACCTCGCCGTGCCTCGACGAGTAGGTGATGACCTTCGCCGACCGACCAGACAGCCAGCCGCCGTTCGCGGCGTAAGCATCCGGTGCAGCAAGCGTCTCGTGCCGCTCAACCTTCATTAGGTTGGTCGTCTTTAGCTCGTCGGAGTGCAGGTGGCCGATATGGGCGTAGGAGAACTGCGTCCGGCCGTAGACCTCGCGGAACTTGCCGGCGAAGACCGAGTCCACGTTCCCAACGTTCCGGCGGTGGCCGTGATGGACGAAGAGCGACGTCTTGCCGTGCTCGACGACGTAGTAGGTGCTGGCCGAGCTGTCGACCGTCACGCGCGGCTCATCATCGTAGAACGCGGCGAACATCTCGCGCAGCCAGGCGCCGCTGGCCGGGTCGTGATTTGCGTCGGCCATGATGATGTGCACGCGCTCGTGCTTCTCCAGCATCATGCGGACGATTCGACGCAGGGTGCGGATGATGACGCGGACAACCTTCGGGAAACGGCTGTCGGCGTCCAGAATATGGCCGCTTGTCGGCGTCTTGCTCTCCATGCCGTCGTAGTGCGCAAGGTCGCCCATCTGCGCCAGAACGCCGGTGAATGCTGCCGGAGCAAGCTCGATTGCCGCCGCAAACCAGTCCGTCAGCAGCTGCTCGGCGATGACGAGGTCGTAGTCCGCGCCAGTCTCCTCGCGCCACGACAGCATTCCGAAGTGGGCGTCGGTGACCGCGTAGAAGTTCATAAGCTCTAGGTTGACTCTTTGGTTTCGAGCCACCGGCTCGGCGCGCGGGATATCCTCCTTGAACGCTTGGACCGCCGCCTGCATGGCGGCAAGCTGGCTTTCCGCATCGGCGGCCGTCTTGATCCACTTGGCGACCTCTCTGCCCTGCCCGTCGACGAGAGCGGACACGCCTTTGATTACCTGACCCTGTGGAAGCTCGAAGACCTCGCCCGGCGCCTTGGTCTGCTTCACCCATGCATCGCCCTGTTTGCTGGCGACGCTCTTGATGGCAAACCCAGGCAGGACCGGCTCAGTGCCAAGCAGACCGCGCTCTGCTGCTCGGTGCACGTATTTGTTCGCTGTGGCATAGGCGACGCCGAGGGCCTTGGCGATCTTGCGGATGCTCTTGCCCTCGGCGTGCAGTCTGCCGGCCTCCGAGATGCGCCCGTCGGGGATGGAATGGTAGGTGTCGGTCAAGCCGTCGTCTCCTGCTGATCTGCGATTTGGTAAGCGACGATGTCGCCTGATTGATGGGCTTCTGGCGCGTATTCGTCTTCCCAGCGCCACCCCCACCCTGAAGCAGGAAAGAACATTCCAGCGGGAGTTTCGGAGCCATCTCGCAGCCGAACGCCAACACGCGTCGCGCCATCAACAGGCATGCCTTTGCCATCGTGCTCAATCATGCTCGTCATTCACTCTCCTGTGGTGTTGAGATTGGTGGCCGCATTCGCGCGGCCTGATGGTTAGGCCGTCCGCCCCAACAGCGCGCAGACATCAGTCGAAGGCACGACGAAGCCATAGCCGACGAGCGAGGCCGAAAGGCCCAGCGGCACGCCCATAACGCCGACCGTGATACCGACAACCTCGCCAGATGGGCCAAAGACCGGGCCACCAGATTGTCCTTGGACAGTCGTGATGTCGGTGACGAATACGGACTTCCACGGACCAGTCGCGCGAGACTCGCCCGCGATCCTGCCGTAAGCCGAGACAAATTCGACCGACAAAGGATTGCCGATCGCCTCGATGGATGTGCCTACACCGGCACGCCGGCAATTCAGGCTGGCCGCCGGCAGCATCTCCGGCGACGTGCGCAGCAGTGCGATGTCGTAGGTCTTGTTGACCCAGAGCACATCGGCGGGCCGGGTCTTGCCGTCCTTCGTCTTTAGCTCCACGGTCGCAGCATCTCCGGCGACGTGCGCAGCAGTGACGACAAATCCATTGCCAATATGGACACCGGATCCATGGCCGTTCTTGAGGATAACTTTGACCGTCGCCGCCTCGGTAGCGGGCGATGCAGTATAGGCTGCGACGGTCGGCGCTGCGAAGTAGGCGGCGCTGGAGAGCGCTATTGCGAGGGCTGCGTATGCGATGCGTCTGAACGTGGATCTACCACTTGCGGTCATATCGGCCTCCTCTGTTTGTGGTGAAAACGGCTGGTGAGGCCGACAATCATTCCTAATCCCTTTTTACAAATTTGTCAAGAGTTTGCCTAACGGCTGGCTGCCGCGAAAATAAAAAGCGCCCTCCGCGACAAGGCAGAAGGCGCACAAGTGGTTGAAATATTGAATGACACTTCGTAAGATAGGGTTCTGTTCTCGTGGGGACGAGTGTGGCTGGAGCGCGCGTTGCGCTGCTCCGGCCGCTTCCATGGAACTATCTCGAGTGACAATTGTTATATCGCCGTCGCGAGAGAGCCCGTGTCCCCCACTTGAGTTTAAGTCCCCTCTCGAACTCACTCTCGCGACACCCCCCTTCCTTCACATTCAACTCAAACAGTTGACTCTGCCGGCCATCGGTGAGAACAAATAGAGAACTAACACCCACAGCCCTGCTACATTGAAATGACAGATCCAAAGCTAATCCAAGCCTTCGACGAGTGGTGGGAAACCAATCCCGACCGCACGCCAACCAAGCACGCCCGTGACACCGCCCGGCTTGCCTTCCTTGCTGGATGCAAGGCCGCTACCGTGAAGAAAAGCTATCGTTTCCAGTCTGGTCGCTGGGTGGTGACAGTCAGCGCCACGACGTTCGCGGAGGCCCAACGTCTCGCGCTCCAGAAGCTCGACCAACGTGCCGAGAAGCTCATGGCCGCGAGACCTCCGCAAGGCTGGCAAATAAGGCAGATACTTACCTGATCCGCCGTAAGCGTCTCAGCCAGGCGAGTGGACTGCCGCCCTGCCCTTGATGTCAGCGTGAATATTACTTTGTCCCGAGAAGCGTAAGCACGACAAACACGAGAGCGAATGCCACAACGACCATGAAAATGGTTTTCATAGCGCGTTCCTGTGTTTGATCCAGTGACGAAAGCCAAAATGCTGTCGCGTCGCATCTGTTCCGCTGTATGTCAGGCCGCCATGTAGGTTTCGGATCGTGGCGAACCGAACCGGCGCGCGCACCTCTCTTTCTACCTGACCGGAACCTTAACGCGTGAATGTCATTCAAGCCGATTAAGAAGGATGAAGCCGCGATGGACAACAATCTGACCAAGTATCTTCAGTGCGATGTAGAACTGAGTTTTTCCGGTCCATCTACAGCTGTGATCAACAAGTGGGCTGCTGACACACTCAGGAACCTAGCTGACCGCGTAGAGGCAGATGAATTCGAAGTCGGCCGTCATCATCCGGTCAAAGATCGGGTTGGGAAGCCCGTCGGGACAGTCTATATCGACTGCGCCCGGCGTGATGACATCTGACTAGCGGCTCGACGGATCGCGGCGAATAGAAGTTGCCTCCGTCACAGCCAGACAACGACGATATTTGCGCCGGCTTGTGGTAAAGAGCAGAAAGTCGCCTTCGACGTAAGTTATACCAAACGCCGCTGGCGGTAGATCTTCCGAAACTTTCCACGGCATAGAGCGTTAACGGGTGTCGTCACGAGCAGTAGCTGCATCCCTTCCAGCAGATGTGTGTGCATGGCTCTGTTCGTGGCGGCACGACCCCAGGACAGCCTTTTGCTGATTTCCTTATGCGCAAGGGCGGGTAGGCCCGCCCGCCTCACGCAAGTTTCGAACATGATAATATAGCTGCCTCGTTTTTCTGCGATGGCGCTATCACTCTGTTTATTCGAAGATCTTTGCGAGGGGACATGAACATTGCAAACGATAACCTGAATGAGATGGGACGAGCGGAAAAGACGTTTGTCGAGGAGGCAAAGTTGCTTCAGCTTCGTCTCGAAGAACTAAAATCGAACCTCACACGCCTTTCAGAGGTCTCAAATAGTAAACCAGACAAACCTCCGACGAGGTAGCCTCCTTCGGGTCCGGTGGTGGCTCGTCAATTAACTGTGGCCTTATATTCAGGGCGCCGCAACGCGTCCTTGACCTCGAGTCAAGGTGCGCCCCTTGGGGCGACACGAGGGGTGCCCCCCTCTGTGCAATATCAGACCCTTTCTTCGATCTTCCAAACTGACTATATGCACCTCGGGGTGCGGAGCAGGCTTGTCAGCTCCCGAAGTAGTGGCTTTACATCTGCGTCAACCGAAGCGGCGCGGGCACCCGTCTAACTGATGATTTTGCGGTAGCACTGATGTCGCGGTGGTGGGCCTCAAACCTCAACAAATATTTGAGCGATTTGTACGGTAGTGGAACTAGCGGCGTCAATTTTGCCAAGTATAATGGGGTTTGGGGGTGTGGGATAGGCTTGTCTTCCCCGGAGCCGCGCTAGCGGTTGGAATTAGCATTTCACGCTGCGTCAACTGAAGCGGCGCGGGCACCTTACCGTTTTTATTCAATCCGGCTGGTCGTGCACCTTGGCCATCATGACGCACAGCCACTCTACGTTTTTCACCGTTAAGGTTAATCGCAGTGATTACCGAGCATCAGGAGCAATAATAGGCATGTCCGGCAAGCTTTTTCTTATTGCTGCCTTCCTCCTCACGATTGTGTGGGTCGGCGGGATGATGACTTTATTTTGGATCTACACTTAGTATGGGCGACGAGTTCAGCCGGCCTCACGGCGGTAGTGCTGCGATTTTTCTCTCTACTCCTTAAGGCTACGTATCGCTCGCTGGGATAAAGTGTATCCTTTGAAAGTCGAGCAGCGATTGAGCCTCGATTTTCTGTTAAGCCCGTGCATCCAGCGATTGCGCGGGCTTAACTGCGTCGATGTCAGGGCAAACACTCTACGCTGAAACCTTCGGTTAACCGTTTTCTTGGATCCTGTTGCGGTGTGAACGCCCCAAACCTTGCGTTCGCGCCTGAGAGTGCAAGCCTTCCGCGCTACACGCCTGGCTTACCCGTCCCTCCCCGCGTATTACTTCGATGCTGTCATTAACGTGATTTTATCGGGACAGCATTAATCTTCATATTTGCGCTAGAGCGCAAACAGGAGGGGCGGAGTTGCGAGAGAACGATTTCATCGCGGAACTCATCAGGGCGGCAAACACAGTAGAGAAGGTCGGTGTATTCGAGCAAAAAAGACTGTTGGAACGCGCTGTCGGTACAATCTACGAACTGCGTGAAGCAGTCGGTATTCCCAGAAACGCAAAGAGCTATGACGCCGTGACCGATTTAAAGATACTGGCCACAAAAACAGATGTTCTACCACTTGCGCCAGAAGAAGTTCGGAGTGGCCTTCTGAACGCAGCGGGAATGATCCGCGACCTGCATATGGTAAAAGACAGCAGAATGGAATTCACTTTCAGAGAGCGCTCATGAAGCGTAAACGCCAGAGCGCAGAGTGGATTGTCTACGCCGGGCTGATGTTGAGCATAACGATTTTGGTTTCAATTGTCCTTGATCGCATCTCGGCTGCTTCGCAGTGACCAAACGCAAATGCGCCGGGAGGTCGAGAAACGAATGAACACCGTCGACATTGCCATGATAACCTACGGCTCGGCGGATTTCATCGTTGCCCTGCTTCCGAACCATTTTGACCAGCAGTCGGCCGAGGAGAAAAATAATGTTCTCCATGCCATTCAGTGTTCCGCTAAATCTGCAAGAATAAGCGGTCGCTTGATCGCTGTATGGGAGGATGGATCTGGTAACAGAAAAACCCTCTCCTCACCTGACCTCAACCCATTATGTTATCTTTTGAGTATGCGATGGGTGAAGCGAAACCTATGTGGCCGCTTGGAAATTTAGGACCACCCAGTATTTGCCTAATTGCCGCAGCACACAATGTCATGGCGTCGAGGAGTTGCATGCATCACAGCGGATCACTATTTCCTGCCCCGGGTGCGGGAGAGGCTTGTCTTTCCCCGGCGCCGCGCGAGCGGTTGGAATTAGCATTTCTCGCTGCGCTAACCGAAGCGACGCAGGCACCCGACCTCAATTAATGTCAGGGCGAACCCCCGGGTCTGTGTTCGCACCTTTTCGCTGACTGCATTCTGAAAATTGACTTCGATCAAAATCGCGACCGCTGACTCTGTTAGGTCAGTTGTGTCGCCGCGGGTCGGCCCCTCCCATCATGCAGCAACGTGTCCGGAGTCCGGTCCGTGGCGACACCGGATTGACCGGATCTCTGCGAACTCCACATAGTGGTGATGGAAGAAATCATTCACGCCGGGTTTGAATCCGCCACTTTGTCATTCTCTCGAGACCTAACGGTCGATGAGTTCATCGACCAAATCGTTGACAATGTTGAGGACTTCACCGAAGCGATGGAAGCTGCCGCCTTGCTCGCAACGACTTCTGTCGCTGGGATATATCGCGGCACTGGATGGCGAATGTGGTTTTGCCGCCGAGATCATTCCGGAAGCGTCCACTGACGGCAGCCTCCTACTTTTGAGGGTCTAAGCATCAGGCACGAAGTTGATATTCCCGCATGCGGAACCGATGGAAGCGGACGCCGTTCAGCATTTATGAGATTTCTCGAACAACGCCCCCTGATTACCACTCTTCTATTCTCAGTGGTTATCCTCTTATCGGTTTATGCTGTGCAAGCCTGGATGACTGACCGTTTTGGCAACACAGATGGGAAAGCGCCTATTACCAACCCGCCGACATAACGTGTCGCCCCCGCGGGCAGAAGACATGAATCACCCCTGGTAACGCAGCCCTTAGGCTGCCCTTTAACCACACGAACGATGCGGAGCGTCATGGCGTCAACGGCACTCTCTACCCCGCTGATGGATTCTTTGTTTTCCTCAGCGCTTTGGTGCCCTTTGTACGGTAGATGACAAAGCCGGCTACACGTCGATAGTTGCTCAAATGCTACAGACTTTATCTGCTGCTCAGCATAGTCATCCATCACTGATTTGATGAGAGGACTGAATATGATCAAGACTATTGCTTTCGCTGTGCTTGCACTTTCCGCCTCGACCGCGGCTTACGCAGCAGACGCAGTCGACCAAGTTCCAAGCGCGCCAGTCGCCGTTGAAACCCAGGTATTCTCTTGGGACGGCGCCTATGCAGGTATTGCGGCTGGATACGGCTGGGGCAATGGTGATTTCAGCGCCGGTGGCGCCAGCATCGACGAAGACTTCGATGGTGCGATCGCAGGTGGCTTTGTTGGCTACAACTGGCAGATGAGCAACGGCTTCGTTCTGGGTATCGAAGGCGATGTCGACTACAACTGGAACAAGGAAGACAACCTCTTTGGCATAGATGGCGTTGACGCAGGCACCAAGTGGGCGGGCTCGGTTCGTGGCCGCGTCGGCTATGCCTTCGACCGCACGCTGGTTTATGCTGCTGGCGGCTGGACTGCCACCCGCGCATTCCTCGACACGCCGGTTGGCGATGACGATGAGACGTTCCACGGCTGGACCGTCGGCGCCGGTGTTGACTTCGCAGTCACCGACAACGTCTTCCTCCGCGGCGAATATCGTTACAACGACTTCGGTGATAAGGACTTCGACGGTGTCAACGTGGACATCGACCAGCACGTCGTCAAGGCGGGCATCGCGGTCAAGTTCTGATACCAAGCTGCCGAATAATAAGGGCCTCTACATGAGGCCCTTTTTTTGTTTTCGCACGTTTCAGTTGGTCCGTGTGGTGCGGCGCGGCTGGCCCTCGACGATACGATCGACGCGAACCGTCATGTGGTCGACGGCCTGCTTTACGCCGTGGATAGCCTCCATGATCTGTTCTGTCGTCTCGCGCATGCCAGCCTTGGTGATGTAGGTCTCTGCGACGTGCAGTTTATGCGCAGCCAGTTCATCGCGAGCGAGGGCGGCAAGAGCCTGCGCCGCGGATGCCGACGCCTGCGCGCCGTCCTTCGCTTCCTTCACCTTCCCTTCAATCCGCCACCAGATGCCCCAAAGGACGCCCGACAGCATCACGAAGAAGCCGACAACGGCCATGATCTCCGGGCCGGTCATAGCTCACCTCGCAGCGCATCATCGCGCTCAACGATGAAGTTCCTGAGCGCCAGATGGCGGCGGTAGCAGGCGAGCAGCGCCGATCGGTCGGCGATCCACATCTCCTCGACCTGCGCCTGCGTCATGGGCCCCTGCCCCAGCGCCACCGGCCTCGCACAGCTTTGCAGCAGCGAACTATCAGGCCGGGCGATCTGCGGCGGCTTCACCGGTGCGACGTTAACGGATTTCGTTGATACGCTGCACGCTGCTAGCGCCAAGGCTAGGCTGGTCAGCATCAGGATCTTGCCGAGCTTCACTAGCCAGCTTCCTTCTCAATTCTAGATTTTCGACCTCTTGGGCCTCAAGCTGGGCGATGGCCTCGGCCTCGCGCTTCTTCGCCGCGTTATTGGCGATCGTCTGGCGGCGCTGTTCGTCGGCGTCGGCCTGGGCGTTGGCGCGGAGAATGGTGGCGATCTCGGCGTCTTTGACGACGACGGCCGCCTGATAGCCTTGGCTGTAAATGTGGTTGTGGATCCACCATGCGCCAGCCATGAGCGTGAGCAACAAGACGACGATTGTGCCGAACTTTACCAGCCAAGCGTCGACGCCAAGGAGTTTTGCTACGGCGCCGATCATGCTGCGCCCTCAAGGCAAAGCTTTCGCTCAGCAACCCGGCGGTTTGTAAGGCCCGGGATCTGCACCTTCTTGCCGCGAACGGTGCCTTTGTCCCAAGCAAGGAAGGCGTTGCAGGCACCCGGGATATCTCCGGCATTCAGTTTTCGAGCGACAGTCGAGCCGCAGAAGCCACCCACGCCGATGTTGTAGGTAAGTGAGACGCCAGCGACGTAGGTCTTGATGGGGAGCGCGTCAGGCTGTTTCAGGCACTTTCTCATGCCTTCCTCGTGTTCAACGAGGCTGTCGATCAGCATATTGTCGCAGTCCGCCTTAGAGAACTTCATGCCGGGCTTGATGCCCTTGGTCTCGCCGTAGCATGCGGTCCAGATGCCGACGACGTCACGGTATGCGTAAAGCTTTAGCCCTTCGAAACCGCCGACTGTCTGGATCGCCAGTGTGCCGGCCAAGGTTATTGCCGCCAGGCCTTTGCCTACGGCCTTAAGTCGTGTTGCCATTCGCCGGTTCCTTTTCAGGTTGGGCAATGAGACGCGCACCCCAAGCGCCGGCCAGCAGCACGATGGTGAGCCACCACGGAAGCCAGTCGGAGACGAAGGGAACGACGTTGAGGATGAGGTCAGCTGCGGCCGCGATTTCGATAAGCCGCAGCGACCAGGCGCGCCTTACGAGGCGGCGCCAGTCTGGGAGGAGCATGGGGAACTCCGATGTTTGGTGATTCAGTCTCGCCCTAAGACCTCGGGCGCGCCTGACAAGCTTCGCGCAAGTTTCGTCGACGTATTAGGGCAGTCGAATTTAATGACCGCGATCCGCGGTATCAGATCATGAGGATCCTGGAATGCAATACGACTGGACCGGCGTCAGAACGCGTAGATTGCGCATGATGAAGGCGACGTTCTATCTGACAGGCGTGCTCATCGCGCTGCTATCGCCCGTATTACTTGTTCCAAAATACGATCTGGGATCGTTGCTGGCGTTGGGTTGGTAAAACGGATCGATGCCTAATTTTGCACAGTGGTGACAATGCTAAAGAGCTTTGCTAAATAAGACACTGCGCATGGACAGCGCTCTCCGGAGAGGGTCGGCTCATTTGGCGTGCGCCGGCCCTTTCTATCGTTGCAAAGCCGCCCTCATATGCAGGCACGTGCTCGAGCGAGCGTCCACCATTGCTGTTTCTCGATGTGATGATGTCCGGTCGGGAACGGGCGCGGATCTTGCCGATCAGCATTTCTAGCAATATCTCAGAGACGTGCGGCTGAGGCTTGTCTCGCCCGAGGTACCGCGTCATGGCGGATAGGACTACTTCGCCACATCGACCGAAGCGGTGTGGGTACATCGAGCGCCTGATCAGCGCTCTTTTTGGAAGGGTCGGCTCATTTGTGTGTGCGCCGGCCCTTTCTTTGCGCAGTGGTGACAACTCTGTCTTCTCTCTGTAACGTTCGATCACAGCGGCAGGTTGTGCGTTTTCCATGCCGCGCGGTACGCCCGCAGCACCAGGGGAAGATGGATATGGACCAGCTGATTGAGGATGAGATACGCACGCTCCGCATCTTAGCCGGGCAACTCCCTGGACTCATAGGCTCCCGAGAGGCTATTTGCGTAGAGGAGCTGCAACTCAGGGGGTTTTGTGAAAAGTATGACCCACCTCGAATTTCAGAGTTAGGACTAACAGCGCTCGAGGATGCGACCGGAGCGGTCGACTTCCTTTCAACGCGAACAAGATTCAGAGCGCCGCGGAGCCAGTGACGCATCATCATTCCCGTCGGAAAGAAGACCAATGTACTACATTCAGTCCCACCTAAGGATCGTGGCAGCATTTGTGATGCGAGAGGTCAGCACTCGTTACGGGAGAAGCCCAGGCGGCTACCTCTGGGCGTTCCTAGAGCCTATAGCCTTCATCACCATGATGTCGTTGCTTATGTCTGCCATAGGCAGATCGCCAGCAGTTGGGACGAGTTTCGTTCTGTTTTACGCCACCGGGTATCTTGCTTTTGGCTTTTTCAAAGCTACAGAAGGATACCTGACCTCGGCCGTGAGTGCCAACAGAAGCCTACTGAGCTACCCCAATGTTTCGGCGTTTGACGCTGTGATTGCGCGCCTAATCCTCCAGGCTCTAACATCCGTTATCGTTGCCACGGCCATCCTATCCTTTGTGGTCCTGACTTTGCGGCACCCGGTCTGGGTTGACTGGAGCAAGATAGTCCTCTCAGCTATATTGGCTTGGACGCTAGCTGCTGGCGTAGCCTTCGCCAACATAACGCTCTTTTTCTATTTCCCTATCTACCAAAAGGTCTATGAGATCGTTACGAGACCCCTCTTCATCATATCTGGCGTATTCCTCTCGCCCTCACACTTGCCACATCCGATGAGAGAATGGATGTTGATGAATCCGATAACGCATGTCGTTCTACTCTTTCGCGAGGGGTTCTACGGGGGAGCAGGCCGAGATGGGCTTGATATGCCGTTTTTGGTCATCTGTGCCTCTGTGGCATTATTTACGGGCCTATTCATTTTCACATTCTGGCCTGTTGCCCGTCTCCGGGAATAAGTCACAATCGTTTGCCCTCGATTGCAACTGGCTTTAGTAGATCGCAACGACAACAATAAACGTGACAGGATTTAGCTTGAAAACGTCAACACTGATCGAGCTTATCGAAAAAGCGGAAATCGGCGATCGTCGTCTCGATAAGAAGTTTGCTGCGGCTATAGGATGGCAATCCCACTACGGCTACCAAGACAACCCAAACACCGGTCAACGTGAAACGATCGTGGTCTGGATCGACCCCAAGACCGGATTTGAGAGCAGAATTCCACAGTACACGACGAGTTTAGAGGACTCGAAGGAGGCCGCCGAAGCGGTGTTCAGTCAGGAGGCAGTCGCAGTGAGTTGGGGCAAGGGAAATGCAACCGCAGCTTTTTCGGATGCGAAAGTCCGCGCAACTGCCGCGACACCGGCTTTGGCATTGTGCTCCGCAATTCTTAGGGCTATGGGGTAGCCAGCGAATCCTCCCAAAATTCAACTCAAGAGCGACAAGGTGCAGCCTTGACTAACATTATTGGTATCGTCCGTTTCTCAGTGCTGTCCACCAAGCCAAGCCCGTTTAAAGCGTACAAAGACCGCACGTTCGACGAGATTGCCACGATCATCCTTAACGATCAGCGCCTCGCTCGACGTTTCCATCTTTTTGAAACAATTTGCCTTCCATCCCTCGATGCGCAGACCGACCAAGATTTCGTCCTCTACATTGTTGCCCCGCAACTCCTGCCAGAGCATTGGAAGGCCCGGCTGAGCCAACTCGAGGCTGGTCGTAAATACCTGCGAGTTCATTATGCAGACCACACCGATTTCACGATGGCCGACATTAGTGAAGGTGTGTTCGACCTCATTGATCAGCAAATTTTCTATACCTTTAGACTGGATGATGACGACGCTCTCACATGCGATTTCATCTCTCGCATAAGGAAAAGCTTGCGAGACAGCTTCGTTGGTCATGCGATGTCGCACTGCAGAGGCTACTACCTAGATATGGGTGAAGCCGGTTATCGCATTAGGCATGAGCTGGTTCCCAACATTGCCACCGGGTTCGGCTTCATCTCGTCTCTCCAAAAACCCAGAACGATTTTCGACGTTTCTGAGCACCATCATCGATTTCATAAGTGGTGCCCAGTAATTACCGACGCTCGCAGGCCCACGTTCCTTGCGACAACCCACGACGCCAACGACACTGGCGATCAGCGACGATTGGATTCGGAGACGATCACCGCACCCGAAGCTGCGAAGAGGCTCAGACGCACGGGCTTCAATATCGAGCTCGAATTGTTTGAGAAACTCAGGATTTCAGGTTTCGACCAAAACACCCCCGTAGAGCACAATCTCCGGGAGTTTCGCTCCGACGTCAGGGAAGACATCTACACCGGCCTTCGATCGCTCTCAGCCCAGACGCAGCATGAGATTGACGAAGAACTTGCTTCGCGAAATGCCCGCCACCTGCCCGTCTAAAACTGAACGTATTTATTCAACATACAGCTCAGCGCTGGGGAAGGCCCCAGCCCGCATGGCTGCGAACATAAAGCGTATTCTTTCGAGTTCGAAAGCGTCCGCTTTACAATGATTGATCGGTGATAAAGTGTTCGACCTATCGAAAATACCTCATCCGCTTTCCGCACTTCGGGATTACCTGATCGAGAAGAGACCTCCCAGTAACAGGGTCATTCTTCGTGCCGCCAAACTCAAGGGGATCAGCTTCCGCGAGCAGAAAACGAAAACGTCTGCGTACTCGAGGTACATAGACAGCGAAGGGCAGAAACACGGTTGCTATCGGACAGGCGTCGGCCCTGTGGGCAAGGAAAAAGCAATTGCTTTCGAGAACGCCCTTCGTGACGCTCACATCTCTTTTTTCACTGGCGCTGGCTCCGACAAATGGCTTCTTTCGTTCCATATTGCCAACCGGGACGTACGTCGTGTCGTTGACGAGGTGGCTAATGAATTTGGTGGACGGGAAGATCTTCTTGTCGAATTCGAGGATGGGACAATCCACCGCCCCGATCGGGTGCCTACACATCCAGCACTCTCGAAACAGAAGAAGCTCAAGCTTTTGTGTGTTGAAAAGGATGTTCCTGATCACAGCATCATGGCCTGCTCTTGGATCGAGATCTCGATCTGGAGGGAAATTCCTAGGTACGGTACAGATAAGATCTTCGAGACGGCGACGAACACTCCTCATTTTCGCCGGCTGCGCGCATCGACGCTTGAGCGCTTCCTAAGCGAGAATGTTGACATCGACCAACTGGACCCGATGCTCAACGCTGTTCCACAGTTCCCTATTGATGTCGTTTACACTTGGGTAGACGATAAAGATCCTGATTGGCAGGACTCTAGGGCACAGTACTCGGGTGTGGCCGCGCAGCATTCCACCGCAGGTAGGTCCAACCTAGATGAGCGCTTCACCAATCGCGATGAGCTAAAGTACTCTCTGCGGTCTCTTGAGCTTTTCGCTCCTTTCGTTCGGAACATTTTCATTGTAACGAGCGGGCATATTCCTAGCTGGATCAATGTAGACCATCCTCAGATAAAAATGATCAGCCACAGCGAAATATTTTCTCGTAAAGATTTTCTGCCCACATTCAATTCCAGCGGGATCGAAACTCAGCTTCATCATATCCCGGAGCTTTCTGAGAATTTCATCTATTTCAATGATGACTTCTTCCTAGGTGAGTTCTGCACTCCAGAGGACTTCTTCCAGTCAAACGGTGTGGTTAAGTATTTCAATGGCGATCAGAAGTCGTTTGAGCACGATATCGACGAAACGAGCGAGGAGTACATCGCTGCAGACAAAAACGCCATTGAGTTGCTTAAGCGCGATTACGGCACCTTCACCAGGGAATTGATGGAGCATGCTCCATACCCCGCCTCAAAAAGCTTGATCGAGGAAATGGAGGCTCGATACCAAGCTGAGTTCGATCGTTGCGCGTCTCACAGGTTCAGATCACAAGAGGACCTCCGGCCCATAGCCTTCATGCAATATCATTATGGCTATATGAGAATGAAGACTGTAAAGTCATCTATATCCAACCGTTATCTCGCCCTGTGGAAGCCCAACATCGATCAAATGCTGCAGAATATGCTTAAGAACAGAGCGCACAAGACTTTTTGCATCAATGACGTAGGCATTCCGCCTAGCCGGCTCAATTGGACGAATCGGCTGGTCAAAGAATTTCTAGATCAGTACTTCCCGTTCAAAAGCTCGTTCGAGAAATGAGTGCCGGATCAACCGTAAATAGGTAGAAAAAATGATATCGCTCTTGCTCGCCGTGTCAGTCGCTCTCAATGTTTTCCTTTTCACGAAGCTCTATTCCCAAGGGAGCCTAGACGATACGGAAGACGCCGATGAAGAAGAGCCCAACGATTCCATGGAGCTTGAGCCGACGACAGGCGAGCGGTGGCAGCAACGCGGCCACCCGCTCTATCCGTGAGATCGGCTATTGTCTTTCAAGCTCACGCACTCGGGCTGAGAGCTCTTGGACCGCCTTGATCAGCGGTCCAATCAGTTCGTCGTAGCCGATCGAAAGAACATCTTCTCCGCCCGACAGAGAGTGGTCTTGGTATCCACCGAAGTCGACTCCGAGCTTGTCCATAGCTGCTTTGACTTCTTGGGCGATCAGACCGTGATGGAACCGCCCACGTTTTTTCGAGCCGTCACGCTTATGATGAATGGCTTCGCCAGTCTCATCACCAATCGTGACGTAGTCTGACCGGTAATCGAAGCGCCAGTCTCTAGGGCGGAGAGCTTCAATTAGCTCCAGCCCCAAGATGGTATCCCGAATGTCGGCCTTGTCTCGCTCATCCGAGCGGTTCTGAACAGTGCCGTAGACATATGTAGTCGTAGCACTATCGCCAAGCTGGACTTGGTTGGATCCAGTAACCACAGCATTGGCTCCTAAAGCGGTCCAATTGCTGAAGGTTGTTATGGACGCGCCGCGGCCCGCGTTATTGCCGAGCGCTGTGTTGGTGCTTCCGGTGGTGTTGTTGTAGCCAGCACGCTGGCCGATAAAGGTATTGTCTGAACCTTCGCTCGAATATCCAGCCTGCCAACCCATCAGGGTTGTGCCCTGCATCTTCTGGCTAGCATTGCCGGCATCGACGCCGACAATCGTGTTCGTGCCAGAGGCCGTGCGCGTCGCTGCGGTCTCAACGATATCGACGGTAACGCTACCCGATGCAGCCTTCGACACTGTGGATGCCACGGTGAAGGTGTTCGCATCGGCTTTGGTCACCACCGTAAGCCACTGCTGATCTGATGTGTCTGAGTTGAGCTGCCCCGACGTGAAGCTGATCGCGACCTTGTTCCCGACGACCGTGCCGTTGGCCGCAGCGGTGATGGTGATCGTCGTTCCCGACTGACTGTAAGTCCCAGCAATAGCGGGCCTTGTCAGAACCTTCCCGTCCTCGGAAAGATCATAATCGAGGTTACCACCAGCCCCTGTACCCACGAGCACATTAAGTGACCCTGATTTGAGGAACTGCCCAGCGAAAGCGCCAAGGCCGGTGTTCCCAAGCCCCATCGAGACCTCGAGGCAGGACGCGCCCCAAGCCGTCATCCGGTTGGCTGTGATCGGGTATTGGTTCTCAATACGACCCGAAAGACCGATCGGTCCCTTACCCGCGCCACCTGCGCGGTAGCCTCCGACGGTGTTGTTGTTTCCCGTCGTCAGGCACTGACCAGCATTCCGGCCAATGTAAGTGTTCATGTAACCGGTCGTCGTGAAATGGCCCGTCAGTGACCCAACGGCAACGTTGCGCGTGCCATTAAAGCCGCCACCCGTCTTATCAAGGTAGGTAAGCGAGCTATTGCCGATTCCGATCGAGTGAGATCCGGGCTGGCCCTGCGACATGACGTTCCCGCCAATGGCGATGATATTGTTGCCGGAGGTCATGGCATTGCCAGCGCCCGGGCCCAAAAGAATCACGTCCGTGGCATAGGTAGAAAATTCCGGGATATTGACCCCAGCGCCCTCTCCTAGCCGAATAACGGCAGGCAAACCCTGAGCACCGCCAAACCAGTCAGGATGCGAGAGAACGTCTGACCAGAAGCCTGGAAGACGTGCAAGCACATCGGTTCCTAATTTCGGTACACTGACCGACGAAGGCCTCAACCTCTTCTCGGAAACATCCGCTGCCAGATACCAGGTCCGCGTTCCGCCATTCGAAGTGAAGGTATCAGCCGAGCCGTTGTTGGTGTCGATGTAGAGACCGCCCAGGCCGTCGCCTGCTGCGGCCTGCCCGTTAACACGTACAGCATTTATGCCAGGAGGGACCGTCAGCGCGCTCATCCCGGCTTTGGTTGCGTAGACAGGAACGTTGCCTTGGCTGACTGCATCAGACGCGTAGCCAGCAGCGATGTCTCGCGCGTCTTCCGCCGCCTCCTGAGCTGCGAGAGCGATGTCGCGGGCATCGATCGCAATGTCCCTTGCCCCTTCGGCAACATCGGCCGCTGCTTGAGCCGCATCCGCCGGCAGATCGAGCTTCCTCACCCATGAGGAACCCTGCCGAACGTATACGCCCCGGAGCGAAACATCATCGTCAGCAACAACAATGCCGACTTGCCCCGCGGTTGCGCCAGTCACCGCATCCAACTGTGCCTTCGTTCCGCGGATATAAGTGGCAGTTACGCTAAGGTTCAGCGCAGCCGTCAGGTTTTCAAGCCAACTACCCCATGCGCGGATCTGCGCCTTGTCCGGCTCTTTGGGCGTACCTGTCGGGCCATCAGCCCAGATGATCTTGGCAGTTTCTACCATGATTTCCTCAAGGAAAGAGTTAGACCGTCAGGGTCTGGGAGGCCTGCGCCAGGGAGGCGATGCCCGAGTTGTTCTCTGCGCCGCACCAGTACTTCCACGTTCCCGCACCGGGCACGTCCGTGAAGCTGATCACTTGGTTGGCAGATACGTTGTATTGACCGATAAGCGTCGCCTGCGCGAAGGTCTGAGAGGACGTTCCGCGTTTGAAGACGAGGTATCTGGTGTTGTCGTTGGCAGCCTTAGCGCTAACCGTGACCGTCCCTGCCGAATTGACCGCAGTCATATTGACTGGCGTTGCTGGTCGGTTCGGGTCGATCGTCGATGTCACATTTGCCGTCACAGACCAATCGCCGTAATCACCATCGGAGGCGATGAAAGCGACCTGGATATCTAAGAGTGCGTCGGCCGGCACGACGTTTGTGCTCATATTGATGAAGCCGCCGGAAGCGGTCGCGTTAGGAAAACGCTGCTCTACCCACTCACTCGGATTGCCCGATCCGTCATTTGCCACTCGGTAGCGGACGACGGGGTAAACAGAGTCGTCTCCGGGATCGATGATGACGACGCGGATGTAAACGCTGTCGCTTCGAGGCTTCGCCTGCACCAAGTTGATAACCGGCACATCCACGCCAGCGAGAGCGGTGCGGGGCGGAACCGGCGGCATCTTGCCTTCGTCCGTTTCCGGGTTCCAGGCGTCGATGTTCTCAGGGTGCAGCATGATATCCATGCTGAAAGCGCCCTGCATGAGGGACAGCAGTGATTTCCGGTTCTCGACAACCTTACCGTTGAGGCGAGGCAGCGAGAGCGGCGTGTTCATCCGGACCCATCGGCTGTAGACCGAATTGATACCGGAAAGCCGAAGATTGAGTGTGCCACTTACCTTCTGCTGCAGGCGTCGCCAGTCTCGAATGCCGAGGCGGCGAGCCTGTCGCCACTGCTGTACCCATTGATAAATTGCGTCTTGCGCCAGCACTCGGCCGGCGGTGATCTGCGCGTCGGTGTCCTCGAAGAAGTCAGCGTCCGACGTCGCATAACCAATCTCGGGGTACGTGAACTTCGGGACGAGCCTATTGCACTCATCCTCGAACAGGACGTCGTACTCGATCTGGTGGCCGGTAATGTCGGCGTCAGTGATGGTCGTGACGTGTTTTTCTCGGAACTTGCCGACGATGAACTGAAGTGCACCGTCTCCACGCTCACAGATCCATCCGTCGCAGGCCGCCAGCAGCGCGTTTGTGGCCGCCTTGGGGTCGTTCTCTGTGGTGTCGAAGCCGCCGGATTCGTAGCGCCGCTCGAAGCCCCCGCCTTTCAGCGGGATCAGCTCGTCGCAGATGTCGGCCTCTTCCTGCCACATCTCGAGGAGCGGCAGGATTGCGCGCTTGTAATCCCGGCGATGCCCGAACTCGTTAAAGCACTGGTGCCAGCACATCTGGAGTGCTGTGTTCCTCGTCCACGTCCATGTGCTGTCATCTTCCGGATCCTGAAGCGGATCTCGGAAGTCCCAGCAGAGCGCCATATCGGCTTCGACTGACAGCTGCGGCGGACCATAAGGAAAACGCTTGTTCTGCCGCTCGGCGCCGACGCTTTCGGCGATCATTGCAATGGATGCCTGACCGTCGCCGCGATGGGCATTCGTCCAGACGCCGTCGCCTGAAAGCCTCGCGACTATCGGAGCGTAAGCCGTTTCAGGCACAAGGCCGAGACGACTAAGGATCCTCACTCGTGTCGAGTAGTTCGTACCGGCCTGAATTGTGCCATCGGGCTGCAGTGTCACCTCATCGTCATGCAACCAGTATCGATTGATAGACTTGATGCGATGGCCGGCGATGGCCTGGACAGCGTAAAGGTACTTGCCCTTCGCCTCCCACAGCATGTAGGCGCCGCCTAACCGGTTCCGGCCTACACCCCATTGCCGATAAGGCACGGCTTGCGTACGAGGGACCTTGCCGTCCTCGGGCTTAGGTGGTTTCGGCGCGAGGAGCGCCTGCAGGCCTATCGATAGGGCAGTCGTCGCAATGGCCGCGGCAACAGACGCGTAGGTGATGGTGGTGGCGCCAATAGTGAAGCCACCGGTCCCGAGTATCGCCGTAAAAAGCGGCGTAAAGATCGGGTCGAAAACGACATGGCTATACAGGCTGCTCGTCTGTGCGAGGCCGTACCGCGCCAGCATTCGCTGGTGGTGCATGCTCAAGGGGCGCTCTCCACGCTGCCATGAACTCGACCTTCTTGGCGCGCACGCCCGCGAGCGACATCGTCGCCCACAGCGGCCCGAAGCGGATGGCGGCCATCTCGCCGGCACGCCGGTCGGTTTCGGAAATTGACTTGATGATGCCGACATCGCCGGGTTGCGGGTCAGTCGTGCGTGTGAAGCCCAGCGGCTCGAGTAGCCTTGTCGTCAGCGGCACAAGGCCGCCGTAACTGGCGATCAGCCGCCCGGCGCCGAACTCTGTGTGATAGGTTCCGCGAAACTCGGCAGCTGGATCCTTGCCCGTCAGCTCGGCGATCCATGACGCGCAAAACGTCATGCAGTCTTCGCCATCGACGCCGCCCCAGCGGAATTCGCGGGGTCGCGCCAAAAAGTCATGGATGGTCAATTGAACACCGGCCACTTTGGCTGGATGCCGCGAGCAAGGCGCGCAACGCCGTCACAGAAGGCATCGGTCGGATAGAGCGATCGCTGCATGGCGTCGGACCACAGCGCCCGGGATGGCCGTGAGCGTGTGTTCTCGCCGGAGACGACGGCAAGGCTTAGAGCCAGAGTGGCACCTGCGTCGCCCTGCCCGTACGACCCGGATTCCTTCGGGTGTGAAGCAACACCGGTCCAGATCGGAATGATCTTACTCATCGGCTGGTGGTACTGGTCGAGCGTCGTAAGCCCGATCTGAACCTTTTTGCCGCGCACCGGCGGAATGCTGTCGAGCATTTTGGCGCCGGTGGCCGGATCCACGCCGCTGATCGTAAAATCAACGGCATCGGAGGTTCCGTTCACAAGCACCTCGAGCGAAGGAAGGCCGATAAGGCGCCCTCCTCCAAGGTAGACCGTGCCGTCAGGGTCGATGCTGTCGAAACCGATGGGCACGTCGTTGACGCCGAACCAGATGTGCAGCGCCGGGTCGGTATCGATGCGCAGAAAAAGGCCAAGCTGGTGGCTTCCGCGCAACGCCTCAACGACGTTGTCGGGCACATAGGCCATAGGCACCTCGTGCTTAGAAAGCTTCGGAAAACTGGATGGTTTGCTGGGTCACAAAGAACGCCTCGACGATCGAGGGGAGCGTGAAGCCGTCCTTGAACTTCGCCACAAAGCGCGGCCTGGCGAACTCGACCCGAGTGCCGACTGTGACCGCCTCACGAAGAGGAGGGCTCAAGGCCAGCGTGTAGACCGGATTGGCCTCGGAGGTGACGTCGAGCACTTCCCAATACCGATAAGCGCGCCAGCCTTTGGTCTCGTGATAGATCGAGGACCAGTCTGACCAGCGTAGCGGCCGGGAAAGCCCGTAGACCCGCATCTTGATGACGCCGGCGTTTAGATTGGCCGCCGCGGTGATTTCGCCGTAGACGCTTGCCTGGCTGTAGCCTGACGTGTCACTGAATAGTGACCCATCGGAATGCGGGATGCCGCCAATAATCGGCTTCTGGCCTGCGAACGGCCCGTACCAGTCCGTGATGATTGGTACGTTGATATAGCGAAATCCGCCATTAAGTCTGGCGCCAAGGCTGTTGACGTACTCGTATTGCTCCGGCTCGGTGAGCTTGCAATCGGTGTAGGTGGAGGTCAGAAGACCGCCACCTGACATCTCGATCGTTTGGCTCTCGCCCTGCCCGTTCCGGCCGCCAGAGATGGACGAGCCGAGAACGTCGACAGACACAGACACCGGCGCAAGAAAGTTCGCCTCCAGCGTCGGCACGTTGGTGTATATCGCCAAGGTTAGCCCTTTCGTTTTGTGAACTGCCCTTGAACCGTGCCGAAGCCACCGCGCTCTTGGTTCTTGTTGTATTGCCCGAGGCCGTCGGTCACTGCTTGCTTGGCAAGCGCCATGACGTGCTCGTCGCCATTGGCGCCGTCGAGATGGATGACCATCACGCCGGGAGCATTGTTATTGGCTGCCGAGCGGGCGCTGCGCATGGTCGGAGCCACAGGCGTGGCGATTGAACCACCAACGAGTCCGCCATCAGCGAAGCGCCCTACCCTGCCATTGTTGATGGCATGGAGCAGTGCGCGGTGCCTTTTGGTGGCGCTGGCCTTTACGACGAACTCGCCGTCGGAAAGCATCGCCGGAATGCTATCGCTCGTACCGGACCCTGGGCCGCTGACATCGCCGCCGTTCGAAAACAGTCCGACCATCGGCGTGTATTTGGCAATCTGCGCAGCGCTCAGCCCTCCGCCAAACAGGCCGGAGAAAAGCCCGCCAAAACCGCCACCGCCAGGTGCAGAAGGTGCAGCCGGAAAGAAGTTCGTCGACAACTGCCCAAGCTGACCGAGGCCCTGCGTGGCAACCTTCGAACTGTCGGCGACGCTTGCGAGAGCGCTTGCGGCCTCCGTGGCACGTTTTGCCTGAACCTCGGCCGCGTTGACCCAAGTCGTGGAAACGGCATTTCCAGAGTTGCCAGAAAGCATCTGCAATTGCAGTCCGCCGTCCGTCATCCGGCTCTGGCCGGTAGCAAAGCCAACGTGGCCGCCAGTCTGGCCAGCGCCAAGGCCGCGAGACTGCAAAAGAACATCGCCGCGCATGACGCTCGACGGATCGATCGCCGATCCCCAATTCTGAAAGGAGTTCGCGACGTTAGAGCCGCTACCCTTCACCCCGATCTGAGCCAGCGAGGAATTGACAAAGCCCGCGCACCAAGCCTGCTGGGCCGCATCGAGGTCGACACCGCCAGCCTTCAGGAAGGAATTGATCTGGCCTCGGTTGGCGGTCTCGGACTTTCCGAGGAGACCACCGGCTAGATCAACTGCGCCACCTGCACTCTTGCCGGAGCCGGCGCCACTAAAGATGGCCGCCCCAACAGCGCTGACGCCGCCAGCCGGACTGCCCGGTGCGGAAACGCCGCCGAACACCTGCTGAATGAGGTTGTCCCACATCTTCGAGGCTTGATCGAGCAATGCGTTCTGGAGCGACATGGCGAAGGCCTTGCCGATATCTCCGCCACTATTCAGCAGATTGTTCTTGAAGTCGGACGCGAAAGCTTTGATGTCGTCCCGGAAAGCTTCATCCCGCAAAGACTGCCGGATCTGTCCAGCCTCTTGGCTGTTGAGGTCGGTCGACAGGCCATACTGCTTCAGCGTCGTGTAGACCTGCTGGTCTTGCGCCGACATTGAGTTGTAGCGCCGCTGCTCTAGCAGATCCTGCTGTAGCTTCGCTTTGGCCAGTTGCTCCGAATATTGCCGGTAAAGCTCGACCTTCTGCGCCAGTTCTTTCCGCTGGGCGTCATTGAGAGACCGTCCCTTGTCCTCGGACTGCTGGAGCAGATCTAGGGCGAACCGGGCAGCATCAGCCTCGACGCCAAATTTGCCGAGCAGCGCCGTTTCCATCTGCATCTGAGCGATGCGATCGTCAGCCGACTTCTTGAGGTCGCGGTAGGCGTTAGCCGCGCGCTGGGCGGCGGTTTCTGCCTTCTTCGATTCCGCGTCCGGCTTGTCGCCTAGTGTGACTGGCTTCTGGCCCGGGATCGGAACGTTGGTTGTGTTGCCGTCGGAGTTCGTGACGGTCGGATTACCATCATCAAGCCTACGGAGGGCAGCGCGGCGAGCCGCGTCGGCATCATCTCGCTCTTCGCGCGTAGAGGCATTTGACCTGGCCCGCCGATAAGCTTCCTCGACCTTTTCGATATCGGTGAGCGGCGCAACGCCTATCTCACTGAGGTCACGAAGAGCCTTTGAAAGGCGGCCGATCGCAAGAGCCTGCCTATCAGCTGTCCCCTCGATGAGGTCTAGCTGCTGCACCATTGCAGGGATCGATCGGGCAACCTTGACGACCTCAGGATCGAACTCGCGCATTTCCTCAGCGAGTTCGCGGACCTTCTTCGGTACCTCTGGATTGTCGGCGATACGAGCCATCGCGTCGCGGAACTTCAAAAGGTCCGGTTCGCCATCGCGAATAGACTTCCTGAGTTCGATAAACGCATTTCGGTAATCGCTGACTGTCTTCGAATCCGTCGTGCTGACGAACGGTGCGATTTCCGTAGAATAGGTGCTTCTGGCGCCTGCTGCGTCAACGATCGCGGCGCGAGCATCTTTGAGCCGGTCCCGAATATCGACGACCGTGCCGCTCATGCCTTCGTTGACGTACTCGCGAAGGCCTTGCGCGGCATCGCCGTAACGATCCTTGAGAAGCGCAACGGTCTCGGCGTGGCCTTTGAGAAGCTCGTCTGCGGATTTGACCTTAGTCGAGCTGGCGACGTACTGAATAAGCGCTGCAGTTGCCCCGATCACGCCGATTGTAACGAGCGATACGGGATTGATGATTTGCGCAAAGGCTCCGGCAACTGCCGGCCCGATGGCCGATCCGCTGCTCCGGATATCGTTGAATACCTGAGCGACCTGCGGACCTTGCTGAAGGGCGACCGTGTACCATGGCATGAAAGCCGCGGTTGCTGCGACGTCGAAGCCCTGCGCAGCCAGGTTGGAGGTGTTGAAGCTGTTTGCCCCGCCACGACCGCCAGATGTCACGACTGTGGCCTGGAGCGCCTGATTACGGCCCTTGATTGCCGCTGTCGCAGCAAGAGCCGCCTGACGCTCACGGCTGATAGCCGCTGCCATCTCATTGGACGAGATTGCCCCGACAGCATGAGCCCGCCGAATGTCTGCAACGGCGGCCTTGTAGTTGTTAATTGTGTTGAACAGCGGCGAATAGCGAGCGCGAAGGCGCTCAAGCTCTTTCCCCTGATCCGCGAGCGCTCCTGTCCATTCCTTTGCTGCCTGCACTCCGACGCCTGTCATGGCGTTGATGCGGTTCTGCAGCGAAGTGGTCAGTGAGTTATCGACCGACTTGCCGACCGCATCAAATTGGCGCTTGATGACGTTCGCCATAGTACCAACGTCAGCCTCGATCCGTTTGATACTGCGGCGAAGCGTGGCCTGGTCGGTCGAAATGCTGATAATCAGGTCATCGGAATTGTCGACCGCCATGCGAGCATCCTAGAAATGAGGAAGCCCGCGCGATGGCGGGCAAGTATGTATGGCCGGTCAGTTGACTCCTCTCTTGGTTGCAAACATCATTTACTTGCAACAGCCGATTCGGAGGAGAACCGCATGGCGAAGAATGAGAAGACTGGCACTAAGGCAGGCAAAGCTGCGTCGAAGGTGCTTAAGGACGACCGAACAGGGAAAGACAGCAAAACTGCTGCGGGTTCTGCCCTGTCTCAGCGCCCCGACAAGAAAAAGAAATGAGGGTCACCCATACTTCGCCAGCAGCGCAGCCATTTCGCGGTTAGTTGGCGCCGCGTTCGGTGATGCCGATGGCTTGCCTTGATCCTCGCCGCCCTGCGCTTCGTTGTGGCCATTGATGGCCTCGAAGAACTCAGTCATCGTCGAAGACCAGAAGTCGGCAGGCCTCCATTTGAGGCCGCCGATTCCGATCCGCATCCATTGCCGCCATGGGAAAGGCGCGTCGTCGGCTACGCCGCCTGATTGGCGGCTTCGACGTTTCCCTCGTCTTCCTCATCAAAGTGATGAGCGAGGACAGCCATGAATGCCGCGCGGCAGGCACCGAAGTGCTTCAGTTTGATCTTCTGGATAGCTTCGAGCGGCTTGCCCTTGACGGTCAAAAGCTCAATGCCGGCGATCGTGGCTGCCGCCTCGACGTCCGATAGGCGAAGAAACAGGTCGTTGAGTGACTTACACCCCAGCCGAGTAGAGACGGCTGTTAGGCCGCCCATCTCAGCTGCAAGAACGAGCGGCACATCGTCGACCCATAGCGCGACTTCGCCGCGCGCCTCATTCACAGCCAGCGGGAAAGGCTTCTCCTCTACAGCCATGGATTAAGCCTCCGCCGTGAATTCAAGCTCGCCGGCAGCTTCAAATGTGGCGCTGAACTGCAGGTCGTTTTCCATGTCGCCGCTGGCCTGGAAGTTGGTCACGAAGTATGGACCTTCGAACGTGCCGAGGCCAGGAACGATGACCTGAGCATTAAAGATCAGAGTGTTGATCACCTTGCCCATGAAAGCCTTCATGATGGTGCTCGACACGAACGTGCCATTGCCCTGGAATGTGCGGCTGGAAATGCCTGGACGCCCAGTTTTCTGAACCACGCCACCGGGATTGGTGCAGCTTGGCTTGGTCGTATCGACCGAGTTGGCCGAGAGATCGAAACTGCGATCCTTGAGGCCGCAGAGATTGGAAAATACTTCCGGGTCAGCGCCATCGCCAACCTTAATGAGCAGCAGTCTGCCCAGCTGTTCGCCGTCTGCCATGTGGCAACTCCAAAAATTGTGTGAGATCCGCTACGACAGCGGCTTGTGAACCGAGGCCACGAGTTCGATGACCGCGTGGCTGGTCAGACCGTCGGCATCGCGAAACACGCGGGCCTGACGATGAAGGATGGACACCAGTCGATAAGACGGCAGGGTCAGGGGCGCGAGATGAAGACTTTCCTTCACCGCCGCCGCGATGCGTTTGACTTCGGGATACCCGACTGCCTGAGACCAGGCATGCAAGGTCAAATAGACCTTCTCACCAATGACGCAGGTGGCGTCATCCTGGATGCCCTGCGCCTCGCCGATCGTTACATATGGAAATGTGACTGGTGTAGGAGGCTGGTCATAAACTCGCTTGTTGATGAGCGCGGTGAGTGGCACGTCGGCCCTAAGGCGCGTGTTGATGGCGCCTTGCAGTTCAAGTTCGGCGGACATCGCTACCTCTTGCGGGCTTCGCGCACCGCTTTATTGACAGCGGCGAGGATCATTCGCCGGATACGGGGCTTCGCTGCCCGGTACTGAGGAAAAATATGCGGCTGTGCCGGAGAACCGGGATGCATACCTATGCCGCTGGCCTGTGCCTGCTTCTTGCCAAGGACCGTGCCGCCACCTTTGACGGTGCTGTGGGGAGCAGTACCGAATTCCAGAAAGCGCCAATAGAAGCGTGCGAAGATGCCGGTCGCGCCAGGATCTTTGGTGGCGGTGATGTTCACGCGCTCTTGAGCAGGTCGGCTCGATAGCAGATCGCCCTCGATGCTTTCCATGTACTCGAGCGTGGCACCGGTTGGCGCGCGAGTGCGGATCTCGTCAGCAAGCATATCTGCCGCCTTGAGTTTGGCTTCGGCGGTGTACTTCTCGACGTTTGGGGCGAGCTGATTAAGCCGGCGCATCAAGGCCTCACGGCCTCGCAGCTGGGCGGACATCATGCCGCCTCTCCCTGCGTTGCCATGATATCGATAGTCCGGTTCTTCTGGTCGATGTCGGATACCGACGTGACGTTGAAGATCCGGCGAGGATCTCGCTTGTCGACGATGCGCCAGGCTGTCCCAACGTCTCGCGCTGCGGCGCAGCTCGGGATGCGGACGACGTACGGCTGCGTGCCGGTCAGGCGAGCCGCAATAACAGGCTCGCTGCCCTTCATCGGCACGAGTTCTGCGGTGGTCTCGAACACGGTGGCGAAGTCGCCTGCCCGCTCATTGCCGTAGCCATCGTCTACCAAGGCGCGTCGCTGCATCAGCAGGAGTTGCCGTCGTTTGCCGGCACTCATGCTTTTGCGGTCTGCCAGCCCCAGTTTGACCAGGCGAAGCGGATTGCAGAGGGCCAGCTATCGCCGAGATCAACGCCTATCTTGACGTCTAGCACGAACTGGCCGAACGACCCGAGCAGGCGCAGCGGGGCGACATACCATGCGGCAGGTTGCTCTACCCATGTGCCGCCAATCTGCGACCACCATGTCTCACGTTTGATCATTTCTGCCTCTTGGGTGCTGGGACTTTCGACCCGGCGCCCTTGGCGACGGCATCGTTGGCGCATTCGCGCGTGACGGAATAGCGGCCGTCCTTGAATGGACCGCCGTCAGGTCGATAAGCGATGCTCGTGCCGGGCGTGGCTTTCCAGACGTGGCGGCGCGTGAACCGAACCCACATCAGCAGATCTCAGGAAGCGAGCGCCAAACGCGGTACGGCGCAATAAGCGCGCGCACTGCCCGAGGTAGAACCGAATCCCCGGTCAGCCTCGGATCGGCTTCGCGCACCTCATAGAGGTCGCCGGCAACCAGAAGGATGGCGGCGATGATTGGCTTCGTGACCTTGATGGCGTCAGGGTCGTAACCCTCCTCGCCTTCGGCAGGCAGCGTCGCATCCGCGGCAACAACGACGCGATCAAGATGCTCGATAACAATCGCTTCAGCGGCTGCGCCGTAAAGCTCGATCTCGGCATCTTCGTCATCGTGCAGCACGCGCAGGTGCGCCTTCAGCGTGTCGAGATCGATGAGTGTCATAAGTTACTCGCTGTCGGCTGGGGGATTTTCTGCCGGTGCCTGCCGCGCTTCCGGATCGGGATCTACGGGCGGGTCGACGACCACCACGCCAGCCCCGATGTAGCTGGCGACGCGGCGCTTACGAACCTTCGTTGACAGCATCGGCCTTCGCCTTTCGCTTCGGTCGCTCAGACGCGATAACCGGTGGCTCAACGTCTTCGACGACAGGCGCCTCTGCTTCACCGACAATGGTGACGAGGCCCTGAGCCTCAAGCAGTTTCGCCTCGCCAGCCTCGACTGTGAACGGGTCGCTCTTCTTCGTCTTCAAGTCCTTGCCGACCGCGAATGTGCGGATGGCCTTGACTTCGAGATAATCAGTCATGGGATCTCCTTGCGGAAACGGGGAGCCGAAGCTCCCCGATCCTATTAGGCGCCTTCGACGTCGCCGGTGACGAAGGACTCGGGACGGAACACAGCAAACGCGAGGCGCTCTTCAGCGCGGATCGTGAACATGTTCTTCTCGAAGTCGTCGACGTTCTCGCTGGAAAGCAGAACCTCGATTTCCATGCGGTCGAAGATCTGAGCAGCGAAGGAGAATGCGCCGGTGAGGAACTCACCTGCAGCCATGGCCTGCGTCGACACGACTGGCAGGTTCCAGAGCGTCGGCGTGAGCGAGCCCTGCGGATTGCCGATGATGTAATTGCCGCCGGCATCCTTGGTCAGCTCGATCTTTGCCCAGTCGATCGGGTTGAGAACGAAGGCAGTCGCCGGATATTCGGCAAGAACGACCTGCAGGACAGCCAGACGCAGACGGTCGATGCCAGTCTCGTCGGCAGCCGCGAAGGCCGGATTGAACGCAGTCGCCTGCGGCACCAGGCCGTGGATGTTCTGGCCGGTGCCAGAGCCGTTCAGCAGCTGGTTCTCCTCGGCGAAGCGCAGACCGTAGCGGGCGCGGCCGTCGATGTAGGAGCGAAGCGCCGGAGCATCGTCCAGGATCTGGCGGGAGGCCTTAAAGAGGTGCGCGATCGTGCGAACCGGCGCGGACGTCATGTCGAACGTCAGATCCGAATACGGCTTCGCGGTCGTTTCAGCGACCGGAGCGGCGTTGTTCGTGTAGCCGGTTTCCTTGACGTACTCGATCGAGCTCGACGCAGTCTGGCCGGGCAGGACGAGGTCACGGATCGTCAGCTGGCGCTCCGGAAGGCCGAAGATACCGGGAACGCGGGCGCCCGGGACGAGCGAAGTGCCCTGCGAACGGCCGGCGCCGACGGTCGTATTGGCGGAGGTGATGGCAGCACGGTCGGCCTTGACGCGGATCGAGCCGCGCGAGGCGCCGGTGAGCATGCCGGCCTTGTATTCAGCCGAATCCAGAACGAGATCGCCGAGCGACTTCTGCTCGTCGACGCCATCTTCCTTCTCGCGAGCGGCACGCTTTTCCAAGTCGCCGAGGCGAGTGGTCACGGCACCGAGCTCAGACAGAGCCTTGTCGGTCTTTTCTTTCAGATCGGCAGAGACTTCGCCGTTGGCGGCAAGCTTGGAAGTGAAGTCAGTGGCGAGGTTGCCGACCTGTTCCTTGATGGAGGCCAGCGAGGTACCGAGCTCACCGATCTTGTCGGCAAGTTGATTGTCAGCCATGAAAGGCTCCTTTATCGAATAAGTGGAGTTTTTGCTTCGGCTAGAAGCCGGTCTAGGGCTGCCAAAGCAGCAGCATCCGCATCGACGTCAGGAGCCCCCTGACCATCCTTGAGGTAGAGCCGAGCGGCCCGCTCTGCCTCAGAGCCCGTCAACCCCATCAGTCCCCTGATGCCGTTCTCGAACTCGCGTTTCGTGATTGGTTCGCCGGCTGCCATCTTTGCCGCCAACATGCTGGCGGATTCGGCGCGTGCGGCGTTCGCTGACTTGATGCGACGGATGGACGGAGGCTGCGTGTCAGCGCCGAAGCGCTCGAGCGTCTCGTCGAGCGTGGCGATGCGGTCTACCATGCCACGATCGAACAGCGCCTCGGCGTAAAACACTCTGCCCTGCCCGTATCCGTCTTCGACTTTGCCGACCGTCGTGCCGCGGCCCTCCGCGACGGCTGCAACGAACCGGTTATAGGAGCGGTTGATGCCGTCTTGCAGGTGAGCGAGCGTTTCCTTGCTCAGCGGCTCGGTCTCATTGCCTTCGACCTTGTACTTGCCGGCGGAAATGTAGGTTCGCTTGATGCCACGCTGCTCAAGGGCAGCCGAAACGTCGTCGTGAGCGGTATAGACGCCGATCGAACCGGCGCGGCCGGAAGGCGTGACGACGATTTCGTCGGCCGAAGACGCGACCCAGTAGGCAGCGCTCGCCGCAAGGCTGTTGACCTGGGCGATAATCGGCTTTTCGCCACCGCGAAGCTTACGGATCTCCGTTGCGAGCTCATCTGTGCCAGGCACAGTGCCGCCGGGGCTGTCGACATCGAGAATAACGGCCTTCACGTCGTCGTTCGCAAGCGCCGAATGGAGCGCCCGCTTGATGCCGGCGTAGGACGTGCCGCCGCTCATCGCCGAAAACAGGTCCATTTTCTGCGCCAGAACTCCATAAACGGGGATAATCGCGACTTTGCCGTTGGTTTCAGCGATTTCCTTGGCTCGAGCGTCGTCAATCGACGCCGCGAGCTCAGTAGAAACGAATTTGTCGCCTTCGGCGCGCGCGACTAGAATATCGGCTAAAACACCGAGTTTCTCGCGCTGAATCGCCCAAGGCTCGGCCAAAAAGGCCGAGATAAGGTGTTCGAACTTCATGATTTGTCCTTACGCAGCGCGCGCTGCAGGCGTTGTAGGCTGCGCAACCGGCTCTTGGCCGAGCCTGTCGAGTGGCGTCATCGTGCCGTTGACTATCGAGCGGTTACCGCCAGCTGTCGGAGCCTTGTCCTCGTACCCGCGAGCCTCGTCTACGTGGTAGATGCCAGCGCCTACCATCTTGGAAAGGAACTCGGCTCGCGCCTGGCTGTCGCCGCGGAGCAGTTCTTCCATGTTGAATTTGACCTTCACCGTCTTGCGCGTGTTTGCGTCCAGCAAATCCCGGTAAATCGCTGCCTCGATGCGCTTCAGCATCGGCCGCATGCAGGTCTTGGTGAATTGCAGGATGAGCTGCTCGATGCCGCTGCCCCAAGTAGTCGTGCCGTTGGCCGCGTGGCCGATCATAACCGGTGGAACTCCGAAGATGCGGCAGATCTGTTCGACGCTGTACTGCCGAGCCTCAAGGAACTGCGCATCCTTGGGATTGATCGACATCGGATACGGCTTGAAGCCCGCCTCCAACACCGTAACCCCGCCTGCTTTCTCTGCACCGGCGAACTGCGTCAGCGTGTCTGAGATCTGCTTGCGCTGCTCAGGCTTGAGGATCTGGTCCGAGCTGACGATCAGCGACGACAGCAGTCCGTTCTTGAACATCCGGCCGGCGACTTTCTCGCCAGAAAGAGCGTTTCCTACCGTATTGCGGACGACGCCGATCGGTGACATGCCTCGATCACAGCCAGGAAGCCGAGCGCCACGAACGTGGAACATCTTGCCCTCAGGGACGCGGCGCTTCTTGCCGTCCTCGGTCACCTCGTAATAGCGGGTGTTACGGCTGTCCCGGCAGACCTCGACGCTGAGTGGATGAAGCGGGTTCAGCGCCACTAGGCGATCGCCGTTCATCTTCTTTTCCGCGAAGAAATTTCCGTCCATCATGAGGCACAGCGCCGCCATCGACCAGAATTCCGGTGCGGTGTCGTCGATGTTGGGCATGTCATGCAGGATTTCGTAGAGCGGCGAGTTCTTGTCGATGGTCACACCATCACCGCCGTACACAATGCACGGCAAGGTACCGGCGGCATTCTGGACGAGATTGACGCACGCCCAAACAGCATCAAGCGAAAGCGCGCTCTCAATCGTCACCACCTCTCCTGAGGTGCTGCCGAGGCCGAAGAAGCCGCGCCAAAACTCTCCATCGGTGAGCTTGATGGGTCTTCCAACCCATCTCTCAAAGAGGCCCATGGTAATCCTTTACAGGTCACCATGTGACCGAGATCATGTTGTTGACGAAGTCGTCGAGGTTGCCGTCGTCCGACCCCTCGTAGGTGCCGGCCATCGCCGTCGCCATCGTCAGAGACACAGCGCCGTCGATGCGTCCTCGTGACTTTTGCTTGTCGAGCTTGCGGTTGCCGCTGGGATCCTGCTTCACTGTTGCATTCATCATGCACATGGTCAGAACAGGGTGGCCGCCGTGGGCGAGCTTCTTATTGAGCAGGATGCTCTCGAGCTCGCGCAGTGCCGGCGACATGGAAGCGAAGCCCTGTCCAAACTGGACGAAGATGGCGTCATCGCCTTCCAGCTGCTCTTCGGTAAAGCCGACCTTCAACAACCACGGCTTTAGAAAGCGCCAGTTGTACCGGTCAAACGCGATCTTGCGGATGTCCATGACCTGTGAGAGCTCGTACAGGTAATAGGCGACAAACTCATAGTCGACCGTTGGCCCGGGCGTAGTCTCAAGGAACCGCTGCCCCTCATCGTTCGGCTTATTCCAGATGTCGTAAGGCACGCGGTCGGCCTTGGCCTTGTCGCGCAACGCCTCGCCGGGAAGCCAGAATGTTGGCCTGACATGCCAGACAGTGCCCGCCTCCGTCTCTTTCGGCGCCATGAGTACCAGAGCCGTCAAGTCGGACACTTCGGAAAGGTCCAGGCCTCCGAACACCGGCAGGCCTTCGAACTCGTCGACAGGGCCGTCGCAAGCACGCCAGACGGCAGGAGCAACAAACGGCGCAGATGCGTCGATACGCTGGTTGAGGAACAGCCAGCGAAAGCTGGCTTCCTTCGTCGGCATGCGCATCGCCAGCTGCGAGAAATCCTCAACGTCCTTGGTGGAGCGGAAGACGCCTAGCGCTGGATTTGCTGCGGCCCACCCGGCCCGGTCGTTGAGTTCGCACTCAACCGGCGCGGTGTAGATATGAGAAACAATGCGTGGATCCTTCGACGTCTCGGCGTCGTCGATCCATCGGCTGAAAAGGTCGTTGTCAGTGGCGGCCTGCGTCGAGATGGCGAACAGCATCGCCCGACCTTCGTAGGCGCCCTGCGACGTCTCGATCGCCTCGACGAAATCATCCGTCGGGCCTTTGATCTGGCCAACCTCGTCGAGGATAGCGAGAATCGGCGAGCCGCCGTGCGCACTCTTCGCCTCCGCCGAACTAGCCTGATACTCAACGTTCTTAGCAAGCCCGACGATCATCTTCGCTGACGGCACGATGCGCGCTAGCTTCGAAAGCTCTGGCGACATCATGATCATCTTCGAGGCGTAGTTAAAGACCTCAGCCGCCTGCTTGCGAGATCTAGCGCCAGAAACGATGCGACCGTTCTGATAAGCCTCCGGCCCAACGATATGAGCAAGCAGAAGGCAGGCAATCAGGCCTGTCTTGCCGTTCTTACGGGCAATCGACAGATAAGCGCGAGATGTGCCAACTGGGTTGTCGTAAACCGCCAGAATGAACTTCTTCTGGAAGTCCAGCAGCCTCACCGGCTTGCCCAGCAAGGTACCCTCTGGCACGAGGCAGTATCGCTGAATAAACGCAATCACGCGCTCGCCGCGGGTCATCGGCTTTTTCGCCATTCAGTGTCAGCCCGGTCGCGCCAGCAGATCATCCTCTAGTGGATTGTCGCCCTCGATATCTTTTGCAGCCTCGCGCCGCTTGGCGGCATCCCTTGCCTCGCCTTGAACGGCGCGGGCGTGGAGGGCGAGCGATCGACGGAATGACAGGATTGAACCGGCGTGCATCTGCACGATTGATTTGCGTGGGTTAGCCACAGGCGTGCCTTTGTCGCTGTAGGCAACGCCGCCCTCCTCACGAAGTAGCGATTGCTCACGCACGAGGTCGGCCATTGTTCTGGCGAGCATGGCAGCGAGCTCTAGCTGATGGTCGGTCCATTCCGACCGAGCGAACTCGGCAACTACGTTTCGGAAGAATGGCTCGTCGCCATCGTCTAGTGGAACGTTGGCAGGCGGCTGGATCTCTGTGGTTGCTTTCGCCATGACGCGCACGGCTTCGGCCGCGCTATCGATGCGCGCCTTCCTCTTAGCCATGTCGTTGATCCTCGTCAGGCCTCGCGCGCTTGCGCACGCGGGAGGCAAAAAACTGTATTAGCGCTATCGCTGTTGGACACCGCCGGTAGGTGTTGCCGTCGGGCCACACTTTCGACCACCCCCTACCCGCCTCGTCGACGCGGCACGCTCGGCTGGTCGATCACCCAATCTCGATCGGATACCCGTCGACCCCTATGACCGCGACCTTCTTGCCGCGCTCCATCATCTGCTTGGCGCTGTTGTGGTGGTGGGCGCAAAGGCTCTGCAGGTTGCTTGGGTCGTTGAACAAATCTAACTGGCCCTTATGAGGCTCGATGTGATCGACAACCTCGGCAGCTGTGATCTCTTCTGTGATCAGGCAGAACTCGCAGAGCGGCTGTATCGCTAGCTGACGCTCGCGCAAGCGCTTCCATGCTGCCGTGTCGTAGAGATGCTTCCAAGGATGCTTGGTTGCGGGAGCTGGACTTGAACCAGCGACCTCTTGGTTATGAGCCAAGCGAGCTACCATGCTGCTCTACCCCGCATTACTTGGAATGACCGTTCCCAATACCCATATGTTGATCATGAGCGGCCGCCACGGTGCGTGGCCATTGTCTGGCCGCTTCATCTCAAGGAGACAATCCATGACAGAACGAGAAGGCGCTTCGGCGCCAACGCCAGCCTATGAACCGAAGGTTCTGGCCAAGAAGTTCAGGATACCGGTCGAAGACGCAGTCAAAATCATCGACCAGTATGGCTCAGACCGTAAGGCCATCGACAAAGCCGCCCGCCGTATTGCAGCCTAAAAACAAAAGCGGCGATCTCTACCCAATCGGGGAGACCGCCGCAGGACTACCTGTCGCGAGAGGAGGCGCGCCAGGTAATGGGGAGTGGCAGATGCATGAGTACATGGGCAACCACAGTAGCGGCCCTACGGAAGGCTACCGTCTAGATGCGCATGCAGTGTCTTTTGCAAATGCCATCATGTCGGCCACCGAATGCCGCATCCAAGCCGCAAGCATCTATCGGTGGATGGCCAATAATTATGCGGTGGACATATCGCCGATCGATACCGGGTTACAAAGCCAGCATCGCAACACCGCAATAGTTACGCCCGGCTCATCGCTGGCCGAGCGTCCGTCGCAACATCGGTGCGCCCGGATAGATGTGGGGCACCTATCGGCAACCCCTTCACCTATACAGGTGGCAACTCCGCAGAAAGTCAGGTCTACGAAGCTGCGTACTTCGCCAATTTCAGCGCTTCTGCGAAATCATCGTTCGCGGCGATGAGAAGACGCCTACCAGCTTCAATCGCATACTGGCCTTTGAAGCCTCGGGCTTGGCCTATCTCTTTCAGGTTCCGCGCCTTGCTGGCTTGCGTCAGGACGTCGAAGTGATCGTTGGCCATGTATCCAACCGCCTCATGCCATGACCTGCGCTGCTCGGTCTCAGACACCACATCCTGCCACGCCATCGAGCCACCACCTGCGCATGTCGTCTTCCGCATTCCGAGGAAGCTGTCCGCCACCTTCTGCGATCCGCAAGGCAGGGCGTTCGGATACCGCGTGATCAGCTTGCTGATATCGCCAGCCTTGGCGTAGGCGTCCGCCAGGATCTGCTTTGCTTCCTCGCGGCTGATGTGCTGCCGTGGCTGGCGCTTTCGTGTCGCCGTGACATACCGACCTTTTCGGGTCTTAAGCATCTCAGCGAAATAATCGTTGCTGTCTGTCAGCTCCTGCGGGTTCTCATCACCGCCACGTTGTGCCCGTTCCTTATCGACCGTGCCAAGCATGGCTCCGGTGGGCATCCGATCCTGAAACGTGACGACCTTGCCGTCGATCGTGACCTTCATGGCCTGCTCGGTCTGCGTGCCATCGGAGAAGCGCAAGCGACCAATGCGAACCGTCTGGCCAGCTTCGTTGCGATGAACTGGACCAGCCTTGACCTGCTTCATCATTTCTTCGACCGACGGTGAGATATCCCAGAGCCGTTCAGTCTTGAGGTCGGCAACGTCTTCCGGATTGTTGTCGTTGGCCGGCGCGATGGTCCAGTTGGTCTGGATCGGCTCCGGCTCATGGTCCCGTGCAGTAGCGAAGGTCAGAAGCGCGTCGAGCTGCTCGGCAAGTGATCCGTGTCTGGCCATGTGGTCTCCTCTCGTGGTGGTGGTACGAGATATATAATACCAGAACGCAAAAAAGGCCGCTGGGTGGGCGGCCTTTGTCGGTGGTCGTAGGGCATAGGATCTTCTGCTGGGTATCTCCGCCATACATCCTCATAGTTGGCTATTGGTTCGCGCGCTGACTACAAAACTTTTACAAATTTGTCAAGCGGCCAATTGTCATTTTCTGCGATCCATTTGCTGACTAGCTCGACTGCCTGCCTTGCTGCCTCTTCGCCGGTTACGGCGCGGACGACTGCAACGTGGTGGCCGAGACGCGCAAGTGCCGGATGACGTTCCTTCTGACTGTCGGTGAGCGACGCTCGGCCGACCTTGTTCTCGATGAGCCGGATCTGACCGTTGGCGAGATAGATCCGGACGTCCGGCTCTCCCGGTGTCATCCCCGCGGCGATCGCTTCCTGCTGAGCTCGCGGGCCACGCTTCGCCGCGTTCTGATCTCCGGCTAGGAGAAACTGACTGCCGTACTGTGGAAGCTGCCGCAGAGCGCGAACCTGAGCTGCCTGGAGCTCCCATTCCTTCGGCAGTGCTGCCTTGGTCGTGACCTTGCCGTTGGCCGACGTGCGGATGATGGTGCGGACGCCTTTGATGCGAACTGTCTGCTGCGTTGGCTTTGCCATGGTGTCTCCTGAGTGGTGTTGGTGAAGCGGATATATGAAATCCGCCTATGCCCTGCCACTCAGGTTGTATTTCTTCCGCCCGTCTGCACGGTGCACGGCGCCCAATTATATTTGTTGAGAACCGTGCGCGCGGCACACCGCCCTGCACGGTTGCACGGTAATGGGTATATATAAATATATACCCTTATGACCGTGCACTAACCGGGCAGCGTTGTGCAGGTGTCTCCGTCCGGATGTGCACGGATAATGCCCGGTTTTTGAAAGTGCATCCGTGCAGTATCAGGGGTTGTAACGGGCGATGGTGGAGGTTGTGTTTTGGTAAAGGATCCGGAGCGCGCGAAGGAGTTGGAAACGGCTTCGGTTGAGGCGGCTCAAGCTGGCATAAAAGCACTGCTATTGCTCAACGGTGGTGCGTGCATCGCTGTCCTGGCGTTCATGTCCAATGTGATGTCTAAAGACCTTCGCTGGCCGGATAGGCAGATAGTCGAGGCGGCTGTCAGGTCTTTAACCTACTTCGCCTCCGGTGCAGGGATGGCGGTGTTCATAACGCTGCTGGCCTATCTGTCGAACCAAAGATACGCCACTGGCGCGAGAGATGGTTCGCAGAAGCATTGGGAGTGGGGGAAGCGCTTTGGCCTCGCTGCAATCATTGCCGCGTTGGTATGCCTCGGGCTCTTCGGCTATGGAGTCTGGGAAATAGCGACATCAAGGCAATAAAAAAGGCGGCATCTCTGCCGCCTCTTTTCACGCCGCCTAAGGGCCCGCTCAGTCGTTGTCCATGTCCTGAGCCATCTTGTAGTGGTGCTCCAGTGCGGGAAGGTGCTTTGCCGCAAATGCTTTGAGTTCGGCGTTCTCGCCTTCTTCGGCGTAGCGCTTGAAGAGGTCCACAGCATCCTCATGCGCTTCGACCTGATCGTCGATATACTCTTCATTGAACTCGGCGCCCTCAAGCTTGGCAAGCTCGTCCACTTCTTCCTTCAAATCGTCGGTCAGGGCGGTTGCCGGGGTGCCCTGCACCTTGCCGCCTGAAATAAGCGTCTTCAGTTCAGCCGTCGTCTTCTCGTGATCAGTGATCATCTGCTGAGCGAACTTCTTGACGGCATCGTCGCCCTTCTGCAGGGCCAGTTTGCTCGACTCGATCTCGAACATGTCGCTGGCCGAGGCCTCCGTGACGAAGTCTTCGGTCTTGGGAGCTACGCCAAGGGCAGAGTTTACGCCCGTCGATTCAGTCGCAGACTGCGCGAAGGCCGCGGTTGCAGACATGAAAAGGGCGGCGGTGAGTGCAATCTTTTTCATCTTGGTGTCTCCTTGTTTGGAGCCAGAACGATGCTCTATGCGAAATGTTCCGGCCTGCTAAGCAAACAAAAAGGCCGGAGCGAATACTCGCACCGACCATCTTTACCGTCTCAATAATTAGGGCTTAGTCGAGAAGCTCCGCTGGCACCTTGCCGCCGTTTTCTGACAGCTTGCGCAGCAGTGCCTTGTGAAGCCAGATGTTCATCTCAGCCGAGCCGTCCTTTTCGCCGGTGTATCCGAGCTCTTCGGCAAGCTCCTTGCGCTCAGCCAAGCTAGCGTCCATCCCCAAAGCCTTCATCAGATCAACGATTGAATGCTTCCAGTCGAGCTTCTGGCCGCTACGTGCCACGGCTGCGTCAAGAATAGGCGCGACCTCGACGCTTGCCGTACCGGTCGAAGGTGCTGGAACAGATGCGCCTGCAGTAGAAGGAACTGCCTGACCCGTACCCCCTACCGGAGGTGCCGTCGTTGCTGCCGGTTCAGGGATAGACGAAGGTGCGGGTGTCGGTTCGGCGCCAGTTGGAGACGCTGGAGCCGCCTGTGCTGCGCCACCGAAGATCGCGTCCTTGATCTTGCTGAAAATGCTCACGTATCTCTCCTTTGCTGTAAATGCGGATGGACAACAGTTCGCGAGGCGTTGCGTTCCGATCCGCGCGCACAAAAAAGGAGGCATTTCTGCCGCCTTCATCTGCTGTACGAATGCTAGCCTCAGCTGTAAGGCGAGTTGCACTGAGCGCGGACGCCTGCACGCGGCACATAGGTGTTGTCATATGCGCGGTAGGAGCGGTAGCGATTGGTGCACCACTGGACGTGGCTCGACCCTCCAGAGACGCGTGGGCTAGTCACCGCGCCGCCAACGATTGCGCCGGCTCCGAAGGCAGCCAGCGGATACCAGAAGCCGTCCGAATGGCGTCGGTAGCCGCGGCGATAATCACGGTACCCGCGATGACCGCCATAATATCCCGCGCGGCGCTCACGCAACTCGCGGCGGTCTCTGCGGTCTTCTCGCCATTCACGGCGGTCCCGCCGTTCGCGCCAATCTCGGCGATCCCATTGAACCGACTGGACATCGGTTACCTGGGTCGGCTTCGCGACCGACGGCAGCGGCATGGCAACTGCCGAGCCAAGCGATGATAGACCCATCATGGCGGAAAGCGACGCGGCGGCCAGCACTTTTGTCAACGATTTCATGCATATCCTCCTTGCGATCGTTATAAACGATAGGAGCGACGCAATGGTTCCTCACCGAGCGATACAAAAAAGGCCGGGGCGACTTCTCGCACCGACCTTCCGCAACTGCCTCAGCCTGGTGCCAGTACATCCGTGGTCACCTGGCGAAGCGGTTATCTGTTATATAGATAGGCGCTCTTGTTCATCTTTCAAGTCAAGCCGCCCTTACGAATACAGCCATTTCTCTACGGATCGGATCACGCTCCTCGACCTCAACGAGCGCGCCCTCCTTGAACAATGCCGTGACGACGGTGCCGGCCTTCTTCTTTGCCGCAGCATCTTCCAGATCTAGCCCCATCGCATAGGCCACAGCTGTCCCGACCCAGTTCTTAGCCTTGGCCGATTTTTTATAGTCCGAGCCGCTCACGGCCGCCAAGATGGCCTGCCGTTGCGCCTCAGTGAGCTCGCCTGCCACTTCCTCTGCGCTAGGCCACTGCCATTCCGTGACGACCGGCGCGAAGTCCTGTGGCTTCGTCAGACCGCGCCCATTTCCTAGAGGGACGCCTTCGAGCTTCCGCCAATCCAGGCGCGACGACAGCGGCGTGAGGTTCGACTTGCCGTATGTCACCGAGAAGTGACCCATACGATCCTCAGGCTTTACGCCGGCCTCGGCCGCCTGCTCCGGCGACATCCGGTTGAGCACCCGCACCGAGCGCGCCGCGCCGATCAGCGAAACAGCGCCTCGAGCATCCTCAACCGTTGCCTCGCGATCCGCCACCTTCCGGAGATGGTGCACGATATCGATGCTGCAGTTCGTGTAGTCCGCGATCTGTGCCCACAGCTTCGCTACCTTGTCGATGGCGCCGTTGTCGTTCTCGTTAACGCCATGGGTGGAAACGAACGGGTCAACGATCATCACGTCGATGCCGTAGCGCTCAATTTGCTCCACTACAGCCTCGACGATCGGCTGTTGGATTCGCACGCCGGCCTTCTTGTCCTCGATGGCCACGCAAAGCTCCTGCTCGCGGCCGCTGTCCAGGAACAGATGGCCCTCGATGTCCTCCGGCTTGAGATTGTAATGGATGCAGGCCGCCATGATGCGCCGCTCCATTTCATCGCGCGGATCCTCGGCATTGAACACCCAGACCTTGAGACGTTGCGGCGGCTTGGTGCCAAGCAGCGCCCTGCCTGAGGTCATGGCAAGCGCCTCAGCGATGCTGCTGGACGTCTTGCCCAAGCCGCCCGGGCTGACCGTGACCGACACGTACTTCCGGATGAAGTGCGAGCCATAGGCGAACTCGCGTCGCGGAATGGTGGCAGGATCGATCCATTTGAAGGCGGTGGCGGTGATGGGAGAGGAAGGCTGGTTGTCGTTGGCGGGCTGTGGCGCTTCCTGAACGGGAAGATCATCCCCTCCAGCCACCACATCTTCCCGCACGGTAAGGTCTATATTCTCGGGCGCCTCCGCCTCCAACGCCCGCGCCTTCTCCAACCCACGCTGGATCATCCGGGTGATATCTACTAGGCGCGTGTTGTCCTTAAAGTCCGGCTCCGGGATATGGCGCGGCTGCGAAATGCCTGCCTTCAAGCCGTTCTCGATCGTCTTGCAGCACCGGGACCAATCCCTGCCCCAACCACGCGCCACGTCCTGCAACAAGGCACGCGCCTCAGCCTCCGGCATCGCACCGGCGCCGACGAACGTGCCGAGCGCGAACGCGGCGTCATTCAGGCTATTGTTGCGATTCCCCATCGGCGCGCTGGCAAGGTCGGCAAGCTCCCGATCGACGGCCGCGTCGACATAGGCATTGTTGGTCGCGCTGGACGCCGTGTAGCTGCTATGTGTCGGCGCCGACTTCGGCAGCAACAGGTCCAGCAGCCACGCGGGCGCGTCGGCGATCTCGCGCACGTCGTCCACCCACTTGTACTGCCTGCCATTGGCCATCGTGCTTCCAGCCGCCACGACGTAGCCGCCCTCAGACCGGATATCGACGCCAGCGCCAAGGGCGCCGCGGTTGCGGGTGCCGACGACGTACTTAAAATAGATGTGCATTCCGCCGTTCGGACTGATGACGCGCGCGGTCTCGGGCAGCGGGCCGTGCTCGGCCTGCATCTCGTCGAGCCATAGGAATCCGTTTGCCCCGCCAGGCTTGTTGTCGATGTCCAATGCGAAAAAGCCCGTCGGTGATCCGGTCGGCAGGCCAACGGCGGCATCAGGCCAATCCGTCCACCAGCGGTCGAGGATACGGGCAAAGCGCGTCGCGGCTTTGAATCCATTCGTAGTCAGCGGCGTCTTTTCGCCGAGCGTGGTGATCTCGCCGTGCTGGTCGACGTGCTCCTCGGCGTGCGATCTGCACGGAAAGACCGGCCAGCCCAGTTCGGTGAAGTGCTGTGCTAGTTCAAGCGGCTTCATTTTATCTCCTCAAGCCATGTTGACAACTAGGGCCAATGGTCCTAGTACGTAATCACCAACGCCACACGAGGAGACGCAGTCATGACCCTTTACTTCACCCTTACTGCCGCAGATCGAGTTCTTGCGATCCACCAGTCGCTCTCCGAAGCGCGGGACTTTGTCTCCAGATGGGTTCGCTCGGATGATCGTGCCGCAGCCCGCATCGTTTCTGCTGACCGCGACGACAACCCCGTTTATGCTCGCAGCGACCGATTCAAGATGAAGCTCGTGAAGGATGAAATCTCGCTGTGACACCCGAAGACATGGAGAGCAGGGCTGAAGCCCTCTTCGGAAAAAATTGGCAGACGGCCTTCGCGCGCCACAGCGGTGTGGACGCGCGAACGGTTCGCCGATGGAAGGCTGGGGACCGCGAGATCCCGCCATGGGTAGCCGCGCTGCTTCACGCATGGGAAACCCTCCGCTCCGCTGGAATCGACTGGTGATTGTCGTTGGCTGCTTTTGGACGCACCCGAAGATGGGGCGCGTTCGCTAGGTAGACGGCGCGCGAAAAGCCATGCGGGAATGCGCTCCGGAAATTAGCGCGATCGTCGCCCGGTGGCGCAGCATGAATGCGATTGTCCGGCTTGCCGAGCGAAATATCCGGGCACTTAGGGGGCATACTGAATCCACCTCCTACTCGAAGGCAGGTCTTCTTCGTGTAGTTGTCGTCGGCGCATAGTTGCGTGTACTCGTGCGGGTGGAATGTGTGGTCGGCCGCTCCGAAGATGTTGGTGAAGACGCTAACAGGGTTCTCCCACATCCACGGAGCACCCGATAGCAGGCCCGTCATGCGGCACTGCTCCGCCACGATCGAGGCCTTGGCTTGAAAGTAAGGGTCGGCTTGCCGCTTACTCTCAAACCATCGAGCTCCGGACACGGCAACATCGGTGCACGGTGGGAAGCCGGCAACAAACACCACGCGGCCAGACCGGATCATCTGCCCGAGCATATCCCCTGCCTCTACGATCGTGCCCGCGAACCGCGTGACACCTTGGCGGTTAGTCGTCTCGCCATGCTGCGGGTCAACCATTACTACCTCGTATCCGCCCTCTATCCACGGCAGGGCCATCGCGTCGGTCAGGTTGCAGAGGAGGATGACGACGCCGCGGCTATTGTCATTGGCGTGATGCATAGCGTCTGCTCCTCTCCATTGCTCCAGCTAACGAGTTATCTTCTTTCGCGTCTAGCGCGTCCCACCTGCGGCAGTTGCTGCGGTGCCACTGATCTATGGCGATGAGCGCGGCAACACCGCCGATAATCACAATCCAGCCGGTCAAAACGGCGCCTCCCCTTTCCGGACAACTTCCCTTAGCCTGTCGGCGCATCCCTTCCAGATCGCGCCACAGAACATGAGGACTTGCTCTTCGCTCCACTCGGCTAGGTCACTGCCGAACTCATCGACCAACGGGCCAGCTGCTTCCATGCCGCCCATACGGGCCTCGAGTTCGTATGGATCGAACCGGCGTACGCGCTTCATCTGTTCGACGAGGATTACGCACTCCTGGCAGAGGTATCGGGGCTCTTTCGCATCCCCGATACCAATACCGATAGCGTGCCGGCCGCAGCAATTGCAGACAGCCGGCGTGTCTCCGACGGTGGTGGGTTGGAAGGTCATGTGGCCACCGCCTTCCTGATCCATGCCCGCAGCCGCAGCGCGGGGTAGCTCGACAGCCGATCGCCGTTTTCCTTCACCTGCAGCAGGTAGCCGCGCGGGAAGCCCGGCGGCGGTTTCCAGCCCTTAGGTGTGACGAGGTTCACGCAAGCCTTGGCTTCTGGGAGGCCGAACTCTTTGGCGCCGGCGAGGCTGGCGTTGCAGGATGCTTCCATCTCGGCGGGGCTCATGCTGCAGCCTTAAACAGATCGTTCTCGCTGCCGACAGCCGCTGCCTCGCCCAGGTTCTTCACTGCTTGGCGGAAGTAGTTCGGGTTGAGCTCGGTTCCGACGAAGCGGCGCCCCTGCTGCAGCGACACGTAACCCTCGGAGCCGATGCCCATGAACGGCGAGAAAACGACGTCGTTAGGATTCGACCACATGCGGAGCGCGCGCTTCGTGATGTTGAGCGGCATGGGGCAAAGGTGCTTCTCGTCCTTGTCGGAGCGTGCCACCTTCACATTTAGGACGTCCGTTTCCGGAAGATCCTGCTTGCCGAAATTCCAGACCGGCGACGCATGGTCCTGCCATTCCTCGACCGGGAATGTCTCCTTGGTGTGGGTGACGGGTACGACCTTTTCGCCGTCCTACGCCCAT